>JACRED010000007.1 GCA_016218415.1 Nitrosomonadales bacterium
CCATGCCGCTGGAGGGCGTACAGGCGCTGGTGGACTTCATGAATGAGTTCGCCCAAAAAAATAACTGACAGCAGTTGTAGGGTGGGCGTAGCCCACGTGGTGCCTGTTTGCATGCCGCCCGCGTGGGCTACGCCCACCCTACCGGATTGTTATCGTTCCAACTAAACCGGAGTAACAGCGCAGGTAATAAAAATGACTAACCCATATCGCATTCTCACGCTCAACAAAATTTCTGCCCAAGGGCTGAAACGTTTTCCTGCAGGCGCTTATCAGGTCGGCGCCGAGATCGCCGAGCCGGATGCGATCATGGTGCGTTCGCACAACATGCTGGAGATGCACATCCCCAAAACGGTGATGGCCATCGCGCGCGCCGGCGCGGGAACCAACAACGTGCCGGTGAAGAAGATGAGCGAGCGCGGCGTGCCGGTGTTCAACGCGCCGGGCGCGAACGCCAACGCGGTGAAAGAGCTGGTCGTCACCGGCATGCTGCTGGCCTCGCGCAACATCGTTCCCGCACTGCACTTTACCGCGAGTTTGCACGGCGACGATGCGACGCTGCACAGGCTGGTCGAAGACGGCAAGAAGCACTATGCGGGCACCGAGCTGCGCGGGCGCACGTTGGGGATCATCGGCCTGGGCGCGATAGGCCGGCTGGTGGCCGACGCCGCCATCGGTTTGGGCATGAACGTGATCGGTTTCGACCCGGAGATCACCGTGGACGCGGCATGGAGCCTGCCTTCGCAGGTGAAGAAGGCGCACAGCGTGGAAGACCTGCTCAAGCACAGCGATTTCGTCAGCCTGCATGTGCCGCTGCTGGACGCCACGCGCAACCTGATAGACGAGAAGCGCGTGCAGGCGATGAAGGCGGGCAGTGTGCTGCTGAATTTTTCGCGCGATGCCATCGTCAATGAGGATGCGATACTGGCCGGGCTGGGGAGCAAGCATGTCCGCTGCTACGTGTGTGATTTCCCGACCAACAAGACGCACGGCAACCCTGGCGTGATCGCGCTGCCGCACTTGGGCGCTTCCACGCAGGAGGCGGAGGACAATTGCGCGGTGATGGTGGTCGAGCAACTTCGCGATTATCTGGAGCACGGCAACGTGGTCAATACGGTGAATTTCCCCAACATCGCGATGCCGCGCGAATCGGCGTTCCGCCTGGCGATCGCCAATGCCAACGTGCCGAACATGCTGGGGCAGATTTCCGGCACGCTGGCGGGGGCGGGCATCAACATCCACAACATGATGAACAAGTCGCGCGGCGAGATGGCCTACACGCTGGTGGATACAGACAGCGCGATCCCGGCCAAGCTGATCGCGCAGATCGCCGCCATTCCGGGTGTGTTGATGGTGCGCGACCTGCCGCTGCCGAATGAATCATGAGCGATAAGCTGAAACAACTGCGTGTGCAGATCGACGGCCTCGATGACGAGTTGCTGAAACTCGTCAATCAGCGCGCCGCACTCGCGCAGCAGATCGGCCACCTGAAAGACAACGGTGTGGTGCTGCGTCCCGAGCGCGAAGCGCAGGTGTTGCAGCGCATGCAGCAGAACAATCACGGGCCGCTGAGCAATGCCGCCGTGGCGCAATTGTTCACCGAGGTGATGTCGCAATGCCGCGCGCTGGAAGCGCCGCTGATGGTCGCCTATCTCGGCCCGGAAGGGACATTCACCGAAGCGGCAGCACTGAAGCGTTTCGGCAGCGCGATACAGGCGCAATCCTGCACGACCATAGACGATGTGTTCCGCGCGGTGGAAAGCGGCGCGGCGCATTATGGTGTCGTGCCCGCGGAGAACTCCACCGAGGGCGCGGTGAGCCGCACGCTGGATATGCTGATGCAAAGCCCGCTGCAAATCTGCGGGGAGGTGATGTTACCGATACACCAGTGTTTGCTGGGGCGACACAGCGAATCGGGTGCGATCAGGGCGGTGTACTCGCACCCCCAGTCGTTCGGGCAGTGCCAGGGCTGGCTGAACTCCAACCTGCCCCAGGCTGCGCGCATCCCCGTTTCCAGCAATGCCGAAGCGGCGCGCCTGTCAGCCGAAAATCCGCACAGTGCCGCGATAGCGGGCAGCCAGGCGGCGGCGTTGTTCGGGCTGGATGTGCTGGTGGCAAATATCGAGGACGATGCGAAGAACACCACGCGCTTTCTGGTGCTGGGCAACCAGCAGGTCGCGCCCTCGGGCAGGGACAAGACCTCGCTGGTGATGTCCGCCGCAAACCGTCCCGGCGCGGTGCATGACTTGCTGGTTCCGCTCGCGAAGAACGGCGTCAGCATGACCAAGCTGGAATCGCGTCCTGCGCGCTCGGGACTTTGGGAATATGTATTTTTCGTGGATATCGAAGGGCATCTGGCCGATGTCAAGGTCGCCGCTGCACTGTCCGAACTCAAGCAGATCGCGGCTTTCGTGAAGGTGCTGGGTTCGTATCCAGTGGCTACATAGCGCATAAATCTACTGCGCGAACCGGCATCGGGGTCGCGCGGTGCTCGGCATCCTCATGTACTTTATGTACACTCCGGTGCCTGTGCTCCGGGCTTCCCCAATGTCGATCCGCTCGCTACGATTTCTGTCGCTATGTTGTGAATAAATAAATGTGTGTTGATTAAAAGATGAATTACTCTGAACTGGCTCCGGCCTACATCCGCGCCATCGCGCCTTACCAGCCCGGCAAGCCGATCTCCGAGCTGGAGCGCGAGCTGGGCATCGCCGGCATCGTCAAGCTGGCCTCCAACGAGAACCCGCTCGGTTGCAGCCCGCAGGCTACAGCGGCGATGCAGGAAGCGATCAAAACCATCGCGCTATACCCGGATGGCAACGGCTACGAGCTGAAGGATGCGCTGTCCAGACGCTACGGTGTCGAGCACGCGCGCATCGTGCTGGGCAACGGTTCCAACGACATGCTGGAGCTGACCGCCCGCGCGTTTCTGACGGTGGGCGACAAGGCGGTGTATTCGGACCATGCCTTTGCGGTATATCCGCTGGCGACGCAGGCGGTGGGCGGGGTCGGCGTCAGCGTGCCCGCGATCGCTTTCGGCCACGATCTGAAAGCAATGCTCAAGGCTGCAATCGAGCACAAGGCCAAGCTGGTGTTCATCGCCAACCCGAACAATCCGACCGGTACTTTCCTGAGTGCAGCGGATTTGCTGTCATTCATGCGCGCTTTGCCCGCGAATATCCTGGTGGTGCTGGACGAGGCGTACAACGAATACCTGCCGGAAGACAAGCGTTACGATTCGGTGGAATGGCTGAAGGAATTCCCCAACCTGATCATCTCGCGCACCTTCTCCAAGGCTTATGGCCTGGCCGGTTTGCGCGTGGGTTATGCGTTCGCCGATGCGCAGGTGGCCGACATGGTCAACCGCGTGCGCCAGCCGTTCAACGTCAACAGCGTCGCGCAGGCCGCAGCCGTGGCGGCATTGCATGATGCGGATTTTGTCCGGCAGACGTTCGAGCTGAACCTGCGCGGCATGAAGCAGATCACGGCAGGGCTGGCCCAACTCGGGCTGGGATATATTCCGTCTTACGGCAACTTCATCAGTTTCAAGATCGGCGATAGCATGAAGATGTACCGCCGCCTGCTGCAATTGGGCGTGATCGTGCGCCCGGTGGCAAGCTACGATATGGCCGAATACCTGCGCGTGAGCATCGGTACGGAAGCCGAAAATGAAAAATTTTTGTCTGCATTGAAGCAGGCGTTAACGGAAAATCTCGCGTAGCGTTCGTTCGCCTCCTCTCCCGCTTGCGGGGGAGGATTGAGGTGGGGGAACGGGCATGCGGGATTCATTAAGTAGGGATGGTCACGTTGACCATGCCCGTGGAGAGAAGCAATGATTATTGTAATGGGCAGGGACGTCACCGACGAACAGATCGGTGCAGTGGTGAAGAAGCTGGAAGCGGCAGGATTGCAGGCCAACATTTCGCGCGGTATCGAACGCACCGTGATCGGCGCGATCGGCGACGAGCGCCCGCTGAGCGAGGAGATGTTCACGCCGCTTCCCGGTGTGGAGTCGGCGATGCACATCGCCAAGCAGTACAAGATCGTGTCACGCGAATCGCACAAGGCAAATACCGTTGTGGATATTTGCGGCATCCCGCTGGGTGGCAACCAGATCCAGATCATCGCCGGACCCTGTTCGGTGGAGACTCAGGAACAGATGGACCTGTCGGCGAAGTTCGTGCATGAGGCGGGCTGCCGATTGATGCGCGGCGGCGCGTTCAAGCCGCGTACCAGCCCGTATACCTTCCAGGGCAAGGGCAAGGAAGGACTGGACATCTTCCGCAAGGCCGCCAGCAAATACAAACTGCCCATCGTCACGGAACTGATGGACATCCGCATGCTGGACACCTTCATGGAATACGACGTGGACGTGATCCAGATCGGCACGCGCAACATGCAGAACTTCGACCTGCTCAAGGAAGTCGGGCGTATCAACAAACCGGTGATCCTCAAGCGCGGTATGTCTGCCACGATCAGCGAATGGCTGATGGCGGCGGAATACATCGCGGCGGGCGGCAACCACAACATCATCTTCTGCGAGCGCGGCATCCGCACCTTCGAGACCTACTACCGAAATGTATTGGACGTGACCGCGATCCCGGTGCTGAAGAAAGAAACGCACCTACCGGTGATCGTCGATCCCTCGCATGCGGGCGGCAAGGCGTGGATGGTCGCCGCGTTGTCGCAAGCGGCGGTTGCCGCCGGTGCGGATGGCCTGCTGGTCGAGATGCACCCGAATCCGTGCGAGGCATGGTGTGATGCGGATCAGGCGCTGACGCCGCAGGAGCTGAAGAATTTGATGGGGACGTTGGGTGGGATTGCGAAGGCGATAGGGCGGACGCTGTAATTTTTGTAGGGGGCTCCCTCGCCCCTTGGGGAAGAGGGTTGGGGAGAGGGGTTGAACATAAGGCCGTTCGTGGTGAGCTTGTCGAACCATGAATGACTAAAGTCAACTTCGCCGGGGGTAGCCCGGCAGCTAGTCACTTTCTTTTGCTTCGCCAAAAGAAAGTAACCAAAGAAAAGGCGACCCCGGTTTGCCGCTCCCTGCGGGGGTACCCTGCGTTGCTCGACTGGTCAGGCGGCTGCGGAACTCGCGCTACGCGCTCAGACAGTCCTCGCCGAAATCCCCTGACCAGCCTGCGCTACTCGGCGGCGCTCAGGGGAGGAAGAAGCAAAGCGGTGTTGTGTGCGCTGCGCGCACGAACTTTTTTGATTATCGTTTCCACGCTCCGCGTGGGAACGAAGTAGTAGGGCGGGTTAGCAAAGCGTAACCCGCCGGATGTTTGATTTTCATGCGGCGCATTACGCTTTCGGCTAATGCGCCATATGCGGGCTGTTCTTGTGCGCGTTATGTTATTCATGGGTAAGTATTATGCCAAATGAAAGTAATAGCTTAGATGTGTTAGGGATCAAGCCCATTGCGGATTCAGTTAATACCGTTACCAAAGGAACTGTTGATGGAGCATCAGCTTTCTTAGCCCGTATTTGCCTGCCAGCAGCAGAAGAATTCGGCCTTCTGTTGAAGGATCATGTAAGTGCGTGGCGCGCCAACAATGCTGTAAAAATTGCTACCAAAGCTCAGGCATTAGTTGAACAGCAAGCTGTTAAAGTTGCTATCGGTGCGCATCCTAGAATGATATACGCTACCATCGAAAACGGCTCGTGGGCTGAAGAAGATTTGATGCAAAACTTTTGGGCTGGATTATTAGCTTCGTCTTGCACTCCTAATGGTAAGGACGAAAGTAATCTTATTTTTATAAATATGCTTTCTCAGCTTACTAGCAGCCAAGCAAAACTTATTAAGTATGTTTGCGAAAACGTTGGTATTTATAAAAGTATAGCCGGATGGATAGGTGCCGATAACTTATTCATGGAAGCAGATGAGCTAATTAAAATAACTGGCATTGAAGATTTACATCAGCTAGATAGAGAACTTGATCACCTCAGAGCTTTAGAGCTTATCCGGGGAGGATTTGCACCAGAAAGTACTATAGCGGACGTAACACCTCATGCACTGTGTTTGCAACTTTATGTTCGCAGTCAGGGATATGTTGGATCTCCAATTGATTATTTCGGAGATAGAGTAAGAAGCACCTACGTTGAACCAGCATCTCCAATCGATGGTACAGAGTCAGAGCGAGCGTAGGGCGGGCACAACGTGCCCGCCCTACGGTTTTAAGGTTTTAGGGGGTTGGTTTTTATCCCCTGTGCGCCGCCGAGTAGCGGAGGCTGGTCAGGGGATGTCGGCGAGGACTGTTTGAGCGCGTAGCGCGAGTTCCGCAGCCGCCTGACCAGTCGAGCAACGCAGGGAACCCACGAAGTGGGCGGCAAACCGGGGCGGCGTTTCTTGGATTACTTTCTTTGGCCGCACAAAGAAAGTAATTGGCGTGCGGGGCCACACCCCGCGACTTTGTTTTTTGTCGTTCATGCTTCGACAGGCTCAGCACGAACGGCGTTTAGTGCCGAGCTACCCCCGGCGAAGTTGATTTTGATGTTGGGTTACGCGATAAAACCGCTAACCCAACCTACAAAAGCTGGATTCCCGCCTTCGCGGGAATGACGAACAATTAGAAGTGCCCAGTAGAGATTCTATAAATTCGGATAGCAAAATATGTCTCAACCACAATTCAAAAAAATCGTCATCTTCGGCGTCGGTCTGATCGGCGGCTCGTTCGCGCTGGCTTTGCGCAAGGCGGGCGTCGTCGAGGAAGTGGTCGGCTTCGGGCGTAGCGCGGGCAACCTGCAACAGGCGAAGGAGCTCGGCATCATCGACCGCATCGGTCAGGACGTTGCCGCCGAAGTTCGCGATGCCGATCTGGTGCTGCTGGCGACCCCGGTCGGGCAGATGGCGGAACTGATGTCGCGCATCGCGCTGCATCTGGGCGGACAGACTTTAATCACCGATGGCGGCAGCACCAAGAGCGACGTGGTGCGTGATGCCTATGCGCAACTGGGTGGCAAGGTGGCGCAATTCGTTCCGGCGCACCCGATCGCCGGGGCCGAGCAGAGCGGGGCGGCGGCGGCCGGTGCCGACCTGTATATGGGCAAGAAAGTCATCCTGACCCCGCTGCCGGAAAATTCCCCGCAAGCCGTCGCGCGCGTGCAGGCCGCCTGGGAAGAATGCGGCGCGAATGTCCATCGCTTGACCCATACCGAGCACGATGCCGTGTTCGCCGCCGTGAGCCATTTGCCCCATCTGCTGTCGTTCGCGCTGGTGCACGACCTGGCGCAGCGCGACAACCGCGATGTGCTGCTATCCTTTGCCGCCAGCGGTTTCCGGGATTTCACCCGCATCGCCGCGAGTTCGCCGGAAATGTGGCGCGACATCTGTCTGGCGAACCGCGAGGCCCTGCTGAAAGAACTGCAAATCTACATCGCCGAGCTGAACAAAATGAGTGGCGCATTGGCGTCGGGCGATGCGGCGCAGCTTGAGCAGACATTCCATACCGCACGCGAATTGCGCGCCGGCTGGACGGAGCAATAAAGGCGATGACGAGCATCGTTGTCGCCCGTATCGCCTGACCCATGGCGGATTTCTTCAGACGTTTGACACCCTGGCAGGCCTCGCTGCTGCTGGTCGTGCTCGCCAGCATGCTGCGGCTGGTCGCGTCCACCCATGTTGGCCTGGGCACCGACGAGGCGCACTACGCGCTGTACGGCCTGCATCTGGACAGCAGCTATTACGACCATCCACCGCTGATCGGCTGGCTGCAGGCGCTGGTTCTGCTGGTCTCGGATTCCGACCTGGCGTTGCGCATCATGCCGACGCTGCTGTTCGCGGCGACTGCGCTGGCGCTGCACCGGGTCACCATCACGCTTTTCCCCCATGAAACGCCCTGGCTGGGATTCATCAGCGTGGTGCTGCTGCAATCGGGCGTGATGTTCCAGCTGATCGGCCTGTCGATGCTGCCGGACGATCCGCTGCTGCTGCTGGGCCTGCTGACGCTGCTGGCGCTGCACTTGATTCTTGCGGATAACCGGCTGCGGCACTGGCTGTGGCTGGGCGTTTTGCTCGGGCTGGCGGGACTGTCCAAGTACACCGCCGTGACGCTGGTGGCGACGGTGCTGCTGGCGATGGTGCCTGGCAGGCTATGGGCGGTGTTGCGCAGTGCGGGCCCCTGGCTGGCGATGCTCGCTGCGTCGCTGCTGATTACGCCGGTGCTGTACTGGAATTACACGCACGACTGGATTTCCTTCGCCTACCAGTTGCACCACGGCACCGCCAACGCGGACTGGTCCCCTACCCGGGCCGCGCTGGCGCAGCTGGCGCAATTGCTGGTGT
Source organism: Nitrosomonadales bacterium (assembly GCA_016218415.1). Classification (GTDB taxonomy): domain Bacteria; phylum Pseudomonadota; class Gammaproteobacteria; order Burkholderiales; family Gallionellaceae; genus Gallionella. Next base: position 8,282 of record JACRED010000007.1, read on the forward strand.
ACGGCCCCGGCATCTTCGTATTCGGCCTGATCACTTTGGTAGCCAGCCTGCGCGACTGGCGCGAGCGGGGCGTGTGGCTGTGCCTCGCGCTGGCCGTGCCGGTGCTGCTGCTGTTCGGCTGGAATTCCGGCTATCAGATGACGCTGCCGCACTGGGTCTCGCTGGGTTGGGCCGGGCTGATTCCGCTGATCGCGCGCTGGCTGCACCGGCACTGGAACCGGCGCTGGGTGCGTATCAGTGTGCGTGGTTCCGCCGCTTATGCGCTGCTGGTGATCGCGATATTGCTCAGCGAATTCTTCATGCCCTGGCTGCCGTTCCAGGACAACGAAAATCCGTTACGCGACCTGTACGGATGGGTACATGCCTCGCACCGCGCCGATGAATTGCGCGCCGAACTGGCCACCACGCCGGGCGCTGCGCCGCTGCTGTTCACCGAGAACTGGACCTACGCCAGCCGCCTGGCATGGTATGCGAGGCCCGCGCCGGTGCAGGTGCTGGACACCCGTTACGACCAGTTCGATATATGGTTCGGTTCGCCGCAGGACGGCGCGCGCGGCATCCTGGTGGTCTGGCCCGAGCAAAAAGCGCCTCCGGTTACCGGGGGCCCCGGGCAGTTTGCCCGGTGTGAGCTGCGCGATACTGTGCCGGTGATGTCGCGCGGGCATCTGGTGTCCACATTCACGTTCTATGCGTGCGATGAATTCCGCCGCTGATCGTTTCAATAGGGCCAGTTTCTTGCGCAACGTCTGGTTGTGGGGGATGCCGCTGTTCGCGCTGCTCGGCATGGCCGGGCTGTATCTGTCCGGGGAAAACATCGCGCTGTTCCTGGCTATGAACCGCGCAATGGCAACCGCAGGCGATGCGTTCTGGAGCCACGTCACGATACTGGGCGATAGCGTGATCGCGATCATGTTCATCCTGCCTTTTTTGCACCGCCGCCCCGACGTGGTCTGGCAATTTGTGCTGACAGTGTTCTTTGCGGGGGTGACGGTGTACCTGCTGAAGGATCCTGACATCCTGCGCCCGCCCGCTGTGCTGGATGTCGGCAGTTTCCATGTCATCGGGCCTGCGTTGCGCCATGTATCGTTTCCCTCCGGCCACACCACCACGGCATTCCTGCTGGCCGGGTTGTTCTGCATGAACAAGGCAAGTTCATCGGTCAAGGCGCTGGTGCTGCTGCTCGCCTTGATGGCTGGCCTGTCGCGCATCGCATGCGGGGTGCACTGGCCTGTGGACGTGCTGGGCGGCATGTTCTTCGGCTGGCTGGCTGCCGGTGCGGGCATCTGGCTGGGGCGGCGCTGGCTCGTCGGGCTGGATATCCGGGCGCAACGGGTATTTGCGCTGCTCTTTACGCTGGTCGCCGTGTGGTCTCCTTTTTACTATGACAACGCCTATCCGGGCACCGGGCTGATGCAATTCGCCATCACCGCCATTTGCCTGGCCTTGTCGGTGCCGGGTCAATTGAAATTATTCGGGCGTCAAACGTAAGTAATGTGCATTAAGTGATGTGCATGAAGCTTTTAAAATAAGGAGCAGTCAGTAAATCCGGTTTTTCGATGTATCAGGAATTCCTGGATGATTAAGAGATAGTTTGATCCGGGTGCATGCAGGAACTTTCCGCTGGCATGTTGTCTTGACCTGCTCCCCGTAGACCGTACCACCTAGAAGTTAGTAAAGTCCGCTTTTGAAGAGAGGCGGAAATGAAGAAGAGTCGATTTAGCGAAGAACAGATCATCGGTTTCATCAAAGAAGCTGAAGCCGGAATGCCAGTTGCG
>JACRED010000047.1 GCA_016218415.1 Nitrosomonadales bacterium
GAAAATTTCGGTGCGGTTGTTGCCGCGCAGAATGATGTGTTGCGGCTGTCCGGGGATAACGAATCTGGGTAGTCGCGCCATTGTTACTCTCCGGTTATGGTATGGCGGCACTATACAGCGTGATTAGCCGCCAATCAATCGAGTCTGACCCCATTGAATTCTTGAATTACCCCATTGAATTTTGTGGCGCGAGATTGCCTGATACTCGCGCGCACAAAAAAGCCGGCTTGCGCCGGCTTTTTTGTGCTGCGTAGCGATATTACTTCTTGGCTTCAGCGGGTGCTGCTGGCGCTGCAGCGGGTGCTGCGGCAGCAGTTGCCGGCTCAGCATCCTGAGTGGCGGCTGGCGCAGCTGGAGCCGCTGCCGGAGCAGGGGCAGCGGCAGGAGCGGCAGCTGGAGCTGCGGCTTTTTCGCCGCAAGCAGTCAAAGTAAGCGCCAACAGGGCGGCAACGAGAGCAGAGTATTTCATTTTCAGTTCCTTTAGGTGAATCAAGTTAATAAGCACAATATCTCCCCGATTCCGCGTGCAGCAAAAATCAAGGGCGGCGCATTCTATCAGCTATAAACAGGAAGTCCAGCCGGGCGGAAAAATTTGCTATAGCCCTAATTTTGTGGGGGAGATGCCCGGATGGGAAGGCGCCCACATTTCCAGAAAACGCGATTTTAATGCGCGCGCGTTCTCGGGATCATGCTGCGCCAGTATGCCGCGCGGATCGTCGAAATGGAAACGGCGCACATAATGCGCATCGTCCGCGACGGAAAACGGCTCGGAGATGTATTGCAGATTCTTCGGTGTCTGGTAGATGAACATGCTGGCGCCGAACTGGCGCAACAGCATCATCATGCGCGGGCATAACGTGGAGAGATAGTGCGTGTCGTGCGCCAGCACGAACAGCCGGTGAGCCGGGTTGGCGAGCAGGAAATTGCGCAGCGTCATGTAACGCGCTTCCGAATTGAAACCCATCCCGTCGAAATTCTTCTCGAACAGATACAGGTTGCGCTGCGCCAGCTTGCACAGCGTGTCGAGGGCGGCGGTATAGTCCTGGATGCCGTCCAGTTTGGTATGTTGCAATGCGCTGTCGTTCATGGTCCGCTCCCGTGATTCATGCAGGGTAAATATAGCCGTCCCGATACCACTGGTACAGCTGTTCGCGCAATTCATCCGTGCAATCCGCCAAGGCCGGCAAGTTGCGCTCGTCCGCCAGCGCACGCAGCAGCGGATAGTCGCGACTCTCCGGCCGGAACGCCTCGCCGTTGATGAATATCCATCCGGCATGGCACAGCATCTGGCTCTTCAGGTCCAGCTGCACGCCGCGCTTCTGTAGCGCCTGACTGAATTTGGCCAAACTGACCGGACGCTCGGGCGCATCGAAAAAGATATGCGGCTTGGGCTCGCTCATGTAGCAGCCGTAGAAGTTGGCGATGTCTTCCCTGTCCCAGCGCACCTGTTTGATCGCCTGCTCCACCTGGCGCAGCATCGCCGCGCTGATCTCGGACGGGTGCTTTTGCGTTTCCAGATCGGGGTCGGCATACATGCCCTCCACTTCGATGCGGTCCTGCAGATACACCAGAAACTGTTCGGCCAGTTCCTGATAGGCCGGTGTGCGGAAGCCGATCGAATAGGTCATGCAATCGTCTTCCGCGATGCCGTTGTGCCCACAATGCGGCGGCAGGTAGAGCATGTCGCCCGCCTCCAGCACCCATTCCTGCTCGACGCGAAAATCCTTCAGGATGCGCAGCGGTGCGCCTTCAACCAGGCTGCGATCCGCCTGCGTGGATATCTGCCAGCGGCGATGCCCCGCCCCTTGCAGCAGGAACACGTCGTAGGAATCGAAGTGCGGCCCGACCCCGCCGCCCTTGGGCGCATAGCTCACCATCAGGTCATCCAGACGCGCATGCGGGATGAACGAGAAATGTTTGAGCAAGGCCGCCGCTTCCGGCAGGTGATGATTCACCCCCTGCACCAGCACCGTCCACTTGGCTTTGCCAAAACCGGCAAAATCCCCGGGCTCGAACGGGGCATGCCGCAGATCGAACTTGCCGCGTGACTGGGTCACCAGGCGCGCCTGCGCATCTTCCGTGCAAGCGAGCGCTAACAGTTGTTGCGGATCAAGCAAACCTTCGAAGGCCGGGATCGCCTGGCGGATCAACAGCGGCTTTTTCTGCCAGTAGTCGCGCAGGAACTCTTGGACAGTCAGCCCGCCCAGCAGGGTAAGTTGGTTTTTCATCGGCAAGATTATAGCCCTCCCGGGGCGCTTGGGCGCGGAGTGAAAAAACTTTATGGCACGCCGTAAATGTGTTTAAAATGCAGCACAGGGAGAAATGTCTATGCCGCAGTCCGTACCACTCACCGCCGGAATGGAAGCGCCGCACTTCGAGCTGCCCGATGCCGACATGGAGACTTTTACGCTCACGTCGTTGCAGGGCAGAAAGAATATCGTGCTGTATTTCTACCCCAGGGACGACACGCCCGGCTGCACGATGGAGGCCAACGAATTCAGCGAACTCGAAGAGGAGTTCGCCAAATTCGACACGGTCGTGATCGGCGTCAGCCGCGACGACTGCCTCAGCCATGCCTCGTTCCGCGACAAATACGGCCTGTCCGTGCTGTTGTTGTCCGATCCCGATGCCCGCGTCTGCAAGCGTTATGGCGTGATGTATGAAAAGGAAGTGGACGGGCACAAGAAGCTTTCCATCCAGCGTTCCACATTTGTAATAGACAAGCAGGGCAAGCTGCACCACGCCATGTACGGAGTTCATGCGCACGGACATGCGCAGGAAATGTTAAATCTGATAAAGGAACTGAAATGAAAGTCGCCAAAGACACGATTGTCTCCCTGAACTACGAATTGTTCGACTCCACCGGCGAATTGCTGGAGAAGGTCGACGAGCAGATCAGCTATCTGCACGGCGGTTATGACGGCATCTTCCCTATGGTCGAGGAGGCCCTGCACGGCAAGGGGGTGGGCGACACATGCAGCGTCACGATGGAGCCCGATGATGCCTTCGGCGAATACGACCACAGCCTGGTCGAAGTCGAGCCGCGCAGCTCCTTCCCGAAAGAAGTCGCCATCGGCATGCAGTTCGAAGGCGCGCCGGAAGCGTCGGACGAGGAAGATTTCATGCTGTTCACCGTGGTCGACGTGACCGACGACGAAGTCACCGTGGACGGCAATCATCCGCTCGCCGGCAAGACCCTGACGTTCAACTGCACCGTGACAGGCGTGCGCAAAGCCACCGCAGAAGAACTGGAGCACGGGCATGTGCATGGCGAAGGCGGACACATGCACTAACCCCGGCAATGCATCATGGGCGAAGACAGATACCGTATTCTTTTTGACCTTGCCACCGACGGCCTGCTGGTTCTCGACATGCACGGGACGATCCGCGACATCAATCGCACGGGACACGAACGTCTGGGCTTCACCAAACAGGAAGTCGTCGGGATGCACATCACCGAACTGACTCCGCCCGAATTTTCCGCAAAAGCGCCCAAGCGCATGGACGATATCGAGAAGTTTGGCATTGCGGTTTTCGAATCGGCGCACCGGCGCAAGAGCGGTCTGCCGATGCCGGTGGAAACCCACGTCAAGATCATTGAGTTGAATAATGAAAAATTGATGTTCAGTGTTGTCCGCGATATTTCCGAGCGCAAGTCCGCAGAGCAAAGAATCGAGCAACTGGCGCATTTCGATGCGCTGACCGATCTGCCCAACCGCACCCTGTTCTTTGACCGGCTGGATCAGGCTGTTGCGCGTGCCAGACGCTACAAACAGAAGTTCGCCATTCTTTATCTGGATCTGGATGGTTTCAAACAAATCAACGATGAGTACGGACATCAAGTCGGCGATAGCGTGCTCAGGATGGTAGCCGAGCGGCTGACTGAAAGTGCGCGCGACATGGATACGGTGGCGCGCATAGGCGGCGACGAATTCATATTCATACTCAACAATATCGGCCACCAGGACAACGTGGCGCGGGTGGCAGCGAAAGTTTACGGTTCACTTTCCCGCCCCTTCGTGATCAACGGAAACGCCTGCACGATCGGTTGCAGTATCGGCATTTCCATTTTTCCGGACGATACCGAAAGCCAGGAAACTCTGGTCAAATTGGCGGACGATGCAATGTACATTTCCAAAAAGGCCGGCAAGAACAGCTATCGGTTTGCCGCCCAGTAAATCGGGGCATTTCAGTTGCGCGCACCTGCTATGAGCTGACTCCCCGCAACCAGTTTCCCGGCCAGCCACTCCGCAAGTTGTTCTGCGCCTTCTGGAATGACCGGCCCTGAGGGCAATGCGCCCCACAAGCTTTCCAGCTCAGCAGCGATCCTCCCCTCCTCCAGAGCCTGCCGCGTAACCTCGCGGCAAACACCCTGCTGTTGCAACCACGCGATCAGGGGGTACGATTCCGGCCAGTCGGCGCGGCTGACATAGAGCACCGGCACCCCGCTGCATGCGGCCTCGACGAAGCTGCCATAACCCGGCTTGCACACCAGCGCATCGCTGCTAGCCAGCAGGTCGGCGAAGCTCATGCCCAGCGATTCGAGCGCGATGGCATCAGGATGCGCCGCCTGCCAGCTGCCTTGCATCAGCCAGCGCACGCCCTCCACGCGCGGCCAACGTTCGACAGGCAGTCGGCTGGCAATGCCGCCCATGCTGACCAGCACCAGCTTCTCATGCTTCGCCAGCTGCAAACGGCGGTCCAGCTCATCGCGCCGGTTGATGCCGACTTCGGCGATGGGCGCAACCGGAACGAGGTTGTGCAGCGATTCCATCGCCATGCCCGGCGTGGCGCGCAGGAATGCATCGGCATGGGCGTAACAGCCCTGTATCTGCGCGGCAATCGCGTCATTGCCAAAAAAGTGACGATAGATGTCCGCCCAGTTCAGCGAACACAGCGCGGCATTCTGTATGCCGGCCCGCTGCGCGCCCGCGAGCGGCAGGTAACCGACGTTGGACAGCACCATGTCCGCCCCGAGCTCGCGCAGCAGTCGCGCCTCATCGTCTACACGCGCTTCCCAGTCCGCATGAAAGTGTCGATACGCTTCCTCGCTGTCCCTGACACGGATGTCCAGCGCCGAAGACATCACCATGCCGATGTCGCCCTCTCCGGGCAGATGATCGAACGGCGCCTTGATGCGCGCGCGCAGATGCGCAAGCGGCACCGAGGAGCATACTGTCAGGCGCAACTGCGGCATCCGTTGATGCAATGCATTCAGCACCGGCGCGGTCTGCGCGACATGGCCGAAACCGTGACCGGAGATGGAAACGACGAGATGGGACATCGGGTGATGATAACGCTTCCGCACAGTTGGGCAAGCATTACAGGCAATCCGGACCCTGCTTCCGGCCGCTCACCTTATCCGGCTTGCGCTGCAAGCCGGAATTCGCGAGAATGCGCGCTATGGACAAGACAGTGAAAATTCGCGCCTATGGCGACAATGCGAAACCCGCGACCGCGCAGGGCAATCTGACGGACGCTCAAAACAAATCCCTTGAGCTCGCCAAGAAGAATGCGCTGCTTGAAGAAGAAAATAAAAAGTTGCTCGAGTATTTAAAAACCATCGAGCAACTCAAGGAAAGCCTCAAGCAGGAACAGGCCAAAAGCGCTGCGCTTGAGAAGCAGGCGTCCAATCCGGGTGCCAGCGAGCTTGCAGTGAAAGATGCCCAGCTGGAAGAAGAGAAGCGCAGGTCGCTCGAAAATTTGAAGGCCATCGTGCAACTCAGGGATGACCTCAAGCAGGAACAGGCAAAAAGCGCCGAAATGGCTAAGCAGCTGGCCGATCTAAACGCGAATGAAACCGCAAAGAAGAATGCTCAGCTTGAAGAAGAGAAAAGAAAGTCGCTCGAGTTTTTTAAAACCATCGAGCAACTCAAGGAAAGCCTCAAACAGGAGCAGGCCAAAACGTCCGAGCATGAAGCCAGGGTAAAGGAACTGACCGAGGCACTTGGCAAAATTGCGGCTATCGCTGCGGCCGGAAAATCAACCTAGCAACTCACTTCACCGGGGCGTGCCGCCCGAGCAGCCCTTCCCCCCCCCCGTATTACCGACACAGACTCCTGCAACAGGACAACAGATACTCCCCCGCGAGAGGGATTGAAACGATTCGAGCCTGAGCTAACCCTGTTGATTATTTGATTTCATCAGGTGGAGCCCAGCCCGAGGGTTCCAGCTTATTTTTTGCCGCTTCTGATAAACGCCAGGACGCCGCCGAAAATAACAGCGATCGCAAGCACGTACAGCAAAATGGTATCAATCATTTAGTTCTCCTCCGGATTGGTTAATCAATGGGTGATAATTTTTACCCGGCAGCAATTTAGCATAATCTTTACCGAAACAAAACCACACAAACAAGGAAAATCAGCCCAGGTCATTTAGGCAAACGGCGCATCCGTCCGGGTTGGGGCGGGCTTGCTATTGACCCCGTGTTTTCGGGCCGGCCTGGCCGGTTGTCAGGGCGGGTAATCAAGTATCTTTCTTTTTCTCCGCAGCAAGCATTTTGCACAGGCGCTCGTCCTGCGGGTTCAGCGTGCAGTTCGCCACCTCGCCCAATAACCCCTGTATTTCCTCAAGATTGAAGGCGGCAAGCAAACGATTCGCCATCTCCGTCTGCACCGGCAACATCCGCGACTCGCCATTGGGCAGATAGAAGCGGAAACCGGCCAGGCGCTTCAAATCGCCTTCCGCTTTGCTGAGATTCACCTGCTCGTCCTCCAGCGCGTCGTGGCACCGCTCCAGATCGTCCGCAACGTCATCCGGAATATCTTCGGGGATCGCTACCACCAGGCCCAGCGTGTCATCGGTCGAGGTACAGGGCACGCCGCGCTGCTCGGCGTATTCCACAAACCTCTCGCGCAATGCGGCATCGAAAAAGATGTACTCGAACATGGTATTCAGGGTATGGATTGCAGGTGTGGCATCCTGCCGCAAGGGATAGTCGAAATCAATCGCCCGAATGGTGAAAGTGGGGAATATCGGGGCTGGCTGGAATATATGCTTCACAAATCATTGCGATGCGCATACCATGCGCACATGGAGGTAAACCCATGAAAGCTATGCAAAGCAATCAAGCACGTAAGCGCCCGGTCAACCTGACGCTCAACGAAGAACTGGTCACTCAGGCCAAAGGAATGACGAACAACCTGTCCGGCGTGGTTGAGCAGCTACTGGCCGATTATGTGATGAAGCAGAACAACGTCCGGCAAGAAAAAGCACATCACGCCGACGTCGCGGCAAAAGCGTGGAATACCTTCAACGAACGCTCCGGTTCGTTTGCCGACGAACACTCCACGCTGTAATGGCGCAGTTCGACGTTCACCGCAATATCGGCAAACAACGGGAAGCCATTCCCTATGTCGTCATCGTTCAATCTTCCCTGTTCGACAGCTACCGCCGCCGGGTAGTGATTCCCTTGGTACGCCGCAGCAATCTTGGAAACGCCGTAGCGCTGGTCGGATCGTCTCTCAATCCGGCTTTCACGATTGAGGGAATCGAAGTAGTGCTGCACCCGCTGGAGACCGTGTCCGTTGCCACCGATCAGCTAGGGGAAAAGGTCGCTACGCTTGCCCAAGAAGGCGACCGTATTACTGGCGCGATGGATGAGTTGCTGACACGTGCTTGGGCGTAGTTGTAATCAATCCGAGCTTGGCCCATTTAGCTCGAACTCGCCCCTAATAGTTCCACGCGTTATTTGCGTTATAAGGCGCGGTAAGGAATTGTTGAGCACGTTATTTCGACATTTTGTATGCCAAATGCTGCCATGCAATCTGCCGCGAACTGAGTCGCTTTCCTGCAATCTGCTGCAGGCCCAACAATAATCTGTTTCAGAGCTCCAGCATGTAGTCGTTTCCAGTCAAATTCCCTGTACTTCACCAATTCATATGAGCGGTATCTTTGTTTCACCTCGGGTGGAGGTACATCGGCCCGATGTACCTGTAAAAAGCGGAATTCCATCTCATTTGTATAAGCCGCGTGCTTAAAAAATAGTGCAGCACGCAGCACATGTACCGAGAGTAGGACCGACAGTTCCGTCATATAGGAGTTGATGGTTGTGCTATCCAGATTCCTGCCTCGTGGGAGCGAAATTAGGTCAAACATACTTTCAATCATCTGACGATGAATATTTTCAAGTACGGCATCCTTATAGTCGAGGTGGAATGTGCAGTTGCTTGGTATTGGCTCTCCATTCTCTTTCGTAAAGGCGCCTTCCAAGGCTTTGGCATCAAAGCCGAGCGCATATCCGCGCCCGTTGTCTGCATACGCCCTCCATTGCCCAAGATCATTGCCGTCAGTGCTGAACGAGCAGGCGAAATAATGGGCTGAACCTCGCATGCCGTTTTTGTGGAAGGCTGAAAAATTCTTGGCGAACACTCGACTTTCTGGCGGGCCTTGCTCTGCCTTGCTGTTCAAAATGTTGACCGCATGGGAAAAGCCATGACTCAGCTCGGAAGGGTCGTTGAGATTGAAGATGTCCGTCAACCAAAGTTGACCAGTCTCCAATATGCCTCTTAAGCCAGCATCATTTGTGTAGTGATAGATGAGCTTTGGCGGTTCTCGCGATTCCAAGCTTTCTAGGAATGACGAGACTATAGTCTTGGCTGCGACGTCAAACTTGGTTAGGCCATCCCGCATGTCTTGCGGTAAGTGATACAAAGGGAGCAGTCCAGAATATTCATTTGACATGGCAAGCCTCTTTTGTTGCTGAACCTACACCAACTTCTTCAACTGATACATCCTCTCCAGCGCTTCCTTCGGACTCATCTCATCCGGCTGCAGGTCGCGCAGTGCCGACACCAGCGGATGCTCTTCCGGTTCCTCCTGCACAGCAGGCCGCTGGTTGAACAAATCGCCCTGCGGATTTTGCGCGGCGCTGTTTTGTTCCAGCTTCACCAGTTGTTTCTTCGCACTGCGAATGACGCTGTTCGGCACGCCGGCGAGTGCGGCGACTTGCAGGCCGTAGCTCTGGCTGGCAGCGCCTTCGTTGACCGAGTGCAGGAACACGATGCTGTGCTGGTGTTCGATGGCGGCGAGGTGGACGTTGGCGAGTTGCTTGAATTCTTCGGCCAGCCGCGTGAGTTCGAAATAGTGCGTAGCGAACAGGGTGTAGCTGCGGTTGATCTCCAGCAGGTGGCGCGCGATGGCGTAAGCGAGGGCGAGGCCGTCGAAAGTGGAGGTGCCGCGCCCGATCTCGTCCACCAGCACCAGACTTCTGTCGGTGGCGTTGTGCAGGATGTTGGCGGCCTCGGTCATCTCAACCATGAAGGTGGAACGCCCGCTGGCGAGGTCGTCCGATGCGCCGATGCGCGTGAAGATCTGGTCGATCTCGCCCAGCACTACCGCTTGCGCGGGTACGAAGCAGCCGACGTGGGCTAATAGCGCGATGATGGCGACCTGGCGCATGTAGGTGGATTTACCGCCCATGTTGGGGCCGGTGATCAGCAGCGTGCGGCGCGCATCATTCAGCGCGGTGTCGTTGGGCGTGAACTGATCGACTTGCGCTTCCACCACCGGATGGCGGCCTTTGCTGATGCTGATCTGCGCATCGTCGGAAAATTGCGGCGCGCTGAAATTCAGCGTGGCGGCACGTTCGGCGAAGGTGGCGAGCACGTCCAGTTCGGCGATGGCGGCGGCGATACGTTGTAGTTGCGGGATGAACGGCGCGAGCTGGTCGAGCAGTTGTTCGTAGAGGAACTTCTCTCGCGCCAGCGCGCGGTCGTTGGCGGACAGCGCCTTGTCCTCGAAGGCTTTGAGTTCAGGCGTGATGTAGCGTTCGGCGTTCTTCAGCGTCTGGCGGCGGCGGTAGTCATCCGGCACGTTGGCGCTCTGCGCGTGCGTCACCTCGATGTAGAAGCCGTGCACGCGGTTGTATTCCACCTTCAGCGTGGCGATGCCGGTGCGCGCCCGTTCGCGCGCTTCCAGTGCCAGCAGGAAATCGCCGCAGTTGGTCTGGATGCCGCGCAGTTCGTCCAGCTCCGCATCGTGGCCGTCGGCGATCACACCGCCTTCTCTGAGGACGGAGGAGGGCTCGGGCTTGATGGTCTTTTGCAGCAGTTCGACCAGCGTGGGCTCGGCTTGCAGCGCATCGGCCAGCGTGTGCAGCAAGTTTGACGCTTCTACCCTCTCCCCAGCCCTGATGGAACTACTAGCCATTCGACTAGGCTGTCCAACACCGACAGCCAAGTCGCTGGTTATCTCACTTAAAGGGCGAGGGAGCATGATTGCGTGCAGTTGCGGCAAGGTCAGCAGCGTGTCGCGCAGGCCGGAGAGGTCGCGCGGTCTGGCGCTGCGCAGGGCGATGCGCGCGGTGATGCGTTCGACGTCCACGCAGGGTTTGAGCTGGTCGTGGACTGTATGGTGCAAGTCGCTCAGTTGTTCGACGGCCAGCAGTCTTGCACCCAGCACCGCCCGATCACGCAGCGGATGATGCAGCCAGTTTGCCAGCAAGCGGCTGCCCATGTTGGTGGCGCAGGTGTCGAGCAGCGACAGCAGCGTGGGTGCGGGTTCGCCGCGCAAAGTCTGGGTGATCTCCAGGTTGCGTCGTGTCGCCGCATCCATGCGTACATACCTGTTCGCGCTGTACACCTGCATGCTGCGGATGTGTGCGATGCCCTGCCCTTGCGTGAGTCTGGCGTAGCCGAGCAACGCGCCTGCGGCTTCCAGTCCCACCGTGAAATCGTCGCAGCCGAATCCGGCAAGGTCGAGCGTGGCAAATTGCTGGCACAGCGCACGGCGCGCGGTCTCCAGTTCAAAATGCCAATCGGGTAATGATTTCTGTGCGGCGTTGATGCTTGCCGGCAGCGCAGCGTTTTCGGCATGCAATATCTCGGAAGGTTGCAGGCGTTCCAGTTCGGCGGCGAGGTTGTCGGTGGCACTCTCGCACACGAAGAATTGGCCTGAGGCCAAGTTCAACCATGCCAGGCCCAGCTTGCCACTGCGCTGGTGCAGCGCGAGCAGCAGGTTGTCGCGCTTCTCATCCAACAATGCGGAATCGGTGACGGTACCGGGCGTGACGATGCGCACCACCTTGCGCTCGACCGGGCCTTTGCTGGTGGCGGGATCGCCGATCTGTTCGCAGATCGCGACCGACTCCCCCATCTTCACCAGCCGCGCGAGGTATTGCTCGGCGGCGTGATACGGCACGCCCGCCATCTTGATCGGGTTGCCGCCGGATGCGCCGCGCTGCGTCAGCGTGATGTCGAGCAGCTTGGCCGCGCGTTCGGCGTCCTGATGGAACAGCTCGTAAAAATCGCCCATGCGGTAGAACAGCAGCATGTCGGGATGCTCGGCCTTGATGCGCAGGTATTGCTGCATCATTGGCGTATTAGTTAACTCTTTGTTTTCTTTATTCACTTTGTCTAATTGTCTAACGACTGTCTAATATTCTTGCCAGTTTCGGCCCGTCAGCCTGCGGAGTTTCACGCAGGCGGATGTATCGGTCAGTCATGGCTTCGCTGGTGTGCCCTGCCAGCGTCTGAGGGTTGAATCCCTGCTGTTTCGCATCTGTAAGCGACTTGGCGCGCAGGTCGTGAATGTGGACATCCTTGACACCTGCTTTCTCGCAAGCTTTGTTCCACTGGATTTTGGTGGTGGAGTAATCCGGTGTTTTGCCGCGCCGGTTGTGTAGCAAGGTAAGAGCGCGCAAATTGCCATTCAGGGTACGCGCACGCTCTACAACTTCGCGAAGATCAGACGACCAGCACACCAGCAAACGCGCCCCTGTTTTCTGCTGCGAAAATGCAATGCCGTCTTGATTGATGTCTGCATGACGGATGCTGAGTACATCGCCAATGCGCTGCCCGGTAAGGTAGAGCAAATCCATGATGACTTGCAATCTCGGCGGGGCGGCAGAATAAATAGCGGCGTACTCTGCATCGGTTATGTACCGGGTGCGCTTGGCTTCATCGTGTCGCTTGATCCCAACGCATGGGTTGGACTCGCACAGTTGCCATTCGACTGCGTACTGAAACACGATGCGCAACACAGACAACACGCGGTTTGCCATGTTTGGCGTTTCCGACAGGTGCATTTTGATGGCTGCCACATGCTTTGACTTCACCTGTTCCGGGCTGAATTCGGCCATAACCTTTTTCAGCTTCTCGCCAGCAATGCGATATTGCGCCTGTGTGTTTGGAGCAAGATTTTTGGAGTGATGCGCCAGTACGCGCTCGATCAGTTCCGGCATTGTGCCGCTGCCATGTGTTTGCGTGCGCCTTGCATACTCTGCCAACGCCTCGGGAAGCGTGGCCGCGAGTTTTTCCCATTTGCCGCGCTTAACCAGCCAAAATGCACCATGCTTGTGATAGACACAAGGCGGCAAGTGTTTGTCTGTTACGCGGCGGCGGCTCATGTCAGGTGGAGTTGTGGTTCACTGGGTTCAATTTTAGCATTAGACGCTCCGAGCATCGCTTCGACACATACGCGCATAACAACCAGCGAGTTATCGCGGCGGCGCTTGTATGGAATCCCGATAGTGTCCAGCTCACGCGCCTGTGCATTGCGTTGAGTGCGCCCGGTCAATTCGGCAATTTCATTTTGTGTCAGGAACATCATTGTGCGGCCTTTGCTACCTCACTATGCCGGGCTTGATGCGACGAGCTGCCCGTTTGTGTTTTAAGCGACCCTGATAGCGACTGGTCGGTTTATACGCCGGATTTGCCATGCGGATGCGCTTGCGGATTTTGTTCAGTGTGAGTGAAACATTCACGCTCATATCAGTGCTGAACATATAGGGAGAAACATCTGGCTTTTGCCTCATGCCGTTTTCTCCATCGGCTCGGCTTGATCCGATTTCTTGAACGGCACAATCCGCGCTGTCGCCATTTTCTCCACCAGCTCGGACAGCCTGTCATGCATAGAATACAGTTCGTCCACTACGCCTTGGGACAGGAACATCTGGCGCAGTTTGGTGTTTTCTTCTTGCGCCTCTTCAAGCGCTTTTTGCAGGTGATTTACTTCCCTTTGCAGCCGTGTAGCCTCTGTGCCTTGCCATGAAATCCATTCGAGTTGTTCCGGTGTGTATTCGCACTTTCCAACATTGGGCGAAACCAGTTTCCCTTCTGCGCTGATGAACCATCCGTTCCATTTTTCGTGGCTCATTCTGGCAAACAGGTTCTCAGACAGAATGCGCAACAGCTCATAGGCCATGAAGGGGATTTCACAATAACCTCCTTCCCACCTGCGCAACGTTCTCTCGTTGATGCGCAAATAAGCTGCGCACTGCCCGGCATTCATCTGGAGCTGCAAGCGCCGGTAAATGAACATTTCCGGAGTCACATTTTCGCGTTGCGACTGGATAACGAATTGAGGGTGATGGCCCGAGAAAGCGCCGTCGATTGCGCTGCTCTTCGATTCAATTGCCTGCATCCAGTACGCCCAGGCAGTTTTCTCGCTGGCCTGTTTGCGCATTTTGGATTGTCTGGTAGTATTTCTCACATGCCTGCCCTATCTCGGTTGGCTGTGGCCGGAATGCTGCGAACACTCCGACCAGTTTTCACGATTAAGCTGCCTCGAAAATCTTCACTGGTTTTACAAGCTGTGCGCTGATTACGGTCAGTGTCGGCTTGTTGTCTGCACCGGGGCGCGAACGGGTGTCAATGCGATACAACGCGGGTGCGCCGTTCTTCTTGACCACATCAAACACCGCATCATTCACGGTCGTTTTAATCGGCTTGAATCCCACCGATGTTTCGGTATCCTCGCGATAGTCGCTTACGTATTGAAGCGTTACGCCCTTGCGAAGCTCCCCTGTTTTTTCATCGGTGAATTCCCACTTGTCGGCGGAGATAATCAGTACGGTTTCCATCTTGATTCCTTTCTTGTTAAGCAGCCATTGCTGCCGGTTGGTAGAAGCCGCGCTCGATAATGAACGCGGGTTTTTCGCGAACCTGAGCCGTGCATAAGCGCGAATCGGTGCGAAGGGGTGCAAAGTCAACGGGCAATGCGCCCTGACTCCGAATGAGTTTCACGTCCGTGCCATTCCATGAAACGGCAGCATCAACGAGTAATTTTCTGTTGCGGTAAAAAACGGTTTTTGCATACTGCTTGCGGCATTCAGTTTCGCCATGTGTGGCAAGCTGATACCAGAAGCCATGCAGGCGGCCTGCTGTAACCAATCCATAGAAATCGGTCAATCGTTGCAACACAACTTTGCTGTTTCTAACGGTTTGCATGGCTTCATTGCCTTCGCGCAATAACCGCTTTATTTCTCTATCGTGCAAGCCGATCAGGTATTCGTCAGTTACCTCGCGCACCAGTGGTTTATGTCCAAAGTCAGTATCAAATTTGTCGGCATGAATTTCTACCTCAACACGTAATCGGTTATTTGCCAGGCGTTGCAGTGCTGCAATCTTGCGCCTTACCCATTCCTGATTTTTGCTCGCTGGAGTCAGCGGGTTTTGTGAGCGCCAGTTTGTGAAAAATCGTTTCATGCGGTAGTTGTCGTGTTTCGCGAATTCCAGCCCCTTGTGATACAGCTTGACCGTGGTTGTTGATCCGGGGAAATAAACGGCATGGTCTCCATACTTGCTGGCCTTCCTGCGTGGAAATTGAATCGTGTAGATGCCCTCGAAAAACTCCTGTATCGCCGTAAACGGCAGGGCGTATATTTCTGCCCAATCCACCCGGCGTACCCACCATCTGGCAGCAGGCGGAAAGGACACACCCAGCATGTCCCCGATACGGTCCAGCAGCCTCTGGCATGTATCCTGAAAATCCACCGGATTTCCGTAGATGTTCTGGCCGTTCATAACCTTCGCGGCTGAGCATTCGATCACCACATAGGGCGGGCAAGGGTGCAGCTCCGGCTTGTTGTTCTTATTCAAAACGTAATCCTCTCGCATTGGCTTGACGCTGATTCGCGAATCCCACGAACCTTCCAAGTCGCCTTTGGTGATCTCGTAGAGAATTTCTCCACTCAGGCAATCCACCTGCTGCCATTTTCTCGACTGCTGTTCGATCTTTCGCACCATTTTTTCGCCCAAAGCAGGTGATTTCAGCTTTACCGTATCAATGCCCAAGAGTGCCCCCCGCTTTTGGGGGTGTTGTCCCTAAATCGGGACTCTCAGGCGGTGCTACTACGCTCGCCACAAAAAAAGGGGGGCGAAAGCGGCGTGCAAAAAAAAGCCCTGCCGGGTGGGGAGGCACCCAAGGCAGGGCTGTAAAAACCATCGCAGGGGCGCACAGCGCGCAGCGCAGCCGGGTTCCCTCGCCCCCCACGCGATGAAGCCGCGCGGGTACCCCCCTCGGCGCGCTGTCGCGCCCGTCTGGGAACGGGCTACGGCGCGCAACGGGCGCATGGCTTGCAGAAGGAAAGCTGCGATCCGCGCACAGCTCGGCGAGTACCTCGCGAATATGCTTCACGCTCCACCCTCCCCGAGGGTTACTACGGCACAAATGCAGCGCGTAGCGTTGGAGAGTCGCTGGGAACGCTTCAATGCTTCGCGGTAACGTGAATAGGGACGTGCGAAGCATGGCAGGATGCTGGCGTTATTCCAGCGCATCCCGGTGCGTTTTGCTTCGTTCTTGAGGGCGGGTGATTCCGAATAGAAATCACCCGTTTCGACGTTGAAAACGGCGAACATGGCTTTATTCCGCCGCTTCTTTGCTGGATTCCAGATTAGTATTCGAGACGATGCTGAGTGCTTCGGCAAACCGAATCGAAAGCACGTCAGAAATAGTTTCGGCCTCTCGCGGTGCCTTCAGAAGGGCTTCCGAAGGCGCGCCGAATGGGCAGTTGTCAAATAGCGTGGCGTAGAGTACGCCAACTTCGGCAAGCACAGGAATGGCTTTGTCGCGAGCCTCTTCGGTTGCCTCATCGTAGAGGTCGAAAAATCCGCTTCCTGCTTTTTCCTGAACATCACTCAACAACTCGGCCAACAGGTGACGGATACGATCTTGAATTGCACCGCGCTGACTGTGAGTGAGGCTATCGCATACAACTACAGCATCACGCACTACACGCACTTGATCGCCCGGTTGGGGGTCGTTGGCGGCTTCTGGCATGTCGGTGAAGATGTGCCCCTGCTCCTCATAGAAATCCTTGAGGCAACGTAACGTTTTCGACGGTAAGTTGCGCGAGCCTGATTCAAACTCGGATAGGTAGGTTTTAGTGAAAGTGATTTCTGGGAACTGAGCTTTGATCCCGGATACAACGACAGGCTGTTGCAGGCTTAGGTTTTCCCGCGCCTCGATTGATTGCTCGGGGGTAAGAATTGCTGGTTTCATGTTGATCTCCGTAGTAGTTGAAATGTGCTACGAATGAATCGTATTTCAACTAATTCAGAAAGTCAACATCTTTTCATTTAATTATTAATTGTGACTATTTTGCCGATCTCTGTTTGTGTATCTCCTGATTTTTAGCCAGAGCCTCTTCGCTGGCCTTCTTCTCAAGATCAAGGCGAACAAGTGGGTCTAACCCCTCCAATTTTTTCCTTGGCTCAGGCATAAAATCAACAATCGTTCCACGAACTGGGTTCAAATCATAAGCACGGCGCGCAGTGTACTTATCCAACGCATCCATCAGTGCTTTGCGTGGGTCAGGCTCTGGCGGCTCGTCATATTGACCCAACAGCAGCCAGCTAGGGGTTACCTCCAGCGCAGTTGCCAGAAGACGAATTCCCCGTGCATCCGGCAAGTTCTTACCCTGTTCATAACCAACAATGGAAGGGCGAGACAATCCCCGGCCTTCCGGGTCAATCTCTGGATATTTGGTCAGGATGCTCAAAGCTTCCTGAGTGAGACCCTTTTGTTCACGAATTAGCTTAATTCGGAAACCCAAGTCATCCTCTGGAACCTTAACTTTCGTATTGTTGACGTTGTCCTGACTCAATTCAAATCCCGTTCAAAAGTGCTTCGATACTGGTTTTCAAGGGGGCATTATTGCAGGGTGGAGGATAGTACGCCAGTGGAAAGGTACTCAATGGGATGGTATCCAAGTCGGGGTTGAATTATACCTAATTCGGTATATAATATCCAGCATGAAAACTCCACCTTTCACAGACAAGCCGTTGCACTGGGTTGGCTCTTCCAAAAAAGACTTGCTGAATTTTCCCGGTGAAGTGGTGAGCGATGTTGGTTTCGCCCTTGGTGTGGTTCAGCAAGGCGGCATGCCGCCCTCGGCAAAGCACTGGAAGGGGGAAGGTGCCGGGGTGCTGGAAATTGTGGAAGATCACCGGGGCGATACGTTCAGGGTGGTCTATACCGTTCGATTTGAGCAGGCGATATATGTGCTGCATAGCTTCCAGAAAAAATCACCTTCTGGCATCAGGACGGCAAGCACGGATATTGAGTTGATCCACGAACGATTGAAGTTGGCAAAATCAGATTACGAGGTGCGCTATGAAAAAAAATGAAGTTATCGAAGCAGGCAGCGGGGACGTGTTCACCGATCTTGGTTTTCAGGATGCGGGGGAACGCAAGCTGCGCGTGCAGTTGGCGATGCGGATAAACGAGTTGCTACTGGAACGGAAACTCACCCAGGCAAAAGCATCGGCGCTGTTCGGTATTCCGCAGCCGCATATCTCCGACCTCAAGCACTACAAGCTGGCGCGCTTTTCTTCTGAGCGGTTGATGCACTTCATCACCATGCTGGATCGTGATGTCGAAATCATCATTCGCCCGAAAGCCAAGGGGCATGAATCCGGTTTACTGTCTGTTTTAGTGGCCGCGTAATCGGCTGCAACCACCCCGAAAATCTCCGCGTTTTAGCTGTCTAATATCCCGGCAACCCTCCAGCACTGGCACGGGTTGCGAGGGAGCATCAATGCAATACGCATTTTAGACAGCCACTCAAAAACCCAATTTAAAATCATCGCGCTACCGCTGTTTGATTTGGCTAATGCTGCATCATCGGGGTGTGGGGTGATTTTTCAGGTGCGTTCATCAGGCAGGGCTCAGCTGATCTTGACCACGATGTCGTGCAGGCGGTTGGCACACAGCGCCATGTGGTGGGCGGCGTTGGTCAGGTGGCGGTAGATCTCGCGGCGCTTGAACATGTTGATGTAGTCGTCGCCCTCGAACAGGATGGGCAGGGCGGCGCGGTACAGCTTCTCGGCGTGGCGGTCGGCATGGCGCGCCTCATTGGCATCCAGCGCGGCGTCGGCAGGAGAGGTGCCGAGCTTGGCGTAGCCGCTGGCCAGCGCATCGACGCCATCCTTGATGCTGTGCGAGATGTCGCGCATGAAGTCATCCGGCGTGACGCCGAGCATGTCCATCTCGTGCACCGTGGTCTTGCAATACAACACGATGTCATCCAGCGCCATGATGGTGCGGTAGATGTCTTCGCGGTCGATGGGGGTGGAGAAGGCGTCGTTGAGTTCATGCAGGTTGCGCGCCTTGATCAGGTCGGCCTCGTGCACGTCCTGCTTGAGCGCCTCTGCGACCTTGGGGTCGCCATGTTCCATGTAGGCGACCAGCAGGTTCACGGTGTGCGTGACCTTGACGGTCTGTTCGGAGAGCTTTCCGAAGAAATCCGGCGCCTTCGGGAAGATTTTATCCCGCAGGGTGACAAGCAATGTTTTTGCGGCTTCGAGCATGACGGTTATTTGATGAGTGCGTGAACGAGAAGATAGCAGCTAATCGACATCAACGCAGCACCCGGGATGGTGATCACCCAGGTGGTGGCGATCTCGCGCGCCTTGCCCCAGCGCACGGCCTTGGGACGCTCGGAAGCGCCGATGCCCATGATGGATGAGGCGACCACATGGGTGGTGGATACGGGCGCGCCGAACAGCGACGAGCCGAAGATCACGCCTGCCGCGGTCATCTGCGAATTCAGCGCGTGCAGCGGGCGTATCTTGTAGATCGAAAAGCCCAGCGTGCGCACGATCTGCCAGCCGCCGGAAAGGATGCCCAGGGTGATGGCGAGCGAGCAGGCCAGCATCACCCAGAACGGCACGTCGAAACTGGGGATGAAACCGCCGAGCAGCAGCACCAGCGTCAGGATGCCCATGCTCTTCTGCGCGTCGTTGGCGCCGTGCGAGAAGGCCAGCCCGGCCGAGGTGACATATTGCAGATGGCGCAGGTCGCGGTTGATCGAGGGGTGGGCGCCACGCAGCAGCGCCAGCATGATGCGGTGCAGTACAAAACCGGCCCAGAAGCCGATGATGGGTGACAGGATCAGCGCGACGACCACCTTGGCGACGCCGTTCAGCTCCCCGTGCAGCAGGTCGCCGAATCCCCACACCACATGGCTGGAGCCGGCGGCGACCATGACCACGCCGGCCAGGCCGCCGACCAGCGCATGGGACGAGGAGGAAGGGATGCCGAACCACCAGGTCAGCAGGTTCCACGCGATCGCGCCGCTCAGGCCGCACAGCACGATCATCAGTGCGAGCACGCGGTCGATGTCGTCGAATGTGACGAATTTTCCGATGGTGTTGGCCACCGCCGTGCCGCCCAGCAGCGGGCCGAGGAATTCGAAGAAGGCCACCAGCAGCACGGCCTGCACAGGGGTCATCGCGCGCGAGGCGATGACCGTGGCGATGATGTTGGCGGCGTCATGGAAGCCGTTGGTGTACTCGAACACCAGCACCACGACGATGGTCGCGATTGCCAGGATGAGGATGGTGTCCACGTCGGCGCCAGCCTGTACTGCTGTTTAAGCTTTCAATCCCGGCGTCAGATGCGGCTTGATGACTTCCAGCAGCAATGGGTGGATGTTCGGGTTGCCCGCGCAGATGTGCCCGGTCTTGAGGAAGGTGTCGGAGCCGTGCAGGTCGCTGACCATGCCGCCCGCCTCGGTGATCAGCAGCGTGCCGGCGGCGATGTCCCAGACGTGCAGCCCGGTCTCGAAGAAACCGTCATAGCGTCCGGCGGCCATCCATGCGAGATCCAGCGCGGCAGAGCCGGGACGGCGCAGGCCGGAGGTCTGTTGCATCAGGTCCTTGAAGATGCCGATATAGGCATCCATGTGCTCGAACTTGGTGTAGGGGAAGCCGGTGCCGATCAGGCTGTCCGCAAGGTGGATGCGCTTGGTGACGCGCAGGCGCTTGTCGTTGAGGAACGCGCCGCGTCCGCGTGTGGCGGTAAACAGTTCGTTCTTGACCGGGTCGTACACCACCGCCTGGGTGATGATGCCTTTGTGTTGCAGCGCGATGGACACGGCGAATTGCGGAAAGCCGTGCAGGAAATTGGTCGTGCCATCCAGCGGATCGATGATCCAGACGAAATCGGACTCGCCTTGGTTGCCGCTCTCTTCTGCTAGAATCGCATGGTCCGGATAGGCTTCCAGCAGGGTCTGGATGATGGTCTGCTCGGCGGCGCGATCGACCTCGCTGACGAAATCCGCGTGGGACTTTTTGGTGACTGTGAGGTGGTCGATCTTGTCGGCGGAGCGGTAGATCAGATTACCGGCGCGACGCGCGGCCTTCACCGCTGTGTTGAGCATGGGGTGCATATTAAGTACGACCTTTTTAATGAGCTGGGGGAATCCAGTGCGCATTTTAGTTGGAATCGCGTTTTGAATAAACATAATCCTTTTTTGAATGTCCGGGTCGTGCTCAGCCACACCACCCACCCTGGCAACATCGGCGCGGCGGCGCGCGCGATGAAGACGATGGGCCTGCGCCATCTGTACCTGATCAACCCGCGCCATTTCCCAGACCCGCAGGCCGATGCGATGGCCGCCGGCGCGGACGATGTATTGCGCGACGCGGTGGTGTGCGGCTCGATAGACGAGGCCTTGTACGGCGTGGTGTTCACCGTGGCGATGACGGCCAGGCTGCGCGACATTTCACTTGAGGTGAAAACCCCGCGCGACGCGATGCCCACGCTGTTGCAACAGGCCGCTGCACAGCCCGTGGCGTTGCTGTTCGGCACCGAGATGTCCGGCCTGACCAATGAGGAGATGGGCAAGGCGCAATTGCTGGCGCACATTCCAGCCAATCCGGATTTCTCGTCGCTCAATCTGGCTGCGGCGGTACAGGTGATGGCCTACGAGTTGAGCGTCGCCGCGCAAAACTTCACCCCGAGCGCGCAAGCGTTCATTCCAGCCTCTCACGAGCAACTGGAGGGCTTTTATGCCCATCTGGAAAAGACGCTGCATGAGATCGGTTTTTTCACCACGCAGAATCCCGCGCGGATGATGCAACGTCTGCGCCGTTTATACGCGCGCGCGCGCCTGGAACAGGAGGAGATCAACATCCTGCGCGGTATATTAAGCGTCACAACCGAGTACAATGCGCGCCTCAAATCGCGCTATCAGGAAGAACATCGCAATGTTTCGGAACATTAGAGAGGACATCGCCAGCGTATTCGACCGTGACCCCGCGGCGCGCAGCACTTTCGAAGTGTTGACCTGCTATCCGGGCCTGCACGCGCGCATCCTGCACCGCCTGTCGAACAAGCTGTGGCACGCCAACTTCAAATGGATGGCGCGTTTCCTGTCGCACATCGCACGCGGGTTGACCGGCATCGAGATCCATCCCGGCGCGACCATAGGGCGGCGTTTCTTCATCGATCACGGGATGGGTGTGGTGATAGGCGAAACCGCCGAGATTGGCGATGACGTAACCTTGTACCATGGTGTCACGCTGGGCGGTACGTCATGGAAGGAAGGCAAGCGCCATCCCACGCTGGGCAACAGCGTGGTGGTGGGAGCGGGCGCCAAGATACTCGGCCCGATCAGCATCGGCAACGGCGCGAAGATCGGCTCGAATGCAGTGGTGGTGAAAGATGTTCCGGCAGGCGCAACGGCAACCGGTATCCCGGCGCGCATCCTCGATGAAGAGAAGAAGGCGTCGACCGGTTTTAATGCCTACGGGATAGGCAACGACCAGAATGACCCGGTCAACAAGGCATTGCACGGCCTGATCGGGCATAGCGTGACGGTGGACCAGCGCATCGACTTTATCCTGCAACAGCTTGAAAAAATGGGCGTGCGTGTCGATGAAGAGCGCGCCACCGCCGACAAGTTTGACCCCAATCACCTGAACCATATAGTTGACTAAATTATTTGGGTATCCTAACATGCGGGTGTTTGAGCTCGCCGGAAAACTGATGAGCAAGGTTCGGCACTACCCATATTTATATTTAACGATCGGAGAATGATATGAGATTGACCACTAAAGGGCGTTTTGCCGTGACGGCGATGGTGGACTTGGCGACCCGCGGCGGCAAGGCTCCGGTGACGCTGGCTTCCATCAGCGAGCGCCAAAGTATTTCGCTCTCCTATCTGGAGCAATTGTTCGGCAAGCTGCGCCGAAACAAGATTGTGGAAAGCGTGCGCGGGCCCGGGGGCGGATATTACCTGGCGCGCCCCGGCAACAAAATCTCCATTGCGGAAATCGTGGTCGCAGTGGATGAGCCGCTGGATGCCACCAAGTGCGGCGGCATGGGTAACTGCCACGGCGAAGAGCACCCCTGTCTCACCCATGACTTGTGGATGGGGCTGAATGAAAAGATCCTCGATTATCTGGAATCGGTCACCTTGCAGCAGCTGGTGGAGAACCACAGCAATCGCAGCCAGGGCACCTCAACTGTGGTCTTGAAAAAATCGATCAAACCCCAGGCCACCCCGGTCTGAAAATAGCGATATGCAAATTCCGGCGGGCCGTGAAAGTAGCGTGCACCGCCGGACGTTACCCCCAAATAACCGCACAACTCATGAGTAAACTTTGGCGTAATATTTCCAACCGCTGGCTGTACCTGGCAGGCACCCTGTTCGCCAGCGGCCTGATAGGCTTCGGCTTGTTCCTGCAATATGTCAAACATCAGGATCCATGCCCGCTGTGCATGGTGCAACGCGTGGTGTTTATCGCCATATTGGCCATATTTGCCCTGGCTGCGCTGCACGGGCCGAAACGCACCGGTGAGCGCATCTATGCGGCCCTGATCGCGTTGCTGTCGCTATCCGGTATCGCGGTCGCCGCACGACACATCTGGATACAGAATCTGCCCAAAGACCAGATACCCGCCTGCGGTCCCGGCCTGGATTACATGCTGGAGACCATGCCGCTGTCCAACGTCCTGAAACAGCTCATGCACGGCTCCGGTGAATGCGCGGCCAGGGGTTGGACTTTCCTGACGCTGGGCATCCCGGAGTGGTCATTGCTGTGCTACATCGTATTGGGCGTGTGGGCAGTGCTGATCGCGGCACGAAAAAAAGGCTGATTCGAGGAATCAGCCTTTGCGCCGGATCAACCGGCAGATTCAAACCTGCGGATGGGCGCGATGCAGCTTGCTATGGAGCTTGTTGAGCGCGTTGAGGTAGGCCTTGGCGGAAGCCACCACGATGTCCGTATCCGCACCCTGCCCGTTTACGATGCGTCCGCCTTTTGACAACCTCACGGTCACTTCACCCTGCGCATCGGTGCCGCTGGTGATGTTGTTCACCGAATACAATTGCAATTCGGTGCCGCTGTTGACGATCAGCTCTATCGCCTTGAAAGTCGCATCCACCGGCCCGCCGCCTTGCGCATCAGCCTGGTGATCTGTGCCATCTATGCTCATCACCACACGTGCCACCGGCATCACGCCTGTTTCGGAATGCGCACCCATCGCCACCAGCCGGTAATGTTCGCTGACCTGCGCCACCGCCTCATCGCTGACCAGTGCCTGCAAGTCCTCGTCGAAAATTTCGCTCTTGCGATCGGCCAATTCCTTGAAGCGCTGGAATGCCGCATTGAACGCATCTTCGGTAGCGAACTCGATATTCAGCGCGGTGAAACGCTGGCGCAACGCATTGCGCCCGGAGAGCTTGCCCAGGGTCAGCTTGTTGGCATTCCAGCCCACGTCTTCGGCGCGCATGATTTCGTAGGTCTCGCGATGCTTGATTACGCCGTCCTGATGTATCCCGGACTCATGCGCGAACGCATTCGCACCGACGATCGCCTTGTTCGGCTGCACCGGATAGCCGGTGATGCTGGAAACCAGCTTGGAGGTCGGCACGATCTGCGCGGTATCGATACGCGTGTCCAGATTGAACACATCGCGGCGTGTTTTCACCGCCATCACGACTTCTTCCAGCGAAGCATTGCCCGCCCGCTCGCCCAGACCGTTGATGGTGCACTCGACCTGGCGGGCACCGTTCATCACCGCAGACAATGAGTTTGCCACCGCCAAACCCAGATCGTTGTGGCAATGCGTGGACCAGACCACCTTGTCCGAATTCGGCACGCGTGCGATCAACTGCCTGATGCGCTCGCCCCATGCGGCGGGAATCGAATAGCCCACCGTGTCGGGCACGTTCAGGGTTGTTGCGCCCGCCCTGATCACCGCATCGAACACGCGCACCAGGAAGTCCATATCCGAACGCACCGCATCCTCGGCGGAAAATTCCACATCGTCGGTATATTCGAGCGCCCACTTCACCGCATTGACCGCACGCTCCACCACCTGATCCTCGGTCATCCGCAACTTGTGCTGCATGTGGATAGGGCTGGTGGCGATAAAAGTGTGGATGCGCCCGGATCTGGCCGGCTTGATCGCTTCACCGGCACGGCGCACGTCGTTTTCGCTGGCGCGCGCCAGCGAACATACGGTGGAATCCTTGATGGTTTCGGCCACGCTCCGCACCGCCTCGAAATCGCCGGGACTGGCTGCCGCAAAGCCCGCCTCGATGATGTCCACGCCCAGTTTTTCCAGCTGGCGTGCGATGCGTATCTTCATGTCCCTGGTCATCGCCGCGCCGGGGCTTTGCTCGCCATCGCGCAACGTGGTGTCAAAAATAATCAATTTGTCTGTCATGATGAATACTCCAGTGCAAACAGGTTAAACCTGCGGAACCGCTCCGGGTTGCCGCGCATATTGCTTTTAAATTGTCGGGGGTATGATTAGCGCGCGCTGCGCAGCAGCAGCGCAGCCAGCAGGCTGAACGTGGAGTGAAGTTGTGCGATGTGCGTGGAGAAGTGCATGGAACGAATATTACCAGTTTTACCGCCTCATGCAACGGGGGGCTTGTTATTGCGCAACCTGAGTATCCACAACACGTAGCCGGACAGGGCATAGCACAGGAACAGGGCAAACAGCACGCCGGGTGGATAACTGGAGATCAGGATGAAAAACAGCGCAATCAGAAAGATCACCACAAATGGCACGCTCTTGCGCATGTTGAAATCCTTGAAGCTGTAGAACGGCAGGTTGCTGACCATGCTCAACCCCGCAAACACGGTCAGCGCAGCCGCATACCAGCGCACATCTTCGCCCTTGAATTCGTAATCCAGCATCACCCAGACAAATCCGGCCACCAGCGCCGCAGCGGCGGGACTGGGCAGGCCCTGAAAATAACGTTTGTCGACCACGTCGATATTGGTGTTGAAGCGTGCCAGACGCAACGCCGTGGCAGCACAGTAGATAAATGCGGCAAACCAGCCCAGCTTGCCCAAGCCCCTGAACGCCCACTCGTAGATAACCAGCGCGGGCGCCACACCGAACGAAACCATGTCTGAGAGGCTATCGTATTCGGCGCCGAATTCGCTTTGCGTATGCGTCAGACGCGCCACGCGCCCGTCAAGTCCGTCCAGCACCATGGCGATGAATATCGCAACGGCAGCATGTTCAAACCTAGTGTTCATCGCCTGCACGATCGCGTAAAAACCCGCGAACAGTGCCGCGGTGGTAAACAGGTTGGGCAACAGATAAATGCCGCGCCTGCGCAAATTCATCGTCTTGCGTGTATTGAATTCGTCCATGCGCCCATTATCCATTAAATCGACACTGTCAGCTTTGCGGCAAGATTGCCAGGATGGTTGTAGTCGCGGCCACCTTGTCGCCGATGCTGACTTTCACGCTCGCATCCAATGGCAGGTATACATCCACGCGCGAACCGAAGCGGATGAAGCCGTAGCGCTGCCCGCGTGTCAGCTGATCGCCAACCTTGACGTAACACAGGATGCGGCGGGCGATCAGACCCGCGACCTGGACGAAGGTCACAGTCTTGCCGCCAGCCGTTTCCAGCACGATCGCATTGCGCTCGTTCTCTGTGGATGCTTTGTCCAGGTCGGCGTTCATGAACTTGCCGGGAAAGTACTGCACCTTCCGGATGGTACCGTCCACAGGGCTGCGGTTGGAATGCACGTTGAACACGTTCATGAACACGCTGACCAGAATCGCCTCGCGCTGGCCGTAAGGATCCTGTGTGCGTTCGACCTTGATGACGCGACCATCTGCCGGGGACAGCACCGCATTCGCCTCTTGCGGAATCTCGCGCGGCGGATCGCGGAAGAACTGCAGCACGAACACGAAGATGATCCACAACGGGATGGACCAGGCCGCGCACCAGGCGGTGGCGGCGAGTGCCAGAACCAGCGAGATCGCCAGGAACGGCCAGCCCTCGCGGGCGATGATGGGGTGGGGGTATTGGTTCATAGGGAGTAGTAAGTGGGAAATAGGGAGTGGGGAAAAACACAGCGAAGGACTGGAGAGCGGTGAGTAAGAAGCCGACACCCCACTCCCTACTCACCACCCCCCACTTTCTAGTTCTTCGACTGATCGACCAGCTTGTTCTTGCCTATCCACGGCATCATGGCGCGCAACTGACCGCCCACCACCTCGATCGGATGCTCGGCGTTCAAACGACGACGCGCAGTCATTTCCGGGTAGTTGGTGCGGCCTTCCAGGATGAACTGCTTGGCATATGAACCGTTCTGGATGTTCTTCAGACATTCCTTCATCGCGGCGCGCGCCTGGTCGGCGATCACGCGGTGACCGGTGACGTACTCGCCGTATTCCGCGTTGTTGGAGATGGAGTAGTTCATGTTGGCGATGCCGCCTTCATACATCAGATCCACGATCAGCTTCAGTTCGTGCAGGCATTCGAAGTAAGCCATTTCCGGGGCATAACCTGCTTCGGTCAGCGTCTCGAAACCGGCCTTCACCAGCTCCACTGCACCGCCGCACAGGACAGCTTGTTCGCCAAACAGGTCGGTCTCGGTCTCTTCGCGGAAATTGGTCTCGATCACGCCGCCCTTGGTGCCGCCGTTCGCTGCTGCATAAGAGAGAGCGATGTCTTTCGCCTTGCCGCTCTTGTCCTGATACACCGCGATCAGCGTAGGCACGCCGCCGCCCTTCAGGTATTCGGAACGCACGGTATGGCCGGGGCCTTTTGGCGCAATCATGATCACGTCCACGTCGGCACGCGGCACGACCTGGTTGTAATGCACGTTGAAGCCGTGTGCGAATGCCAGCGCTGCGCCAGCCTTGATGTTCGGTGCGACTTCCCTGTTGTAGACATCTGGGATATTTTCGTCTGGCAACAGCATCATCACCACGTCGGCATTCTTCACCGCGTCAGCCACTTCGGCGACCTTCAATCCCGCACTTTCGGCCTTTTTCCAGGATGCACCGTTTTTGCGCAAGCCGACGGTCACATTGACCCCGGACTCTTTCAGATTTTGCGCGTGGGCGTGGCCTTGCGAGCCGTAGCCGATGATGGTTACTTGCCTGCCCTTGATCAGTGACAGGTCTGCGTCTTTGTCGTAATAAACTTTCATGTTGCCCTCTTATAAAAAATTAAAGTTTCAAAATCCGTTCGCCGCGTCCGATGCCGGAAGCACCGGTGCGTACCGTTTCCAATATCAGTTCGCGCCCGATCGCCTGCAAAAAACCGTCCAATTTGGCGCAGGTATCGGTCAGCTCGATGGTGCAAGTGTTTTCCGATTCATCTATGAAGCGACCGTTGGCAACCGCCATCTTACGCTTCAATTCCTCGCGTGCCGCACCTTGCGCACGCACTTTGACCAGCATCAGCTCGCGCTCCAGATGCTCGCCTTCGCTCAGATCCATCACCGCCGCCACATCTATCAGTTTGTTGAGCTGCTTGTTGATCTGCTCGATGACGGCATCCGAACCGCTGGTGACGATGGTCATGCGCGACAAGGTCGGGTCTTCCGTCGGCGCGACCGCCAGCGACTCGATGTTGTAGCCGCGTGCCGAGAACAGCCCGGCCACACGCGACAACGCACCCGCCTCGTTTTCCATCAACAGAGAAATGATGTGTCGCATTACAGCTCCTCCGCCAGAATCACTTCAGACAAACCCTTGCCGCCGGGAACCATAGGGAACACGTTTTCGGTCGGGTCGGTCTGGAAGTCCATGAACACCAGATCGTTCTTGCGCGCAAATGCCTCTTTCAATGCCGGCTCCACATCGGAAGGTTTGTCGATACGTATGCCGATATGCCCATAAGCCTCCGCCAGTTTCACAAAATCCGGCAAGGCATCCATGTAGGATTCCGAATAGCGGTTGCCGTGGAAGAATTCCTGCCATTGCCTCACCATGCCCAGATAACGGTTGTTCAGCGACAACACCTTGATCGGGAGATGGAACTGCTTGCAGGTGGAGAGCTCCTGGATGTTCATCTGGATACTGCCCTCGCCTGTAACACAGGCCACCGTTGCACCGGGGTTGATCAGCTGCACGCCCATCGCGGCGGGCAGGCCAAAGCCCATCGTACCCAGGCCGCCGGAATTGATCCAGCGGCGTGGCTTGTTGAATTTGTAATACTGCGCTGCCCACATTTGATGTTGGCCCACATCCGAGGTGACGAAGGCGTCCCCGCCGGTGATCTCATAGAGCTTTTCGATCACATATTGCGGTTTGATGATCTCGGTGGAATTCTTGTAACGCAATCCGCCACCCTTGGCGCGCCATTCATCAACCTGCTTCCACCAGGCTGCCAAGTCTGACGGATTGGGCTTCTGCCTGCTGTTGCGCAATTCTTCCAGCAATTGCTCCAGCACCAGCTTCAGATCACCGACCACCGGCACGTCCACCTTGACGCGCTTGGCGATCGAGGAAGGATCGATGTCGATATGGATGATCTTGCGCGGCACCTGGGCGAAATGTTCGACGTTGCCGATCACGCGGTCGTCAAAACGCGCGCCGATGGCGATCAGCACATCGCAGTATTGCATCGCCATGCACGCTTCATAAGTGCCGTGCATTCCCGGCATCCCGACGAATTGCTTATCGGTAGCGGGGTAACCGCCCAAACCCATCAGCGTGTTGGTGCACGGGAAACCGAGCGTACGCACCAGCTCGGTCAATTGCGCGGCCGCACCTCCCAGCACCACGCCCCCGCCCGCATAAACCATCGGTCGCTTTGCTTCCAGCAACATTTGCGCGGCACGCCGGATCTGCGCGCTATCACCCCTGCCAACCGGATTGTAGGAGCGAATGTTGACGCTGCCCGGATACACGAATTCGGTTTTGTGGTTGGATATATCTTTCGGGATATCCACCAGCACCGGCCCCGGGCGGCCCGACTTGGCCAGGTAAAACGCTTTCTTGATGGTTGCAGCGATATCCTTCGCGTCTTTGACCAGAAAGTTGTGTTTCACGCAAGGGCGGGTGATGCCAACCGCATCGACCTCCTGAAAAGCATCCTCGCCGATCGCATAGGTCGGCACCTGGCCGCTGATGATGACCATCGGAATGGAATCCATGTAAGCGGTCGCTATGCCGGTCACCGCATTGGTGATCCCCGGACCGGACGTCACCAGTGCCACGCCCACCTTGTCGGAAGAACGCGCATAGCCGTCTGCCGCATGCACAGCAGCCTGCTCATGGCGCACCAGAATATGCTTGACCTTTTCCTGCTGGAACAATGCGTCATAAATAAACAACACCGCCCCACCGGGATAACCGAACACATATTCGACCCGCTCTTCCTGCAAACAGCGGATGACTATCTCCGCACCGGTCAATTCCATCACGAACACCCTGAACTTATGCCGAATTAAAGAACCGCGTAAGATAAAGGTTAGCGACAGTTTGGTCAACTTTTATGCATGATCGTCGCGGTTCCATGCAGCATGTGGGGCTATTTGCTACTATTCGGCTTCCCAAGGAGTAATCAAACTGGCCAGTCCCGCAGAACTATCGCAGTTCCTCAGCAATGCCGAGCGTCGCGCTTACAAGCAGGCGCTGTATGCCGTGCGCAATGAGCACACAGCACTCGATATCGTCCAGGACGCGATGATCAAACTCGCCGAAAAATATGGCGACAGGCCTATCCTGGAGTTGCCGCTGCTATTCCAGCGTATCCTGCAGAACACCATACGCGACCATTACCGGAGGCAAAAGGTAAAGGACGCCTGGGTAAGCCTGTTTTCGTCCATGACTCCCAAAGGCGAGGATGACGAATTCGACCCGCTGGACGTGCTTCAGGACGGCGAAAATCAAAGCGCCCCGGCCGCCCCCGACACCGCCCTGCAACAACGCCAGGCAATTGCGCTGATTGAAGCGGAACTTGTGCGGCTTCCCGCACGTCAACGCGAAGCCTTCCTGCTGCGTTACTGGGAAGGACTGGACACAACCGAAACCGCAGCCGCAATGGGATGTACCGAGGGCAGCGTAAAAACCCACTGTTCACGAGCAACGCATGCGCTGGCCGCAACCCTCAAAGCAAAAGGAGTATCTCTGCCATGACTACAGATCTGGATACCGGCAAAATCACTCAGTTGCTGACGCTGAGCACAAAACAGCTGGATGCGAGGACTTTGTCCGCATTGAGCAACGCGCGCCAGAAGGCGCTGGAGAGACAGGCTGAATGCGCGCCCGCTTTCGCGTTTAACGCGGGGGGCGAGGCGCACAACCAGAGACAGGAATCGATACAGTATTGGGTCGTCGCCGGGCTGCTGGCGGCCATGCTCATCGCAGGAACGAGCTTCTGGCAACATATCCAGGAACATCAAACCGCAGAACTGGATGTGGCGATCCTGACTGATGATTTGCCCATCGAAGTATTCGTCGATTAATTCTGGAGGCACACCGGGAAATGCGAAGTTTTATAACTGGAGTATTGCTGTTACTGTGCTTTACCAGCACACCTGCCAGCGCAGCATCGGTATCCTGGCATGCGCTTACCCATACCCAACGGGAAGCCCTCGCCCCATTGGCGCAACAGTGGGATACCCTGCCTGAGGACCAGAGAACCCGCCTGCTCAAAACCGCCAAGCGCTATCCGGGCCTGACCCCGGAACAAAAACAGCGCTACCATAGCCGCCTGGAAAAATGGAGCAAACTCACGCCGGAACAACACCGGGCAGCCCGTGAGAAATATCGCGCCTTTAACAAGGTGCCCGCCGAAAAACGCGAGCAGGTCAAACAGATGGTGCGCGAGCAGGAAGCCGGCAAAACAACGGCCGGTGACAGCCACCCCGCCGAGTCCGCGCGCTGAATCCCCCCCGCCGGAACGATGAAATGCGCAGATGTTGCGCAGAAGATTCATGCGATTCCCCGAACATGTCAGCAAGCCGTGCCTGACAACCGCATGAAAGGCGGTTAGAAATCCTCAGCGGCGTTCCGTCCACCACAACATTCCAGTTCCCATCAACAGGAACAAACCAGTCATCGCCGTTGCGCTGACAAAGGGATGCCAGTCGTTGAGCGCCCCCAGGGTAGCGAACAGCCGCCCGACGACGTGGAACACCAAACCCATCAGGATGCCCAGGAATATCATCGAACCCACCCCCCCGCCGCGACGGTGGTAAGACGCAAACGGCAAAGCCAGCAGCAGCATCACCAGTAACGTGAACGGATAGACCAATTTGTTCCACATGGCGATTTCATAGCGCGCACTCTTCTGGCGGTTGTCCTTCAGGTGATTACTGTACTGGTAAAGTTCATTGGCAGACATTTGCTCCGGCACAACCAGCAGCACGCTGAATATGCTCGGGTGCAAGGCCGAAATCCATTCCATCCTGGGCTGGGCATGGATGCTTACGCCCTCTTTGCTGAATTGGGTTTCCCTCACCTCTTCGAGCAGCCAGCGCCCCTGAGTGATGAAGCTTGCCCGCTTGGCGTTGGTGATGGCCTGCAAATGATAATTTTCGTCAAACCGGTATATATCGACATCGGACAGATTCGACAAAGTGGAATCCAGTATCACATCCTTCACGTTCACAAAACTACGCTCATCCTTGACCCACACCCCGGAGCGGAATTCCTTCAGGGCTACCTGTCCCTTGCGCGCCATCAAACTCAATCTCTGCGCCATCCGGTCGCTCGGCGGCACGATAAATTCACCGAGCACCAGACTAAGCGATATCAGCGGAATCGCGATCAGGAACAGTATGCCTATCATCCGTTGCGGCGACACCCCGGAACACCGGTAAACAGTCAATTCGGAACTGGCCGCCATCTGCACCAGCGCGAGGATAGTGCCGACCAGCACTGCCATTGGAAACAGCTCATAGATATGCCCCGGTATGATCAGCATCACAAACAGCAACACATACCCCAGGTGATACTCCCCCTTGCCCATTTCGCCCAGCTCATGAATAAAATCCATAAAGGCGAACAGACCGACAAGCGCGAAGAAAATCATCCCGATACTCAGGTAGATTTCACGTCCGAGGTGGCGCAGCAGCAAACTCATGCCCCGCCTCCTGGCAAGGCCGGAGGGGGCGCGTCAGCCCCGTCATGAACAGGAGTCCCCGTGCGCCCCGCTGCAGACCGCCTGCGCAGCGGGAATAGCGCCAAGCGGCGGTAAAACATCAATCCCGTCACCACCAGCATGACCGCATGCACACCCCACAGCCCGATACCGGGCGCAAGCTTGCCTTGTCCCACCCATGCATTGGTAACGCTGATCGTATTGCTGTACAGCATGTACAGCACGATCGCCAGAATCAGGTTCAGGGATCGTCCGGCGCGCGGATTCACATAACTCATCGGGATCGCCAGCAGGGCAACGATCGCCGCGCTGATCGGCAATCCCAGCCGCCATTCCAGTTCGGCGAGATTCCATGCGGTGCGATCGCGCCACAGCTCCGGCGTCGACAGACTGCGCCGTTCCGGCGTTGACTGCTTGACGGGCACCGTATCGATACGCATCGCATAGCGCTCGAATTCCACGATGTTGTAATCGCGCTGCCCCGGAATGCCCTCATAGCGCGTCCCGTTCAGCAGCACCAGAAAGCGATCCCCGTTCGGCAAACTTTCCTGGAAACCTTGCTTGGCCACCATCGTGCCCATTTTTCCGTTTTGCTCGGATTGCACAAAAATGTTGCCCACGCGGTTGGATTTCACATCGACGTTCTCGATGAAATATACCCGGTCATCCTTTTTCGACTCGCGGAATATCCCCGTGCTCGCAGTCGCCACCTCATCGCGACTTTCCAGCTTGATCCTGAACTCCTCGGCCTTGCGCATCGCCCATGGCGACAACGCCAGGCTGAGCAGCGCGATCACTCCGACCACCGGCAGGGCATACCACAACACCGGGCGTATCCAGTGCGTCAATCCGACACCCGAGCTGAACCACACCACCATTTCGCTGTCGCGGTAACAGCGCGACAAGGTCAGCAGGATGGAGATGAACAAACAGATGGAAAACAGTACCGGCAGATAACTCATGGCACTGAAGCCCAGCAACGCCAGCACGCCGTCCACTGCGATCCTGCCGCCGACCGCATCGCCGAGCAGGCGTATCAACTGGCTGACCACCACGATGCCGAACAACACGGCGAACACCAGCAGCCCGTTGCTGACGAATTCACCCACCAGCGCGCGATGGAACAGCCCGAATCTCGGCGGCTTTGACTTTATGCGAGGAGTTTGCGGATAATCGGGCATCGTGGATAATCAGGCAACTGACGTTTTATAGGGAGTGGCGCGTGGAATTTAGCATAAAACAAGGCAATCCGGACAAGCAGCGCAGCGATTGCGTGGTCGTGGGCGTATACGAGGGCGGAAAATTGTCGGCAGCCGCACAAGTGCTCGACAAGGCGGCGAAGCATGCGCTCAGCGACCTGATCGCGCGCGGAGACATGAGCGGCAAAGCCGCATCCACGCTGCTGCTGCACAAACTGCCCGGCATCGCTGCCGACCGCGTGTTGCTGGTCGGCTTGGGCAAGGCCAGCGAACTCAACAATAAAACCAGTGTAGAGATACTGCGCGCGACCTTCGTCGCCCTGAACGCCACTGCAGCCAAGGATGCTGCGTTGTACATCATCGACGAAGGTGTCGGCAAAGATGCCGCATGGGTAATCAGGCAAGCAATATTTGCCGCAGCCGACAGCGTTTATCGCGCCGACAGCCTGAAGAGCAAACCCGCAAAAACCGCGATGTTAAAGAACGTGGCCCTCGCCACACTGGACAAACCCGCAGCGGTTTTAAAGAACGTACTCGAACAGGCCGCCGCGACCGCACACGGCATGGAACTCGCCAAGACATTGGGCAACCTGCCGGGCAACGTCTGCACCCCGACCTACCTCGCCGCCAAGGCGCTGGCGCTGGGCAAAGCGCACAAATCCATCAAGACCACCGTGCTGGAAGAAAAAGACATGCAGAAACTAGGCATGGGCTCTTTCCTTTCGGTCACGCGCGGCAGCGAGCAACCTGCCAAACTGATCACGATGGAATACCACGGCGCGGACAAGAAACAGAAACCCGTCGTGCTGGTCGGCAAGGGCATCACCTTCGACAGCGGCGGCATTTCGCTCAAGCCCGGCGCCGAGATGGACGAGATGAAGTACGACATGTGCGGCGCAGCCAGCGTGCTCGGCACCATGCAGGCCATTGCCGAGATGAGACTGAAACTGAACGTGGTCGGCGTCATCCCGACCTGCGAGAACCTGCCCAGCGGCACAGCCACCAAGCCCGGCGATATCGTCACCTCGATGTCCGGCCAGACCATCGAAATCCTCAACACCGATGCCGAAGGCCGCCTGATCCTGTGCGACGCGCTGACCTACTCGAAGAAATTCGATCCGGATACGGTGATCGACATCGCCACGCTGACCGGCGCCTGCGTGATCGCGCTGGGCCATGTCGCCAGCGGCATGTTCAGCAACGAAGACAAGCTCGCCAAAGAATTGCTGGCCGCAGGCGAACAATCGCATGACCGCATCTGGCAACTGCCGCTGTGGGACGACTACCAGCCGCTGCTCGACAGCAATTTCGCCGACATGCAGAACATCGGCGGGCGCTCGGGCGGCACGATCACCGCAGCCTGCTTTCTGGCGCGCTTCACCAGGGAGTATCGCTGGGCGCATCTGGACATCGCCGGCACTGCCTGGAAGTCCGGCAAGGAAAAAGGCGCAACCGGGCGTCCGGTACCGTTGCTCACGCAGTACCTCATCAATCGCGCGGCAAAGTGACCAAAGTCGATTTTTATACGGGCTCCAAGGACAAGCTGCGCACCGCCTGCCAGTTGAGCCACAAGGCGATGCAGAACGGGGTGCGTACCGTCATCAGCGCACCCGACGCGGCGACCGGCGACGCACTGGATAAATTGCTGTGGCACTACCCTGCCACAGCGTTCATCCCGCATTGCCGCAGCAATGCCGCAGAGGCGGAACAAATGCCGGTTGTGCTGAATCATGGCGGCGAAAAATTCCCGCATCACGATTTGCTGATCAGCCTGCATAGCGAATGCCTGCCCTTCTTCAGCCGCTTCGAACGCGTCATCGAAATCGTCGGCACCGATGCGGAAGACAGCCGTCTGGGACGGGAGCGTTACAAGTTTTACAAGGATAGAGGCTACGAGTTGCGCCACATCGATTTAACTACCGCGCAGAACGCATAACCACTGCCACGCGTTCCATAGAGAACGAGGAATGCCCTTTCACCATCAATAGATGAAATCTCGTAGGGGCGAGATTTATCGCGCCCTTTCTCGGATAGCGTGAATAGATCAGGGCGCGATAAATCTCGCCCCTACGCCTGTATAATCCACCCCTTCCTAAAACCAAGCATTTCTCGTAAAGACCGCAATGGAACTCGCAAAAAGTTTTGAACCGAAAGACATCGAAGCCCGCTGGTACCCCGAATGGGAAAACGCCGGTTACTTCAAGGCTGGACTCGATCCGAACAAACCCGAATCCTTCTGCATCCAGCTGCCGCCGCCCAACGTCACCGGCACGCTGCACATGGGCCACGGCTTCAACCAGACGTTGATGGACGCGCTGACGCGCTACCACCGCATGCGCGGCGACAACACGCTGTGGCAACCGGGCACCGACCACGCGGGCATCGCCACGCAGATCGTCGTGGAGCGCCAGCTCGATGCGCAGAAAATTTCACGCCACGACCTGGGCCGCGAAAAGTTCATCGAGAAGGTGTGGGAATGGAAGGAATACTCGGGCAACACCATCACCAAGCAGATGCGCCGTCTCGGCACCTCGCCCGACTGGTCGCGCGAACGCTTCACCATGGACGAAGGCCTGTCGCGCTCGGTCACCGAGACCTTCGTGCGCCTGTACAACGAAGGCCTGATCTATCGCGGCAAGCGACTGGTGAACTGGGACCCGGAACTGCACACCGCCGTGTCCGACCTCGAGGTGGTGCAGGAAGAAGAAGACGGTTTCATGTACCACATCCAGTATCCGCTGGCGGACGGCTCCGGCCATCTGGTGGTCGCCACCACCCGCCCCGAAACCATGCTGGGCGACGTCGCGGTGATGGTGCATCCCGAGGACGAGCGCTATAAACACCTCATCGGCAAGCAGGTCACGCTGCCGCTGTGCAACCGCACCATCCCCGTCATCGCCGACGAATACGTGGACAAGGAGTTCGGCACCGGTGTGGTGAAGGTCACACCCGCGCATGACTTCAACGACTATGCGGTTGGTCAGCGCCACAAGCTGGAGATGATCTCCATCCTCACGCTGGATGCAAAGATCAACGAACACGCACCCAAGCAATACCAAGGCATGGACCGCTTCGCGGCGCGCAAACAGATCGTCGCCGACCTCGAAGCCGCAGGCCTGTTCGTCAAGGCCGACAAGCACAAGCTCAAGGTGCCGCGCGGCGACCGCACCGGCGTGGTGATCGAACCGATGCTGACCGACCAGTGGTTCGTCGCGATGAGCAAGGCAGGACCGGAAGGCAAATCCATCACCGAGCAGGCGCTGGAATGCGTGAGTTCGGGCGAGATCAAGTTCCACCCGGAAAACTGGGTGAACACCTACAACCAGTGGCTGAACAACATCCAGGACTGGTGCATCTCGCGCCAACTGTGGTGGGGGCATCAGATTCCCGCCTGGTACGGCGTAAACGGCGAAGTGTTCGTCGCGCGCGACGAAGCCGAGGCACGCAAGCTCGCCGACAAGGCCGGTTACACCGGACAATTGGATCGCGACAACGATGTGCTCGACACTTGGTTCTCGTCCGCGCTGTGGCCGTTCTCCACACTGGACTGGGAAGAAGGCAAGCCGTTCGATGCGCAAAACGAATTCGTGAAGCAATACCTGCCCTCCTCCGTGCTGGTCACCGGCTTCGACATCATCTTCTTCTGGGTGGCGCGCATGGTGATGATGACCAAACACATCACCGGCAAAATCCCGTTCAAGGATGTGTACGTGCACGGCCTGATCCGCGACGCAGAAGGCCAGAAAATGTCCAAGTCCAAGGGCAACGTGCTCGACCCGATCGACCTGATCGACGGCATCGGCATCGAAGACCTGGTGAAGAAACGCACCACCGGCCTGATGAACCCGAAGGACGCCGAGAAGATCGAGAAGCGCACGCGCAAAGAATTCCCGGAAGGTATCCCCGCGTTCGGCACGGATGCTCTAAGGTTCACCTTCGCCTCGCTGGCCTCACCCGGACGCGACATCAAGTTCGACATGCAGCGCTGCGAGGGCTATCGCAACTTCTGCAACAAGCTGTGGAACGCCACGCGCTTCGTACTGATGAACTGCGAAGGCAAGGACGTGGGCCAGGATGAAAAACTGCCGCTGGAATTCTCCGCCGCCGACCAGTGGATGATCGGCGAACTGCAAAAAGCCGAGGGCGAGATGGCGACGCACTTCGCCGACTACCGTTTCGACATGGCGGCGCGCACGGTATACGAACTGGTGTGGAACACCTACTGCGACTGGTATGTGGAACTGGCCAAGGTGCAAATCGCGAACGGCAATGAAGCTGCACAGCGCGGAACCCGCCGCACGCTGGTGCGCGTGCTGGAGACCATCCTGCGTCTGGCGCATCCTATCATCCCGTTCATCACCGAAGAGCTGTGGCAGTCGGTCGCCCCGATGGCGGGCAAGGCGCCCTCTCCTGACAAGGAGAGGGCGGGGGGAGAGGTTTCCATCATGCTGCAAGCCTACCCCAATGCGGACTTCAGCAAGATCGACAGCGCCGCCATCGCACAAATCGCACTGTTGCAGGAACTGATCACCGCCTGCCGCAGCCTGCGCAGCGAGATGAACCTGTCGCCCGCCGCGCGCGTGCCGCTGATCGCTGCAGGTGATGCCACGGTGCTGAACGCACTCGTACCTTACATCAGCAATCTCGGCAAGCTGAGCGAAGTACAGGTGGTTGCGGAATTACCGGAAGGCGATGCGCCGGTATCCATCGTCGGCAACGTCAAGCTGATGCTGAAAGTGGAGATCGACGTTGCGGCTGAACGCGAGCGTCTGGACAAGGAAATCGCACGGCTGACCGGCGAGATCGCCAAGACTCAGGCCAAGCTCGGCAACGAGAGCTTCGTCTCACGCGCACCGGCAGCGGTAGTGGAACAGGAAAAGAAACGACTGAATGACTTCGGTGCAACGCTGGCGCAGTTGCAGGCGCAACGCAAGAAGCTGGGGTAATCGTCGCAAGGGCGTGACGAATCACGCCCCTACACACATTTACCGGCGGCGGATCATAAACGTGAATTCGCCACCCGCTTCCGTCGAGGACAGCAACTCGTTGCCGGTCTTGCTGCAGAACTCGGCAAAGTCGTTTGGCGCACCCCTGTCGGTCGCCATGACCCTGAGCACCTGCCCGCTGTTCATCTGCGACAGGGATTTCTTGGCGCGCAATATCGGCAAAGGGCAAGCCAGATTGCGCGCATCCAGTTCGGTATCGAATTCCATCACGCACTCACCGGCAACCCGGCATTGGCCCACGCGATGATACCGCCCTGCAGGTTGTATACGTCGGCAAAGCCGTTCGCCGCGACAAACGCGGCTGCCTGGGCGGATCGCCCGCCGGATCGGCAATAGAAAACCGTGGTGACGTCCTTGTCCATCTCTCCCATCCGCAGCGGAACAAGATGCAAAGGCAACGGCTCGCCCTGCGGGATTTTCCCTTGGGCCATCTCCGCATCGGTGCGCACATCCACCAGACGCACCCCGCCCTTCTGCAACAGCATCTCCAACTCTGCAACACTGATATTCTTGAACCCTGTCATTTCCATATCCCTATTCCGTTTGCCCCTGATCCGCCAACAAATGCGAGAGGCGGGTGTTCGCCACCGACAATCTTTTCACCAGCATGCGCAGAAACGCATCGCTGAACTGAAAACGGCATCCTGAAGTCGCGTGTGTCAGCACGTCCGGATTAATCTCGATCAGCACCGCATCGTCCTTGGCGATCACGTCGGTACTGCGCTTGAAATCCCGGTCCAGCAAGTGCGCCATTTCACCAAAACAATCCCCGCTGCGCAACAGGCTCAACAACCTCCCCTGCTTGGCCACACGCACCGTTCCTTGCGCCAGGATATAAAAGGTACGCCCGCTTTCGCCATCGCGGAGTATGTATTCCGACTCCGGCACCTTGCGCCATACACTGATGCGCAACACTTCCCAAAGTTCAACATCGCTGAAATTCCTGAAAAAAGCCAGGTTGCGCAAAGTATCGAACTTTTCCGTGTCCATGATCTCGCTGGTGCTCGGCACGATCTGCGTCGAAAACCCGGCAAGGTCGCTCGCGAATTCATCCCATGCCTGATAGCGTTTCGCGGTATCTTTTTCCATCGCGCGCCGCACTATCCTGTCCATCTCTGCCGGAATCTCTGGACGAAACGTGCTGGGTGGCGGCGGATCGATGTTGATGATGTGGTAAATCATGCTGTGGTTGTTGCTGGCATCGAACGGCAGCTTCCCGGTCAGCAACCTGTACATCACCACCCCCAGCGAATAAATATCCGTCTGGTGAGTCAGCCTTGCTTCCCTGACCTGCTCGGGTGACATGTAGGCGGGCGACCCCACCCCGGATACCTGCGTGGACTGGCTGCCCATCAGCGCTGCCGCCCCGAAGTCCGAAATTTTGATGTCAGTCTCGCCCCGCAGCAATATATTGGCCGGTTTGATGTCGCGGTGTATCACGCCCTGATGCTGGGCGTATTCGAGCGCCTTGCAGCACTTGTAGGCGATTTCGGCGATCGTGCTGATGGGCAACAACTTGTCCACTTCGGCGTATTGTTCGAGCGTGCTGCCCTCGACATACTCCATTACCACATAGTTGACGTCCCCCTCCATCACCGCATCGAGTATCTTTGCGATATGCGGATGCGACAGCTTGCCGGCCAGCGAGGCTTCTGTCATCAACAGCTTGCGATAAACCTTGGCGCGGCTCGGATCGCGCAATATGCCCAGATCGAACAGCTTGACGGCTACCTGCTGCCCGTTAAAAGGGTCCGTCGCGAGATACACGGTGCTGGTCGCGCCGCTACCCAGCTCGCGCACGACTTCGTATTTGCCTATTTTTTCCATTTTCCGTTACAGCAATAAAACTTGTTAATTCTGCGTACTTTATGATGCATTGTCCACCCTAAGCACAATCTGTGAACCACATACGAAAACAACTATCATACCCGTCATGAAAAATATGAAAGGCTCTTATCCCGGCACCGGACTGACCGTGTTGCTGTTGCTGTGCTTCTCGCCATACGCCTTGAGCGACGGGCTGCCGGACTTGGGCGACATCTCGCAGACCGTGCTGACCCCGCTGCAGGAACGCCAGATCGGCCAGCAAAGCATGTTGCAGATACGTGCGGGCAAGCAATTTCTGGACGATGCCGAGGTCAACGATTATCTCAATCAACTCGGCTACAAACTGGTCGAGAACAGCACCGAACCCAGCCTGGGATTCGAGTTTTTCGCGCTGGACGACCCCAACATCAATGCTTTTGCGATGCCGGGCGGCTTCATCGGCGTCAACAGCGGGCTGTTGCTGACCGCGCAAAGCGAATCGGAACTGGCTGCCGTGCTCAGCCACGAGATCGCCCACGTCACCCAGCATCATCTGGCCCGCATCATCGCGGGGCAACAAAATGACAGCCTGACCACGATGGCAGCCATCGCCATCGCGATACTCGCCGCGCGCACCAATCCGCAGGCGGCGGAGGCAGCCATTGCCAGCGCCCAGGCGCGCTCGATACAGCAACAGCTGGATTACACCCGCACTCACGAACAGGAAGCCGACCGCATCGGCCTGGACATCCTGCAAAAATCGAATTTCAACATCCACGCGATGCCGGAATTCCTGAACCGCCTGCAGCTGGCCACCCGCCTGCTCGAGGGGCACGCGCCGGCCTACCTGCGCACCCACCCGGTCACCAGCGACCGCATCGCCGACATCGAAAACCGCGTGAACAAGCAGCCCTACCGCCTGATTCCTGACAGCCTGGACTTTCAACTGGTGCGCACCAAACTCATCGCATCACGCAAAACTCCGGCGGATGCCGTCGCCTACTTCAACGATGCGCTGGACACGCAAAAATACGGCAACCCGGTCGCCCAGCGCTATGGCCTGGTCGTTTCGCTATTGCGCAACCATGATACCGAGCGCGCCGCGCTGGAACTGGCGACCCTGCGCAAGCAAACCGGCGGCGATCCGATATCAGGCGGCAGCCCGATGATAGAAACGGTAGCAGGACAGGTCATGCTGGCAAAAAAGAACGATGCCGATACCCTGGCGTTCTACCGCACTGCGGCGCAAAATTTCCCACAGCACCGCGCGCTGATTTATGACTACGCCGAGCTGCTGCTGCAAAGCAACCAAGCGGAAACCGCCGCCAAACTGCTCATCGAACAACTTGCCCGCCACCCCAGCGACACCCGTTTATATGACCTGCAAGCCGGCGCATACGCGATGCAGGGCAAACGCCTGGAACAACATCAGGCGCAAGCCTACAGCTACGCCTGGCAAGGCAACCTGTATGCCGCGCTGGAACAGCTCGAACTGGCCAAACAGGCAGGCGGCAGCTTTTATCAGCTGTCCGTCATCGAGAGCGACTTGCGCGAACTGCGCGAATTGCTGGACGCTCGCGTCAGGCCGTAACCTGCCGAGCCTTATCGCTGACACCATTCCACCCCGTAAATGACAAAGCCCCTCACGAGAGGGGCTTTGTTTACAACACTGCCCGAAGGCAGTTTGCGCTAAGTGACAATTAGCATGCAGTCGGTTTAATGCCTGCTGGCAAATCGGTAGAGCATGCCCAACCACCGGTTGCGATGGTATAGGTAAGATTGGAAATCTTACCGTTTACTTTGCTGCTGCCATTGCCATAAGTGACTTCAATTTTGCAGCTGACACCGGCAGTTGAAGTGAAGGTGGTACCAGTTACA
>JACRED010000002.1 GCA_016218415.1 Nitrosomonadales bacterium
GTACTTTGCGAAGGTGCGCAAGTGAAGTACGCCTTCATCCGGCAGCATGGCGAGAAGCTGGGCATCCAGCCGCTTTGCCAGACGCTGCATGTCTCGCGCAGCGGTTATTACGATTGGCTCGGGCGCGCACCGAGTGCACGCACGCTAGCGAACAACGCGCTGCTTGAGCACATTCGCGCCGCCCATACCAGGCATCACCATGCTTATGGGGTGCTCAAGACTTGGCGCTACCTGAATTCGACCGGGATCGTGGAGACCTCAGGGCCAGGCTCGAAATAGTTTCCGGCATCGCTGCCGCACTCGCCACGACTCCCATTGCGCCCGCCAGTACCGCAACACCACAGATTCCTGTGCTCATGCCGCCTCCCCATTGCATTTGAAGTTATCACGCCATATCCCAT
The DNA here is from genome assembly GCA_016218415.1 of Nitrosomonadales bacterium. GTDB lineage: Bacteria > Pseudomonadota > Gammaproteobacteria > Burkholderiales > Gallionellaceae > Gallionella. The sequence goes on from JACRED010000002.1 coordinate 402, forward strand.
AAACCCTTCCCCGCCTCCCCTTGGCTGTGGAGGTGCGGAGAATCATAGTCCCAACTCGCCCTGACTGTCCATGCTGCCACCGTTTCCAGGTTCTGCTCGCGGCCTGTCTGCGTGCCCTCGCCGCCTGAGTGCGGCTATCGCTCATTTGCTCAAGGAACCGGCAGGGGTAGGCTGGTGTTTTCGGGTAAAATCTGCGGCGTATACCGTTAAACTTCAAGAAACCGGAAAATCAGCATGAGCATCACTCCAGCGCCAGTGTCAAACTTCATCCGCACCATCATCGACGGCGACCTTGCTAGCGGCAAGCACAGCAGCATCGTCACGCGCTTCCCGCCCGAGCCGAACGGCTATCTGCATGTCGGCCATGCCAAATCCATCTGCCTGAACTTCGGTCTGGCGCAAGACTACAACGGCCTGTGCAACCTGCGTTTCGATGATACCAACCCGGAGAAGGAGAGCGAGGAATACGCGCTATCCATCCAGGACGACGTGCGCTGGCTGGGTTTTCAGTGGAGCGGCGAGGTGCGCTGGGCGTCGGATTATTTCGATGCGCTGTACGATTTCGCGGTCGAGCTGATCAACAAGGGGCTGGCCTATGTGGACGACCTCACGCCGGAGCAGATGCGCGAGTATCGCGGCACGCTGACGCAGCCGGGCAAGAACAGCCCGAACCGCGACCGCAGTGTGGCGGAGAACCTCGACCTGTTCGCGCGCATGCGTAACGGCGAATTCGCCGACGGCTCTATGGTGTTGCGCGCGAAGATAGATATGGGTTCGCCCAACATCAACATGCGCGACCCGGTGATCTATCGGATAAAAAGAGCGCACCACATCCGGACCGGCGACAAGTGGTGCATCTACCCGATGTACGACTACACGCACTGCATCTCCGATGCGCTGGAAGGCATCACCCATTCGATCTGCACGCTGGAATTCGAGGATCATCGTCCGCTGTACGACTGGGTGCTGGACAACGTGAGCGTCAAATGCCACCCGCGCCAGTACGAATTCTCGCGGCTGGAACTGCACTACACCATCACCAGCAAACGCAAGCTGCTGCAACTGGTGAACGAGAAAAAAGTCAGCGGCTGGGACGACCCGCGCATGCCCACCATCAGTGGTATGCGCCGACGCGGCTACACGCCGGAAGGCATACGCGAGTTCGCCAAGCGCATCGGCGTATCCAAGAGCGAGAACAGCGTGGACATGGCGATCATGGAAGGCGCGATCCGCGAAGATCTCGAACTGCGCGCGCCGCGCGTGATGGCCATCGTCAATCCGCTCAAGGTGACCATCACCAATGCCGACGGCGCGCAGACGCGCGAGGCGGACTTCCATCCCAACGTGCCGGAACTCGGCAAGCGTGTCGTGCCGTTCAGCAACTCGCTGTTCATCGAGGCCGACGATTTCGCCGAAGTGCCGCCCGCCGGCTGGAAGCGACTCACGCTCGGCGGCGAGATCCGCCTGCGCCACAGCTATGTGATGCGTTGCGACGAGGCGGTGAAGGATGCGGCCGGCAACATTGTCGAACTCAAGTGCAGCATAGACCACAACACGCTGGGCAAGAATCCGGAAGGGCGCAAGGTCAAAGGCGTGATCCACTTTCTGTCGCGTGAGCACGCGCTGCCTGCGGAGATCCGCCTGTACGACCGTTTGTTCAACGTGCCCGAGCCGGATGCCGACCGCGAGGTGGATTTCTGCACGCACCTGAATCCGGCCTCGCTGACCGTGGTGCATGGCTGGGTCGAGGCAGCTGCGCGCGATGCCGCCCCGGAAACGCGTTATCAGTTCGAGCGTCTCGGCTATTTCGTCACCGATCGCCGCGACCATCAGCCGGGCGGCAAGCTGGTGTTCAATCGCACCGTTACCTTGAAAGACGCGTGGACCAGGGAGCAGGCCTGATGCGCGGGGTGTCGCCGGGCAGAGCCGGACGCGATCGGATAACCAGACAGTTTCCGCAATCCGCTTCATAAGGCACAGCATGCAACACTCAAAAGCTTACGCTGCCTGCCTGGTCGTGACAGCCGCATTGTGCGGCGCGCTGGTGCCGGTGATCGGCATGCTGGTCTCGCGGGTGATCGGGCCGGTCTTCGGCTTCGGCTGGTTCGCCTGGACAGGGTTGATCGCGGTGATGCTGGCCGCATTGGCTGCTGGTTATGCGATGGCCGGCCATAAGTCAGAACGAAACAGCTCTCCCGACTGGCTGTACGGCATCGTCATGGCTGCCGGCGCGTGGATGATCCTGCTCCCGGCGTTGAGGGGCCCCGTGCTGCAAATGAGCCTGCCGCTGGGCTTGCACTGGGGTTCGCTGGCCGGCACTGTGTTGTTGTTCGGCCCGGCGCTGTTGCTGCCGGGTTGCGCGTTGCCTGGCATCGTCAAAAGCGCCGCGCGCGAAGTGTGCAGTGCCGGCGGCACGGCAGGCGGTTGCTATGCCATCGCTGCATCGGGCAGCGTCGCGCTGCTCGCCGGTTTTGCGCTGGTCGCCTATCTGGGCGCCAATCAGATATTCCAGTTTGCCGGATCGTTGCTGATCGTACTCGGCGTTGTTTATTTTCTGGCTTTTCGCCGCAAATGGGCGGTCGTATTCGCGGTGATCCTGCCCTTGTTGCCGCTGCCGCACCCTGTGGAAAAGGTGACGGCGGATGGCACACGTGTCGAGCGCATCGCCGAGCGCGACGGTTTTGGTGGGAACCTGAAGGTGCTCGATTATTCCTACCAGGCCAGACACAACCGCGAGCTGATCCGCGACGGGATGGTGCAAGGCGGGGTGGATATGAACAACGGCCTGTCGGTGTACGAACCCCCATATTTGCTGCAATTCATGCCTTACGCCATCAATCCGGATGGCAAGAACTGCCTGGTCGTCGGGCTGGGCGCCGGACTGGTTCCGGCCTGGTATAGAGCGCAGGGCGTGAACACCGAAGTGGTGGAACACGATGATGCGGTAATCGAATTGGCGCGCAAATACTTTGCGTTTGCCCCGGCGATCACTGTGCATGCCGAAGACGCGCGAAACTTTTTGACCCATACCGCGCAGCAGCGCTACGATTACCTGATACTGGATGCGTTCAGCGGCGACACCGCACCGGGACGTTTGCTCAGCGTCGAGGCGATGCGGCTGGTCAAGCAGCGGCTGGCCGAAAACGGCGTAGTCGCGGTCAATCTGGTCGGCAGCGTCAAGCGCGATACGCTGATGACCGCCTCGGTCGTCAAAACGATGCGCAACGTGTTCGATCAGGTGACGGTTTACCCGACCTTCGACCCGGCAGTGGGGGATGGCACCGGCAACCTGGTGATCGTCGCCTATGATGGCGGGTTGCGGCCCTTGCAATTCAGCCGGCTCAACAATCTCGCCATTCATCCGGCTGCCGAAAGTCTGGTTCGCCTGGGCATGGAACGGCCCTTCCTGTTCCCCGCGCAAACACCCGCGCAGGTGATTTCCGACGATGATAACCCGCTGGAATCATACGGCCTGTGGTTGAGGGAGCGGATGATCAGGGATATGCTCGATTCGACCGATTTCGATATTCTGTTCGGGTGATACTTCAGCGCATGGAAAAATTGGCCATTCTGTTTGCCGATATTTGCGGGAGCACGGCGCTTTACGAGAAGCTGGGCGACGATACGGCGCGCCGGCTGATATCGCGATGCATTGACACGATGGTGAACCGGATTCCCGCCTGTCAGGGCACGCTGGTCAAGACCATAGGCGACGAGATCATGGCCACCTTTCCCGATGCAGAATCGGCTTTTCATGCGGCATGCGCAATGCAGGCGGACGTGGAAAACGACTCCCGGCAGGACGGCACGACGATGCAAATCCGCATCGGATTCAACTATGGCGAAGTGATCCGCGAGGCGGATGATGTGTTCGGCAACGCCGTGAATGTCGCCGCGCGCGTGGCCGCGATCACCCGCGCCGGGCAGATCATGGCGACGCAGGCTGTGTTCGATGCCCTGCCTGCCGGTTTGCAGGAGAAGATGCGCCATATTCTGCGCGCCGAATTCAAAGGCAAGCAGGAGGGGCTGGAGATTTATCAGCTGATATTCCGGCAGGAGGACATGCTGATCACCCGTTCCGGGATGCCGTCGAACCGCAAATCTCCGGGCAACAACGATGAGATGACGCTGCGTTACCGCGACCGGTCGCTCAAGGTCAACAAGGAGCGCAGGAGCGTCGCGCTCGGGCGCGGGGAGGCTTGCGATATACCGGTGCAGAGCGATTTTGCCTCGCGGCTGCACAGTCACATCGAGTTGCGTTCCGGGAAATTCATGCTGGTGGACCAGAGCACCAACGGGACTTTTGTGCGTTTCAGCGACGGCAGCGAACAGCATGTCATCCGCGAGGAGCTGATCCTGCGCGGCAGCGGGATGATCAGCCTGGGCAGGTCGTTTGATGACGGTCGGGAAGCGTATATCGAGTTCTCGGTGACCTCAACCCATGCTGCACCCGGTATTGTGCATGACGTCTGATGCATAGCCGTGCAGCTTATGACCCGCCGCGCGGCACCGCGCTGGATATGGTCTTTCAGGACGTATCGCTGCTGGTGGTGAACAAGCCTGCCGGCTTGCTGACCGTGCCGGGGCGCGGTGCAGACAAGGCGGACAGCCTGATCAGCCGTGTGCAGCAGGAATTTCCGGATGCGCTGGTCGTGCACCGTCTGGACATGGATACCTCGGGGTTGGTCGTGCTGGCGCGCGGTGCGGAGATGCAGCGTCACCTTTCCCGGATGTTCCGCGAGCGCCAGATCACAAAAAACTATGTGGCCGCCGTGCTGGGGAAGCTGGAGAGCCCGGAGGGCGAGATAGCCCTGCCCATCAGTTCCGACTGGCCCAACCGGCCCAGACAAAAGATAGACTGCGATGCGGGTAAGTCATCGCTCACCCGCTATTGCCTGCTGAATTACGATGCGGGCACGAACACCAGTTATGTGGAACTCGAGCCGGTGACCGGACGCACCCATCAGCTGCGTGTGCACTTGGCGGCGATCGGCCACCCAATACTTGGCGACCCCCTTTATGGTGGCGAGGCCCGCAACCGCGCGGATCGCTTGCTGCTACATGCGCAGATGCTGAGCTTTGCCCATCCGCTCGGTGCCGCGCGGCTCACCTTGCAATGTGAGCCGCCTTTCTGAACAGCGCCTGCCCAAAGTTGCCGGACGGTGAACCTTACACTCGCGCGATAGCCTGAGACCGGGTGCCGGCATTTGGCGCTGTTGTGCCGGTGTTATACTCCGCATCGCTTTACCCATCTAACGAGGAATACATGAAACGATTTTTGATGTTGTTGACGATTGCATTGACCAGTCTGAGTTTGTTCGCTGCTACGGCGGAAGCCAAGCGTTTTGGCGGTGGCGGCAGTTTCGGCAAGCAGCGCACGATGGCGCCGCAGCAGGCGCAGAAAGCCCCGGCTGCCGCACCCGCGACTACCCCCGGCGCAGCTCCCGCTTCAACTGGCAACAAGTGGCTGGGTCCGCTGGCCGGTTTGGCGATCGGCGCCGGTCTGGGCGCACTGTTCATGGGCGGCGGCCTGGGCGGCGCGATGAGCGGCATCCTGATGGCCGTGCTTGCCGGTGTCGCGGTGATGTTCCTGATTTCGATGTTCCGCAAGAAGCAGCCGCAAGCGGCGATGCAATACGCCGGCGCGGGCGCGCCTTATAGCGCGCCCCAACCGGTTCAGCAGCCTCTGGCTGGCGGTAGCGCCGCTCCCGTTGCCGCAGTGGCCGCCGCCAATATCCCGGCGGATTTTCCGGCGGAAAGCTTTTTGCGCAGCGCGAAGACCACCTTCATCCGCCTGCAGGCCGCGAACGACCGCAAGGATTTGAACGACATCCGCGAATACACCACGCCGGAGATGTTCGCCGAGATCTCGATGCAGATCGGCGAGCGCGACAATGCGCCGCAACAGACCGACGTCGTCTCTATCCATGCCGAGTTGCTGGAGGTCGCGAACGAAGGCGACTATGCGATCGCCAGCGTGCGCTTCACCGGCCAGCTGTCAGAGAACAAGGGCGCCCCCGAGAGCGTCGATGAAATCTGGCATGTGCACAAGAATCTGAAAGACGACAAGGCGGTGTGGCTGCTGGCCGGGATACAGCAGACCACGCTGCACTGACCACATGTTCTCGCAAGCATACGTCGCAGCGCTGAATCACCTGCTTGCGCAGAACAGTTGGGCATCCAAGCGGTTGGTCCGCTTTGCGGGCAAGACGGCGCGATTCGACATCGCGCCGTTTTCCATTGCCTGCACGGTGGGTGAAGACGGCATGCTACGCGCCGCCGATGCGGACGCCAGCGCGGATGCGCGCTGCGTGGTCGCACCGTCGCTGCTACCGCGACTCGCGTTGCGCGATGAAAAGGCCTACGCCGAGATCGTCAATGAAGGGGATGCCGGATTCCTCGCCGAGATCTTCTTCCTGTCGCGCAACCTGCGCTGGGATGCGGCGGAAGACCTGAGCCATGTCACCGGCGACATCGCGGCGGAACGCATCGTCCAGACAGTCCAGGGTGCACAGCAGCAGATCGGCGATGCCGCCGTGAACCTGAGCCAGGCGGCGGCGGAATACTGGACCGAGGAGCGCCCGCTGGTCGCCAAGCCCGAGCAGGTCGGCGCGTTTGTGCGGGATGTGGATGCGCTGCGCGATGATATCGCAAGGCTGGAGCAACGCGTCAAGCTGCTGTCGACTGCCGACAAGATAGCACCTAGGTAATTCTCACAAAGCAAGAGCAAAATATCAGGACTTGCTATTTGTTTAGAATATTAGTATATTCTTATCTAGATAACTCATGAGCGGGGTATGTGTGATGAAATCGTCGTTGATATTGGGCATGTTGCTGGCGGGTGCCACGGTTGCGCAGGCGGCTGAACAGCTGGCGGTCGCGCCGGTGGAGTACCGCGAAGTGGAGCAGAGCTACAGCGCGGAAGGGCTGGTCGAGGCGACGCGGCAGTCTACGGTTTCGGCGCAGATCAGCGGGCGCATCAAGGAGATCAATTTCGATGTCGGCAGCCGGGTCAACAAGGGCCAGGTGATCCTGCGCATCGACGAGCGCGAGACCGCGCAGGCGCTGGCCGGCAGCACCGCCCAGGTGGCGCAGGCGCAGGCTGCATTGCAGAACGCCAGGGCAAATTACGAGCGCTCCAAACAGTTGTTTGAGCAGAAATTCATCAGCCAGTCCGCGCTGGACAAGGTGCAGGCCGATTATCAGGTGGCGCGGGCGCAGGCCGCCGCCAGCGAGGCGGGGGCCGGACAGGCCGGGCTGGCGCACAGTTACAGTTCAGTTGTCGCGCCCTATGGCGGGGTGGTCGCCGCGCGTCTGGTGGAAGTGGGCGAGATGGTGGCGCCGGGCAAGCCGATGATGGTCGGGTTCGATCCGTCCGAGATGCGCGTCGTGGTGAACGTGCCGCAGGACAGGCTGCCGAATATCGGCGCGCGTCCCAAGGTGACCGTGGAAGTGCCTTCGCTGGACCGCTGGATCAAGTCAGCGTCCGCCACGGTGTTGCCGCTGGCGGATGCGCGCACCCACAGCACGCAGGTGCGGGTGTACCTGCCGGCGAATGAGGCCGGGATTTATCCGGGCATGTTCGTGCGCACGCATTTTGTCGTGGGCAAGGCGAACAAGCTGGTGATTCCCGCCAGCGCGGTGTTGCGTCGTAGCGAGGTGGTCGCGGTCTATGTGGTGGATGCGCAGGGTGCAGTGAAGCTGCGCCAGGTACGGCTGGGCGAAACGACCGCGGATGGCGCGGTCGAGGTGCTGGCCGGATTGAATCCGGGCGAGAAGGTCGCACTGGAGCCGGTCAAGGCGGGCATGAAGCAGAAGACGGATTCAAACATTATTTCCGAATAACCCGGTAGGGGCGCGATGAATCGCGCCCCTACGATACTGCGCGGTTGATTAAGAAATGGACTAAAGACAGCGCAGCCGCGCAACTCATAAGGAAAATAAAATGGGTATTTCTGGACGCATAGCAAAATATTTCCTGCATTCGCAGATGACGCTGTTGCTGGCGATAGTCGCGGTGCTGCTGGGCACGTTCGCGGTGGTGGTGACGCCCCGCGAGGAAGAGCCGCAGATCAACGTGACGATGGCCAACGTGATGATCGCCTATCCGGGCGCGTCGGCCGGCGATGTTGCGCAAACCGTGGCGACACCGGCCGAACAGGTGCTGTCGCAGATCGCCGGGGTTGACCATGTGTATTCGGTGTCGCAACCCGGCATGGCGATCGTCACCGTGCAATTCAAGGTCGGCGAGGAGCATGTGCCGTCGCTGGTCAAGCTGTATGACGTGGTGCATTCGCATGCGGACTGGTTGCCGCCCACTTTGGCGGTATCGCAGCCCATCATCAAGGCCAAGGGCATAGATGATGTGCCGGTGGTCGCGCTGACGCTGTGGCGGGAACAGGCGGTGGGCGGCGGCATCGAGCTGACCCAGGTGGCGCATGCCATCGAGGCGGACTTGAAACGCGTCCCGGGCACGCGCGAAGTGAGCACGCTGGGTGCGACGCAACGCACGGTGCGGATATCGCTCAATCCGGAAAGCCTAAATGCCTTTCAACTCTCGATACCGGATGTGCGCGCGGCGCTGCAAGCTGCCAACGTATCGCAGAATGCGGGGAATCTGGTGCGCGACAACCGCGAGGTGCTGGTGCAGACCGGCAGCTTCCTGAGGGATGTCGGCGAGGTCAAGCAACTGGTGGTCGGCGTTTCCAATGGGAAGCCGGTGTTTTTGCGCGACATCGCCGATGTGCAGGATGGCGCGGATCAGCCGGCCAGCTATGTGTGGTTCGGTACCGGCCCCGCCGCGCAAGACAAGCAAATCAAAGCCAACGGCGAATTCACCGCGGTGACCGTGGCTGTCACCAAGAAACCGGGCGCCAATGCGGTGGAGATCGCCGAGAAGTTGCTGGCGCGCGTGAATGAACTGAAGGGCAGCGTGATACCCGACGACGTGCAGGTCAGTATCACGCGCAATTACGGCGAGACCGCGAACGACAAGGCGATGAAGCTGATCAAGAAATTGCTGTTCGCGACCTTCGCCGTGGTCGCGCTGGTGTGGTTCGCGATGGGGCGGCGCGAGGCGCTGGTGGTCGGCATCGCGGTATTGCTGACGCTGGCGGCGACGCTGTTCGCATCCTGGGCCTGGGGCTTTACGCTGAACCGCGTATCGCTGTTCGCGCTGATTTTCTCCATCGGGATACTGGTCGATGACGCGATCGTGGTGGTCGAGAACATCCATCGCCGCCGTGCGCTGGCGACACACCAGCCGCTGTCCGAGATCATCCCGGAGGCGGTGGACGAAGTGGGCAGCCCGACGATACTGGCGACCTTCACCGTGATCGCGGCATTGCTGCCGATGGCCTTCGTCAGCGGCCTGATGGGGCCGTACATGAGCCCGATCCCGATCAACGCCAGCATGGGTATGCTGATCTCGCTGGCGGTGGCCTTCGTCATCACGCCCTGGCTGGTGCTGCGTTTTGCCGGGGCGAATCACGAGGTGGTACACGACGAACGCGATACCGCGACGGCCCGATTCTTCCGCAAGGTGCTGACCCCGTTCCTGAACGGCGTGCACGGCAAGGCGGCGCGGCGCAAATTATGGTTGGCTGTGTTGGGAGGCCTGCTGCTGGCCGTGTCGCTGGGCGTGGTGAAGCTGGTGATCCTGAAGATGCTGCCGTTCGACAACAAGTCCGAGTTCCAGATCGTCGTGGATATGCCCACGGGCACGGCGCTGGAGCAGACCGGTGGCGTGTTGCGCGATATCGGCAGCTATCTTGCGACCGTTCCGGAAGTGACCGATTACGAGGCCTATGCGGGCACGGCTTCACCTATTAACTTCAACGGTCTGGTGCGCCAGTATTATCTGCGCAGCGCATCTGAACAGGGCGATATCCAGGTCAACCTGCGCGACAAGCATCATCGCAGCCGCAGCAGCCACGAGATCGCCACTGCCGCGCTGGAGCCTATCCAGAAGATTGCCGCCGCATGGGGCGCGAAGGTGAAGATCGTCGAGGTGCCGCCCGGCCCGCCGGTGATGTCGCCCATCGTGGCGGAAATTTACGGTCCGGACTATGAAGGTGCGCGCAAGATTGCGGGCAGGGTGCGCGAGCAGTTCGGCAAGACAGAGGGTATCGTCGCGATCGACGACACGGTGACCGAAGCGGCACCCAAGCTGCAAGTGCAGGTGATGCAGAGCAAGGCCGCGCTGCTGGGCGTCGCCCCGCGCGACATCGTGGATGTGATCGGCGTGGCCCTGTCCGGCCAGGATGTCACTTCCCTGCACGACACCACGGCGAAATATGCGCCGCCATTGCGCATCGGTTTGCCGGCGGAACGGCGCAGCAATATCGACGAGATACTGAAACTCAAGGTGCGCGGCCATACAAACGGAAACGGGGACGGCGTTCTGGTGCCGTTGTCCGAAGTGGTGCGGGTCATCCCGGTGCAGCGCGACCACCCGATCTATCACAAGGATCTGCTGCCTGTCGTCTACGTGTTCGGCGACATGGCGGGCAAGCTGGACAGCCCGCTGTACGGTATGTTCGACATCAACGGCGAGACTGGCGGCATGGCGCTGGCGCAGGGCGGGAATCTGGAAACCTATTACTTCAAACAGCCCGGTGATCCCTATGCGGGATACTCGCTGAAATGGGATGGCGAATGGCAGGTGACCTTCGAGACCTTCCGCGACATGGGCATCGCCTATGGCGTGGGCCTGTTGCTGATCTACCTGCTGGTGGTGGCGCAGTTCAAATCGTACATAGTGCCGCTGGTGATCATGGCGCCGATTCCGCTGACCATCATCGGCGTGATGCCGGGGCATGCGCTGTTCGGTTCGCAATTCACCGCGACCTCGATGATAGGCATGATCGCGCTGGCGGGCATCATCGTGCGCAACTCGATCCTGCTGGTGGATTTTATCAATCTGCAGATACGCGATGGTGCGGATCCCCAGCATGCGGTGATCGCCGCGGCGGGCGCGCGCGCCAAGCCTATCGTTCTGACCGGCTTGGCGGCGATGCTGGGCGCGGTGTTTATCCTTGACGACCCGATATTCAACGGACTGGCGTTGTCGTTGATCTTCGGGATACTGGTATCGACCGTGCTGACGCTGGTCGTGATCCCTGTGCTGTATTACGCCACGTTGTACAAGAAGCACCAGTCGATTTCATCTACACTTTAACCATCAGGAGAATTACATGAATGCAGAACGTATCGTCCGTATTGTTGCCGGTTTTTTTATTTTGCTGTCGCTGTCGCTGGGCGTGGAAGCCAGCCCGCTGTTTGTACACCACTACTTCCTGTTTTTCACCGCTTTTGTGGGCCTGAATCTGTTTCAGAGCGGCTTTACCCGGATATGCCCGCTGAATAGCATCCTGGCCAAATTGGGCGTCAAAGGCTCCTGTTAAGGGGCAGGTGGCACGAGGCCCGCGAGCCAGGTTCTGGCCTGGCCAGGCGGGCTTTGCCTTTTCGTTTGTTGTGTGGCAGAGCGCAAATAGCCGCGCAGGTTCCGGCGTCGCACAGCGTGTAATCCGAATTCAGGTCACGCTTATATGCAACGGTTTTCAGGCAAGCTGAACTCCCGCGACTTTTTCCGCTCTGTTAGAATCCGCTTTTCAGGAAGAACAGGAGTATCGGCGTGCAGTTCATCAGCAATAACTTTTTCCCCATTATCATCGCGCTGCTCAGCGGCTTCATGCTGCTGTGGTCCATGTTTGGCAACCGCATTCGCGGTATCAAGGAAGTGGATTACACCGGCGCATTGCAGCTCATCAACCATAAAGACGCGCTGATCCTGGATGTGCGCGAGGAATCAGAGTACCGCTCGGGCCATTTGCTGAAGGCCAGGCTGATTCCGCTCGGCTCGCTGAAGGAACGCATCGGGGAGCTGGAGAAATACCGGGAGAAGCCGATCGTGGTGGTGTGCCGCAGCGGCAACCGTTCCGGTTCGGCTTGCGCGATGCTCGGCAAGCAGGGTTTTGCGCAGGCATACAACCTGGCTGGCGGGGTGATGGACTGGCAGAAGCATAATTTGCCGCTGGAAAAATGATGGCGAAAGTGTTGATGTATTGCACGGCCGTGTGCCCCTATTGCGTCCGCGCCGAGCAGCTTCTGGAGCGCAAGGGGATACTGGAAATCGAGAAGATACGCGTCGATCTGGAACCGGAGTTGCGGGTTGCGATGATGGAAAAAACCGGACGTCGTACCGTGCCGCAGATATATATCAACAACGAACATGTCGGCGGTTATGATGATCTTGCAGCGCTGGATCATGACGGGAAGCTGGACAGTCTTTTGGCAAAATAATTACAGGGAGAAACAGCATGGCCGGAACAGAACAAGAGAACAAGCAGCCGACAGTCGGCATAGACAAGATATATTTGAAGGATCTCTCGCTGGAGATCCCGCACGCGCCGCAGATATTTCTGGAGCGGACGGAACCGCAGATTGAACTGCAATTGCATTCGCAGGCTGTCACGGTCGGCGAGGGAGCATTCGAGGTGATCGTCATGGCCACCGTCACCGCGAAAATCGGCGAAAAAACGATGTTCCTGATCGAGGCCAAGCAGGCGGGCATATTCCAGATACGCAATGTCTCGACTGAAGACCTGGAGCCTATCCTGTCGGTGATGTGCCCCAACACCCTGTTCCCGTATTTGCGCGAGGTGATTTCGGATGTGGTGATCCGTGCCGGCTTTGTGCCGCTGGTGTTGCAACCGATCAATTTCGAGGCGATGTACCTGCAGCAAAAACAACAGCGGGTGCAGGCCGACGCGACCACCACCCATTAATGAGGTTCGTCATCCCGTTGCATTGGCTGCTATTACTTGCGCTGCATGGCGGAGGCTCGGCCTATGCGGTGGATTTCGTGTCGGTTCGCGAGCGCAGCGCGATACTCTACGACGCGCCGTCGTTGCAGGCGAAAAAGTTGTTCGTGGTGAACCGCTATATGCCTTTCGAGCAGGTCGTCACGCTGAACAGCTGGGTCAAGGTGCGTGACCGGTCGGGCGGATTGTATTGGGTCGAAAAACGCGTGCTGGGCAACGAACGCTATGTGTTTGCGCTGCTGCCATTGGTGGACGCGCGCACGGAGCCGGATTTCGGCTCGGCTCGCGTGTTTCAGGTGCGCCAGCAAATAGCGCTGGAGTTTCTCGAAGCAACCGGAACGGGCTGGGTCAAGGTGCGCCATCAGGACGGCAATATCGGCTATGTGCGCGGCACCGAGGTGTGGGGCGACTAACCGCGCAATATCAACGTAGGGGCGCGATTCGTCGCGCCCTTGTTATGAAATATCAATGGATTTGGGCTCGATGAATCGCGCCCCTACGATATGAACATTACGATTATCGGTGCGGGCGCATGGGGAACCGCGCTTGCGATCAGCCTGGCAGCCAGCCATCGCGTCACACTGTGGGCGCGCAATGCCGCGCAAGTGGAGGAGATGCGCGCCTCGCGGCGCAATCAACGCTATCTGCCGGACATCACGCTTCCCGTCAATCTTGAGCTGAGCGCGGATATCTCCGCCACATTGGCGGCCGCCGATTTGGCAATCGTCGCCGTCCCTACCGCTGCGCTGCGTTCCACCCTGCAGCAGCTTGCGCAATCGCAGCAAAACTTTGGGGTGGTCTGGGTCTGCAAGGGTTTCGAGGCGGAGACTTCGCAATTGCCCTACCAGGTGGCAGCCGAGTCGTTGCCGGAAAGATTTCAGCGCGGCGTGTTGTCCGGCCCCAGTTTCGCGCAGGAGGTGGCGCGCGGTTTGCCCACTGCCTTGACACTTGCCTCCTCAGACGAAGGATTTGCGCGCAGCACCGCGCAGGCTTTGCATCATGCTCGCCTGCGCATCTACGTCAGCAGCGATGTGATCGGGGTGGAAGTCGGCGGCGCGGTGAAGAATGTGATGGCCATCGCTTCCGGAATTTGCGACGGCATGGGGCTGGGGCATAACGCGCGCGCTGCTTTGCTGACGCGCGGCCTGGCCGAGATTACCCGGCTCGGCCTGAAACTGGGCGGGCGGCCCGAGACCCTGGGCGGCTTGCCCGGCGTCGGGGACCTGATCCTGACCTGCACAGGCGATCTGTCGCGCAACCGCCAAGTTGGCCTGATGCTGGCGCAGCAGCACGATTTGCCCGAGATATTGCGCAGGCTGGGTCATGTCGCCGAGGGGGTGTATACCGTGCGCGAAGTCCACCATCTCGCGCAAAGGCTGGATATCGAAATGCCGATCTGCGAGGCCGTCTATCGCATTATCTATGAGCACAGGCCCGCCGCAGAGATGGTCGAGGAATTGCTGAATCGCGCGCCGAATCTGGAATTTGGCGGCAGCTGATTGAGCTAATCCGGTTTTTTCCGAAACACCAGATCCCACACCCCGTGGCCCAGCCGCAATCCGCGCTGCTCGAACTTGGTGAGCGGGCGGTAGTCCGGACGCGGCGCGTAATCTGTCGCGGTATTTTCCAGTGAGGACTCTTCACTTAGCACCCGCAGCACCTGTTCGGCATAATTCTGCCAGTCGGTCGCGACGTGGATATAGCCGCCCGGTTTCAGTTTCTGCACAAGTTGCGCGACGAACGGGCTCTGGATCAGGCGTCGCTTGTTGTGGCGCGCCTTGTGCCACGGATCGGGAAAGAAGATGTGCACGCCGTCCAGCGTTGCGTCGCCTATCATGTCATGCAGCACCTCCACCGCATCGTGCTGGATGATGCGGATGTTGCCGATCTGTTGCGCGTCTATCAGCTTGAGCAGGTTGCCCACGCCGGGGGTATGCACCTCCAGCGCGAGGTAGTCGTTCTCCGGATGTGCCAGCGCGACGGTCGCGGTGCTGTCGCCCATGCCGAACCCGATCTCCAGTATTTTCGGCGCGGCGCGTCCGAAAGCCTGATCGAGGTCCAAAGGGTGTGCCGCATAAGGGATGCCGAAGCGCGGCAGTAGCGTGTCTACCGCGCGTTGCTGTGCGGGTGAGACGCGGCCCTGCCTGAGGACGAAGCTGCGGATGTGGCGTCTGGAAAAATCGGTGGTGTCGGTCATGGTATTCAAACAAATTGCCCGCAGATTGTAGGGGCACGGCGCGCCGTGCCCCTACCTAGGAACCGATGATCCCGGCCGTCGGCGAACTCGGGCTGGCGCTGTACAGCTTCTTGGGCATACGGCCGGCGAGGAAGGCTTCGCGCCCGGCCTCGACGGCCTTCTTCATTGCCGAGGCCATAAGCACCGGATGTTGCGCACCGGCGATCGCGGTGTTCATCAGCACGCCCGCGCAGCCCAGCTCCATCGCGACGGCGGCATCCGAGGCCGTGCCCACGCCCGCATCGACGATCACCGGGACTTTCACGCGGTCCATGATGAGTTGCAGATTCCACGGATTGAGGATGCCCATGCCGGAGCCGATCAGCGAGGCCAGCGGCATGATCGCGACGCAGCCGATGTCTTCCAGTTGCTTGGCGATGATGGGGTCGTCCGAGGTGTACACCATCACCTGAAAGCCTTCAGCCACCAGCGTCTTCGCGGCGGCGATAGTCTCGATCACGTTGGGATACAGCGACTGCGGATCGCCCAGCACTTCGAGCTTGACCAGCGAGTGGCCGTCGAGCAGTTCGCGCGCCAGACGCAAGGTGCGCACCGCATCTTCGGCACTATAGCAACCGGCGGTGTTGGGCAGCAGCGTGTATTTGGACGGCGGCAGAATCTCCAGCAGGCTGGGTTCGTCGGGGTTCTGGCCGATGTTGCTGCGGCGGATCGCGATCGTGATGATCTCCGCGCCGCTGGCTTCTACTGCCGCTTTGGTTTCGTGGAAATCCCTGTATTTCCCGGTGCCGACCAGCAGGCGCGAGTTATAACTTTTGCCCGCGATAATAAATTTGTCGTTCATTGCTTTACCTTTATGCTGTTCCAATGATCCTCGCCATTTCTACAGGCGATGGGCAGGGTGGTTAGCCGCCGCCTACCGCGACGACAACCTCCAGTTTGTCGCCATCGGAAAGTTTTTGCGTCGCGAACGTGCTGCGCGGCACGATCTCGCCGTTGCGTTCCAGCGCGACACGCTTGCCGGTCAAGCCCATTTCTTCGATGAGTGCGGCAACGCTGGAGGAATCGGGAAGTTGGCGTTGCGCGCCGTTGATGTTGACGGTAATTACTTTCAATCTATGATCCGGTCGCGATAAAACGCGATGCTATCACGTGGAAGTGGTTCAATGATAGAACGGGAGTTGCTGAAGCGGGGTGTTTGAATTTTGATACAGGAAGTCAGGTGGGGGGTGGCTGTGGCAGGTCAGGTGCGGTTGATGTGCCAGTGATGCCCTGTGCGTACTTTAGTACAGGTTGTAATATTTTTCAAAAAACGGATAATCCCACTATCGTTGAAGGGTGGCGGCGTAAAATCCAGTTGCAAGCTTGCCAGATACGAAATATTTGATAGTTTTAACGTATTTTGTTTGCAAGATAGCTATAAATATGTGCGCATGGGTGCTTGGGCGAAATTGCAATGCAGTTGTGTGTGCAGTCAATGTGAAGTTGTTATATCAAAACTGATTTATAGATAGAAAGATTTATACAAATGAGCAATTTCAAACCAAAAGGGATTAGTGCTGCATTGGCGGTTATCGGTGCGATGGCAGCGCCTGCCTCGGCAACGCCGGTGACAATATCGCAATCGTTTAGTCTGAGCCAATTGCTTTCAGGCGGCAGTGCCAACCTTCAATTTGATATCAGCGCGCAGCTTTCCAGCCAAGGTTTTGCTGCGACGGACGTAATTTCCGGCGGATTGGTGGCCTACGGGCTATCCGACCCGGCTTATGGCGCGCCTGCAGCTCAAGCTTATGGTGCATACAATGTGACCGGAACGACAAGTCATACTGGATATTACTCATATTATTACCCCGGCTATTCCAGTTGCTCCTGGTGGGGAGGGTGTTACTACTCTCCTGGTTATACCGCCTATGCGCCATATACGGTGACTGATTACATTGAAACCCGCAGCCGCGATGTCCTGAACCAGGACAATGTGGCCGATGTCATGCAGGTAACGGCTGGTGGCACCTCTGCGACCGCAACAGCAAGCCAGACCCTGCATACAGTGAGTCCCTATGGTGCAGCAACCAGCGACGGCTCATATTGCACATATGATTATTATGGCAATTGCGTTGTTCACTATCAGTACAGCCAACAACGCGACGTATATGACGCTATCTATGGCCAATTGCAGCAATCCTTGGGGTTTGATGCCCTCGCTTTGCAGGATATTTGGACAGATGGGATTCTGAATGTTGGCGTGGGGGCTCCTGTAGGACAGTTTCTGCTTCAGAACATAGATTTAACGGTTCAGGTCGAACATGCCGCCCCCGGGCCATCGGTTCCCGAGCCGGGTACTTTGAGCCTCATGGGCGCTGCAATCGCAGCGGGTGTGGTAACGCGTCGCCGCCGCCGGAAGGAATCCAAGGAGTGACCTCCGGCGCCGAGCTGTTCCGGATAAATCCATCTGCTCGGGTGCATATAGAAACTACCGCAGCCGGATGTCCGGTCTTGATCGTCGATGATCTTTATGCCGATCCTCATGCCGTTCGGGCTGCGGCGCTTGCGGGTCGTTACGATGCCTCGCTGGCCTATTATCCGGGCATGCACAGCGCCATCGATCCCGCAGAATTGCGGCACGTATGGACCCTGTTGGCGCAGTTGCTTTCATCGCTGAGCGGCGTGCGATGCACAGCCGATGATTTCATGTCGGATTTTTCCATCGTCACCACCCCGGCGCGCGAGATGCTCGCGAAGCAAAAGCATCCCCACATCGATCCGCTGCCGCTGGCCGGCGTTGTATACCTTAATCCTGATTTTGAAATCGGCACGAGCATGTTCCGCCATATTCCGCTCGGCTTGGCGATAGTGCGTACTGACGAGGATTACAGGAGATATAACGCCTGGCTCGAGGCGGAAGGCGAGCATACCCAGCCCGAGACTTATGCGGTGGGCAACGACGGTATCTGGGAACATCTGCATACCATTGCCGGTCGATTCAACCGTCTGGCGATGTATCCCGGCAATGCTTTCCACTCGATCGCCATGACTGATGTGGCGGCCAATCCCACCATGGATAAGGCGCGATTGACTCAACGCATGTTTGTGAACTGCGTGGCGCCAGTTTCCGGCTGAAAATTTCAGGAGCTTTACTTATGATTCCTTATCGTTCCGTGCTGGTTATCGGCGGGGGCACGGCGGGCTGGCTCGCTGCCGCCTATTTGCAGCGTACGCTTGGCGCAAATCCGGATTACCCGGTGGATATCTGCCTGATTGAGTCGAAAGAAATCGAGACGATAGGGGTGGGCGAAGCGACTGTCCCGACGTTGCGTCAGACAATGCAAACTCTGGATATTCCGGAGACGGCCCTGTTCGCTCATGCAGACGCTACGCTCAAGAATGGCATCCGATTTGTCGGATGGCGCAACGGCGGCGGCACGGAAGTGGACCGCTATGATCATCCTTTCGACGCACCGTTGCTCAGCGAGGGTTACTCCGCTATGGCGCATTGGCTTAACCTCAAGCAGCGCGGACGGATTGCCGCGCCGTTCGCAGATGTGGGAGTGGTGCAGACGGCTTTATTCGATGGCAATCTGTCTCCCAAGCTGATGCAATCGCCAAAATACGAAGCGCCGGTGCCCTATGCATACCATCTGGATGCGATACGTTTGGCCGCGCTGTTGCGCGAGGTGTCCACAGGCAGAGGGGTACGCCACATCATCGGCGACGTGGTCAGGGTTGAAACGAACGAAAGCGGCATCAAGGCAGTTGAGCTGGCGGACGGGAGCCGGCATGAAGCGGATTTGTTCATAGACTGCACTGGCTTTCGCTCCCTGCTACTCGGGGATGCCCTGGGCGTCCCTTGGATCTCATATGGCGATACTTTGCTCTGCGACAGGGCCGTTGCCTGTCCTGTCGCCTATAAAGACGCAGCCACGCCGTTGCGCAGCTACACGACCTGCACCGCAAAGGATTCCGGGTGGGTCTGGGAAATCGACCTTCAGTCGCGCCGCGGATCCGGCTATGTCTACTCATCCGCATTCTGTTCGGATGATGAAGCGGTCGCAACTCTGCGCCAACATCATGGTGCTGCCGAGCCGTTGGCCGAACCGCGTTTACTGAGCATGCGGATAGGTCACCGCGCCAGAATGTGGGAAAAGAACTGTCTCGCCCTGGGACTCGCATCGGGATTTATCGAGCCACTGGAATCTACCGGCATATATTTGATCGAGCATGCCGTACAGATGTTTATCGATTATCTGCCTGCGCCCGGCGGGGCCGGCCATAGCCAGGCACGTTACAATACCGCGATGTCGGATTTGTACGATGAGCTACGGGATTTTATCCTGGCGCATTACGTGCTGTCGCAACGCCGAGACACACCGTTCTGGCGTGCTCACACCCAGGACGTGAAAGTGCCGGATACTCTGGCCAATTTGCTGGCGCTGTGGGATGAAAAAATCCCGAACAGCACGGATATTAACCGGCGCTTATCTCTTTTCGGTCCGCACAACTGGTTCTTCATTTTGTCGGGCTTGCACCGTTTGCCCGCGCATGGGATAGGCCAAACCCCATATATTTCACCGGAGGCGAGTGTGCGGGCGCTTGCGCATATCGCCAAGATACGCCAGGCGGCAGTTGCCCAGTCGCCAACCATGCGGGATTACGCCCAGAAGGTGCGCAGTGCCGCAGTCAATGCTCCGGGCAGGCCGTAAGGGCTGGATGTGTTGCCGGAATATTCAAACCTGACTTTCGGAATGCAAAGTAGCTGCCCACGGTGATAACAATCTGCAGGGTCTCCGTGAGATAACCGTGGCAACTGTTAGCGGCAACCGCCCCCAAGCTAACCATACCTCATGCAAAATTTTCGGACGCATTGGATCGACAGTCGGCCATTCTGCAACATACCAAAGAGTTGAGTAATGTTGGCAACCAACGTAAAATCGCCGCACTACGCGGGTGTAGTTCAATGGTAGAACGGCAGCTTCCCAAGCTGCATACGACGGTTCGATCCCGTTCACCCGCTCCAACCTATCTTTAATCTGCTCGATTTTATCCGCTTATAGGCCTGTGCAATCGGCATCATGTCCGCCACAAACGACAGCCAGTCTGCTTTTGCATCGCTCCACTTGCTCGGGGCCGGGACAGTCTATCGCGACAAGATAGCCGCTCTCCTTGAAGGCGGTTATCTGTTCCGCGACCTGGAGTGGCAGCAGCTGCTGGCGCTGGCCGGGTACATGGGACTTTATCGGGCATCACCGGGGACAACGATATTCAGCGAGGGCGACAGGGGCGAGTACATGTGCGTGCTGGCCGAGGGGCAGCTGGAGATGTACAAGGAAGACAGCCATGGCGCCAAAAAAATCGTCGCCGTCATGGGGCCTGGCAAGACCATAGGTGAAATGGCGATGGTGGACGGCGAGCCGCGTTCTGCCACTGCGGTCGTTCAGGAGGAGGCCATGCTGGTGCTGTTGACCCGGGATAGCTTCATGCTGCTCTCCCAGGAAAAGCCGGCTTTGGCAGTGAAGATGCTGTTCATCATTGCGCGCATGCTCAGTCAGCGGCTGCGCCATACCAGCGGGGAATTGGTGGATTACCTCGAGGGTTGATTCCCCGGCGCGCTACTTGCGTCGTGCATCACGATGCGCACCACGAACCAGATCGCCAGCATGTTCCCCGCGATCGCGACATATCCCACTTTTTCATAACCGACGATTTGCCCCGCGCCGTTTTGCGTGATGATGAAACCTGCCAGCGTGGAGGCCAGTCCGCTGGCGAGCTGCTGCATCGAGGCGTTGAGCGACATGAACGTGCCGCGCAGCCTGGGTTGGGCCGCCGAGGTGACGATGGCCATCGCCGGTATCATGCGCCCCGATACCAGCACGAAAAACAGCGTGGTGCAGATCAGCCACAGCCACAGCGGTGCCACGCCGATATTGGTCACGACGAACAGCGGCAGCAGGGCAAAGATCGCAATCAGACGGTACACCAGTATCTTGCCGCTCATATCCGCCCAGTGGCCGATCAGCCGCGCGGTGATCAGCGTTGCGGCGCCGCCGGCGAGATAGATGAACGGGATGTCTGCCTGCGCGATGCCGACATTGTGCACCGCATAGATCGTGATGTAGGGAATCACCGTGAAGCCGGAAAATATCAGCAGCGCGGAGAACGTCAGCGCGCGCAGATGGTTGGGGTCGCGCAACACGGCGAACATCTCGACGAAGGGATGGGCGCGCTTCTGCGCGCTGATATGGTGGCGCAATTCCGGCAGGATGCGCATGCCGACCAGGATGAATAGCACCACCAGCACCGCGATGAAGACGAACGGCGCGCGCCACTGGAAATGATTCGCCAGCCATAACGACAGCGGCACACCGGCGACGGTGGCGAGCGAGAAAGCCGTCGAGACGATGCTGCTCGCCCGCGCGCGTCGCGCAAACGGGATGGTGTCGCCGACGATGGTCTGCACCATCGCGCCCATCACGCCGCCAAACGCGCCAGCCAGTCCACGCGCCACCAGCAGCGTGACATAGCCCGGTGCCAGCCCGCAGGCCAGCGTCGCCAGCCCGAACAGCGCGAACATTGTCAGCAATAAACGCTTGCGCTCGAAACGGTCGACGAAGGTTGCCGCGAGCAACCCCGATATTGCGGCGCTGAAGCTGTAGGACGCGACCAGCAGACCGAACTGGTGCGTGCTGATGCCCAGCGTACTGATCAGCATCGGGCCGAGCGGCATCATGATCATGAAGTCGAGGATGTGGCTGAACTGGATGCCCGCGAGGGTCAGTAAAAGATAACGTTCGCGCTGCGGGGTAAGGGTGTGTTGCACGGTTGTTTATGCGGAGGAAGGCTAAGGCACCATTCTAACGTTTTGAATCTCCGGCAAGAAAATTTACTTCATCAAGCGGTGGTAAAATCCGCGCCTGAAATTTTTGTATTCGATCATGCCGCAACCCTCTTTCGTCCATCTCCGTCTGCACAGCGAATATTCCATTTCGGATGGCATGGTGCGCGTGGACGAAGCGGTCTCCGCCGCGAAGCAGGACGGGATGCCGGCACTGGCGCTGACCGATCTCAACAACTTCTTCGGTCTGATCAAGTTCTACCAGGCGGCGCGCGGCGCGGGACTCAAGCCCGTCGCCGGTTGCGATGTATTCATTACCAATGATGCCGATCCGGAGCGCCCGTACCGCCTGTTGTTGCTGTGTCTATCCACTGCGGGCTATCTGCTGCTGTGCCGCTTGTTGTCGCGCGCTTTTCTGGAGAACCAGCATCGCGGCCGGGCCGAGTTGCGCCGCGAGTGGTTCCATCAGGGCTCCGACGGCCTGATCGCGCTCTCCGGCGCGCACCTTGGCGATGTCGGCAGCGCACTGCTGTCTGGCAATGCCGCGCAGGCCAAACAATATGCACGGGAATGGGCGGGGCTGTTCAATAACCGCTATTACCTTGAAGTGCAACGCGCGGGTTTTGCCGACGAGGAACATTACATTCACGGCGCGATCCAGCTCGCCGCCGAACTGGCGCTGCCGGTGGTCGCCACCCATCCGGTGCAATTCCTGACCGCGGAGGATTTCAAGGCGCACGAGGCGCGCGTGTGCATCGCCGAGGGCTATGTGCTCAACGACAAACGCCGCGCGAAGGCTTTCACCGCACAGCAGTATTTCAAGACGCAGGCCGAGATGGCCGAGCTGTTCGCAGATATGCCCGAGGCGTTGCAGAACAGCATAGCAATCGCACAACGTTGCAACCTGTCTTTGATGCTGGGCAAGCCGCGCCTGCCGGATTTTCCCACGCCGAACGGCGAGAGCCTGGACGATTTCCTGCGCGCCGAATCTGCGCGCGGCCTGCAGGCGCGCATGGCGCAGCTGTATCCCGACGGGGCGGTACGCGCCGAAAAGATGCCGGAATACAGCGCGCGCCTGGATTTCGAGATCGAGACCATCATCAAGATGGGCTTTCCCGGCTACTTCCTGATCGTCGCGGACTTCATCAGATGGGCAAAGAGCAACGGAGTGCCGGTCGGCCCCGGCCGCGGCTCCGGCGCGGGTTCGCTGGTGGCGTACAGTCTTGGCATCACCGACCTCGACCCGCTGCGCTACGGGCTGCTGTTCGAGCGCTTTCTGAATCCGGAGCGCGTGTCGATGCCGGACTTCGACGTGGACTTCTGCCAAGACGGGCGCGAGCGTGTGATCGACTATGTGAAGAACAAATACGGCGCGCAGTGCGTGTCGCAGATCGCCACCTTCGGCACGATGGCCTCCAAGGCGGTGATACGCGACGTCGGGCGCGTGATGGATTTCCCCTATGGCTTGTGCGACACCCTGTCCAAGGCGATTCCGCTGGAAGGCGTGAAGCCGGTGTCGCTGAAGAAAGCACGCGAGATGGAGCCGGAGATCAACGCGATTGCCGAACGCGAGGAAGGCGTGCCCGAGCTGCTGGAGCTGGCCGGGCGTCTCGAGGATCTGACGCGCAATATCGGCATGCACGCGGGCGGCGTGCTGATTGCGCCGGGACAGCTCACCGATTTCTGCCCGCTGTATTGCGCCGACAGCAGTACCAGCGTGGTCAGCCAGTACGACAAGGATGACGTCGAAGCCATCGGCCTGGTGAAGTTCGACTTTCTCGGTCTGCGCACGCTGACGATACTCGACTGGGCGATGCGCCATGTCACCCGGCTGGCCGGGGGTGTCGCACCGTTCACACTCGAGCCCCTCGCGCTGGACGACAAGGCGACTTACGAACTGCTCACCAGGGCCAACACCACAGCAGTGTTCCAGCTGGAATCGCGCGGCATGAAGGACATGCTGAAGCAGGCTAGGCCGGACCGCTTCGAGGACATCATCGCGCTGGTCGCGCTGTACCGTCCGGGTCCGATGGACCTGATCCCGGATTTCGTGCGCCGCAAGCACGGCGAGAAATTCGACTACCCGCACCCTGCGGTCGAGCCGGTGCTGCGCGAGACCTACGGCATCATGGTCTACCAGGAACAGGTGATGCAGATGGCGCAGATCGTCGGCGGTTACAGCCTCGGCGGCGCCGACCTGCTGCGCCGCGCGATGGGCAAGAAGAAGGTCGAGGAGATGGCGCAGCAGCGTGCGATATTTGTCGAAGGCGCGCTCAGGAATGGCACAAACAAAGAGGTG
Source organism: Nitrosomonadales bacterium (assembly GCA_016218415.1). Classification (GTDB taxonomy): domain Bacteria; phylum Pseudomonadota; class Gammaproteobacteria; order Burkholderiales; family Gallionellaceae; genus Gallionella. The sequence continues at coordinate 24,545 of JACRED010000002.1, forward strand.
GCCGGCAACCTGTTCGACCTGATGGAAAAGTTCGCCGGTTACGGCTTCAACAAATCCCATGCCGCCGCCTATGCGCTGGTCGCCTACCACACGGCTTACCTGAAAGCGCATCACCCGGCCTCGTTCATGGCAGCGACGCTATCCGGCGACCTGGACAACACCGAGAAGGTCAGCATCTTTTACGCCGATACACTGCAGCAGAACATCCGCATCCTGCGGCCGGATGTGAACAGCTCGGGCTACGTGTTCTCGCCGGTGGACGAGCAGACGATCGCCTATGGGCTGGGCGCGATCAAGGGCACCGGCGAGGCGGCGATCAACAGCATCGTCAAGGCGCGCGAAAAGGGCCCTTTCAAGGACCTGTTCGATTTCTGCCGCCGCGTCGACAAGCGCATCGTCAACCGCCGCACGGTCGAGGCGCTGATACGCGCCGGCGCGTTCGACAGTATCAATGATCACCGTGCCGCGCTGATGGCGAGCGTCGATGCGGCACTGGCGAGCGCCGACCAGCACGCGCGCGCCGCCAACCAGAACAGCCTGTTCGGCCACGACGAATCCGACGCGGTGCTGACCGTGCAGACCGCCGACGTGCCGCGCTGGCGTTTGCGCGAGCAGCTCGCGCACGAGAAAGCCAGCCTGGGCATCTATCTGGGCGGCCATCCCTACCAGGAATATGCTGCCGAGCTGGCCAATTTCATCAGGGTGAAACTGGCAGACCTGACGCCGCAATTTGTCGGCCAGGGAAATGGCACGGGGAATGGAGGCGGTGGCGGGTACACCTCGCGGCGCGGCGTGCCGGTAGTGCTGGCGGGCATCGTCGCCGGGCTGCGTATCCAGCAGACGCGGCGCGGGCGCATGGCCGTCATCACCCTCGACGATGGCAGCGCGCAGGTCGAGATGACCGTGTTCAACGAGGAGTACGAGCGCAGCCGACCGTGGATCAAGGAGGACGAGCTGCTGGTGGTGCGCGGCAAGGCTACGCTGGACGAATATTCCGGCAACGTGCGGGTCAGCGGCGAAGAGCTGTTCGACTTCGCCTCGGCGCGTTCGCATTTCGCGCAACAACTTGCGCTGCGCTGCAACGGCAACGCCAGCATCGCCCAGCTCAAGAAATTATTCATGCCCTATCGCGACGGCAAATGCCCGGTGCAGATACATTACCGCAACGACAACGCCACCTGCCAGATGCGCCTGGGCGAGGCGTGGCAAGTGACCCTGCACGACGATCTGCTGCACGATCTGCGCGTGTTGCTGCGCGAGGAAAACGTGAAGGTGATTTACGGGTAGCGCGTGAGCACCAGGATGGCGGGATGGGATCCGTGCGGATCGCCTGATAACCGGAACGAATCAGGTGGCATCGGTACTGGCAACCGAATACAATGGCCGCGCCGCAGGCGACAGCAGATGCAGTTCCCGCCTGAATCTTAAACCTTGGGATAGTACCGTGATCGATTCTCCAGAGATATTCCGCCTGATCGAGACTGCCACGCTTTTCCGTGGCATACAGCGCGAGACACTTGAATCCCTGTTCCGCAAGGCAAAACTGGTCACCCTGAAACAGGGTGAGAAGCTGCTATCCCCGGGCGTCATCAACGAGCAGGTGTATATCGTCCTGTCGGGCCGCCTGAGCGTTCAAATCACACCTTCAACTTCCGCCGAACCCATTGCGATGCTTGCTCCCGGCGAATGCGTGGGCGAGATGTCGGTGCTGGTCGATGGTCTGGTTTCCGCCTATGTCATTGCAGCCACGAATTGCGAATTGTTTGCGATAGACTATACCTCCTTCTGGGCGCTCATCGACGGCTCCAACGAGGCCGCGCGCAACATGCTCAACATCCTGGTGCACAGGATACGCCTGGGCAACGCGGTCATGGCGGACAGCCTGCTTCATCATGAGAGATTCCCGGACGATGACATCATCGACAACACGACCGGACTGTACAACTACCACGGCATGCACCGGAAGTTCGACCGGCTGTTGCACCGCTGCGTGGTCGGCAATCAGCCGCTCTGCATTGCAGTGCTGGAAGTGGATGATGATGCCAGGGGCGGCATGGAAGAAATGCGCGTCGACCAGTCGCTGCACACCATTGCGCAGGCGATGCTGACTTTACTTCGCCCGGATGACCACGCAGCCCGTCTGATAGGGAAGAAATTTGCGGTGCTGCTGGCCAATATATCGCTAGTCGATGCCTTTGCCGCAGCCGATCGGCTGCGGGTGACGATCAGTCAGACTCCTATCCCGATGCCCAACGGAAAAGCCTTGCCCCCGGTTACGATTTCGGCGGGAGTTTGCGAGGCCTTGCCGAGTGACACGTGGGGCACCCTGGTTGCCCGGGCTGATATAGCGCTGGAACAGGCCAAAGGCGAGGGCCGCAACCGCGTGGCGCGCGTTTAGAGAGATTCCGGAGCGGGAAGGTCTCTTCCTTCGGCAAAGCTCCAGAATGACTTTGCCCGGCTATATGCCACACCGGCGGCAAAGCATTTTAAATCCCGTCCCCCGGGAATTATTTGCCTGCCGGTACCGGTTTGGGTTGCGGTTTCTTGCCCTTTGATTCTTTCTTTTTATCTTTGCTTCCCATGATGTTCTCTCCTTGAGTTTTAAATTAACCGGGGTATGAGTGTATACGAAATTTTGTACTCTTTGCGTATGCGGGCGTGCGGGGCACTTCCGCTGCAGGGCCCCATAAGCCCTGCTACAGTAACTTCCGCGCGCGCTGCAGCGCATCATCCAGATTCGCCACCACGTTTTCCGTGCCTATCTGCACGAAGAACCCCGCCTGATGCATCAGGAAATACGGCTGGGTGTGCGGGCCGCACAGGATCAGGTGTTTGCCGTGCTTGCGCAGCTTGCCGTGCAGGTGTTCGAGTTTGTGCAGCGCGCTGGCATCCATGCTGATCACCTCGTCCATTTTCAGGATCAGCACCTCGGGCTCGTTGTGTGTCTCGGCGAGGATGGTTTCCAGCTTGTCCGCCGCGCCGAAGAACAGCGCGCCGAACACGCGGTAGATCACCACGCCTTTCGGTACGGCCTTGCGCATCAGCGTGGCATCGCCGTCGTCCGGGTGGGGCGATTCTTCCGCGACGCTGACATGGGTGAGATCGGTGATGCGCTTGATGAAGAAGAAGATCGCCACGAACAGGCCGACCTCGACCGCTACAGTGAGGTCGAAGATCACCGTGAGCAAAAAGGTCACGACCAGAACAGCGCTATCGCTCTTCGGATATTTTCGCAGCGTGGTGAAGCCTTCCCATTCGCCCATGTTGATCGCGACGATCAGCAATATCGCGGAAAGCGTCGCCAGCGGAATATGTTTGGCGAGCGGCGCGGCGACCAGCACGATGACCAGCAAAGTGAGCGCATGCACGATGCCGGATACCGGGCTGGTGGCGCCGGAGCGCACGTTGGTCGCGGTGCGCGCGATTGCGCCGGTAGCGGGGATGCCGCCGAAGAACGGGACGACGATGTTCGCGAGACCCTGCGCGATGAGCTCCTGATTGGGGTCATGCTTGTCGTCTATCATGCCGTCCGCTACCGCAGCAGACAGCAGCGACTCGATGGCGCCGAGCAACGCGATGGTCATCGCCGGGGCGATCAGGTGGCGCAGCGCGGCGAAAGTGAACTCGGGCGGATCGAAAGTCGGCAGGCCTTGCGGGATGCCGCCGAAGCGCGTGCCTATGGTTTCCACCGGCAGGTCGAACAACGCGACGATGACCGTGCCGAGGATCAGCGCGACGATAGGCGAGGGCAGCTTTTGCGCCCAGGACTTCGGGTAGAACCAGATCAGCAGCGCCGAGCAGACCGCCAGCATCAGCGTGAGGAAATCCACCGTGCCCGCCGCGTGGTAAATGGCTTGCAGCTTGGGCACGAAATCGGCGGGCATCACCTCGATCTGCAAACCGAAGAATTCCTTGACCTGGCTCAGGATGATCAGCACCGCGATGCCGCTGGTGAAGCCGATGATCAGCGGGCGCGGGAAGAATTTGATCAGGCTGCCCATGCGCGTCATCCCCATCGCCACCAGCATCACGCCCGCCATCAGCGTGCAGATCAGCAGGTTGGCGTAACCGTACTGGGCGATGATGCCATACACGATCACGATGAACGCGCCGGTCGGCCCGCCGATCTGCACGCGCGAACCGCCCAGCGCAGAGATGATGAAACCGGCGATGATCGCGGTGAAAATGCCCGCCTCGGGCTTGGCGCCGGAGGCGATCGCGAAAGCGATGGCCAGCGGCAGGGCGATGATGCCGACGGTGATGCCGGCGGTGACGTCGGTGGAGAAACGGGATTTGTTGTAGCCGCGCAGTGCGTCTATCAGGCGCGGGCGGAAGAATTGCGAGAATTTCACCAGAAGCGGATTGTTCATAGTGGCTGTGTCAGCACCTCCAAGTTGCCCGTCATTCCCGCCTGCGCGGGAATGACGGTTATCAATGAATTACTTGACCCGCATCCCCGGCTGCGCCCCGCTGTCCGGTGACAGGATGAACAACCCCGGCGCGTCGCCGGAAGCCGCCAGCACCATGCCTTCCGACATGCCGAATTTCATCTTGCGCGGCGCCAGGTTGGCGACCATCACGGTCATGCGGCCCTTGAGCTTCTCGGGATCGTAGGCCGACTTGATGCCCGCGAACACCGTGCGCGGCTTTTCCTCGCCGATGTCCAGCGTCAGTTTCAGCAATTTCTCCGCGCCCTCCACATGCTCGGCATTGACGATCTTCGCGATGCGCAAGTCGATCTTGGCGAAATCCTCTATACCGATGAACTGCTCGAACTCCTTCTCGGCATGCCCCACTTCCTTGTTGGCGGTGTGCTGCTGGTGCGCGGCATGGCGCTGTTCGGAATGTACTTGCGGAGCGGGTTGCAGGCTTTCCTGGTTGGCGGAGACCATCGCCTCGATCAGCTTGGGATCGAGGCGGGTCATGAGATGTTCATACGAATTGATGACATGCTTTTTAGGCAGTAAGTCTTGCGCATCGCTCCATTGAAAAGGGGAAACATTGAGAAAATTTTCTATGTTTCGTGCAAGTTCAGGTAGTACGGGTTTCAAATAAATTGACAATAACCGGAACATGTTAAGTCCTGTCGTGCATACCTCAAGCAATCGTTGCTCTTTGCCTTCTTGTTTGGCAAGTTCCCAGGGTTTTTCAATAGCGATATACTCATTCGCTGTATCGCATAGCTTCATGATCACTCTGATTGCTTTTCCATAGTTTCTTGCTTCAAACCAACGAGCAATTAGCTCATGTAAATCCAATGGCGAATCAACGTGCTTTCCATCGCGTAATTCGGCGCGTATTTCGGTGGCCATTTGTTCAGCTGCTTCGTCAATTGTAACTGGGTCGATTGTTCCTTCCTTTTCCCCATCAAACACACCTAGATTTGTATCGTCTGAAAGATGTCGAAGTTTGTTTAACCATTTATTGTCATCGTCCGAAATGGCACCGAGCTTGCCATCAAAACGCTTGCTGATGAATCCCGCACATCGACTCGCGATGTTGATGTACTTGCCGATCAGGTCGCTGTTCACTTTCGCGACGAAATCTTCCAGGTTCAGGTCGATGTCCTCCATCGTTCCGTTGAGCTTGGCTGCGTAATAGTAGCGCAGGTATTCGGGGTTGAGCCCCTGTTTGAGATAGCTCTCTGCGGTGATGAAGGTGCCGCGCGATTTGCTCATCTTCTCGCCGTTGACGGTGAGGAAGCCGTGCGCGAACAGTTTGGTCGGGGTGCGGAAACCGGCGTGTTGCAGCATCGCGGGCCAGAACAGTGCGTGGAAATACAAAATATCTTTGCCGATGAAGTGGTACAGCTGAGTTTTTGGGTTGTCACCTTCATTGCCTTCGCGTAGCCAGTAGTCGTCGAAGTTGATGGGGCGACCCTCTCTGTTTTCACGGTCACAGAATTGTTTGAAGCTGCCCATGTAGCCCACTGGCGCGTCCAGCCACACGTAGAAATACTTGCCCGGCGCGTCGGGTATCTCGAAGCCGAAGTAGGGCGCATCGCGCGAGATGTCCCAGTCGGTGAGCTTGTTTTCGCCTTCCGCGCCCAGCCACTCCTGCATCTTGTTCGCGGCCTCGGGTTGCAGCGCGCCACTGCGCGTCCATTCGCGCAGGAATTGCTGGCAGGTGTCGGCTGAGAGCTTGAAGAAGTAGTGGTCGGAGTTGCGCAGTTCCGGTTTTGCGCCGGACACGGCCGAGTAGGGGTTCTTCAGGTCGGTGGGGGCATAGGCCGCGCCGCACACTTCGCAGTTGTCGCCGTACTGGTCTTTTGCGTTGCACTTCGGGCATTCGCCCTTGATGAAGCGATCCGGCAGGAACATGTTCTTGACCGGGTCGTAGTATTGCTCGATGGAGCGGACCTCGATCAGGTTTTCCGCCCTGAGCTTGCGATAGATTGCCTGCGAATATTCTTTGGTCTCGTTCGAGTTGGTCGAGCCATAGTGGTCGAACTCGACATGGAATGCCTTGAAATCGTCGTAGTGTTCCTGCCATACCCGGGCGATCAGTTGCTCGGGCGTGATGCCTTCCTTCTCGGCGCGCAGCATGATCGGCGTGCCGTGGGTGTCGTCGGCGCACACGTAGTGGCAGGTGTTGCCCCGCATCTTCTGGAAGCGCACCCAGATGTCGGTCTGGATGTATTCGACCAGGTGGCCGAGGTGGATGCTGCCGTTGGCGTAGGGCAGGGCTGAAGTGACGAGGATTTTTCTTTGGGACATGTTGAACTGGCCGAAAAGCTGTAGAGGCGCGGATTTTAGCAAATCGCGCGCAATAGCGGCGAATTGGTTAAAATCGCGCCCATTTAACTCAGGAGAAGCGGAAAGTGGTAAGTGGTAAGTGGTAAGTGGGGAATCGCGGTGCAGCGGTTTGCCACTCCCTACTCCCTACTCCCCACTCCCCATAAAGCAATGAGCATCAAGTCAGACAAGTGGATACGCCGCATGGCGGAGCAGCACGGCATGATCGAACCTTATTCGCCGACCCAGGTGAAAGAGGTCAACGGCAAGCGCATCGTGTCCTACGGCACGTCCAGCTACGGCTACGATATCCGCTGCTCGAACGAATTCAAGCTGTTCACCAACATCAACAGCACCATCGTCGATCCGAAGAACTTCGACCCGAATTCCTTCGTCGAGGTCACCGCCGATTACTGCATCATCCCGCCCAATTCCTTCGCACTGGCGCGCACCGTGGAATATTTCCGGATACCGCGCAGCGTGCTGACGGTGTGCCTGGGCAAATCCACCTACGCGCGCTGCGGCATCATCGTCAACGTCACGCCGTTCGAGCCGGAGTGGGAGGGCTACGTGACGCTGGAGTTCTCCAACACCACGCCGCTGCCCGCGAAGATCTACGCCAACGAAGGCGTGGCGCAGGTGCTGTTCTTCGAGTCGGACGAAATCTGCGAGACTTCCTACAAGGATCGCGGTGGCAAGTATCAGGGGCAGGTCGGCGTCACGTTGCCCAAGATGTAGTTCGTATTCTTGAGCGCTGTATTGCGGACCCCGAAAATTCCTTCTTGCGCCACAGCGTGAATCTGCGACAATCCGCGCCAATTCGTTATCCCCACAGGGAGTAATCCATGAAATTCAGATTCCCAATCGTCATCATTGACGAAGATTTCCGTTCCGAGAATGCCAGCGGTCTGGGCATACGCGCGCTGGCCGATGCGCTGGAGAAGGAGGGCATGGAAGTCCTCGGCGTCACCAGTTACGGCGACCTGACTTCGTTCGCGCAGCAGCAGAGCCGCGCATCGGCGTTCCTGCTGTCCATCGACGACGAGGAATTCGGCTCGGGCAGCAAGGAGGAGACCGAGGTCGCGCTGAAGAGTCTGCGCGCCTTCGTGCAGGAGATACGTTTCAAGAACGCCGACATCCCGATCTACCTGTACGGCGAGACGCGCACTTCGCGCCATATCCCCAACGACGTGTTGCGCGAGTTGCACGGCTTCATCCATATGCACGAGGACACGCCGGAGTTCGTCGCGCGCCATATCATTCGCGAAGCCAAATCCTATCTGGATGCGCTGGCGCCGCCGTTCTTCCGCGCCTTGCTGCATTACGCCCAGGACGGTTCCTATTCATGGCACTGTCCCGGTCATTCCGGCGGCGTGGCCTTCCTGAAGTCGCCCGTGGGGCAGATGTTCCACCAGTTCTTCGGCGAAAACATGTTGCGCGCCGACGTGTGCAATGCGGTGGATGAGCTGGGCCAACTGCTTGACCACACCGGCCCGGTGGCAGCTTCCGAGCGCAACGCGGCGCGTATCTTCAATTCCGATCACCTGTTCTTCGTCACCAACGGCACCTCGACCTCGAACAAGATCGTGTGGCATTCGACCGTGGCGCCGGACGACATCGTGGTGGTGGACCGCAACTGCCACAAGTCCATATTGCATGCCATCATGATGACCGGCGCGGTGCCGGTGTTCCTGAGGCCTACGCGCAACCATTACGGCATCATCGGACCGATCCCGAAATCCGAATTTGAGCCGGCAAATATCCAGAAGAAGATAGACGCGAACCCGTTCATCAAGGATAAGACCAAAAAGCCTCGCATCCTGACGATCACGCAGAGCACGTACGACGGCGTGGTCTACAACGTCGAGATGCTGAAGGAGATGCTGGACGGCAAGATCGACACGCTGCATTTCGACGAGGCATGGTTGCCGCACGCGGCATTCCATCCCTTCTACAAGGACATGCATGCCATCGGCAAGCACAGGCCGCGCGCCAAGGAATCGATGATTTTCGCGACGCAGTCCACCCACAAACTGCTGGCCGGACTGTCGCAGGCATCGCAGATACTGGTGCGCGAGCCGGAGAACCACAAACTCAACAGCCACGTGTTCAACGAGGCCTATCTGATGCACACCTCCACCTCGCCGCAATACGCGATCATCGCCTCGTGCGACGTGGCTGCCGCGATGATGGAGCCGCCGGGCGGCACCGCGCTGGTCGAGGAGAGCATCGCCGAAGCGCTGGATTTCCGCCGCGCGATGCGCAAGGTGGACGACGAATTCGGCAAGGACTGGTGGTTCAAGGTGTGGGGGCCGGAAAAGATCGCCGACGAAGGCATAGGCTCGCGCGAAGACTGGATGCTGAAGACTTCGGACAAGTGGCACGGCTTCGGCAAACTGGCAGCCGGTTTCAACATGCTCGACCCGATCAAGGCTACTGTTATTACGCCTGGCCTGAACCTCAACGGCAACTTTGATGAGAACGGCATCCCCGCCGCGATGGTCACCAAGTATCTCGCCGAGCACGGCGTGATCGTGGAGAAATGCGGGCTGTATTCCTTCTTCATCATGTTCACGATCGGCATCACCAAGGGGCGCTGGAACACGCTGCTCACCGCGTTGCAGCAGTTCAAGGACGACTACGACAAAAACCAGCCGATCTGGCGCATCCTGCCCGAGTTTGCGGCCAAGTATCCGCACTACGAGCGCATCGGCCTGCGCGACCTGTGCCAGCAGATTCACGACACCTACAAGGCGCGCAACGTGGCGAAGATGACGACCGAGATGTACCTGTCAGACATGCAGCCGGCGATGAAACCCTCCGATGCTTTCGCCAAAATGGCGCACGACGAAATCGACCGCGTGCCGATTGACGACCTGGAAGGCCGCATCACCGCAGTGCTGCTCACGCCCTATCCGCCCGGCATTCCGTTGCTGATCCCGGGCGAGCGCTTCAACTAGACCATCGTGGACTACCTCAAGTTTGCGCGCGATTTCAACAAAAAATTCCCCGGTTTCGAAAGCGACATCCACGGGCTGGTTGGGGAAGAAAACGGCGAGACGCGGTATTACGTGGATTGCGTGAGGCAGGATTGAGTCACGTAATCCAACAACCTGTGTAGGATGGGTGGAGCGTAGCGATACCCATCGCCAATGCAAGGAAACATAAATGATGGGTATCGCTACGCTCCACCCATCCTGCGGTTGCAATTGGCTTTACGCCGATACTCGACGAAGTGATATTCCAATACTTCCGGTGTTTCCTGATGGTGTATTTCGCGTAACACTTCCTGCCACTCATCGCGATTGAATTCCGGGAAGTGCGTATCGCCTTCCACTGCTTGCTGAATCTCAGTGATGCAGAGCGTATCAGCCAGCGGCAATGCCTGCGCATAAATATCTGCGCCGCCGACCACGAAGATTTGCGGATCGCGCGCGCATGATGCGATTGCTTCGGGCAGTGAATGCACGACAGTGCAACCGTCTATCCTCAGCCTGCGGTCGCGTGTCACCACCACCGTGGTGCGCCCCGGTAATGGTTTGCCGATGGAATCGAAAGTCTTGCGCCCCATGATGAGATGATGCCCCATGGTGAGCGCCTTGAAGTGTTTGAGGTCTTCCGGGATGCGCCACGGCAGCGTGTTGTTGATGCCGATGGTGCGGTTCTTCGCCATCGCCACAATGATAGAAAGGCGTGATGAGTGATCGGTGATAAGTGATGTGTTTGGGGTTTTCTCACTATTCACTATTCACCTCTCACATTCTTCAAACTGCCACTGGCGCCTTAATTGCCGGGTGGGGGTCATAGCCTTCCAGCGTGAAGTCTTCAAACTTGAAGCCGAAGATATTTTCCACATCCGGGTTGATGCGCATGGTCGGCAATGCGCGCGGTTCACGCGACAACTGCATGTTGGTCTGTTCCAGGTGGTTGAGGTAAAGGTGCGCATCGCCGAAGGTATGCACGAAGTCGCCGGGCTTGAGGCCGCACACCTGCGCCATCATCAGCGCGAGCAGGGCGTAGGAGGCGATGTTGAACGGCACACCGAGGAAGATGTCGGCGCTGCGCTGATAGAGCTGGCAGGATAATTTTCCATCAGCGACATAAAACTGGAAGAACGCATGGCAGGGCGCCAGCGCCATTTTATCCAGATCGCCCACGTTCCAGGCCGAGACGATCAGGCGGCGCGAATCGGGGTTCTTCTTGATCTGCTCCACCACTTCTGAAATCTGGTCCACCACACGCCCGTCCGCCGTGGCCCAAGAACGCCATTGCTTGCCGTACACCGGGCCGAGGTTGCCCTGCTCGTCCGCCCATTCGTCCCAGATGGAAACGCCGTTTTCCTTGAGATATTTGATGTTGGTGTCGCCCTGCAAAAACCACAGCAACTCGTGGATGATGGATTTGATATGGCACTTCTTGGTGGTGACCAGCGGGAAGCCTTGTGCAAGATCGAAGCGCATCTGGTA
>JACRED010000008.1 GCA_016218415.1 Nitrosomonadales bacterium
CGATGCCTGGATTGCCGCTTGCGCCCGCGTGCAGGGTGCAGCGTTGATGCACAAAGACCCTGAATTTGATGCGCTGCCGATAGAACAGGAAGCCCTTCCGCTAAAGGCAAAAAGAGGGAAGGTTTGAAACCTTTGGCCTATCCCAATTTAACTCGACCCTGGCCCCTTTTCCCTTTTCGCATGTATGTTGACGCTGGCCACACCAGGTATTACTATCGTAACACCTCATGAAGGAGCAATGCCATGGCGACTGCAACCACCCTGAAATTACCCGATCCTCTCAAGGCCCGCATTAGCGCGGCGGCGGAAGCAGCGGGCCAGACCCCGCATGCCTTCATGATTGAAGCTCTGGCTGAACAGACTGAGCGCGATGAACGCAGGCGTGATTTTCTCAATGCCGCTATCGCGGCTGAAAAAGAGACCGCCGAAACCGGCATAACTTACGACGCAAACGAGGTACATGCCTATTTGCAGGCCAGGATTTCCGGCAAGTCCCGGCGGCGCCCCAAGCAGACCAAACGATAGCCCATGGCGAAAATTGAATACGCCGAACATGCGTTGGCGGATGTTGAACGCCTGGTGGATTTTCTGATGGAACAAGGCCCAAGCGCTGCTGAACAGACATTGGAACTGATTGAAAGTGCGCTTGCACCCCTGAAACATCACCCGCTCATCGGTCGCCCCAAAAATCACGGCTTGCACGAACTCGTCATTTCGCGCGGTAGTACGGGGTACCTCGCCCTCTACCGATACGATGAAGCGTTGGATAGGATATTAATCCTCGCAGTTCGCCACCAGCGCGAGGCTGGCTATTAGCAATAAAGAGAGATGATGCCGAACGTGCGGCGGTGCGCCACTTCGCGCGCAATCAGCTCGCGCGGCACGGCAGCGGGTTCGGCCAGTGCGATGGGTGGCTTGGTGCTGCGAAGTGGCGTATGCTTCAAACATCCATATGAATTGAAGGAGGAGCAAAAAATGATTCGGCCTCTGCAAAATCCATTCGGCTTTCTGGCACTCATTGCCATGCTTGTTACTGCATGCGCTACGAAGCAGCTTAACACGCTTTGGAAAGATCAATCTTATCAAGCGCGCCCTTCCAGAATCATGGTCATCGGGGTAGCCAAGAATCCGGTAAACAGGAGAATCTTCGAAGATGAGTTTGTCCAGCAGCTTAATGCCCATGGGACGGAAGCCATCGCGAGCTATACCGTTCTTCCTGACAGGCAGAAGGATGACCATGCGGTCATCGCGGCAAAGGTTACGGAGCTTGGAGCGGATACAGTGCTCATTACGAGGGTGGTGAGCAAAAAAACCGTGCAATTCTATGTGCCCGGGACTGCCTATTATCCCCCGCCCTATTACGGCACATGGCCAGACTATTACGGCCATGGCTATCAGGCCATATACACGCCGGGCTATATGGCCGAAGAAGAATTCGCAGTCATTGAAACCAACCTGTATGAAGCCAGTAACGACAAGCTGGTCTGGTCTGCCTCGTCCGAAACCGGAATGAACGGCCCGGACCAGAAACGCATCAAATCCTACATCGGTATCATGGTGAAGACTATGGCCGGACAGGGGTTGCTGGGCAGATAAATTACCGTTCGCCTTTATAACCAGCGGCTAGGCGGTGTAGCGTGAGCGCATCAGCGCTTCGGCAGTGGGAGCAGCTTCGCCGCCACCCAGATAGCAACCGCAACAGTCGGCGTATTTTTTGTTGCTGCCGCAATGGCAAAAGCCTTTTTCATATTGATCTGCCGGAATGAAAGCAAATTTTCGTTGGGTTCAACAAAGTTACGCGATTCTCTGCGCGGTTCCCGCGTGAGAAATCGTCAGAGCGGCCTCATCGCGGAGCGTGTGTTGTTGGGCTTTGGCCCGCAACCACGGCCTACTCCTTGCGGGCGCAACCCAACCTACAAAACCGGCTACCGCACAGGTAGGATACGCGCGGCTTCGACGGTCTCTTTCTTGGTTTTGAAGCTGCCAGAAGCCATGGCTTCCTGCATAAATTTGTCATCAATTTCAATGTTGATACGCATGGCAAATTCCGTGCGTAAAGGATTGGGCTATTCTACACATCGCTGTACAAAAGAAACAAGACGCGAATCAGGCCTTGCTATACAACTGGCCGCCCTGCTTCACAAACTCCATCGCCTTTTGTTCCATGCCTTTGCTGAGCGCGGTTTGCTCATCCACGCCTTGCTGCGCCGCGAAGTCGCGCACATCCTGCGAGATTTTCATCGAGCAGAAACTCGGGCCGCACATCGAGCAGAAATGCGCGGCCTTGGCGGATTCCTTGGGCAGGGTTTCGTCGTGGAATTCGCGCGCCTTGTCCGGGTCGAGGCCGAGGTTGAACTGGTCTTCCCAGCGGAACTCGAAGCGCGCCTTGGACAGCGCGTTGTCGCGTATCTGCGCGCCGGGATGCCCCTTGGCCAAGTCTGCCGCGTGCGCGGCGATCTTGTAGGTGATGATGCCTTCCTTGACGTCGTCCTTGTTCGGCAGGCCGAGGTGTTCCTTCGGTGTGACGTAGCACAGCATCGCGGTGCCGAACCAGCCGATCATCGCGGCGCCAATGGCCGAGGTGATGTGGTCATAGCCGGGGGCGATGTCCTGCGTGAGCGGGCCGAGGGTGTAGAAGGGCGCTTCATGGCACAGCTTGAGTTGCAGGTCCATGTTCTCCTTGATCATGTGCATCGGCACATGGCCGGGGCCTTCGATCATCACCTGCACGTCGTGCTTCCAGGCGATCTGTGTCTGTTCTCCCAGCGTCTTGAGTTCGCCCAGTTGCGCTTCGTCGTTGGCGTCGTAGATCGAGCCGGGACGCAGGCCGTCGCCTAGGCTGAAGGCTACGTCGTAGGCTTTCATGATCTCGCATATCTCCTCGAAGTGCGTGGCGAGGAAGTTTTCCTTGTGATGCGCGAGGCACCACTTGGCCATGATGGAGCCGCCGCGCGACACGATGCCGGTGAGGCGTTTTGCGGTCATCGGCACATAGCGCAGCAGCACGCCGGAGTGGATCGTGAAATAGTCCACGCCCTGTTCGGCCTGCTCGATCAAGGTGTCGCGGAAAATTTCCCAGGTCAGGTCCTCGGCTTTGCCGTTCACTTTTTCCAGCGCCTGATAGATGGGCACGGTGCCGATGGGGACGGGCGAGTTGCGGATGATCCATTCGCGCGTCTCGTGGATGTGCTTGCCGGTGGAGAGGTCCATCACCGTGTCGCCGCCCCAGCGGATCGCCCAGGTCATCTTCTCGACTTCTTCCTGGATACTCGACCCCAGCGCGGAGTTGCCGATGTTGGCGTTGATCTTCACCAGGAAGTTGCGGCCGATGATCATCGGCTCGGCTTCGGGGTGGTTGATGTTGTTGGGGATGATCGCGCGACCGCGCGCGATCTCGTCGCGCACGTATTCTGGGGTGATGACCTTGGGGATGGCCGCGCCGAAACGCTCGCCGTGATGCTGGGATTTCAGCAGCTCGGACAGCCCCTCCATTTTTTGATTCTCTCTTATTGCAACGAACTCCATCTCCGGCGTGATGATGCCTTTGCGCGCATAGTGCATCTGCGTGACGTTAGCGCCCACTTTCGCTCGGCGCGGTGCGCGCTTGAGGTTGAAGCGCATCGTCTCCAGCTCGGGATCGACCAGACGCAGCCGCCCATATTGCGAAGTGGGCAGGGCCAATTGTTCGGTATCGTTGCGCTCGGTGATCCACCCTTCGCGCAGCGCGGGCAGGCCGGAGCGGATGTCGATCTTCACCGCAGGGTCGGTGTAGGGGCCGGAGCAGTCATACACATGGATCGGCGGGTTCACTTCTATGCCAGTGCTGGTATGCGTCGGAGTCTGGGTGATCTCGCGCATCGGCACACGGATGTCGGGGCGCGAACCTTCGATGTAGACCTTGCGCGAATTCGGCAACGGCTTGATCGCGGCCTCGTCTACGTGGGCGGCCTGGGCTAAAAACTGGGGATTGGCGTTCATGATGATGCTCCAGAATAACGGGGAGCATCGGTGGATGCTTCCCTTTGCGGCATGACCCGCACAGGTTCAAAGGGTGTGTCTCACTCCGTCATCACGGAGACCCCTAGCGAGGTCGCAAGGTACTGGAAAGTCACGGCAAAGGCAAGCCGCATAAGGCACATAGTCGTTGAGGGTACTGGATGTGCTTGATATACTGCGCCCCGACTAGATAACAGCGCAGCAACGAAACATGGGGCACCGCGAATGAACACCAAGGCAATACGCAGTATCGGGACGTTGCTGACGTGTGAGCAAGCTTGTTGATGACTAACGCACGTACATCCATCAGCATCACCTTTTCCGTGTGGAAGGCGCTATTCCTGCGTGAGGCGGTCAGCCGCCTGTCGGCGGGGCGCGCTGCATGGCTGTGGCTGTTACTGGAGCCGATGGCTCACGTCGTGTTTCTGCTGTTCATTTTCACCGTCATCCGCATGCGCTCAGTGGGCGGGATCGACACTACCGTCTGGCTGATGGTTGGTTTGCTCGCCTTCAAAATGTTCACGCGTACTGCCACGCAAACCCAGAATGCAGTGGGGTCCAATCAAGGGCTTTTTACCTACCGGCAGGTCAAGCCAGTAGATACCGTTCTGGTGCGTGCCGCCCTGGAAGGCTTTCTCACTATGCTGGTTGCCGTTATCCTGTTCGGTGCCGCCGCTCTGTTTGGTTTCAATACCATCCCGGAAGACCCCTTGTCAGCGCTGGTGGCATTTTTCGGCCTGTGGCTGCTGGGTATGGGATGGGGGCTGATGGCTTCGGTGGCCGGTGAACTGATACCTGAACTGGGGAAGGTCATCGGACTGGTGATGACGCCCCTGTATTTTGCTTCCGGCGTGATGTTCCCCGTCACTGTCGTGCCCCAACCCTATCGCGACTGGCTATTGATGAACCCGGTGGTACATGGACTGGAAGCTGCGCGACTGGGTTTCGCCCCCTATTACCATTCCGTACCCGAACTGAACGTTGGTTATCTTTATGGTTTTGCTCTGGTCACGATATTTCTCGGGCTGGCGCTTCACGTCCGTTTTGCAACGAGGCTGGTGGCGCAATGATCCTTGTCGAAGACATTTACAAGCGCTATCAAACCGACAGCGGCCCGGGCAAGTGGGTTTTGCAAGGCATCTCCTTCACTATCCCGCCCAAGCTCAACGTGGGGCTGGTCGGCTGCAACGGCGCGGGCAAATCCACCCTGCTGCGACTGATAGGCGGGATTGATGTCCCCAATCGGGGCCGCATCGAACGCAACTGCCGGGTTTCATGGCCCATGGGTTTCGGGGGCGGACTCCAGGGTTCACTGACGGGCCGGCAGAACGCCAAATTCGTATGCCGTATCCACGGACATGTGGATGATATCCCCGATCGTATCGCCTACATCCAGGAATTCGCCGAACTCGGCGACGCATTTGACCAACCGGTTAAAACCTACTCTTCAGGAATGAGATCGCGATTGCAGTTCGGGCTTTCGCTGGCCTTCGATTTTGATGTTTACATCTCGGACGAGGTGACGGCTGCCGGCGATGCCGCGTTCCGGAGCAAAGCGGTGACCGCCTTCAAAAACTTGGCTAATCATGCCAGCCTGATCATGGTTTCTCATGACGAAGGCACATTAAAACAATTTTGTACTGCGGGTATCTGGCTGAATACTGGGCAAGCACATTGGTTCGATGACATTGGCGAAGCGCTTAAAGCCTATAAGGATAGCCAGCCAAGCAGTCAAACAGTTAGTCCAGCGCCGCAACAGAAGCAAGATATTGAAGTCCCGCCGCCGCAAGATTCCCGGCAGCTGCTCCATTCGGTTATTGCTGAAATGAGGCAACGCCAGGAGGCGCTTGATAAGTTGGAGAAGGGGTTGAATGGTTTTACCGTAACAGCTGATGACGAAGAAGGTAAGCGCATACTCAGAGAAGCCGGTCTGGCAAAAATTGCTTTGATAGGGTCAGGGCAGATCGCCACAAAAGGCTATCGACTTAAACCGAATGAGCAACCGGTACTAAGAAAATATTATCCTGCATATGAAAGATACATAGACATTTATGATTTATATGGTCAATGCGTGAAAGTAGAGAACGCACAATGATGAAGCGCTTAACCCATAGCAGATATGCCCTATCGGTTTCAAGAATAACTGGCTGGGTACAAGGATGGCTGATCCCCGCGCTATTACGGCGACGCATTTTCGGGGGTGCTCTCGTTGCTTCGTTGCTGGCGGTTTGTTACTGGGGGGTCATCGCATCGGACCGTTACGTCTCGGAAGCGCGCGTCATCATTCAAAGAACCGACTTTGCCGGTGGTCAGGGCGTGGATTTCGGCGGCTTGCTTGGAGGCATGGGCGGCAATCACGCCGATCAACTACTGTTGCGCGATCATCTGCTCTCCGTCGACATGTTCGAAAAACTCGATGCCAAGCTCAATCTGCGGGCCCATTACAGTGATTGGCATCGTGATCCTCTGTCGCGCATGTGGTTCAAGGATGCGCCTCTGGAGGAATTTCATCGCCACTATCTTTCGCGGGTCAGCGTGGAGTATGACGATTACGCTGGTGTCCTGATCGTCAAGGCGCAAGCCTACGACCCGCAAACAGCCAAAGACATTGCCACCACCATGGTGGAAGAGGGCGAGCGCCACATGAACGCGATGGTTCATGAACTTGCGCAGGATCAGGTTGCCTTCCTGGAAAAACAGGTCGGCGACATGGGAGCACGTACCATACAGGCCCGCCAGGCAGTGTTGAATTTCCAGAACAAGAAGGGCATGGTCTCGCCGCAAGGCACTGCTGAGAATATCGTATCCATCATCAATCGGCTGGAGGCGCAATTGACTGATTTGCAGACTCGCCGAGCCGTGTTGTTGGGTTATTTGATGCCCGGCAGCCCCAATGTCGTCGAACTCAACCAGCAGATCGCCGCCGTGGAAAAGCAGATCGCCCAGGAACAGGGACGACTGGTTTCCCCCGCAGGCTCGATGCTGAACAGTACCGTGGAAGAATTCCAGCGCCTGCAAATGAATGCCGAGTTCGCCCAGGATATTTACAGAACCGCGCTGGTCGCGCTGGAAAAGGGGCGCATCGAGGCTTCGCGCACGCTGAAAAAAGTGACCATGCTGCAGGCGCCCACCCTGCCGCAATATCCGCTGGAACCGCGCCGGATATATAACGCCATTGTGTTTATTTTAGTCACGCTGCTGCTGGCTGGTATCATGCACCTGCTCGCCGCCATCATCCGCGATCACAAGGACTGACCCCATGATACGACTGCCATCTGCCACATTCCTGCGCCTTATCGGTCCGCAGCAAAAGCGCTACTCTCTTGCCCTGGAATTGATCGGCTTCGCCCTGTTTGCCGCAATTCTCTCTTGCACGCCCGCGCTTGCCGCCAGCGTCTCGCCATTCAGCCTGGACCAGACGCTGAATTTGCAGATGGATCAAACGCGGCCCGTCGTGCCCGCGACAGCCGCTCCTGTTGCGCCGGCAGCCCCCGCTGCGGTAACGCAGCCATACCCCCCGCAATACGTCGATTACTCGGCCAACCAGAACAGCGATGTCTTCGGCGCCAACCTTTTCACGGGTGCATTCGCGCACCAGGGTACCGCCCAGTTCAATCCGGATTATGCGATCGCGGTGGGCGATAACATCCAGGTGCGCTTCTGGGGGGCTTATGAATTCGATGCCGCGCTGACCGTCGATCCGCAGGGCAACATCTTCCTGCCGCATGTCGGACCGGTGCCCGTGCTGGGTGTGCGCAACCAGGATATGCAGCGCGTGGTGGCCTCCGCCGTGGGCAAAGTCTTCCGCGCCAACGTCAACAGTTACGCCAGTCTCGCGGCTGCGCAGCCTGTGCGGGTATACGTCAGCGGATCCGTCAATCGCCCCGGACTCTATGAAGGCACCAGCATGGACAGCCTGCTGCATTACCTCGATCAGGCGGGCGGCATCGATCCGGAGCGGGGCTCGTTCCTCAACGTGCAGGTCAAGCGCGGCGAACTGACCCGCGCCTCCGTCAGTCTGTATGACTTCCTGCTGGAAGGCCGCATGCCGCTCATCCAGCTGGCCGATGGCGATGTGATTTTTGTTTCACAGAGGCAGAACACGGTCAAGGTGAGCGGTCTGGCCGAGAACACCAAACGCTTCGAATTCAACGATACCGCGCGTACCGTGGCCGACCTGATCAAAATGGCCAAGCCGCGCGCGCAGGCCACCCATGTGCGCGTCGTGCGCAACACCGGTGCGGTCAGGAACACCGAATATTACCCGCTGGCCGATGCCCGCCAAGTCGCGCTGCAAAACGGCGATGAACTGGAATTCACTGCCGACAAAAAACCCGGCACCATCACCGTGCGCATAGAGGGCGAACACCAAAGCGCCCAGGAATATGTCCTGCCCTACGGGGCGAGGCTGGGCGACCTCATCAAGCAGATCCAGTTTTCGGACAGGTCGGACACGGCCAGTCTCCAGCTCTACCGCCTGAGCGTGAAAGAACGCCAAAAACAGCTGTTGCAAACCTCGCTCAGAAGCCTGGAGTCGGCGGCGCTGACCGCCCGCTCCGGAACCGGTGAAGAAGCCCGCCTGCGCAGCGACGAGGCCGCGCTGATCCTGCAATGGGTAGAGCGCGCCAGGAAAATAGAACCCTCCGGCCAGGTGCTCATCGCCCAGGCTGCCGCGCGCAACGATCTGCTGCTGGAAAACGGCGACATCCTGCGCATTCCGGTGAAGGACGGGCTGGTGCTGGTCAGCGGCGAAGTGCTGTTCCCCAATGCCATCGCCTTTGATACCGGCCTGGATATGGATGATTACCTGAACCGTGCCGGTGGTTACACCCAGAATGCCGATGCCTCGCGCATCGTGATCGCCCACCGCGACGGCAGTTTTGCCGATGGCAATGGAGCAATACGCGCCGGCGATGAAATCATGGTACTGCCCAAGATAGACGTGAAATCGCGGCAGATATGGAAAGAAATGACGCAGATTATTTACCAGATTGCCGTAAGCGCAAAGATCGTGTTCGGGCTATGAAAACCAAAGATAATTTGGTCTATGAAGCAGAGCAAAAATGCTACTTTTTTGTCTGGCAGTACTTTTGCGAGAGCCCACTTTCGTATCAGATGAATCTTGGGGCGCGGTGGAGCCACCATAAGGTTTCACTAAAGCCGCTTTAAAAATCTCATAAACTAAAGCCTCCGGTTTTTCCGGGAGCATTCTTGTAAAAAATTTATAAGTAACCGAGTGAAATAACATGGTCGTACTTGGCTCTTCAAACAGATTAATCATTTCCCCATCTGAAACTGGCAGCAGTTTGGTACAGCCTTTGGCATTACGTTCCATGTTCTGGAGGCCGTCTTATCTGGAAGTTTCCTCTTGGCTTGAACATATTCCATTCGCATTTTGGATTATTGAAGCTAGCCAGCCCAAAGTATTCGTTGAATTGGGTGTGGACTATGGAGCGTCATATTTTGCTCATTGCCAAGCCGTGGATAAGCTGGGACTGGATACTCAATGCTATGCCATTGACCCTTGGGTTGGTGACGACAAAACGACCACACATGACAACAATATCTTCGAAAAGGTAAATGCATACAACGAATCACAATATTCCGGCTTCTCGCACTTGGTGCGCAGCAATTATGACCATGCTGCACGAAATTTTTCCGATGGCACGATAGACTTGCTGCATATAAACGGACTTCACCCGCAGGGGTTTTCAGACCGGAATTTTGAAGCTTGGCTACCCAAGCTGTCTGAACACGCACTCGTCTTGCTTCATGGTACGAATGCGCGCGAACGTGATTTTGATGTACTCAAGCTGTATGACCATTTGCAAACACAATACCCCACTTTTGAATTTTCCTATGGTCATGGCTTAAGTCTGATTGGTATAGGAAATGATCAAAATGACATGGTTCAACTCTTGCTCAAGGCAAGCAAAAATGAGCGTGCCAAACAAGCGATTCACGAAGTGTTTTTCAGGTTAGGAAGAGCCTGCGCAGATTCATTTGCTGTGAACAAAAACAAGGAAAGCATTCAGAAGCTGAATGAAGAGGTAGGTAAACATCAGAACCAGCTTCTTGAGGTTCGCCGGGCTTTTGAAACAGCTCAAACCGAGCTGGATCGCAGAACCGGCGAATTAAATGATGTACGAAATATTTTGGGTTCGCAGACGGAGCACCATGCTATCGAAAGAGGGCAGTTATCAGAAAAGATAACATTGTTGCAGGAAATACGAGCCGATCTCAAGAAGGATGTAGAACGATTACAGGGTCGAATTGATTCGACATCCGCTGAACTGTACCGCCGTATCGAGGAAATGTCCCGCCTCGAACAATCGAATAGTGCACATCGACAACAAATCGATGCGATTGCGAATCAACTTCAGGCTAAGGAAGCAACGGTAAACTCATTGCAGGCCGAACTGACGGAGCGGACCAACGCGCTGGCCGCTCTGCAGAGCATGAAACAGACCCTGGCCGAGGAGAACCTGAAACTGGGCGAGGCAAAGGCGGCGCTCACCCAACAGGTGGTCGGCCATCAACAGCAGATCAGCGCGCTGCAAACCGAAGCGGCGCAGAAGCAGGCTTCGCTGGATGCCCTGCAAGCTGAAGGAATACAGAAGCAAGCCATGCTCGACTCATTGCAGGCCGAACTGACGGAGCGGGCCAACGCGCTGGCCACTCTGCAGAACATGAAGCAAACCCTGGCCGAGGAGAACCTGAAACTGGGCGAGGAGCGGGCGGCGCTCACCCAACAGGTGGTCGGCCATCAGCAGCAGATCAGCGCGCTGCAAGCCGATGGGGCGCAGAAGCAGAGTCTGCTCGACGCCCAGCAAACCGAATTAGCTCGGCTCCTTAGCACCCTAGCGGAACTGCAACACGTAAAACAGACGCTGGCCGGTGAAAACCTGAAGCTGGTCAAGGAAAAGTCGGGACTCAACCAGCAGGTGGCCGCACACCAACAACACATCAGCGCGCTGAAAGCCGAAGCGGCTCAGCGCACCAGCGCGCTGGAAGAACTGCAGCTCATGAAGCAGGCGCTGGCCGATGAAAACTTGAAGTTGGGCGAGGAAAAAGCGGGCCTCGCCCAGCAGGCGGCCGTGCACCAACAGCTCATAGGCTCGCTGCAAGATGAGGCGGCGCAGAAGCAGAATCTGCTCGATGTCCAGCAAGCCGAACTGGCGCAGCGCGCTGGTGCGCTGGCGGAACTGCAACACATGAAGCAGACACTGGCCGATGAAAACCTGATGTTGGGTGAGGAAAGAACGGCACTCAAAAACGAAAATGTCGATCATCAACAGACGATAGCGGCACTGAAAGAGCAGTTATCCATTCGCGAGACGGCGGTTGCCGATCTTCAAAAAGAACAGCAATCTCTGACCGGGAATGTCGCCGACAGATTCCGTGAATTGGCTGAACTGACGCAAAGGTTGCAGGTATCCGAACAGTCGAATACGCAACTGCAAGCCGACCTGAATTCGGAAAAGGCAGTGCTCGCAAAAGAGAACATCGACCATCAACAGACGATAGCAGCGCTGAGAGAGCAGTTATCCATTCGCGAGACGGCTGTTGCCGATCTTCAAAAAGAGGAGCAAGCGCTGGCCCGGAATGTCGCCGACAGATTCCGTGAATTGGCTGAGCTGACGCGGTGGATGCAGGTTTCCGAACAGTCAAAGTCGCAACTTCAGGACGACTTGGATTCGGAGCGTGGGGCGAATGAAAAATTGAATCGGAGCCTCGCGGAAAGGTTCAAAGAGCTATCCAGCATGACCAGTCTGCTGATGGATAAGGAACAAATGTTGGAGCAGAAGAGACGGCAATTGATGACGCTTAGAAACGAAATGGTTAAGTCGCGACAATCGACTGCGTGGCCAATCAGCCAGAACTTCCATTTTCCATTTGGCAGGCCAGACAAATACCGTGAACAGAAAGAAAAAATTCTTCTTTCTGGACTCTTTGATACGGAGTGGTATCTGAAGCATTACCCAGATGTAGTGAAGGCAAAATACGATCCGATTGAACACTATATCCGCTTCGGAGCAGCTGAAAATCGTGATCCCGGCCCTGCTTTTTCCACGTCGTTTTACCGCGCATTAAAACGGGATGACTTGGCGCCGGGAGAAAATCCGCTGCTGCATTTTCTTGCAAACGAAGAACAGAATTGGACTGTAAATAATCAAGAAGGCTGATCGAGAATGAAAAACGTAACGCAATTGATCCACGTCATCCGGGAATCGGGCATGCTGGATGCGGAGTGGTATCTCAAGGAATATCCGGATGTCACGATGTTAAACATGGACCCGGTCGAGCATTATGTGCGGTATGGGGAAAAGCTCGGTCGCCGACCTGGCGTTGCATTCGACCCCCAATACTATGTACTCACATACCCCGATATAGCGGAACACAAGATCAGCCCGCTTTATCATTATATTGTTCAGGGGAAAGCTGAAGGCCGTCAGCCATTCGCCAGCAACCACGAAGCTGAAAAAAAAAGCTCGGCGATAATTGAGGCGGCCAATTACGTTCCCCGTCTGAACGCAGCGCCATTGGTGTACAAGCCGGTTCGGCTGATCGCCTTTTATCTGCCGCAGTTTCATTCAATACCCGAAAACGATGCTTGGTGGGGAGAAGGGTTCACCGAGTGGACCAATGTCAAACCGGCACAACCACAGTTTGTGGGGCATTATCAGCCGCACATACCCGGCGAACTTGGTTATTACAGCTTGCTCGATGTCGCGACGCAGCATCGTCAGATTGAGCTGGCCAAACTATACGGGCTGGAGGGTTTCTGTTTCTATTTTTACTGGTTTGGCGGAAAGCGCCTGCTGGAAACTCCCATTGAAAACTACCTGAACGATCCCGCCCTTGACTTCCCTTTCTGCCTCTGCTGGGCAAACGAGAACTGGAGCCGCCGCTGGGACGGTCTGGAAAGCGAAATCCTCATGGCGCAACAACACTCGCCGGAAGATGACTTGGCATTCATTCGGCATGTCGCGAAATACATGCGCGATCCGCGCTATATCCGCATCGATGGCAAGCCCCTGCTGCTAGTCTATCGGCCCAGTCTGCTTCCTTCGGCGAGGGAAACGACACAGCGCTGGAGAAAATGGTGCCGGGACAACGGGATAGGGGAGATATATCTGGCCTATACGCAATCGTTCGAAACGGTCGATCCGGCACAATACGATTTTGATGCTGCCATAGAATTCCCGCCCAACAACTCCGCCCCCCCCAATATAACCGGCAGCGTAGCGCCGCTGAGTTACGACTTTGGCTGCACGGTTTACGACTGGCGCATATTTGTCGAGAGAAGCGAACAATATCAGCGGCCAGGTTACACCCTGCACCGCAGTGTATGCCCCTCATGGGATAACACCGCGCGCAGGAAAAACCGTGCCACTGTTTTTCTGAACAGCAATCCGGATCAGTACCAACGCTGGCTGGAAAACGCAATTCACGATACAGAACAGCGCATCACACGCCCCGACGAAAGGCTGTTATTCGTCAACGCCTGGAACGAGTGGGCCGAAGGCGCGCACTTGGAGCCGGACTCGCTATATGGTTACGCTTATCTGCAGGCAACACGCAATGCGCTTGAGCGTTCTGCGGCCGGCAACCCAAACGGAGCCATTCTTGTCGTAACACATGACTGTCATCCGCATGGCGCACAATTCCTGATTCTGGAAACGGCAAAGAAGCTAAAGGCGAATGGCATAGCAGTTACGATTCTGGCGCTGGGCGGAGGACGATTATTTGATGACTTCAAAAAAATCGGCAGGACTTTAAATGCCGAAGAAATTGGCGAGGCGGCGGTTAATGAGTGCCTGGCCGGCCTCCGCGCCGAAGGTGTTGAAGATGCCATTACCAGTACGGTGGTTTGCGGCAGCATTGTTCCGGAGTTGAAAAATCTTGGCTTCAGGGTACTCAGTCTTATCCATGAATTGCCCGGCGTAATTCACAACATGAAACAGGAAGCTAATGCCGCGAATATCGCGCGATATTCCGACAAAATCGTATTCCCGGCCGAATTGGTCCGCCAGCGATTTGAAACCATCGCGCCTGTTTCGCCGGAAAAGGCGATCATCAGGCCACAAGGGCTACTCAGGCAAAATCCTTATAAAAAGCGGCGTGACGACGCCTACCGCGAAATATGCGAAAAGCACAATCTGCCGAAGGATAGCCAGATCGTTTTGAACATCGGCTATGTTGATTCGCGCAAGGGTGCTGACCTGTTCGTTGAGATGGCAAATCGCGTATTGCAGTCCAAGCCCAATACAGTTTTCATCTGGGTTGGCCATTTTGAAAAGGAAATGGAGAAAAAAGTCAGCGAAAGAATACAGGCTTTGGGACTACAGAACCGGATACTGTTTGTCGGGTTCGATAAGGAACCAATGGCCTACTATGCCGCAGCATCAGTCTATGCGCTGACTTCACGCGAGGATCCCTTCCCCAACGTGGTGCTGGAGTCGGCAGAAGTAAATGTACCTGTGGTTGCATTTCAGGGAGCATCAGGTGCCAATGACTTCATCGTCGAACAGGGGGGCAGGCTTGCCAGTTATGAAGATGTGGCCGATTTTGCGGGAAAAGTCGCCGAGCTGCTTGCCGAGCCGCAAAGATCGAACCAAAACGATGTGGCTTCCCTGCAGCAATACGCCCTTGATTTGATGCATCACCTGAATGGATTCCAACGTATATCCGTTGTGGTTCCCAATTACAACTACGCGAAGCTCATCGGCGACAGACTGGACAGCATACGCCACCAGACGTATCCGGTATATGAACTCATCGTGCTGGATGATGCATCCAGCGATGACAGCGCAAAAGTCATCCAGAAATATTTTGACCGTACTGGATACGAAGCACGATTGATCGTAAATGAACAAAATTCGGGCTCGGTTTTTCGGCAGTGGAAGAAGGGCGCCGCACTATGCAAAGGTGATTTGATCTGGATCGCCGAGGCGGACGATCTTGCGGAAAAGGAATTTCTGGCCGAGTTGTCGAAGGGATTTACAGACACCGATGTGGTGTTGGCATTCAGCCAATCAAAACAGATCAACGAAAATGGCGTGGTGATGGCTGACAACTATCTCGACTACACAAAAGACGTTGCTGATTTTTGGCAGGGCGACTATATCCACAATGGGCTGGAAGAAATACGCAATGCACTTTGCATCAAGAATACCATCCCGAATGTGAGTGCTGTTATATTTCAGCGTAACGCACTAGAGCAAGCGCTGGCGGAAATAGGAGAAGAGTTGTTTGGTTATCGCGTAGCGGGTGACTGGATTATATATCTGCATGTGTTAAAAAGAGGCAGCATTTTATTTAAAGCCGCTTCGTTGAATATGCATCGTCGCCACACTAGCAGTGTGACCAAGTCTACTCAGGTAGAAAGTCACTTTCAGGAGGTGTGCCGCGCACAAAATCTGGCTGCTCACATTGCCAACCTTAGTGCTGATTCAGCAGAAAAAGCACATGCGTATAAAAATTATCTGCAAGGTTATTTTGGGTTGAATGTTTAGCACGAAGACGTTTCTATAATGATTTTACTAACTGGCTAGGTGAGCTATGTGCGAAAGACAAAGGTAATTTAACACATTGAAAATATTTTGCGATTCTAGTTCGATCAATCATCGAAGCTGCGGGTGCTTCGCAAAAGATTAACGGTGCATTGCTTTGAATTTCAGCAAAGATGGCATTTGATGTGCAATTATCAGGAGGAGCAAGCTGTGGCTATAGTAATTACTTTCGTGAAATAGCTTGCTCCAATTTCAAAGAAGATATAACGAGATAAATCATGCAAATTTTCATCCATATTGGATGGCATAAAACTGGGACGACATCTATACAGGAATTCTTACTGAAGAATAGAGAACGGTTGGCCATTACAAACAAAATTTATTATCCAGAAGAAGGGATGCTATTTTGCGCACATCACAACTTGGCTTGGGCAATCCAGAATAAAAAGAAGTCGCCTTGGGGCGATGTGCCTTTGGTCGAGGGCGGGGCGGAAAGCTTCATAATCCAAGCGATTGACAAAGCTAGGGGGAAAGGATGCGACACCATCATCTTTAGCTCAGAAGAGTTTTGCACATTAACAACTCCTCAAATTAACCAGCTGCACGATATGGTGAGCCGTCACGCAGATTCGGTCAAAATCGTCGCATACATCAGGCGCCAGGACTTAATCATCGAGTCTGGTTACAACATGGAGGTTAAATGGTGGGGTGTGCGTTTGACGCAAACTTTTAGCGACTACATTAAAGCCAGAGAAGGCTATCCAAATTACCATGCGACACTTAGCAATTGGGCTAATGCATTTGGTTCAAACTCGTTAATAGTTCGCCCTTTCGAAAGGGAGTTATTTGATCAAAAGGATGTGCGAGTCGATTTCTGCAGGCAGGTAGGATTGGAGATCGACAACTTAGATTTAATTGACGAAGGCTCCAACGTGTCTCTGGGCCCACAAACGGTTGAATTTTTAAGAATTCTCAATAATCTCGATATTTCAGCAGAAGATCACGAAGCAATAAGTTCCCGACTGTTGATGTACGATGTAGAACAAGGCTCACCCAGTTGCATTTTTTTTGACCCGAGACAGAGGGTGCGGTTTATGGAATTCTGCGATGAAGCAAACAGCAACTTAATAAAATGGGGAATTGAACTGGATAACTTTAAGCTTGATCCGGATCAATTACCGTCAAAAAACGTTAATACTTTAACATTGGAAGAGTTTTCGCAATTATTGACTGTTGTACAGAACCGTTGAAAACATACTCATATGCAATCTACTGATGAATAAATGCAAACTACGGTGCCAGTTCAAACGGTTGAAACTAAAATTTTGCCCAATGCTTAATGGCGAATAATTATTTTCAAGGTGTTGTTTACATGTTGCTGGTGTTTACGATAAGTATTCACCCTGTATCGGGTCGCTGCGTGACCATTAGCGAATCTGTGCTGCAAATACAAGAATCAGGAATCTTGCCTGACATGTCGTATCAGCCTGATGGTTCGATATCTCTTTTAAAAAAGGCTGGAGAAATTAGGTGGATCATGCCCGTTTGCATTCCGTCTAACACTGCTCACTTGCATCTAGTAGCTAAAGGCACAGTTGACCGGCCCTTGATGACAAATGAATGGCTGGTAAAAAATGGCGATCTGTTTATAAATAATAATGTATCAGCGGATGGAAATTTTTGGATTCAAAACACGTATTTGGCTGAAGATGGAATTCTGGCATTTGTTCATGTTGAGCAGGCCGAGGGCACTGGTAATGAAATGGCTGGTAGATATAGTACCGGCAAGTCAAGAATAGGCATTGCATGGTCTACAAATGGCGGAGAGAAATTTAACTTTCTTGGTAATATCATAATTCCTTCTGGTGATCCAATCCCACACAATATCCAAGGCGTTCCTTATATTGTTAAAGACGGATATTTATACATATATTTCCACGACACGCTAGGAAATACTGTTGCACGTGCGCCGCTTAATGAGGTTATTCAAGCCGCACGAATGGGGAAGACCTCTATTTGGAAAAAATTCAACGGGGCAGATAATGGTTTTTCATCGGCGGGCCTCGGTGGGCCTTCGCGACCGATTGGAATTAATGCAGGCATAACTCATACAGATGCAGCTTGTAGCATCTACAATAATAAGTGCTATTTACTTCTCACTAGAATGAGTTGGCGGGGTGAGGACACATGGATTCGATTATACGAAACTACAGATGCAGTGAATTGGACCTTTATCAAAACTGTTGTACAGCAACCTGCCGCACGTGTGAAAGGCGGATATCAGTACGCAACTATCACCAATGTTGACGGAAATGACAATGGAACTATAGGAAGCAGCTTTTTTGTTTATAGCCAGAAAAACCATCAAGATTCTTCCAGATCCATATATAGATGGACGGTGAATTTAGACAAATAATTTTCATGAATTCACTTTCCCAATGAACCAACAAATACAGGTATTCACGCATAACGGCTGGTGTCCAATCTGCGAAAAGGGCGCGACGTTCACGGCCAGTCACAAGTGGTTTCGTGATCATTTACTTTGCTCAAATTGCAAATCAATTCCACGGGAACGCGCAATCTTTAAAGTTATCAGTGACTATTATCCTGACTATAAACTGTTGAAGATACATGAAACATCACCGGGCGGGCGTGGGGCTAGTATCAAGCTTCAAAGGGAATGCGCGCATTACACTGCGTCCCAGTATTTTCCCGATATCAAGCCCGGTACAGTTCATCCCAGTGGTTATCGCTGTGAGAACCTGGAAGCCCTGACATTTCCAGACAATTTTTTTGACTTGTTTATTTCTCAGGATGTGATGGAGCATATTTTTGATCCCGAGAAAGCATTCAAAGAAATTGCCAGGGTTCTCAAGCCGGGTGGAGCGCATATCTTTACGGCACCGTTGATCAATAAAATCAGGAAGTCTGAAAGATGGGCTTCGATGTCTCCAAGTGGTGAAATCACGCATCACCACGAACCGGAATATCACGGCAACCCGGTGGATGCGAAAGGCGCTTTGGTGACGATGCATTGGGGTTACGATATTGCCTGCTTTATCCAGGAGGTTGCCAAAACTCCGACCGTCATTATTCAGATTGATGATATCGACAAAGGCATACGCGCTGAATACATTGACGTATTGGTCAGCGTAAAGCAGCCCTGAGAACCCGGATTGATTGATGAGAACACTCGTTATTGGCGGCAGCGGATTTATCGGGTCCCATCTCGTTGACGCCTTGTTGCACGCTGGCCACAAGGTTCGCGTGTTTGACCGCAACCCTGAACCATTTCGCGCTCCTGTTCCCGGGGTCGAGTACAGCTACCACGATTTCAATGATGTTGCTGCATTGGCGGAGGCCCTGGAGGGAGTGGATGTCGTTTACCATCTGCTTTGCACCACTGTCCCGTCCACTTCCAACCTTGATCCGATTTCGGATATTCAGAGCAATTTGATTGGCACAGTCAAGCTGTTGCAATTGATGTTGAAAAAGGGTGTCGTCCGGATAGTCTACCTGTCGTCCGGAGGGACAGTTTATGGTGTGCCTTCAACCATTCCCGTTCCGGAGGAGCATCCGCTACAGCCGATCTGCTCATATGGCGTCGTTAAAGTAGCGACCGAGAATTATCTCTTCATGTTTCAGGAGTTGTATGGGCTGCGCCCCGTCATATTGCGGCCGTCTAATCCCTATGGTGAGAGGCAGGGACACGGGGGGGTCCAGGGCGTGATCGGAACGTTCCTCCGCAAGATCAAGGCTTCCGAGAAAATCGAAATATGGGGCGATGGATCGGTGGTAAGGGATTATGTCCATATTTCGGATCTGATAAGTTTGTGCCTGAAGGTGGTTGAGCGGGATTCCTGCGGTGTATTTAATGCGGGAAGTGGCGTTGGGCATTCCGTGCTTGAGATATTGAACGTCATTGAGGCTGTTACCGGAATCTCTGTCGATCCGGTGTTCAAACCATCGCGGAATTATGATGTACCCAGCGTGATACTCGATACCTCAAAGGCTACACGGAAGTTTGATTGGCAGCCAAGAGTTGATTTGTCGGAGGGGGTAACCAGTACTTGGCGCTGGATGAACGATGCTGCTTCTGAAAAAAGCAAATAGCTGATCTTTCTTCATGCCTATCAATAAAATTATCGTTGTTCTCGGAATGCACCGCAGCGGGACCAGCGCAATCACACGCGGGCTCCAAGTCCTGGACGTTGATTTGGGCGACAAATTGATCGGCGGCATTGCCGGAAACAATGAGAAGGGCTTTTGGGAAGATGCGGAAGTCAACGACTTCAATAATGCGCTGCTGGTGAAGCTGGGATCCGCATGGGATCGATTGAACGCGATAGACGAACTCGCATTAATGGGGCCGAAACTTTTGCCGGAGCGTGATCAGGCAAAAGAGCTTCTGCGCAGCAAGCTGCGCTCAGATTCGATCTTTGCTTTCAAAGACCCGCGTACAGCTGTCCTGCTGCCTTTCTGGCAGAGCGTGTTTGACGCGTTGGGGCTGACGGCGAGTTATCTGATTGTCGTCCGCAATCCGATGGAGGTTGCCGAGTCTTTGAGTCGGCGTGATGGCATCTCTTTGCTCAAGGGGATGTTGCTCTGGGTTAAGTATTCAGTTGCCGCCGTTCGCGGCACCCAGGGTGCGCAGCGCGTATTCGTTTCCTATGCGGCGATGATGCACAACCCGCGCTTGCAACTAAAGCGAATTTCACAGGCGCTCTATCTCCCCTCGCCTGAGGCGAACCCGCAAGGGCTGTTTGAATACACTGAGGAGTTCCTGGGCCCCGAGCTTCGCCACAATGTTTCGGCGGTTGATGCACTATTGGCGCCGGGGCAGATTCCACCGTTTGTCAGCAATTTCTACCACTTCCTGTTACAACTGACTGGCGATAAAATCCCGCCCAATGGCGAGGAGGTCGAACGTGCCTGGCCGACTATAGAAGGGCATTACGCGGATTTTGTGCCGCTGCTTAATCAGTTCGATCAGCTGGAGCATAACGAAAGAGCCGCTCAACCTGACGAGAGCCAAACTCAGATTAGTTCATCAGGTGGCGAATTTCAGGAGCGGCAACCTCAATTTCGAACCCTCAGGTCATTCATCGATCATCTCGGCTCCGTTTATTCGGATTTCACCAAGTATATCTATAGATGGAATCTCGAGAGTATTCAGGAAGGAAGCCGGCTGCAGACAGATGAAGGGCGCATGGTTGTGAGTGGTTGGGTAGTGGGAAATGCCCCGACAGCAGTTCATATCGCCACTCGTCAAGACGGCGTAACGCGATGCTATCCGTTGAATGTGGAGAGGCCTGATGTGGTTCAGGCAGTTTTAAATGAGCGACCTTCAGGCTCAAAGAATCCGATTTGCGGTTTCAGGCATGTCTTGAAATCGGATACTGCGTTTGACATTGGCTTCGAAGTGGATGGCTGGATATTCTGGTTATATAGCGGAGAGCCCGCCCCAAGAATCCAGTCGGGCTAATTGGATTGTGCCGAGATGACATTTACCGCTGCGTTATCACCATCACCCGATGCTTATTGACTTCAGGGGGCCAGAGCATAAGTGTTAAGTCCAGCAATTCTGGCAATAGAATCCCAATATGTCTGCATCGCTCGGGAAGGACTATCGCAATCTGCTGGCGTATCGGACACAAGGCAAAATGAATTGAGAACAAATATTAAATTACCTGGATGGGTTTTGGTTGAAGCTCATCTGGGACCACTCAGCGGGCGTGATCGGGTCTGCCTGCGCGGGCAACGTCTCTCCTGTCCCGGTGAGATTTTTGAAATCTTTCTTCCGGTCTTGTATAGCGGTCGCATTAACGAGCTGCTCCAGTTATCCGATGATGTAACCGGCCTGTCCTTGTCCGGATCAGCGGAAGAGCAGGCGTATCGGCAACCATTGACTATCCGGAGAGTCGGCTGGTTTGAGCGCACCTGGCGCATGGCAAATCGGGTACATCGCGCTTTCCGCCGGCTTACTGTCAAGCAGCGGGCCAGGGTGGGTCTGTCGCTCTGGGGGGCATTTTTTGATCTGCCCGGCGCGTATCGCATTACAACGCAATTCCGGTGGCGTTTGACCTATTTGCAGTGGATCGAACTTTGTGACCGACTGAACGATGAAGATGTGGAACAAATTCGCCTGCATATTGCGAACTTTGCCCTTCCTCCGCATTTTCATATATTGCTGAGGGCGGGCGGGGCCGAACAGGGCGCTATACGGGCTACGCTGGATTCGCTCAAGCGACAGTTATTTCAAAACTTCACCTGTGTTGTGCTTGATGCGGATGGGAAAGGCGGCCCTGCTTTCGATGCCGAAATGGCGTTGGGCGGGGTGGGGTTGAACTCTTGCGTCGTGACGCAGCCGCGTATGTCGGCATGGCTGGCCCATTTGAACGCGGCACTTGCGGGGCAGCAGGAGTGGGTGATGATGCTGAGCCCCGGCGATGTGCTGCCGGCACATGCTTTGTACTGGTTCGCCAGCGGGGCGCTCGCTCGCCCCGATGCGGCAGTGTTGTACTCGGACGATGATGCGCTGGATGCGGAGGAGAAACGATGCGAGCCGAGGTTCAAACCCGACTGGTCGCTCGCGCATATGCGCGCAACAAATTTTGTCGGCGATGCGGCAACGCTGCGCGGCAGCGAAGTTGCGGCAGCCGGTGGAATAAGCCCCGATGATTGCCGGTACGGAAGTTACGATTTGCTGCTGCGAGTGATAGATGCGGCAGGCGATGCAGGCGAACTCTCGGCGGCCCATATCCCTGCGGTGCTGCTGCACCGGATGCATGTTCCCAATGCATCTTCTGATCAGGAAGATTCAAATGCGGCGTGGGAACAGCAAGCGTTGCGTGCACACCTGTCACGCAACAGTGTGGCGGGAGAGGTGATTGCAACGTTGCCGGGCTGCAGGCGGGTACGCTACGCTTTGCCGGATGAGCCGCCGCTGGTGAGTATCATCGTGCCTACGCGCGATGAACCGGCTATCATCCGGCAGTGCGTGGAAAGCATATTGGCAAAGACCACTTATCCCCGCTTCGAGATTCTGGTGGTGGATAACCAGAGCGCCGATCCGGAAGCGCTGGCCTATCTTGCGCGGATCGCGGGACAAAGCGGGATCCGGGTATTGCGCTATGACCGGCCGTTCAATTATTCGGCGATCAATAATTTCGCGGTATCCGAGGCGCGCGGCGAGATACTGTGCCTGCTGAACAACGATACCGAGGTGATTTCTCCGGACTGGCTGGAGGAGATGGCGGGCCATCTGCTGCAACCCAAAGTGGGCGTGGTGGGTGCGAAACTGTTTTTTCCCGATGGCCGGGTGCAGCACGCGGGTGATACGGTGGGGCCGGGAGGCTGCGCAAACCATCTGCATTCGTTTATCGGGCGGAATGATCCGGGATACTGTAACCGGGCCGCGGTGGCACAGGAACTTTCTGCAGTAACGGGGGCATGCATGCTGGTCTGGAAGTCTTTATATCAAAAGCTGGGCGGGCTGGATGAGCAGCACCTCACGGTGGCTTTCAATGACGTGGATTTTTGCCTGCGCGCACGGGAGGCGGGCTATCGCGTGGTGTGGACACCCCATGCGGAATTGTTTCACCACGAGTCGGTATCCCGGGGCAAAGATCAAAGTCCGGATAAAATGCGGCGCGCCAAACGCGAGGTGGCCTATATGCGCAAGCGCTGGAAGCGCGTGATGCGACACGACCCGTTCTATAACCCGAATCTGAGCTATGAGCGGCCGGATTTTTCCCTGAGTCACGCACCCATGGTGAAAAGACCGTGGCAGATTTGATCATCAGCGGCGCATCACCGGCAGCGCCTGGAGTAGCGTATCTGGTCGAAGAGCGCGCCAATCCATCCACGGATTTTTATATATTGCCCGCTGTTGCATCCATGGGCTTGCGCGTGGTGCATTGCGGTTTCGCGGATTTGCCTGCGCCCGCCGATCTGGCCGACGCTGTGGTGATCTTTGTGCGTTACGTGCCGTCAGCATGGGCGAAGCTGGTTGAGGCTGCGCGTCCGCGTTCGCTGGTGTTTTTCATGGATGACGATGTGCTGGACACGGGCGCTTCCGCCGGAATGCCGTGGCGGTACCGCTACAAGCTGGCAAGATTGGCCGCATGGCGGTCGGGCTGGTTGCATCGGCAGGGCGCTGAATTCTGGGTCTCCACGCCCTATCTGCTGCAAAAATATGCGGCGTGGCATCCCAGGCTGGTCCTGCCTGCACCGGTGCAAGCCCCTGCGGATCTGTGCCGGATGTTTTACCACGGCACAGCCTCACACGAAGCCGAGATCCGCTGGCTGCGCCCGGTGGCGGAAGAGGCGCTGCGCTGCGATGAACGGCTTGCTTTCGAGATCATCGGGGGCCGGGATGTGTACCGTTTATTTCGCGGGGTGCCCCGGGTCACCGTGGTTCATCCGATGAAATGGACGGCCTACCAGCATTTCCTCGCGATGCAGGGGCGGCATATCGGTCTGGCTCCGTTGCTGGACTTGCCGTTCAACCGGGGACGCTCATATACAAAATTTTTCGATTTCACTTGCTGCGGGGCGGTGGGGATTTATTCGCCGAACAGCGTTTATACCGAAGTGATCAGCCACGGGGTAAATGGACTGATCGTGAAACTGGAACCGGAAGCTTGGGTAAAGGCCATTCTGGACCTTGCGCGGGACGCATCGCTGCGGCAGTCCTTGTTGCTCAATGCCGGACTCAGCTGCGCAGAGTTGGCTAACACAGCGCAAAATAGTTACTCTGGTCTGGCGAAGCAGAAAACAGAAAAATAAATGCAATCAGGTTTCATGTTATCGCTCACTTTGCTTCGGCATGTCAGACAAGCGATCACACCAATTCGTGGACGATAAACTTTGCAGGAAACTTTTTTCTCTCCCGGGCAGAACACTGCTCCGCTGATCGCAACTTCGCGTGCCGTGGCCAACCTGCCCGGCCTGGCGAATCTGCTCGAGACACCGGTAGTGCATCGCTGGTCAGCCGGAAATCCGGCTGCCTGTGGCGGGGTGATCGCATGGGGGCGCAAGCCCAGCGCCAGCGCCGCTGCGAGCTTTGCTGCCAGGCACGGGTTGAGCGTATTGCGGCTGGAGGATGGTTTCCTCAGGTCGGTGGAGTTGGGTAACCGGGAGCCGCCGCTGTCCATCGTGCTGGATGACTCGGGCATCTATTACGACGCGACCGCGCCTTCCCGCCTCGAATCCTTGGTCGCTGCTGCTCACACGGATGAGCAGCAATCCCGAGCTCGCGCTTTGATGGTTGCCTGGCGCGCGGCGCGGATATCCAAATACAACTTCGCGCGGGATTACGAAGGGACACTCCCTGCGCGCTATGTGCTGGTGGCCGACCAGACGCGGGGCGATGCCTCGATACGATACGGGCTGGCGGACGACACCAGTTTTCAGCGCATGCTGGATGCGGCACTGGC
Organism: Nitrosomonadales bacterium; assembly: GCA_016218415.1. Taxonomy (GTDB): domain Bacteria; phylum Pseudomonadota; class Gammaproteobacteria; order Burkholderiales; family Gallionellaceae; genus Gallionella. Next base: position 24,953 of record JACRED010000008.1, read on the forward strand.
GGAACATCCCGACTGCACGGTATTGCTCAAGGTACACCCCGAGGTGATGGCCGGTCGCAAGCGCGGCCATTTCGATCTGGCGGCGCTGGCTCGCAATCCGCGTATCCGGCTGCTGGGCGAAGATGCGCATCCGGTGTCGCTGATCGAGCACGCGGAAGCCATCTATGCGGTCACCTCCCAGATCGGCTTCGAGGGATTGCTGTGGGGCAAGCCGGTACGCACCTTTGGTATGCCGTTTTATGCCGGCTGGGGTCTTACCCGCGATGCGTTGCCCGCGCCGGAACGGCGCAAACCGGTATCGCTGGAAAATCTGATCCATGCGGCACTGCTTGAATATCCACGTTATATCGACCCGGAAACCGGGCTACGCTGCGAAGCCGAACGGGTGGTTGAATGGATGGCGCTGCAACGGCGGATGCGTGCCCGCTTTCCCGCCACCGTGTATGCGCAGGGTTTCTCGCTCTACAAGCGGGCGACTGTCCGCAGCTTTTTTCAGGGCAGCCGCGTCAGGTTTATTCCCCGGTCAGCCGATATCCCCGCAGACTCGCTGCAGGTGGTGTGGGGCCGCAGGGATGTGCCGGCAGAGGAAGCAATGACGATACGGCTGGAGGATGGTTTTATCCGTTCGGTCGGGCTGGGCGCCGATCTGGTGCGCCCCTTGTCGTGGGTTATGGATCGCCAGGGTATCTATTACGATGCGACGCGTCCTTCGGATCTTGAACTGATCCTGCAAAACACTCGTTTTGATGATGGCTTGCTTGCCCGTGCGCACACCCTGCGGGAGCGTCTGGTGGCGGATGGATTGACGAAGTACAACGTGGGGACGTCCGGCTGGCAGCGGCCCGAAAACCGCCCGCTTCCGTCTGGCGGGGAGAGCCTACGATCCGCAGCACGGCGGGTGATTCTGGTGCCCGGCCAGGTGGAAACCGACGCTTCTCTGGCCTATGGCGCCCCGGATATCTGCCGCAATCTCGATCTGTTGCGCGCGGTGCGCACCGCCAACCCGGATGCGTATGTCGTCTACAAACCCCATCCCGATGTAGTGGCCGGTCTGCGCCGCAAGGGCGTGGGCGAAACCGATACTGCACGCTGGTGCGACGAAGTGCTGGTGGATGCCAGCATGGGCGAGCTGCTGTTGTCGGTGGACGAGGTGCACACGCTGACTTCGCTGGCCGGTTTCGAGGCGCTGCTGCGCGGCAAGCGAGTGGTCTGCTACGGGCAACCCTTCTATGCAGGCTGGGGTTTGACCCGGGATATGTTGCCTGTGACGCGTCGTGCGCGAAGCTTGTCGCTGAATGAATTGGTGGCGGGCGTGCTGATCCTGTACCCCGCGTATATCAGCCGCACCACGCAAAGATACACCACGCCGGAACGGGCGCTGGACGAGTTGCTGTCCTGGCGGACGAGTGGCGCAGCGGCCATGCCGTGGTGGGGCGGCATGTACAGATTCCTGGTAAAACACTTCCTGCGCCAGCCCTAGCCCGGCGAAGCTTTACACACGCATCCCCGGTAGTATCAAGTCGCGCACAAAACGATCGGGAGATGGGATAAGCTCCGCCTATAACGTTCCTTTGCGTACCGGATGGTTTGCTGGTTTGAAAATACGGCTGCAAACATCGGGGAAAATATTATCGATGACGATAGCTTCGAAGCGGGTGAAAACCCGGCGCGTATATTACATCTCGGGTTATGACCCGCGCGGTGCACGGCATTACCACCGCCTGTACAGCGAGGAAGCAGCCAGACAGGCGGCGCGGCGCGGTTATGAAATATCGGTGAGCGCGAGGGGTGCGCGGCCTGGCGACAACGCCGGCTGGTCCGTCGATTCGCATTGGCCTGAAGGAGATGGGCCGCGCACGGATTACCGGTTTCTGGTCTGGGACGATATCGTGCGCCGCCACTGGGAAAAGAGCATGTTCAGGTTATTGGGACAGTGCCTGATCGGATACGGGCGCTACCTTGTAGCCGGCGTGTTGCGTCGCATCAGCCATTCACACCGGGGCATCTTTTTCAGCGTCATGCTCCCCGCAGTGTTTGCCGGACTCTGGGCGCTGACCTTGCTGCTTGTGTTGTCCCTCTGGTCAGTCTTGTGCAAGCAGTTCATGCCATACTGGTTCTTGTGGATGCTTGGTGCGGCCGCGTTGTCGTTGGCGGTATTGTGGCTGGGAAGCAAGCTGGGAGACCGGCTGGGCGTATTCTGGCTGATGCGGACCATACTCTTCGTCGAAAAATGGGGGGCCGTCGGCAACCCGGAGATGGAAGGCAGGATAGACCGGTTCGCGGTCCGCCTGTCACGGGACCAAGCTGAAAATCCCGTGGATGAAGTGCTGCTGGTGGGGCACAGCGTGGGTTCGGTGATCGCCGCCGCGGTGGCATCGCGTTACCTGAGAGGTCATCCGCCGGAGGGCAGCCTGACGCTGATCACGCTGGGCCAGTGCATCCCCTTGCTGGCGTTCACCCCGGCTGCAGTGGCTTACCGGAACGAGATCGTGTCGCTCGCTACCGATGGCAGGATCAAGTGGTTCGACATCAGCGCAAAAGCCGACCCGCTTTGTTTCTTCGACGAGAATCCGGCGCTGGTTTGCAATGCCCCGGCGCAGGCGCCGGGTACCGCCAGAATGGTACACGCGCGTATATTCAAGATGTTCAGCCCGGAAACTTATAAAACGATCAGAGGCAACAAATTGCGCCTCCATTTTCAATATCTGATGGCTGCCGAACTGGATACCGGGTATGACTACTTTCGCCTGACTGCCGGCCCCTTGCCGGCAACCTCACAACTGGATCAATAAGCAATGGCATTCATCCCCGCATACCCCTGTCCCAACAAGAACAAGAGTTCCTTGCTGTTGCGCTTCCTGCGCGGCTGGCGCTCCTGGCTTGATGTGCTGTTCGAGCGCAGCTACCGCATGAAGATGGGCCATTACCGGTTGCCCGGCATGGACGTATACATGGTCAACGAACCCGAACTGGTCCAAAAAATCCTGGTCAAGCAGCCGAGAAACTATCCGAAACATCAGTTGATGCACAAAATGCTGGCACCTTTGCTGGGCAACAGTATCTTTACGACAAACAACGAGGTATGGGAGCGACAGCGCCGGCTGATGGATCAGGCTTTCGAACAGGCCCGGCTCAAGCTGGTATTTCCGCTAATGTGCGACGCGGTAAGCGTCATGCTGGCCAGACTGGATAAAGTGGCGGATGGCAGTCCCTATCCGGTCGATGAAGAGATGACTCATGTGACTGCCGATATCATCTTCCGGACCATCCTGACCTCGCCTCTGTCGGGTCGCGCCGCACACGATGTGTTCGAGAACTTCAACAGGTTTCAGCAGCACACTCTCCGTGCCACGGTGCTGGAGCTGTATCACCTGCCGGCCTGGTTTTCCAGGAGAGCCTCGATCCGTAGTGCGAATACGATCCGCAGCGTGGTTTCTTCGGTAATACGCGAACGTTTCGATGCGAGGGAGCGGGGGGAGGGCGGAGATTACCAGGATATTCTTGCTGCACTGATGGAGGCCGTTGATCCCGTTCAGGGGGACAGTTTTTCCTATCCCGAAGTCGTCGACCAGATCTGCATGTTATTCCTCGCCGGCCACGAGACCTCGGCAAGCGCGCTGGCATGGTCGCTTTATTTGCTGTCCAATTCTCCCGAGCTGCAACATGAAATGGTCGAGGAGATCGAGTCGGTCACCGGCGGGAAAGCGCTGGCATACGGCGACCTGAAAAAACTGCGCGCCACCTGGAATCTGTTCCGCGAGACCCTCAGGCTATATCCTCCGGTCGGATTCTTTGTGCGCGAGGCGGTCGAGTCGCACTGCATGCGCGACAAACAGATCCAGCCCGGCTCGCCGGTGATGGTCTCGCCGTGGCTGATACACCGGCACCGCGAAAACTGGGAACGTCCGGACGAATTCGATCCCTGCCGTTTCGAAACCGAAGCCGGAAAGGAATCCGCGCGCAATGCCTATCTGCCTTTCAGTCTGGGCGAGCGCGTCTGCATAGGCGCGGCCTTTGCCACCCAGGAAGCCATCCTGATTCTTGCCAGCCTGGTACGCCGGTATGAGATCACGCCGGTGCCCGAGCATGTTCCACTCTGTGTGGGCCGGGTGACCATACGCTCGGACAACGGCATCAAGGTCAGGCTAAAACTGCGCGATTTAAACAGGGTTTAAGGCTATACCGTACTCTTGGTAACCTTGGCCGGCTTGGTGAAGGAATTTCAATCCGGGGAAATCCTATATAATTGACCCCAAAAGCAGGCTCGGCTGGCTAATGACCATTCAAGTTTCTGCAACAGGGTTGGTTCACACCGGGTATTGGTAATTAATGGTCATAAGCGGACTTTCGATATTCAAAGGCAAACGGGTACTGCTGCTGCAAGGCCCGGTGGGTCCGTTTTTCCGGCGCCTGTCGCAGGATCTGGCCCAATCGGGCGCGCAGGTCTTCAAGATCAATTTTAACGGCGGGGACTGGCTGTTCTATCCGGACAACGCATTCAACTACCGCGGCTCACCTGAAGATTGGCCCGCCTATTTTGAGGCGTTGCTCGAACAATTGCATGTCGATGTGGTCATGCTGTTCGGCGACTGCCGCCCCATACACCGTGCGGCCCATGAGATCGCCTGCCGTCACGGGCTGGAGATTGGCGTATTCGAAGAAGGCTATATCAGGCCGCATTACATCACGCTGGAACGATTCGGCGTCAACGGAAACTCATCCGTTCCGCAGTCGCCCATTTTTTATCTGAACACCCCTCGCTACCCCATCGATCCGCCGCTGCCGCTGGGTAATACATTCTGGTATGCCACGTACTGGGCCATGTTGTATTACTTCGTGGCAGGCCTGCTGAAACCGTTCTTCCCCCATTACCGGCACCACCGTCCGCTGACTTGGCTGGAAGGTTTGCCTTGGCTGCGTTCCCTGTGGCGCAAAGGGTATTACACGTTCAAAGAGCGCGGCATGCTGGCATCGTTGACAAGCAGGTTTTCCGGGCGCTTCTTCCTGGTTCCGCTTCAGGTCTATAACGATGCCCAGATCATCAAGCATTCCGATTTTGATACGGTCACGCATTTTATCGATGAAGTGATGACTTCATTTTCCCAGCATGCGCCACGCAACAAGATTTTGGTCGTCAAGCATCATCCCATGGATCGCGGCTATCGCGATTACTCGGGATTTATCTCCCAGCGCGCCGGGCAGCTCGGACTGCAGGGCAGGTGTTTCTACATCCACGACCAGCATTTGCCCACCCTGTTAAAACATGCCTGCGGTGTGGTGGTGGTCAACAGTACGGTGGGATTGTCCGCCCTCATGCACGGCACCCCGGTCAAAGTTTGCGGTAAAGCGCTTTACGATATCAAAGGGCTTGCGTTCGATCATTCACTGAACAAGTTCTGGCGGGAAGCCCAGCTTGCCAAACCGAATTCGCGGTTGTTGAGAAATTTTCACGACTATCTGGTTGCCCATTCGCAATTGAACGGCAATTTCTACAAACGCCTGCCTGTCGTGGCATCGGCAACCGGGCTGCGCTGGACGCTGAATACCGATACCGGGGCAGTCTATGTCGACCGTCCCGATCAGCGCAAGTCTGTTGCCGCCTCGGAGTAGTCCCGTACACGTTTGGTCTTATGCACACTGCGGCACTGCACTCCTTATCCGCAAAGCCCTGTTAAACTGCGCGCCTGAATTCCGGAAGTAAGTTACCCATGCTCATCACTGAATATCGCCTGGATCTCATCATCCAGGCCCTGCGCGCCATTCTGCCGCTGGAACATCCCGCCGACACCACGTTGCGCTACTTTTTCAAGAACGAGCGTATCGGTTCGAACGAGCGCGAGATCGTTGCCGAAACAGTGTTCGGCGTGCTGCGCCACCGTTTGCTGTTGGAGCGCACCTGTCTGGACAACTCTACGCCGCGCCGTATGGCGCTGGCCCATCTGGTCAGGTTCGGCGGTTATAACCTGCGCGAGATCGAGCCGGTGCTGAAGCGCGACGAGAAGGAATGGCTGGCAACCGTCAAGAGCTTGAAGGTCGATGACCAGCCATTATCGGTGCAGGCCGAATTGCCCGAGTGGTTGGTGGAGAAGATGCGCGCTTCCTATTCCGATGCCGACATCCTCACACTGGGCCGCGCGATGCAGCAGGGCGCGCCGCTGGACATCCGCGTCAACACGCTACTCGCCAAACGCGAGGAAGTATTGCAACAGCTGCACGAAAAGAAGATAGAGGCAACCGTCGCGACTTACTCGCCTGTCGGCATCCGCATCAGGGAAAAGATCCCGCTGAACAAGGACGCGCTGTTCACCGAAGGCAAAGTGGAAGTGCAGGACGAGGGCAGCCAGTTGCTCGGCTTCCTGCTCGCCCCCAGGCGCAACGACATGGTGGTGGATTTCTGCGCGGGGGCTGGCGGCAAGACGCTGATGCTGTCCGCGCTGATGAATTCGCAGGGCCGACTGTATGCAATGGACGTTTCGGAAAAGCGCTTGGCCAACCTGAAGCCGCGCCTGAAGCGCTCCGGCGCCAGCAACATCCAGCCCATGCTGATCTCGCACGAGAACGACCTCAAGGTGAAACGCCTCGCCGGCAAGATCGACCGCGTGCTGGTGGATGCGCCGTGCAGCGGACTCGGCACATTGCGCCGCAATCCCGACCTGAAATTCCGCCAGTCACCCGCCAGCCTGGCGGAACTGACCTTAAAGCAGGCTGCCATCCTCGCCTCGGCCAGCCGTCTGCTGAAAAAGGGCGGGCGGCTGGTCTATGCGACCTGCAGCATCCTCCCGGAAGAGAACCAGCACATCGTGCAGGCATTCCTCGCCGCGCATCCCGATTTCAAACTGCTGCCGGCCGGCGAGATCTTGCAGCAACAGAAGATCGCGCTGGAGATGGGCGACTATCTGGAACTGCGCCCGCAATTGCACGGGACAGACGGGTTTTTCGCTGCGGTGCTGGAACGGACTGCCTGAAGTACCGTGCATCCAGCGCTCTTTTCAGTGGCCATCGGTCCGTGAAACGGTCTGTCTGGATTTCGGAAAAGCTCAGAACTCGATAGATGGCCTAAACAGCAGTGTCAATGAATTGCTGCTGCGGTCCCTGAGCGCGCCCGAGTATTCATCGGGACTTTCCCATACCAGGCCGACATCCAGTGTAGGGGTGTAGCTTTGCTTCTCCATGGGAAATTTCTTTCCGACCACGAAGTCTTCGCGCACGATCTTTCCGCTCTTTTGCGAGAACTGCGCTTTCAAGTCGAATGAGCTGTTCTTGAACCAGTGCAATATCGGTGCGCGATGGTCCAGGTTGCTGCGGTAAATACCGAGATAGATCACATCGGTTATTTCCGGATTGTTGTTGAATTTTCCGCCCAGACGAAAACTCCAGTTGATTTTTTCATCCGGGTAATCGCGTTTGCCTTTGATCTTCCATTCCAGTTCGTGCCAGATGTCGTCGACAAGCACGTTGTTCTTGATGTGCTTGGCTCCCGCGCTGAACAGATAACCGGTGTAACCCTTGTTGGTGCCGGTGCGTGTTTCTCCCGGACGGACCAGCCTCGCGATGTTGCCGAAAAACGCGGATACGGCCCAGGGTTCTTGGAATCCGGCGGTCAGCGATTCGAAGATATTGATGTTGCTGCCGTTGATCTTGCCCTGTTTGTAAAAGTCCGGCGCACGCCTTTTAAGGTAGGTGCCCAGGACAGGCATAGGATAAACGCTCGCTTCCAGCAGCATATAGCGGGGAATGATGGAGCCTTCGATCAGATCCCGGTAGATCACCGCCTCGCTGTCCGAGGTGATGGTCGGGATAGGCTTGCTGGTGAGGGGGATGTTGGCAGACACATCGGTGTAATAGGGATCCCATTCCCATACGATCTCCGCCTTGTTGCTTTCATCGGCCAGTGTTACGCCCAAATCGGGCGGCGGGGCAGTGTCAGCAGCTTGCGCCGCTACTGCATGGGCAAGCGCAAGGATCATCCATAGAACGACGATGGCGGGAAAACGCGCAGGTGCAATATCCCGAATACATCTGCGCATGAACCGGCCTATTTCCCAGGGTTCCAAAGTGCTTCCGGTACTCCCTGTGTCCGGTTGATACAGCGGGCCAGCACAAACAGCATATCCGACAGGCGATTCAGATACGGCAGCGCGTGTTGCGGTACCGTTTCTCCGTGGGATAGCCGGACCACATCGCGCTCGGCCCGGCGCGCCACCGTGCGCGCCACATGGCAAAGCGCGCCGGCGCGCGAACCGCCCGGCAGGATAAATTCGCGCAGCGGCGGCAGATCGGCGTTGTAGCGGGCGATCTGTTCATCCAGCCAGGCGACCTTGATTTCCGCGAATCTGTCCTGGGTAGGCAGCGCAAGCGCGCCGCCCAGGTCGAACAGATCATTCTGGATTTTCAGCAACGCGGCGCGGATGCCGGATGGAAGCTCCTCGGCCAACATCACGCCGAGGTTGCTGTTCAGCTCATCCACGCTGCCCAGCGCGGCGATGCGCGCATCGTCTTTGCCGAGCCGCGCGCCGTCGGCCAGACCGGTGCTGCCATCGTCGCCGGTACGTGTGGTGATTTTTGTCAGCCTCATATCATCGCCTTTGCTTCATCCCGGAAATGGCCGTCTCGCGCCAAGACGCGAAGAACGCAAAGCAACACCTTACTCGGAAGCTTGGGTTCACCAAACAGCTTTGCGCGATCAAGTGCGTTCTTCATGTTCATTGTTTTTCCAGGCAAGCGAAATAGATCTGCGGGTCCGGCTGGGTGCCGTTGCGCTGCGCCTTCCAGATCATCTCGCCGAGGCAATCCATGATGCGGTGCTGCGCATCGTGCTCGGACTGGAACTTGTGTGTCAGGCGCGTGAAATGCGCGCGTATCCCCGGCGGCTGGTCGATGGAAACCTGTTCTTCTATCGTCAGGTGCATCATCAGATGCAGAAAGGGGTTGGCCTCGCCCTGTTCGGGCTGGTAGTCGCGATGCTGGTAGCGGTCGGGGTCCTCCAGTATCGCGTGGTATTCGGGATGCATTTCGATGAGCTGCGCAAGCAGCGCTTCCAGCGGCGTGAGCAATTCATTCGCCCTGCGCTTGCGCCAGGATTCGAACAGAAACAGACGCGCATCGTCGCGTGAGGGGTTGAATAACACTAGGGTTCCTTGTCCTTGTATTCGCACAGATCGTGAATGATACACGCGCCGCACTGCGGTTTGCGCGCCTTGCAGACATAGCGACCGTGCAGGATCAGCCAGTGATGCGCGTCGTGTTTGAATTCATCCGGCACGAACTTGAGCAGTTTTTTTTCCACCTCCAGCACATCCTTGCCGGGCGCCAGGCCGATGCGGTTAGCCACGCGGAAAATATGCGTGTCCACCGCGATGGTCGGCTGGCCGAACGCGGTGTTGAGGATCACGTTCGCGGTCTTGCGCCCCACGCCGGGCAACGCTTCCAGTTCCTCGCGAGTTTGCGGCACCTCGCCGTCGTGCCGCTCCAGCAGCAGACGGCAGGTTTGCAACACATGCTTCGCCTTGGTCTTGTACAGGCCGATGCGCTGGATGTATACGCGCAGCTTTTCATCGCCGAGCGCGAGTATCGCCTGCGGGGTGTTCGCCACCGGGAATAGATGGCGGGTCGCGGCATTCACGCTCACATCGGTGGCTTGCGCCGAAAGCATCACCGCCACCAGCAGTTCGAACGGCGAGCGATATTCCAGTTCGGTGGTGGGGTGGGGATTGACGGATTGCAGCCGCTGGAAGATCTCGCGGCGCTTCGCAGGGTTCATGCCGCCTGTGTTGCAGCAACCGGTGCCGCCTCGGTGCGTATCTTCTGTTCCGCACGCAGGTTGAGCCAGTTCTTGCCGGCGATCAGCAGGCCCAGCGCGATGAATGCGCCGGGCGGCAGGATCGCGAGCAGGAAACCGTGATAATTCGGTATGACGGTGATCACCATCGTCTTCGCCGCTTCGCCGAACACCAGATCGATGCCGGACAGCAGCGTGCCATGGCCGAATATCTCGCGTATGCCGCCGAGCACCGCCAGCACGGCGGTCAGCCCCAGACCCATCGCAAAGCCGTCCAGCGCGGATTGCAGCGGGGGATTCTTTGAGGCGAAAGCCTCGATGCGCGCGAGCACGATACAGTTGGTGACGATCAGCGGGATGAAGATGCCGAGCACCACATACAGGTCGTACATCCAGGCGTTCATGCTGAACTGCACGACGGTGACCAGCACCGCGATGATCAGGATGAATACCGGGATGCGCGCTTCATTTGGGACGAAATCCCGGATCGGCGCGATCGCTGCGCCGGACAGCGCCATTACCATGGCGGTCGCCAGCCCGAGGCTGACGCCGTTCACCACCGAGCTGCTCACCGCGAGGATGGGGCACATGCCAAGCAGTTGCACCAGCCCGGTGTTTTGCTTCCACACGCCGTTGTAAAGAATGTCTTTGAATTCCTGAGAGGTCATTTCTTATCTCCTTCACCCGGTACTGCATCCGCTTTGGCGGCAGGATGCGGTTTGAACATCTCCTCGCGATGTTGCGCAAAATACTGCAACGCCTTGTGTACCGCCTTCACCACTGCGCGCGGCGTGATCGTCGCTCCGGCCATATAGTCGAATTTACCGCCGTCTTTTTTGACTTTCCAGTCGCTGTCCTTGCCGTTTTCCAGCGAAGTACCGTTGAACACGGTGATCCAGTTGTTCCTGGCGATCTCGATATAGTCGCCCAATCCCGGCGTTTCCTTGTGGGATACTACGCGCACGCCGCCGATTTTTCCATCGCTGTGTATCGCGATGATCAGGTTGATCTTGCCGCTGTAGCCGTCCGGCGCAATGACCTGTAACACCGCGATGGATGGCCGGTCTTTCAGACGACCGCGATATACGATAGTCCCGTTGTCATTGCCCAGCAATGGGTCGGCTGCCAGTTGTGCGGTGTCTTTTACAATATCGTTGTCGAACGCATCCGCAGGCGCAATTTGCGCGATCAGTCTCAACTTCTCATTTTCTTCGCTGCGCGCGATGGGCTCATGCGTCAGGTTGTAGGTGATAGCCAGCATTGCTGTGCCGATCAGCGTAAAAAACAGCAGATTGAGCGCCGTATGCAAGGAAGCCTTCGCCATCGTGCGCCTCATGGCTTGGTCTCCTTATTGCCGAACACGGGCGGCTGGGTCCAGGCATCGATCAATGGCACACAGATGTTCATCAGCAGGGTGGCGAATGCAATGCCGTCCGGGAAACCGCCAAAGGCGCGAATCAGATAAGTGATCAACCCCGCCATCGCCGCGAAGATGAGCTTGCCCTTTTGCGTGGTCGGGCTGGTTACCGGATCGGTCAGGATAAAGAACGCGCCTATCATCGCAGCGCCCGAAAACCAGTGGAACAGCGGGGTCACATAATGGGCGGGGTCGGCCAGGTGGAAGATGCCGGAAGTAAGCAGCAGGGTACCCAGATAGGCGACCGGAATATGCCAGCTGATGATGCGCGAAGCCAGCAGATATAAGCCGCCCAGCAAAAATCCCCACGCCACCATCTCGCTGCCCTGTCCCGCCAGGCGGCCATAGATCGGCATGTCGAGTATCTGGTTGACGTGCTCATCGAGATGCAAATGGGTCTTCAGGGTGTCCAGCGGCGTGGCCATCGTGACCGCGTCCAGTGTCACATTCGGCGGAAGCGCGCCGCCGAAGATGTATCCCAGCTGGTCGATAAAGCTCAGCTCGACCTGTCCCAGACCGTGCGGCGTGATCCAGTGCGTCATGTGCACCGGAAACGAGATGATCAGCACCGCATAGCCTATCATCGCCGGGTTGAACGGATTGTTGCCTAGCCCGCCGTACAAGTGCTTGGAAACGCTGATCGCGAATGCGGTGCCGACCACCACCATCCACCAGGGCGCCAGCGGCGGAATCGATAACGCGAGCAGCCAGGCGGTGAGCAGCGCGCTGTTGTCTTTCAGGAACGGCGCGATGGGCCGGTCGCGCAACTTGAGCATTGCAGCCTCGGTCGCCAGCGCGGTGATGCTGGCCAGCGTGATCGACACCAGGATCGCCGGGCCGAAATACCAGACATAGAGCGCAATGCCGGGAATCAGCGCCAGCAAGACCTTGAACATGATCTGCGAGACTGAATCCGGCTTGTTGAGGAAAGGTGCAAAAAATGCGCTCATGTTATTCCTTGGGAAGCGCTGCTTCGGGTTGGACTGTTTCAAGGGGACGGGCGGCGCCGGTTTCGGTTAATGCGCTTTCCGATGCCAGTTGCGTTTTGATCGCCTGTTCCTTGGCGGCTTTTTCCTTGGCCGCCAGCTTTTCCGCCTTTTCCTGCTTCTCGCGCTCGACGCGGTATTCGCGGAATTCGTGGCGCTCGCGCGCCCTGTCCGCGTTCCGCTTCTCCTCGGCGCGCGCGCGAATTTCGCTCTTGGCAAAAGTGTAATACTGCACCAGCGGGATGTGGCTGGGGCAGACATAGCTGCATGCGCCGCACTCGATGCAGTCGAACAGATGGTATTGCTGCGCCTTGCCGAATTCCTTGGCCTTGGCAAACCAGTACAATTCCTGCGGCTGCAACTCCGCAGGACAGACATCCGCGCAGCGTGTGCAGCGGATGCAGGGCAGGGCGGGCGGGGCGGGCGGGAACAATGCGTCCGACATCGCGATGATGCAGTTGGTCGCCTTGATCACGCCCACCGTGGCGGCAGGCAGATTCACACCCATCATCGGCCCGCCCATGATGTAACGGTCGGTATCCGGCTTGTTACCGGCCAGCGCGACCAGTTCGTTCACCGGTGTGCCGATCAGCACTTCATAGTTCTGCGCGCGCTCGACGTTGCCGGTGACGGTCACGACGCGCGAGATCAGCGGCTCGCCATGGGCAAGCGCTCGCCACACACTGTAAGCGGTGGCCACATTGAAGCATTGCACGCCCATCTCGGTGGAGCGCACGCCGTGCGCGACCTCGATGCCGGTCAGTATCCTGATCAGTTGTTTCGCGCCGCCGCTTGGATACATCGTGGGCACCGGGATCGCTTCCATGCGCTCGTGCCTGCCGTCCTGTATCGCCCGCTTCATCGCGGCTATCGCTTCGGGTTTGTTGTCCTCGATGCCGATCAGCACCTCTTCGGCCTGCAGCAACTCGCGCAACAACTCCGCACCGCTCAGGATATCGGCGGCACGTTCGCGCATCAGCATGTCGTCGCAGGTGATGTAGGGTTCGCACTCGGCGCCGTTGAGCACCAGCGTGGTGATCTTGTGACGATGCGCATCGGCCTTCAGGTCGCTGGGAAATACCGCGCCGCCCAGTCCCACCACCCCCGCTTTGCGCAGTTTGTGCCGCAATTCCGAATGCGGCGTATTTTTCAGGTCTGCTCCGCTGTGCTCTATCCATTCGTCCTTGCCGTCCGGGACGATGGTGATGCACAGGTCCGGCAAACCGGAAGGATGGGCCACCAGCTGCATGTCTATCGCGGTCACCGTACCCGAGGTGGAAGCATGCACACCGCTGGACTGCCGCCCTTGCGACAGTCCGATCTTCTGTCCCTTGAGCACGCGCTCGCCGACCTGCACGATGGGTTTGGCGCGGCCGCCCACATGCTGATGCAACGAAATGACCAGTTTCGAGGGGATGGCTGCCTGTGCGATGGGCGTGCGCGTCGACTCCGCTTTGTGGGTGGGCGGGTGCACGCCGCCGTGGAATTTATGCAGGGTTCTCATGCGGCAGCCTGGATAGGATAGACCGGATAACGCCACTTCCAGTTGGTGATCTGCTCCTCGATAGGCAGCATGCTGATGCAGTCCACCGGGCAGGGTGCAACACACAACTCGCAGCCGGTGCATTCTGCCGCGACGATGGTGTGCATCTGTTTTGCTGCGCCGGCAATGGCATCTACAGGACAGGCCTGGATGCACAGCGTGCACCCGATGCAGGTGTTCTCGTCGATGAACGCGACCGATTTCGGCTTGGGCTGGGTATCACCACCGAAGGGTATCGGATCGACTCCGAGCAGGTCGGCCAGTTTCTGTATGCCTTCCTCGCCGCCGGGCGGGCATTTGTTGATCGTTGCTTCCCCGGCTGCGATCGCCGTCGCATAGGGCTTGCAACCGGGGAATCCGCACTGTCCGCACTGCGTCTGTGGCAAAACCGCATCGATCTTGTCCACCAGCGGATTGCCCTGCACGCGGAATTTTATCGCGGCAAAACCCAGCACCGCGCCCAGCACAATTGCGATAGCGGCCATCACCAGCAACGCACTCAACATTATTTGATCAGCCCCGAGAACCCCATGAATGACAGGCTCATCAATCCGGCGGTGATCATCGCGATCGCCGATCCCTTGAAAATCACCGGCACATCCGCGCCTTCCATGCGCTCGCGCAATCCCGCGAACAGCACCATCACCAGCGTGAAGCCCAGCGCGCCGCCCATACCGAAGAAGATCGATTCCATGAAATTGTGTTTGGCTTGCACATTCAGCAACGGAATGCCCAACACCGCGCAGTTGGTGGTGATCAGCGGCAGGTAGATGCCCAGCACCTGATAGAGCACCGGGCTGGTTTTCGCCACAACCATTTCGGTAAACTGCACGATGCCGGCGATCACCACGATGAACGACAACGTGGTCAGATACGAGAGTTCGGGCCCGAGCAGGTATTCGTTGATCAAATAGCTGGACCCCGAGGCCAGGGTCAGCACGAAGGTGGTTGCTGCGCCCATGCCGATGGAAGCCTCCAGTTTTTTGGAGACGCCCATGAACGGACACAGCCCGAGGATCTTGACCATCACGATGTTATTCACGAACACCGTGGCGAGCAGGATCAGCAGATATTCAGTCATCGCGATACCTTATAAGTCAGGCGCGGATTATCCACCGATTCATATGCCGCTTCAACCACGTTGGCGGCATATCGTTATTCCGGAAAGTTATTCTGTTGCGTTTATATGATCAATGCGGATGCAGGGGGCCATGCCCGCGATTGTCTTTTTGTTCGCGGGCATGGCCCGCTTCTGCAGGATGTTACTGTGTGTAAAACCTGACAACCTCCCACGCCGCAATACCCACCAGCAATATACTGATCAGCGTCAACAGGGAGTTATAACGCTTCTGCTGGCGCAAAAGTTTACGCAGCGTCTCATCGTTTTCATTGTCGTGGCGCTCGGTCAGGTAGCGGTGCAGCAGGCGCGGCAATTGCGGCAGCAGGGTGGCGTAGTTCGGCGCCTCGACCTTCAGCGCCTTGATGAAACCGCGCCAGCCGACCTGTTCGTTCATCCAGCGCTCCAGCCAGGGCTTGGCGGTCTTCCACAGGTCCAGTTCGGGGTCCAGTTGCAGGCCCAGCCCCTCGATGTTTAGCAGCGTCTTTTGCAGCAGCACCAGTTGCGGCTGGATCTCAATGCCGAAACGGCGCGAGGTCTGAAACAGCCGCAGCAACACGCGCCCGAACGACACCTCGCGCAGCGGCTTGTCGAAAATCGGCTCGCACACCGCGCGGATCGCGGCTTCCAGTTCGTCCACCCGGGTCTCGGCCGGTGCCCAGCCGGACTCAATGTGCACCTCTGCGACACGTTTGTAATCGCGGCGGAAGAACGCGATGAAGTTCTGCGCGAGATAGCGTTTGTCCACATCGGTCAGCGTGCCCATGATGCCGAAATCCAGCGCGATGTATTGCCCACTGGCGGCCACCTGCACGTTGCCCGGATGCATGTCGGCATGGAAGAATCCGTCGCGGAACACCTGGGTGTAGAAGATCTCCACGCCGTCCGACGCCAGTTTGGAAATGTTCACCTCGGCGGCCCGCAGCGCATCCACTTGGCTGATCGGTGTGCCGTACATGCGCTCCATCACCATCACTTCCGGCGTGCAAAAGTCCCAGTACATTTCGGGAACCAGCAGCAGATTAGAACCGGCAAAGTTGCGCCGCAACTGGCTGGCATTCGCGGCCTCGCGGGTCAGGTCCAGCTCGTCGGCCAGATGTTTCTCGAATTCGCCGACCACTTCGCGCGGCTTGAGGCGACGACCATCCGCCCAGAGTTTTTCCACCATCTCCGCCGCCACCTTCAGCAGCGCGAGATCGTGGGCGATGATGCGGCTGATGCCGGGGCGCAGCAGCTTCACCGCCGCCTGACGACCATCCGGCAGCACCGCAAAATGCACCTGCGCGACCGAGGCGCTGGCCACCGGCGTTTCCTCGAAGCTCTGGAACACCTCGTTTAACGGCTTGCCATAGGTCGCCTCCAGCACCGCGACAGCCTGGGCGGAAGGGAAGGGCGGCACCTGGTCCTGCAACTTGGCGAGCTCGTCGGCGATGTCGGCAGGCATCAGGTCGCGTCGCGTCGATAGCATCTGCCCGAACTTCACAAAGATCGGCCCGAGATTCTCCAGCGCCAGCCGCAGCCTGACCGCACGCGGTTTCTTGGTGCTGCGCATGAACAGCAGAATATTCAGCGGCACGCGCATCCAGCGCACCCGCTCGTGCGCGAGCAGGAACTCGTCCAGCCCGAAACGCAGCACGACGTAGATGATTTTGATTAAGCGGAAGAGGCGCAGCAAGGGTGGATGGCTTTCTTGATTGTTCTATTGTTTCTAATGCACGCGATTTGAACCTTAGCCTGCGTTTTTATCGTTCGTTGTCGCAGTACGTTTGCGCCAATATCCAGGCTCGCGATGACTGTGCATTACAGCAATGATCAGCACGTAATCGGTTTCAATTGAGTAAAGTACCGCATAAGGAAAAACGCGGGTCAGGCAACGACGAATATCCTCATCAAGCACAGGCCAGTGCTCGGGTGTTTCAACTATCTGCTGAACGACATGTTCCACCGCAGATATAAACCGGAGCTCCAAACCATCCTGGCATCCAGCATAAAAGCGAGCGGCATCTTCATACTCGTCAAGTGCATCAGGATGGAACTCGAATCTCATCGTGCAACCGATTTCCGCACACGCTCCAAAGCTTCCCGTCCCGGGATGGTTTTAATTCGGCCATTCCTGACGTCATCACGACGGAGGTGCGCTTCGACCACCCAAAGTTGCCGAATATAGCCATCCTCCAAGGGATCAAGACTTTCAACGAGGCGATCCGCAAGCAACGCACGAGCTTCGCTGGGAAGGGCCAGTGCTTCCTCGGCGATTTGTTCAACGGTGAAGTTCATGTTTTGGACTCCTGTGTATGATTCCATTTAGTAAAACTATTGTGATGCTGACCCCTTTAGCTAATGAAAGTGTGGATCGACCGAATACGAAAACGCTATCAGCATGCCGCCAATAATCAATTGGCCTGCAGCAATAAACTTTAAATTTATCTTCAAAGTCATCTGATGACCTAACATAAAGTAGACGCCCTTAACAACAGGGGCAGACCAACGTTTTTAGCCTCTGCAAATACTACACATCCAGGTTCTTCACACCCAGCGCGTTCTTCTCGATAAATGCACGGCGAGGTTCGACCACATCCCCCATCAGCGTCGTGAATATCTCGTCGGCTCCGATCGCGTCCTCGATGCGTACGCGCAGCAGGATGCGGTTTTTCACGTCCATCGTGGTTTCCCACAACTGGCTGGGGTTCATCTCGCCCAAGCCTTTGTAGCGCTGGATGCCGACACCTTTTTTTGCCTCTTCGAGCAGCCATTCGATGGCCTGTTTGAAGCTGGAGATGGCGCGTTTCTGCTCGCCACGGGCGATGTAAGCGCCTGCTTTGATCAGTCCGTTGAGGATCTCGGCGGCCTGGCGGATCTGCACGTAGTCGCTGCCCTTGAAGAACTCCTGGTCCATGTAGCTGACCGAGTAGTTGCCGTGATACAGCTTTTCCAGACGCAGGCGGTTTTCGCCGTCGGCGTCCTTTTCCACGATGACCTTGATGTTGCCGCCACAGGCTTGTTCGAGCAGCTTGGCGCTGTTCTGTGCCTGCTTGTCGTCGTCCAACGACAGGGTGGGCAACACCAGCAGCGCATGGCTGGCCTCGGGCGCGGTGAAGCGCGACAGGCGGTCGATCACGGCCTCGGCGAGGAAATATTGCTTGGCGATAGCTTCCAGCGCATCCGCCCGAATCGGACTGGCGTCGGCCGAGGTATACAGCACGGCGTTGTTCAGCGCGGACTTGAGCATGTAGATTTTCATCTCCTGATCGTCCTTGAGATAACGCTCGTCCTTGCCCTGCTTGATCTTGTACAGCGGCGGTTGCGCGATGTAAATGTGTCCGCGCTCGACCAGCTCGGGCATCTGGCGATAGAAGAAGGTGAGCAGCAGGGTGCGGATGTGCGCACCGTCCACGTCCGCGTCGGTCATGATGATGATGCGGTGGTAGCGCAGCTTGTCGGCGTTGTATTCTTCCTTGCCGATGCCGGTGCCGAGCACGGTAATCAGTGTGGCAATCTCCTGCGATGAAATCAGCTTCTCGAAGCGCGCGCGTTCTACGTTCAGGATTTTGCCCTTGAGCGGCAGGATCGCCTGGAACTTGCGGTCGCGGCCCTGCTTGGCGGAGCCGCCGGCGGAGTCACCCTCGACCAGATACAGCTCGGACAGGGCGGGGTCTTTTTCCTGGCAGTCGGCCAGTTTGCCCGGCAAGCCGATACCGTCCAATATACCCTTGCGGCGCGTCAGTTCGCGCGCCTTGCGGGCGGCATCACGAGCGCGGGCGGCGTCGATAATCTTGTTGCAGATGACCTTGGCGTCGATTGGATTCTCCAGCAGATACTCGGACAGCTTTTGCGCCACCACCTCCTGCACGGCGGGCTGCACTTCGCTGGAAACCAGCTTGTCCTTGGTCTGCGAGGAAAACTTCGGATCCGGCACCTTGACTGACAGCACGCAGGTCAGGCCTTCGCGCATGTCGTCGCCGGTGGTGTCCACCTTGGCTTTTTTGGCCAGCTCGTTGTCTTCGATATATTTGTTGATGACGCGGGTCATCGCCATGCGCAGGCCGGTCATGTGCGTGCCGCCGTCCCGTTGCGGAATGTTGTTGGTGAAGCACTGCACGACTTCGGAATAGCTGTCGTTCCACTGCATCGCGACATCTACCGTGATGTTGTCTTTCTCGCCGCTGGCCTGGAAGCACTTGGGATGCAGTACCGATTTGCTCTTGTTCATGTACTCGACAAATCCGCGCACGCCGCCCGAGTATGCAAAGTTTTCGCTCTTGCCGGTGCGTTGGTCTACCAGTTCAATTTTCACGCCGTTATTCAGGAACGACAGCTCGCGCAGACGCTTGGCCAATATCTCATAGTGGAATTCGACCAGCCCGAAGATTTCCTTGTCGGCCAGAAAATGTACCTCTGTGCCGCGCTTCTGGCTTTCTCCCAGTTCACGGACAGGGGAGACCTCGATGCCTTTCTGTTTTTCGATCAGGCGGTCTTTGACGGCGCCGCGCACAAACTCAAGGCCAAACTTCTTGCCATCGCGATAGGTAGTCAGCTTGAGCCATTCCGACAGGCCGTTGACACAGCTCACGCCGACGCCGTGCAGGCCGCCGGATACCTTGTAGCTGTTCTGGTTGAACTTGCCGCCCGCGTGCAGCACAGTCATGACGATCTCTGCTGCCGAACGCTTGGGTTCGTGCTTGTCGTCGAACTTGATGCCGATCGGAATGCCGCGCCCGTTGTCCGCAACAGAAATTGAATTATCGGCATGGATGACGACCTTGATATCGTCGCAGTGCCCGGCCAGGGATTCGTCGATCGCGTTATCCACCACCTCGAACACCATGTGATGCAGCCCGGTGCCGTCGGATGTATCGCCGATGTACATGCCGGGACGTTTGCGTACAGCTTCCAGACCTTCAAGTTGCTGGATGCTTGATTCGTCGTAATTGTCGCTCATGGGATTATTCTGCTTTCTGTTTCACGTGGAACAATTAGATGCGCATCGGCATGACAACGTAACGGAAGTCGTCATTATCCGGCGTTGTTATCAAAATACTGCTGTTCGGGTCGCCGAACGAAAAGACCGCTATTTCGCTGCTGATATTATTCAATCCATCCATCAGGTAGTTGACGTTAAAGCCGATATCGATGGCTTCGCCGTGGTAATCCGTCTCGATCTCTTCCTGGGCTTCTTCCTGTTCGCTGTTGCTGCTGATGATGCTTAAATTCTTTTCGGTCAATACAAAGCGCACACCGCGGAATTTTTCGTTGGACAGGATCGCCGCGCGTTGCAGTGCCTGCTGGATACCCAGACGATTCATGTTCAGGTGGTTGCTGTACTTGGGGATAACGCGCTCGTAGTCAGGAAATTTTCCATCTATCACCTTGGTTACCAGGGTGATGCCGGAAAATGTCGCTTTGACCTGCTGTGCAGAAAACTCAAGCTCTACGGTATCTTCACCATCACCCAGAAGCTTGGACAGCTCAACCACAGCTTTGCGAGGCAGTATGATTTCCTGCTTTTCATGGTTACCGTCGATAGTTCCCGCGTTGTATGCCAAGCGGTGTCCGTCTGTCGCTACGACTTTGAGTTTATTTCCCTCGATGATCAGCAAGACACCATTCAGGTAGTAACGAACATCCTGTTGTGCCATCGCATACTGAACGGAAAGCAACAAGGATTTAAGGGCTGATTGTTGAAGTACGATCTTTTTTGAATCTACCAGCTGGCTGTTAAGTTTAGGGAAATCCTGGGCAGGCAAAGTCTGCAAACTGAAGCGGCTCTTGTTAGATTTGATCAGTGCTTTGTTTTCCTTGGTCTCGATCGAGATGGTGTTTTGTTCGGGAAGGATGCGAAGGATCTCCTGGAACTTTTTTCCTCCAACGGTAATCGCAGAAATTTCACCATCGTCTTTTTTTGTGTCTACGGTAGTCGTAATCTGGATTTCCAGATCAGTAGCGGTAAATCGTATTTTGCCGGGCGTTTTTTCAATCAACACATTAGACAAGATTGGCAAGGTTTGCTTGCGTTCAACGATGCCGATTACAACTTGCAGCGGTTTAAGTATGGTTTCTTTTTTTGTTTTTTCAATAAACATAATATAAATTCCTAACAATACTAATAATGGGGTGCTGTTCCCGTTGGTAAGGTTGATTAATCAATAAAAAACAAGGTGATACATTAATAGTTATAGACCTGTTTGGTTGTTGGTTGGGTAACTGATAAATGTGGATAACTTTTTCATTTTCATTTTTGTTCTGGTTGTTAACAAAGTATGCACAGTTAATTCACCACCTTATCCTTTTAAGGTTTGCAGTAATATCTTGTAATCGGCATCCATGGTTGTGTTACTTGCTCTCAGGTCGGCAATTGTTTTGCAGGCGTGGATCACGGTCGAATGATCTTTTCCTCCAAACGAGTTGCCTATTTCCGGGAGGCTCATTGTTGTTAATTCCCTGGCCAAAGTCATGGCGAGCTGTCTTGGTCGCGTGAGATTTCGGGTGCGTTTTTTAGAGAGCAGGTCGCTGATTTTGAGGCGATAGTATTCTGCCACGGTTTTTTGAATATTCTCGACCGATATCTGCCGGCTTTGTGCAACCAGGATGTCTTTCAAGGCTTCCTTTGCTGTTTCCACTGAAATGATACGTTTGTGGAATTTTGCATACGCTTCGACGCGTTTTAATGCGCCTTCAAGTTCACGGATATTCGAGTTAACGTGTTTAGCAACAAAAAATGCGACGGTGTCATCAAGCGTATAGCCGCCCAGAGAAGCTTTTTTCAACAGGATGGCTACGCGCATTTCCAATTCTGGAGGTTCAATCGCCACGGTCAGGCCCCATCCAAAACGGGAAACCAGTCGGCTTTCCAGTCCCGCGATCTCTTTGGGAAAGGTGTCGCTGGTTAAGATAACCTGTTTGTGTGAATCAACCAACGTATTGAAAGCGTAAAAGAATTCCTCTTGAGTTTTGGCTTTCCCAGCAAAAAACTGGATATCGTCGATGAGCAGGATATCCAGGGAATGGTAGAACTGTTTGAATTCCTCAAATTTATTTGTCTGGTATGCGCGTACGACATCTGCAACATACCTTTCGGCATGCATGTAGCATATTTTTGCTTGGGGATTGTTCAAGCGGATCTGATTGCCGATGGCTTGTAATAAATGTGTTTTGCCCAGGCCGACGCCGCCGTATATGAATAGCGGATTATAGGAAACACCAGGCAATTCAGCTACTTGAGTTGCTGCGGCAAAAGCCAGCTGGTTCGCTTTTCCGATTACAAAGTTGTCGAAAGCAAGATTGGGGTTCAGCTTTCCATATCCGCGGAATGATGTTTCGATCTTGGGTTTGTTATCGGCTGGAACGACGGTTTTTGCGGATGTGCCGGGTGGACGCGTTTCGACCGGTTTGCTGGCAGGGGTTATATCGAGGACGCGAAACTCGAACGAGGGTGCCCGCGAAAAAGCCAAATTGGCCTGTCGAGCGATCTCAGGCAAAAACCGCTCCTGAACGAGTTTCAGGGTAAAGCTGTTGGGCGCGGTCAGAATCAGTGAGCCGTTCTCGCTTTTGAGCAATAGGGGTTTTATCCAGGAGTTATATTGTTGCGGTGGCAGGCTCTTTTCGAACGAGCGAAGGCATGAATCCCAAAAAGAAATGTCCTGCATAGTTGCGTGGGAAAAATGTTTCGAAGACGGGTAACGATAAGTTTATATTCTACATGGTCGACTTAAACTTATCCACAGGCAAAAAAGTAAAATCTACTTGACACACATGCCTTAAGGCTTTGTAATAGCAGGTTCTACGATTTACCGAGGACAAAAACATGAAACGCACCTATCAACCGTCAGTAACCAAAAGAAAACGTACCCATGGCTTTTTGGTGCGCATGAAAACACGCGGAGGCCGCGCGGTCATCAATGCGCGTCGTGCCAGAGGCCGTGCAAGACTCGCAGTTTAATATCCCGGCGGCCAAATTTACTATTGCGCACAGGCTGTTGCGCGAAGATGGTTTTGGCCATGTCGTTCATGCCGAAAGCATGGCGAATAGACATTTCAAGGTTTTTTTTGTCCAAAATGGCAGAAATAATGCCCGGTTGGGCATAGTCTCGAGCAAAAAGATCTTGCCCAGAGCAGTGGACAGGAATCGGGTTAAAAGACTAATCCGAGAAACGTTTCGCCAACACAGCATTAAAAGCCGCAAACTGGACGTGGTTGTGATGGTGAGACCGGCCTATGCTCAAGATGCCAGTATGCAAAACAATAACCTGGCAATGCTACTGGATGGGGTGGAAAATAGATGCGCAGGATTGTGATCAAGTTGATACATGGCTACCAATATCTGATCAGTCCGCTTAGTCCTCCAACGTGCAGGTTCACTCCCACTTGTTCACATTACACCAGCGAGGCCTTGGCCAAGTACGGTGTAATCAAGGGTGGCTGGCTCGGTATAAAACGATTGTTGCGTTGCAACCCATGGAATCCCGGCGGGTATGACCCCGTACCCTAACACTTAGGCTTGATTATGGACCTACAAAGACTGTTTTTGTTTTTAATCTTCGCCTTTTCGCTGGTACTGGTTTGGGACGGCTGGCAACGCTATCAACATCCTGAAAAGTATGTTCAGCAGGAGGTGGCGGGCAAGGACACATCCAAGCAGCCAGAACTGTCTGCCGGACAAGGTATGCCCGCCACAAGCGGTGTGCGGGCAGCTATAGCCGAGCAGGCTGCGCTCCGCGCAAGCGGGAAAACGGTACACGTAAAGACCGACGTCATTGAGGCCGAGATCAGCACTATCGGCGGCGATATCAATCATTTGGCGTTATTGAAGCATGCTGATGGGCTGGATAAGAATAAACCGCTGGTGTTGTTTCAGCGCGGCGAGGGTACGCACAATTATGTCGCTCAAAGCGGTCTGTTGGGTGCAGGTTTGCCTAACCACAACAGTCTGTTTGTTGCGGAGCAAGAAAAATACGAGCTTTCCGGTAATGCTGAACAGCTGCAGGTAAGACTGAACGCAGAAGGCAGTAATGCGCTCAAGGTCACGAAAATCATCACATTTCACAAGGCAAGCTATCTGATCGATGTTGCCTACGAACTGGAAAACCCTAGTCAGCAGGCGATAGCGACAAGCAGTTATTTCCAGCTGATCAGGGATAGTGTGGCGCCGAATGGCAGTTCAGTATTTTTGCCGACTTATACCGGTGTGGCTGTCTATACCGACAAGGAAAAATTCAAGAAAGTAGACTTCAAGACCATAGAAAAGGGTCAGGCGGACCATGCCAAACACGCCGAAGACGGCTGGATTGGCATGCTGCAACACTATTTCGTTGCTGCATGGTTGCCCAGGGAAAAGAGCGACCGTGAGTATTTTACGCGCAAACTGGATGGAGATTTGTACGCCGCAGGGATGGTGCTGCCAGAGCAGACAATAGAGCCCGGACAAAAAGCCATCATAAGCTCGACACTTTATGCCGGCCCGGCACAGACGAGTCTGGATAAAATCGCTCCAGGTTTGGGGTTGACCGTGGATTACGGCTGGTTGACCATTATTGCCACCCCGATATTCTGGCTGATGTCGCTGTTCAACGACTGGACGCATAATTGGGGCGTTGCCATCATCCTGTTGACCATCCTGATCAAGCTGCTGTTTTTCCCGCTTTCGGCGGCAAGCTATCGTTCGATGGCGAAGATGCGCCTGGTTGCGCCCAAGCTGGAAAAGATTAAACAGCAACATGGCAATGACCGCGAGCAATTGAATCGCGCCATGATGGACCTGTACAAAACCGAGAAAATCAACCCATTGGGAGGCTGCCTGCCGGTACTGATCCAGATACCGGTATTCATTGCATTGTACTGGTCGATTCTGGCGAGTGTCGAAATGCGGTATGCGCCATTTTTCGGCTGGATAACCGACTTGTCAGCTGCTGATCCTTACTACATCCTGCCGGTAATCATGGGGTTGAGCATGGTCGTCCAAATGCGCCTTAACCCCGCCCCGCCGGATCCAATACAGGCCAAGGTTATGCAAATCATGCCTATCGCTTTCAGCGTGATGTTCTTTTTCTTTCCCGCTGGACTGGTGTTGTATTCCATCGTGAATAACCTGTTATCTATCGCCCAGCAGTGGTATATCACCCGGGCGGCGGAAACCGAGAAAAAAGGTGCTGTTGCCAAACGTTGATACCATTGCCGCCATCGCCACCGCGCAGGGGCGGGGTGGTGTGGGGGTGGTACGGGTTTCCGGTCATAATATCGAGGCAATGGTTGGCGGGATACTGGGCAAGTTGCCCGCCGCTCGGCATGCCACCTTATGCAACTTTCTGGATGTAAATGGCGACACCCTGGATCAGGGTGTCGCTTTGTATTTTCCGGCCCCGCATTCCTATACTGGTGAACATGTGCTCGAATTGCACGGGCACGGCGGACCGGCTGTGCTGCAATTGCTGCTGAACCGCTGTCTGGATCTGGGCGCGCGGCTCGCGCAACCCGGCGAATTCACGCGGCGCGCCTTCCTGAACAACAAGCTCGATCTGGCGCAGGCGGAAAGTGTCGCTGACCTGATCGATGCCAATACTGCAGAAGCGGCGCGCAGTGCGATGCGCTCGCTGCGCGGGGAGTTCTCGGCCGCCATACACAGCCTGGTGGACAGGTTGATCCATCTGCGCATGCTGGTTGAGGCGATGCTGGATTTTCCAGAAGAGGAGGTGGATGCCGTCGACATCGAGCAGCGCGATGCGCTACTAAAGGATATCCGGTTGCGCCTGCAACACACGCTGGAAACCGCAAAACAGGGTTGTTTGCTGCGCGAGGGTGCGCATGTGGTGATTGCCGGACAACCGAACGTCGGTAAATCCAGCCTGCTGAACCAGCTTTCCGGTGAAGACGTGGCGCTGGTCAGCGACATCCCTGGCACCACCCGCGATGTCATACGCCAGGCTATCCAGATACGCGGTGTCCCGTTGCATATCATGGACACGGCCGGATTGCGCGAATCAGAAGATGTCGTGGAGAACATGGGCATCGCGCGCACTCGCCAGACGCTACATCGCGCCGATCTGATTCTGGTGTTGCTGGATGCCAGCAAGGGGATCACGGCGCAGGATGAGGCCATTCTTGCAGGGTTGCCGGCAGATATCCCGCAATTGCTGGTGCTGAACAAGGTGGATCTGATGAGCGGCCCCCATCCCCAATTGCGGGGGGCGATGCCAGACGTACGTGTCTCGGCCAAGACGGGCGAGGGGATAGAGACGTTGCGCGACAGGCTGCTGGAGGGAGTGGGATGGCGCGACCAGGAAAGCGGTGCGTTCATGGCGCGGGAACGCCATTTGCGCGCGCTGGCATTGGCGCAAAACCATCTGCTTCAAGCGAGTGGGGTCGTTGGACGCGCGGAGTTGTTCGCTGAAGAGTTGCGGCTGGCGCAGCGCGCGCTGAACGAGATCACCGGCGAATTCACCTCCGATGACTTGCTCGGCGAGATATTTTCCCGGTTCTGCATCGGAAAATAATTTAACCTGTTTCACGTGAAACAACGCGTTTTGGATTATGGGTGCGCTGAGGTATGATGCGCGTCCTTTCCGAAGCAGCGATGCCATGAAATTTCCAGATGTCTTTGATGTGATTGTGGTGGGCGGAGGGCATGCCGGTACCGAGGCAGCCCTGACGAGCGCGCGCGCAGGTTGCAGGACGCTGCTGCTAAGCCACAACATCGAGACGCTGGGGCAGATGTCCTGCAACCCATCCATAGGTGGAATCGGCAAAGGACATCTGGTCAAGGAAGTGGATGCGCTCGGTGGCGCAATGGCAGCCGCTACCGACGAAGGCGGTATCCAGTTTCGCATCCTGAATTCCAGCAAGGGGCCGGCAGTGCGTGCTACCCGCGCGCAGGCCGACCGTATCCTATACAAACAAGCCATCCGAACCCGTCTGGAAAATCAGGCCAACCTGTGGTTGTTCCAGCAAGCGGTGGACGACCTGCTGGTCGAACAGGACAGGGTGTGCGGGGTGGTTACCCAGCTTGGTTTGCGCTTCAGCGCAAAAACCGTGGTGCTGACGACGGGCACGTTTTTATCCGGGCTGATCCATGTCGGGCAGGCGAATTACCAGGCGGGCCGCGCTGGCGATCCGCCGTCCATCAGTCTGGCGCATCGTCTGCGCGAATTGAAGTTGCCGGTAGGGCGGCTGAAAACCGGCACGCCTCCGCGCATCGACGGACGTACCATCGATTATTCGGTGATGCAGGAACAGCCCGGCGACAATCCCGTGCCGGTATTTTCATTCATGGGCAATGCAGCCCAACATCCCAGGCAGTTGCCGTGCTGGATCACAGAGACCAATCAGCGTACCCATGACATCATCCGGGGCGGGCTGGATCGTTCGCCGCTGTTTACGGGCGTGATAGAAGGGGTGGGCCCGCGCTATTGTCCGTCGATTGAAGACAAGATCACCCGCTTTGCCGACAAGTCCTCGCACCAGATTTTCCTCGAGCCGGAGGGGCTAACAACTCACGAGATATATCCAAACGGGATTTCCACCAGCCTGCCGTTCGATGTGCAGCTGGACTTGGTGCGTTCGATCAAAGGGCTGGAAAATGCGCATATCCTGCGTTCCGGCTATGCGATCGAGTACGATTATTTCGACCCGCGCGGTCTGAAAAGCTCGCTGGAAACCAAGGCGATACAGGGATTGTTTTTTGCCGGACAGATCAACGGCACTACCGGCTACGAAGAGGCTGCAGCACAGGGTTTGCTGGCCGGTATCAATGCCGCACTGCAGGCAAGCGAGCGGGATGCGTGGTGTCCGCGTCGCGATGAAGCATATCTTGGCGTGATGGTGGATGACCTGATTACGTCAGGCGCTTCGGAGCCGTACCGTATGTTCACCAGTCGCGCCGAATACCGCTTGCAGTTGCGCGAGGATAATGCCGACCTGCGTTTGACCGAGACCGGGCGCAAGCTGGGTATTGTGGATGATATGCGTTGGCAGGCATTCGAACAAAAGCGCGAGGCGATCGCACGCGAGCAGGAGCGCCTGCGCGGCACCTGGGTGAACCCACGCAACCTGCCGGAAACGGAGGCGGTGCGCGTGCTGGGCAAGCCTATTGAGCGCGAGTATTCACTGCATGAGCTGCTGCGCCGCCCGGATGTGAATTATGCCGGCCTGCTGAGTTTGCCGGGTGCGGGTGAGGCCGTGACCGACGAAAAAGTTGCCGAACAGGTGGAAATCCAGGCGAAATATCACGGTTACATTGAACGGCAGCGCGACGAGATCGGGCGCAGCGAACAATATGAAACGTTGCCGTTGCCGGGAAATCTGGACTATCGCGAGGTGCGCGGGTTGTCCATCGAGGTGCAACAAAAGCTCAACCAGCATAAACCGGAAACCGTAGGTCAGGCAGCACGGATTTCCGGGGTTACCCCGGCGGCGATTTCGCTGCTGCTGGTGCACCTGAAGCGCGGATTTCGCGATGACCAGACTGACAAGAAGCGCGCGTGAGCAACGGCGACAAACTGCAGCGCGGGATCGCGCAGTTGGGACTGGCGCTGGGCGCGGAAGAACAGAAAAAGCTGCTGGCGTATCTGGTGTTACTCGACAAGTGGAACAAGGTCTATAACCTGACCGCGATCCGAGATCCGCACCAGATGGTGAGCAATCACTTGCTTGACAGCCTTGCGGTATTGCCGCATTTATGGCCGGGCAGGTGGCTGGATGTGGGATGCGGTGCTGGATTGCCGGGGGTGGTGTTGGCGGTTGCCCGCCCGGATTGGCAATTCATAATGCTGGACAGCAACAGCAAGAAAACCAGTTTCGTGCAGCAGGCGATAATCGAACTGGATTTGAAAAATGCGAGCGTTCACTGCGCTCGCGTCGAAGAGTGGCAGCCACAGGAAAGGTTTGACGGAATCATTTCCAGGGCGTTTACCGAACTGGGCGATTTTTTGCGCGTTACCAGGCATCTGATGGTCGAGGGTGGGCGATGGGCGGCAATGAAGGGTGCGCCGGAACGGGAATTGGCGGGCGTGGCGGATGGCTGCAGGGTGGAACGCGTTATACAGCTACAAGTGCCGGGATTGCAGGCGGCACGCAGTCTGGTGATTGCATCATGTTCTATGACTGAGCGCGATGAAAAGGGGAGCAAAGCGATATGACGAAAATATTGGCGATAACCAACCAGAAAGGTGGGGTGGGCAAGACCACAACTACTGTGAATCTGGCCGCAAGCCTTGCTGCAGCCAAACAGCGCGTGCTGCTGATCGACCTCGATCCGCAGGGCAATGCCACCATGGGCAGTGGTATTGACAAGCGCGATCTCCAGACTAGTGTCTACGATGTATTGCTGGGCAGCAAATCCGTCGCAGAAGTGCGCCTTCGTTCGGAAACCGGAAAATATGATTTGTTGGCAGCCAACCGGGATTTGGCGGGGGCCGAAATCGAACTGGTAGATTTGCCTCACAGAGAAACCCGGTTGCGGGATGCGGTGCAACAGGTTGCGGCAGAGTATGACTTTGTTCTTATTGACTGTCCGCCCGCGCTTAATCTGTTGACTTTGAACGGCTTGTGTGCGGCCAAATCAGTGATGATCCCGATGCAATGCGAATATTACGCACTGGAGGGGTTGAGCGATCTCGTAAACACGATTCGAAAAGTACGTGCCAATCTGAACCCTGAATTGGAAATTGAGGGTTTGCTGCGCACCATGTTCGATCCGCGCAATGCGCTGGCGCAACAGGTTTCCGACCAGCTGCAGGAACACTTCGGCAGCAAGGTTTACCGCACGGTGATTCCGCGCAATGTGCGGCTGGCGGAAGCGCCCAGCTATGGTGTGCCGGTGTTGTATCACGATAAATTATCCAAGGGTACTCAAGCTTATCTGGCTCTGGCTGGAGAGTTGTTAAATAACGCAGCGCAACCCGCTGTGACGGCGTAAAGGGAACAATGATGGCGAAACTGCATAAAGGATTGGGTCGAGGTTTGGATGCGCTGCTGTCCGGCGGCAAAAGCGAAAAAGACGAGGTGATGCGGGATTTGAATGTCACTCTGCTCAAGCCGGGAAAGTACCAGCCGCGTTCGCATATGGACAAGGCGTCGCTGAATGAATTGGCGGCTTCCATCAAGGCTCAGGGCATCATGCAGCCGATACTGGTGCGCCAGATGGCGGACAGCAGCTATGAAATCATTGCCGGTGAAAGGCGCTGGCGGGCCGCCCAGTTGGCGGGATTGACGCATGTGCCGGTGCTGGTGCGCAGCGTTCCGGACAACGCGGCATTGGCGATGGCCTTGATTGAAAATATCCAGCGTGAAAATCTGAATCCGCTGGAAGAAGCGATAGGCATACAAAGGCTGATCGACGAATTCAAGATGACACATCAGGTCGCAGCGGATGCAGTGGGCCGATCCCGCAGTGCGGCCAGCAATTTATTGCGCCTGCTGAATCTGCCAAAAGACGTGCAGGACATGCTGATGGAAAACAAGCTGGACATGGGCCATGCGCGCGCCCTGCTGGGATTGGAGGGTGCGCAGCAGATCAGTGCTGCAAACAAGATTGTCCTGGAAGGGCTTTCGGTGCGCGAGGCGGAGAGCTTGGTGCAAGGTTTGTCCAATCCAGAACGCAAAACAGTCCAAAAACATAAAAAACCCAGTCGCGATGTTTTGCGCTTGCAGGAAGAGCTATCACAGCATATGGGAACCAACGTGATAATCAAGCCCGGAAAAAAGGGGGCGGGGAAGTTGATTATCGATTATGCAAGCCATGATTACCTTGATAGTTTGATAGGTTATTTGAAAAAAATTTGAGGCGAGGGCTTGACTTCAGCGAAGGTAATCAAAGACAATGCGCAGGCTTCGGATATCCTCGGGCACCGAAGGGACGAATAGGGTGCACAACGGGTGGAAGATACAAAAGTAACAATAAGCCGGGCCTTCAAGGACGCGGCACGCTGGCAAATAATCACGACGATGTTATTGGCGCTTACTGCATGGGTGCTCGTGGGTATGCACGCTGCAGTTTCCGTTTTTGCGGGCGGCGCATCGGTTCTGGTCGGTGGTTACGTTGGAGTGGCTACAGTACGCAGCCGAAACAACGCCGCGTCAGGGTTGATTCTGATAACACTGCTTAAGGCCGAAGTGGTCAGGATTGCGGTGATATCGTTGCTGTTGCTGGCAACATTCAGGTTTTACAAGGGGCTGGTTCCGCTGGCTCTTATTGGCGGGCTAGCAGCCGCCGTGCTGATATCCGGCGCAGGGCTGCGAACCTTGGGAAATGTTAATAAATAATCAGGTTTTTTGAATGTCAACCGAACACGAGTTAACACCATCAAGCTACATCACGCATCACCTCACCTTTAATACACAATCTGTTGGCGGCGGGTTCTGGACGCTGAACGTCGATACATTGGTGGTTTCCGGGTTGCTGGGGCTGATCACTTTTGGTCTGTTGTGGTGGATCGTGCGCGGCGCGACAGCCGGGGTCCCCACCAAGCGTCAGGCTTGCGTAGAACTGCTGGTCGAATTTGTTGACAGCCAGGTCAAGGGTATTTTTCATGGCAATCGCCATGCGTTCGTCGCGCCGACAGCGCTAACCGTGTTTGTCTGGGTTCTGATGATGAACGCCATGGATTTTTTGCCGGTAGATATCATGGCTTGGGTGTACGAACACGTGTTTGGTCTGGAACACTGGCGAGCTGTCCCTACATCTGATATCAACGCCACCTTTGCGCTCGCACTCTCGGTATGGATGCTGATGATTTTCTTCAGTATCAAAGTGAAAGGCCTGGGTGGCTGGATACACGAATTGTTCTGCGCCCCATTCGGGGGTCATCCTTTGGTCTGGCCTGCCAACTTCCTGTTCAACCTGATCGAATATGTTTCCAAACCGCTGTCGCATGCGCTGCGTCTGTTTGGCAATATGTACGCTGGCGAGATCATCTTCCTGTTGCTCGGTATGTGGGCTGCGACCGGATTGGCGGGCACGATATTCGGCGCGTTGCTGGGAGCCGGCTGGGCCATCTTCCACATCTTGATTGTTGTTTTGCAAGCCTTTATTTTCATGATGCTGACTGTCGTGTACATCGCGATGGCGCATGAAAGCCACTAATTTTTTAACCACTGTCAGTAAATCGAAAGGAAACAAAATGGAAAACATGCAATTCTTGGCACTGATTCAGGCGTACACCGGTGTTGGTATCGGACTGATCATTGGTTTGGGTGCTGCCGGCGCCTGTATCGGTATCGGCATTATGTGCAGCAGCTTCCTGGACGGCGCAGCCCGCCAACCGGAAATGATCCCTACCCTGCAAGGCAAAGTGTTCCTGTTGCTTGGTTTGATCGACGCTTCTTTCATTATCGGTGTTGGTCTGGCAATGATGTTTGCCTTCGCTAATCCATTGCTCAGCGTTGTTCATTAACCTGAATTTGCATAGCCATAACGGCTAAGACAGACGTAGGAAGTTAAAATGAATATTAATCTGACACTGATTGCACAAGCGATGTCGTTTGCCATTTTGATATGGTTTACGGTGAAGTTTGTCTGGCCGCCTTTGCTGGCCGCGATCGAAAACCGTCAAAAGACCATTGCCGATGGTTTGGCTGCCGGTGAACGTGGCAAGCACGATCTGGAAATGGCTGCCAAGCGTTCTGCCGAAATCATTCGCGAAGCGAAGGAAAAGGCGGCGGAAATTATCGGCAATGCTGAAAAGCGCGGAACTGAAATCGTTGAAGCTGAAAAAGCCAAAGCCAAAGTGGAAGGCGACCGCATCATTACGGGAGCACAAGCCGAGATTGAGCAAGAGGTGTTTCGTGCCAGGGAACAGTTGCGCACCCAGGTGTCTGCAATTGCATTGGCGGGCGCAGGCAAGATTCTGGGGCGCGAAATTGACGCCAAAGCACATAACGATTTGCTTGAAAAGCTCGTCGCGGAAATCTGATCGCCATGTCACAAGCCAATACTATAGCTAGACCATACGCTCAAGCGGCGTTTGATGAAGCGCGACATCTGGGCGATTTGAAGGGGTGGTCTGGTGTGCTGAGAACCCTCGCAGAATCGCTGTGCAATCCCGAGGTGCAAGCAGTCGTAGGCAGTCCTCGCGTCGCCAAAAACAAGGTTGAAGAGTTGGTGATGGCATTGTGCGGAAATCAACTTTCTGCCCAGCAGCGCAACTTCATCCGCGTGTTGGTGGATGGCCACCGCCTTGATGTGGTGACAGAAATCCTGGTTATGTATGAGGCGTTGCGCGCCGAGGCGGAGAAGTTTGCCGAGGTTACGGTGTCTTCAGCATTTGAGTTGAGCGAAGCCCAACAACAAAAGATAGCCGCCGCACTCAAGGTGCGGATGCAACGAGAAATCAAGTTAAGCTGCAAGGTAGATAAAAATTTGCTGGGTGGTATTGTGATCCGCGCCGAAGACAAGGTAATCGATGGTTCGGCCCGCACCCGTTTGGGCGAAATGGCAAACGCCCTGGCCTGATGCAGGGAACCTCTGAATTCAGGGTTTACCGAACGCCGGGTAATAAGACACTAGGCTAACAGGCAAGAAGCATGACGATGCGGCAATCTGAACTCTAGAGGTTCTCATAAAGATTTATCAAGATAAGGAAATGACAGATGAAGCTCAACCCTTCTGAAATTAGCAGTTTGATTCGCAGTCGCATCGAAAATTTCGAAGCGCTGACCCAGGCGCGCACCGAAGGTACGGTGGTCAGCGTGACTGACGGTATCGTCCGTGTTCACGGGCTTTCCGATGTGATGCAGGGTGAGATGCTGGAATTCCCCGGCAATACCTTCGGGCTGGCGCTGAATCTTGAGCGTGACTCGGTGGGTGCTGTGGTTTTGGGCGAATACGAACACATTACCGAAGGCGACACTGTCAAGTGCACAGGCCGCATTCTGGAAGTTCCGGTAGGTCCGGAATTGTGCGGACGCGTTGTGAACGCGCTGGGCCAGCCCATAGACGGCAAAGGACCGGTCAACGCCAAGATGACCGACAAGATCGAAAAAGTCGCCCCGGGCGTTATCGCCCGCAAGTCTGTTGATCAGCCTGTGCAAACTGGCCTGAAGTCCATCGACTCGATGGTTCCGATCGGCCGCGGCCAGCGCGAATTGATTATCGGCGACCGCCAGACCGGCAAGACAGCGGTGGCAGTAGACGCGATCATCAACCAGAAGGGTCAGAACATGATCTGCGTGTACGTGGCGATCGGGCAAAAAGCCTCGACCATCGCCAACGTAGTGCGCAAACTTGAAGAACACGGCGCGCTGGGATATACCATCGTCGTTGCAGCGACCGCTTCCGATTCTGCCGCAATGCAATTCCTGGCACCGTACGCCGGTTGCACCATGGGGGAGTATTTCCGTGATCGCGGCGAAGATGCACTGATCGTTTATGATGACCTGACCAAGCAAGCTTGGGCATATCGTCAGATTTCCCTGCTGTTGCGCCGTCCGCCCGGTCGTGAAGCTTATCCCGGCGACGTGTTCTACCTGCACTCCCGTCTGCTGGAACGCGCAGCCCGCGTGAATGCCGACTACGTTGAAGCGTTCACCAAGGGCGCAGTCAAGGGCAAGACAGGTTCGCTGACCGCATTGCCTATTATCGAAACGCAGGCCGGCGACGTGTCCGCTTTCGTTCCAACCAACGTGATTTCGATCACCGACGGCCAAATCTTCCTTGAAACAGATCTGTTCAACTCCGGCATTCGTCCCGCGATCAACGCCGGCGTTTCGGTATCCCGCGTGGGCGGTGCAGCACAGACCAAAGTCATCAAGAAACTCGGTGGCGGTGTGCGTCTGGCACTGGCCCAATACCGTGAATTGGCGGCATTCGCGCAGTTCGCGTCGGATCTGGACGAGGCGACCCGCAAGCAGCTGGAGCGCGGACGCCTGGTAACCGAATTGATGAAACAGTTGCAGTATTCCCCGTTGTCGGTTGCAGCGATGGCCGTCACATTGTTTTCGGTCAACAAAGGCTATTTTGACGACGTTGCGGTGAACAAGGCACTGGCATTCGAGTCGGCCTTGCATGCCAGTCTGAAATCCAATAACAAGGCTTTGATGGACGCGATTGAGTCCAGCAAGGATTTGAACGCCGATAATGAAAAACTGCTGACTGCCGCAATTGAGAAATTCAAGGCAACGGCTGTTTACTAAGGCGGGGTGAGAAATGGCTGGCAGTAAAGAGATACGCGCAAAGATCAAGAGTGTAGAAAATACACGCAAGATTACGCGCGCCATGGAAATGGTTGCCGCGGCCAAGATGCGTAAAGCACAGGAGCGTATGCGCGCCGCGCGTCCCTATGCGGAAAAAATCCGCAACGTTGCGGCACACTTGTCCCGCGCCAATCCGGAATACAAACACGCCTTTCTGGTTAAACGCGACAGCATCAAGAATGTTGGCATTATTGTGGTTACGTCAGACAAAGGTCTGTGCGGCGGTTTGAATACCAACGTGCTGCGCCTGGCGGTAAGCCGCATGAAGTCCTGGGAAAGCGAAGGCAAAGGTATCGTGGTCAGCCCGATCGGCAACAAGGGGTTTGGTTTCATGAACCGTATAGGTGCCAACGTCAAATCGCACCTGACCGGCTTGGGCGACACACCACACATCGAGAAACTGATCGGTGCGGTCAAGGTGATGCTGGATGCCTACGTCGCTGGCGAAGTGGAT
This sequence comes from Nitrosomonadales bacterium, assembly GCA_016218415.1. Lineage (GTDB taxonomy): Bacteria > Pseudomonadota > Gammaproteobacteria > Burkholderiales > Gallionellaceae > Gallionella. The sequence continues at coordinate 60,423 of JACRED010000008.1, forward strand.
GCTATTTACCTGAGTTACAACCACTTCATCAACACGATGAAGCAGGAGCCGCGCGTTGAACAATTGCTGCCGCTGACCAGTGAGAATCTGGAGACGAAGAGCGGTGTGACCTGGGATTACATCTACGAGCCGGAAGCCAAGGAAGTGGTGGACGAATTGCTGGTGCGCTATGTCGAATCGCTGGTTTATAACGCGGTGACCGAGAACATGGCTTCCGAGCAGAGCGCGCGTATGGTGGCGATGAAAGCTGCATCGGACAACGCAAAGAGCGTTATCGGCGAGCTTAAGCTGGTTTACAACAAGGCGCGTCAAGCGGCCATTACCCGCGAAATCTCGGAAATCGTCGGCGGCGCAGCGGCTGTTGGCTAACGATAACGGCTGCAATTTACAAAATTAATCTAGACGGGGAATCTTAAAATGAATCAAGGAAAGATTGTTCAGTGCATCGGTGCGGTGGTCGACATCGAATTTCCACGCGATCAAATGCCCAAGGTGTACGAAGCACTGCAACTGGCAGACGCCGGTTCTTCAACCGCTGAAGCGGGCTTGACCTTTGAGGTGGAGCAGCAACTCGGCGACGGCGTGGTTCGTACTATCGCGATGGGCTCCTCCGACGGCCTGCGCCGCGGGATGCTGGTAAATGCCAGCGGTGCCGGAATCAAAGTTCCGGTCGGGACCGGGACACTGGGCCGCATCATGGACGTGCTGGGGCGTCCGATCGACGACGCCGGCGAAATACAGTGCGACGAGCGTCGCGAGATTCACCAGAAGGCGCCGAAATTCGACGAGCTGTCCCCTTCCGTAGACTTGCTGGAAACTGGCATCAAGGTGATCGACCTGGTATGCCCGTTCGCCAAGGGCGGTAAGGTCGGCCTGTTCGGCGGCGCCGGCGTGGGCAAGACCGTGAACATGATGGAACTGATCAACAACATCGCCAAGCAGCACAGCGGTCTGTCTGTGTTTGCAGGTGTAGGTGAGCGTACCCGCGAAGGTAACGACTTCTACCACGAAATGAAGGACTCCAACGTTCTGGACAAGGTTTCGATGGTGTTCGGTCAGATGAACGAGCCGCCCGGCAACCGTCTGCGCGTGGCGCTGACCGGCCTGACGATGGCCGAGAAGTTCCGTGACGAAGGCCGCGACATCCTGTTCTTCGTGGACAACATCTACCGTTACACGCTGGCCGGTACCGAAGTTTCCGCGCTGCTGGGCCGTATGCCTTCCGCCGTGGGTTACCAGCCGACACTGGCCGAAGAAATGGGTCGTCTGCAAGAGCGTATCACTTCAACCAAAGTTGGTTCGATCACCTCGATCCAGGCGGTATATGTGCCAGCCGATGACTTGACCGACCCGTCGCCTGCGACCACCTTCCTGCACCTGGACTCCACCGTTGTGTTGAGCCGCGATATCGCTTCGCTGGGTATCTACCCTGCGGTCGATCCGCTGGACTCCACCTCCCGCCAGCTCGATCCGCTGGTCGTGGGCGAAGAGCACTACAGCGTGGCGCGCGGCGTTCAGCAGACCTTGCAACGCTACAAGGAACTGCGCGACATCATCGCGATTCTGGGTATGGACGAACTGGCACCGGAAGACAAACTGGCCGTGGCGCGTGCGCGCAAGATTCAGCGTTTCCTGTCGCAACCATTCCATGTGGCTGAAGTGTTTACCGGCAGCCCGGGCAAGTACGTGACCCTGAAGGACACCATCAAAGGCTTCAAGGGCATCGTTGCGGGCGATTACGATCACCTGCCTGAGCAGGCGTTCTACATGGTCGGCGGCATTGAAGAAGCCGTTGAAAAAGCCAAGACGCTGTAAAAATTGGGAGCAACCATGGCAATGACCGTTCATGTAGATGTAGTTAGCGCGGAAGCATCCATTTTTTCCGGGATCGCGGAACTGATTATTGTTCCCGGCGAAACGGGAGAGCTGGGTATCTACCCGCGCCATTCGGCATTGCTCACGCGCATCAAGCCAGGCTCGGTGCGTTTGAAGTTGCCGAATCAGGAAGAGTATGAATTGATCTATGTTTCCGGCGGTATGCTGGAAGTGCAGCCCGATGTCGTTACAGTTCTGGCAGACACCGCGATACGCGGTGGCGATCTGGATGAGGCGCGCGCATTGCAAGCCAAGCAAGATGCTGAAGAGGCGATGAAAAATCGCAGTTCGGATATCGATTACGCACAGGCCCAGGCCGAATTGGCCGAAGCCATCGCGCAACTGGCGGCAATCAAGCAATTGCGCAAACGCAGCGGGCACTAACTCCGGATGCTACACAACAAAAAAGCAGCTTCGGCTGCTTTTTTGTTGTGTGTTGATGTTTATTGCATTCAGTTGCACCAGCATAGAGGAGCATCACCCGGTCCCCCGGCGTGTGAACAGCCTGGCACAAGACAGCCAGACCGCGAGGAATAACAGCCAGATCAGAATACCCAAAGCGGCGGCAAACACGACGCTTTCGGCGGTCAGGTTGAACGAAGGGGTAAAGATATCCCAAGTCGCGTGCGCAATCAGCGGATCCAGCCCACCCTTCAGCAGATAGACCAACTGGTGGAACAAATCCGTGTCAAGCGCCTGCACCGCCGCACGCAAATGCTCGGTGGAATCCAGCATGGCTTGCACCGCGGCGCCTTCGCGGTGAAACGTCTGGTCAGAACTGGCCAGATGATGGCTGATAAGTTCCCGCAGGTTGCCATGGTGAAACTGATTGGCAATCTCCTGAAACGGGGCCAAGTCGAGAAGAACCTGGTCGAGCTGCCCGCCAAGACGCTGCCGGTACTGGGCGATAAAACCAGGCACACAGCTGGCCGCAATGACACCGGCTACCAATACTATCCGGTCAAGAATTGCTCTGATGTAAGACATGGGCGTCGGCACCGGAAGTTACGTTCCTGTCATGCGGGATGGGTTGATGCCAGCTAATCATACGCCTATATTATGACCGCATAATGTCCTGAATAAGCCTCCGGCAAGGAATGAAAAAATAACAAGACAAGAATTGCCGGAATGCAGACGCAGACACATGAGTCGGCGCATGGTACGGTACCGCTGAGCTATAATCTGGCGGAATTTATGGATTATTAAGAGGACCAAATGGACAGCCAATTGCGGGAAGCCGCGTTGCAGTATCACCGCCAGACTCCGGCGGGTAAGATTTCAGTCAATGCGACCAAGCCGATGATTGCCCAGCGCGATTTGGCGCTGGCTTATTCCCCCGGCGTGGCGGCTGCGTGTGAAGAGATCGTGCGCGACCCGAACGAAGCGCGCAATCTGACGGCGCGCGGCAATCTGGTGGCCGTGATTTCCAACGGCACCGCGGTGCTTGGTCTGGGTGCCATCGGTCCGCTGGCGGCCAAGCCGGTGATGGAAGGCAAGGGCGTATTGTTCAAAAAATTCGCCGGTATCGATGTGTTCGATCTGGAGATAGCCGAACTCAATCCGGACAAGCTGGTGGACATCATCGCCGCTCTGGAGCCGACTTTCGGTGGCATCAACCTCGAGGACATCAAGGCGCCGGAATGTTTCTACATCGAACGCAAATTGCGCGAGCGGATGAAGATCCCGGTGTTCCACGACGATCAGCACGGCACGGCAATCATTGTCGGTGCTGCCTTGCTGAACGGCCTCAAGGTGGTTGGCAAGGACATCGCGAAGATCAAGCTGGTGGTCAGCGGAGCTGGCGCAGCTGCGCTGGCCTGCCTGGACATGCTGGTCAGCCTCGGCGTGCGCATGGAGAACATCATCGTCACCGACATCAAGGGCGTGGTGTACAAAGGGCGCGTCGAGGAGATGGACGACAACAAGGCGCGCTATGCGAAGGAGACATCCGCGCGCACGCTGGGCGAAGTGATCGCCGGGGCGGATGTGTTCCTCGGCCTGTCCGCGGGCGGTGTGCTGAAACCCGAGATGGTGAAGCTGATGGGCGACAGGCCGCTGATTTTCGCGCTGGCGAACCCGACGCCGGAAATCATGCCCGACATCGCCAAGGCGGCGCGCCCGGATGCGATATTGGCCACCGGCCGTTCCGATTATCCGAATCAGGTGAATAACGCGCTGTGCTTCCCCTATATTTTCAGGGGCGCGCTGGATGTCGGCGCGTCGACGATCAATGAACAAATGAAACGCGCGGCGGTACTTGCGATCGCAGAGCTGGCCGAAGCCGAGCAATCCGATGCGGTGGCGGCGGTATACGGCGAGGAGAACCTGAGTTTCGGCGCGGATCACCTGATACCCAAGCCTTTTGACCCGCGCCTGATCACGCGCATCGCCCCCGCCGTCGCGCAGGCTGCGATGGACAGCGGAGTTGCGGAGCGGCCGATTGCCGATATGGCGGCGTATCGCGACCAGCTGGCCGGCTTTGTGTACCAGACCAATATGCTGATGAAGCCGGTGTTCGAGGCCGCCAAGCGCACGCCGCAACGTCTGGTTTATGCGGAAGGCGAGGAATCGCGCGTGTTGCATGCGGTGCAGACCGTGGTGGATGAAGGGATCGCCCATCCCATCCTGGTGGGCCGTCCCGCAGTGATAGCCCAGCGTATCGCCAAGCTGGGGTTGCGCATCCGCGCGGGCGAGCATTTCGAGCTGGTCAATCCGGAAAGCGATCCGCGCTATCGCGAATACTGGAGCGAATATCATCGGCTGATGCAGCGCCACGGTGTTACGCCGGATTCGGCCAAGCGCGAGATGCGCAGACGCAACACTTTGATTGCGGCAATGCTGGTGCATAAAGGGGCGGCGGATGCGATGCTGTGCGGGACGGTTTCGTTGCCGCTCCGGCATCTGCGCTATATCGACGAGGTGATCGGACGCAGGCCGGGCGTGAACGTTTATGCAGCGATGAATATTTTGCTGCTGCCCAATCACACCCTGTTCATTTGCGACACCCATGTCAATCTCGATCCCGGCGCGGAGCAAGTGGCCGAAATGACCATGCTGGCTGCCGCAGAGATGCGCCGCTTCGGGCTGACGCCAAAAGTCGCGCTGCTGTCGCATTCGAATTTTGGCAGCCATGATGATGCTTCGGCGCGCAAAATGAGCCGGGCGCGGGAACTGCTGGAACAGCTTGCGCCGGAACTGGAAGTGGAAGGCGAAATGCACGGCGATGCGGCGCTGTCGGAAAGCCTGCGAACGGGAATTTTCCCGGCGACACGGATGAAAGGCGTCGCGAATCTGCTCGTCATGCCGAATCTGGACGCGGCCAATATTGCCTACAATCTGTTGAAGATGGTGGCCGGGGAGGGTATCACGGTAGGTTCGATCCTGTTGGGGGCGGACAAATCGGTACATATCCTGACATCGACCGCGACGGTGCGGCGTATCGTGAACATGAGCGCGCTGGCGGTGGCGGGCGTAAAAACACACTAGGAGAAACAAATGAACAAACAGGAAGTGGCGCTGCTCAGCAAAGAGATCGAGTTATTGATGAATGAACGCACACGCCTGCTCAGGGTGGTCGGAGCCGCCGCAGTATTGGTGGCGAATACCGATCCCGGCGTCCTGCCGGAAGGCGCAATGGATGCGGCGGAAATGCTGTCCGAAATGCTGAATGCTCTGCCGGAGGAGACGCTGAAGGACGCGCTGGAATCGGTACAGGCTGAAGTCGCATAAAAACCGAATGGAGAAACGCATAGGTTTGATACTCACCGGCGGCGGCGCGCGCGCTGCCTATCAAGTGGGGGTATTAAAAGGGATTGCGGAGTTTTTGCCGCGCCGTGCGCGCAATCCATTCCCGATAATCTGCGGCACTTCGGCCGGCGCGCTCAATGCCGCAGTGCTGGCAGTGAATATGGGCAGCTTTCGCAAGGGTGTGCGCCATCTCGATAGAATCTGGAAAAATTTCCATGCCGACCAAGTGTATCGCACGGATCTGGTGGGCGTCTTCAACAACAGCGTATTGTGGCTGACGGGGTTGATTCTGAGCGGTATGGGGATACACAAGATCAATCAAGTTTCCCTGCTCGATAATACACCGCTGATCGAACTGCTGGATGAAATCATGCCCTGTGAAAAAATCCAGGAGGGTATCGATGCCGGATTGCTGCATGCGCTGAGCATTACCGCTTCCGGTTACGGTTCCGGACAATCGGTTACGTTTTACCAGGGAGTGGAGGAAATTGTCCCATGGCAGGGCACGCGGCGTATCGGAGTCAGGACGAAGATCGAGAATAAGCATTTATTGGCGTCTGCGGCTTTACCTTTCTTTTTCCCCGCGATTCAGATTAACCGCGAATATTTTGGCGATGGATCCATGCGGCAGATTGCACCGATCAGCTCGGCTATGCAGCTGGGCGCGACCAGCATCCTGGTAATAGGTGTCAATTCCGCCACGACAAGCCAGCCGGACAAACGCGAAGGCATTAGCGACTACCCCTCGCTGGCGCAAATCGCGGGGCATGCCTTGAACAGCATTTTTCTTGACAATATGGAAGTCGATCTGGAGCGGGTGCGCAAGATCAACGGTATGGTTGAGATCATGCCGGAAGAGCTGCGATTGCGCACCAACCTCAGGCAGGTCGATGTGCTGGTGATTACGCCGAGTCAATCCATCGAGAAAATTGCCGAACATTACGTCAAGGAATTGCCCTGGACGATACGCCTGTTGCTGCGATTGATCGGAACGACGCATCAAAGCGGCGCGACGCTGGTCAGTTATTTATTGTCCGAAGGGAAATACTGCCGGACTTTGATTGATCTGGGTTATCGTGATGCGATGCAACGGCGCGAAGAAATTCAGCGTTTTCTTGATGGGCAGCATCGTCAGGATAGCGAGATGCCGCAATGACAAAGTTGCAGGTGAGCGGGGAGCAGGGTAAACGGAATGGCAGGGGTAATCTGGAAGTCACGCACCTGGAAAATTCCCTGCCTTCCCGAACCTGGTTGTTGCTGAATATACTGGCAGACGGCCGGTTCCATTCCGGCGAGCTGCTGGCCGGACAGCTCGGGATATCGCGTGCCAGTGTATTCAATGCATTGGCGGATGCTTCGGAATGTGGAGTGGTGTTGCAGCGCGTTCGCGGGCGCGGCTATCGATTGGCCAAGCCCTGGCATCCGTTGCAACGCGAGGCAGTGCTCCATAGTTTGGGCAAAGAGGCGGTGCAGTTCGATCTTGAGATTTTGCCGCAGGCTGTTTCCAGCAATACCGTGCTGTTGCAGCGCGCCGGATTGGGGGTTGCCAGCGGAGGCGCGCCGAGTGGCAGCGTGCTGGCCGTGGAGTTGCAGACGGCGGGTCGCGGAAGGCTGGGGCGAACCTGGCATTCCGGACTTGGCAGCACGCTGACTTTCTCGCTGTTGTGGCGCTTCGATTGCGGGTTGAATGCCTTGACCGGACTGAGTTTGGCGGTGGGCGTGGCAATAGTGCGTGCTATGGGAAAATTGGGCGCACAGGGTGTGCAATTGAAATGGCCGAACGACATTTTGACCCGACAGGGCAAGCTGGGCGGCGTGCTGATTGAGGCGCAGGGCGATATGTTGGGCCCGAGCGCGGCGGTAATCGGTATCGGCTTGAATTACACCTTGCCGGACAATCTCGCGGAACGGATCAATCAACCCGCCAGCGCGATGGATGAGCTATGCCCGACCATGCCGACACGCAGCCAGATGCTTGCCGTTACGCTGCAAGAGTTGGCAGCGGTGTTGCGGCAATTTACGAATGAGGGCTTTGCCCCATTGCGCAGTGAATGGGAGCGGTATCACGCTTACCAGAATCAACCGGTTCAATTGCAAATGCCCGATGGCTCGACAGTGAGCGGAATTGCCAGCGGAGTCAGCGATAGCGGCGAGTTGTGCCTGGAAACAGCGCAGGGCCTGCGATGCTTTAATTCCGGAGAAGTGGGAGCAAAGCGATGAAACTGCTGATCGACGCCGGTAACACGCGTATCAAATGGGCGCGGGTAGACGGGCAAGAATGGTTGAGCAGGGGCACTTTGCCGGTGGAGCGTGCAGCTGAATTATCGTCCCAATTCGCCAACCTGCACGATATCGGGGAAATTTGGGTGAGCAATGTCGCCGGAGATCATGTTGCGCAGCATATTCGCGGCCTGGGCGCCGGGCAGATGCGTTTCATTGCGGCCAGCGAGTCACAATGCGGTGTGCATAATGGTTATCACAATGCGGCGCAACTGGGCAGCGACCGATGGGCTGCCCTGATTGCGGCCTGGAATCTGGTGCGCGGCAAGTGCCTGGTGGTGAACTGTGGCACCGCAACCACGGTAGACGCCTTGTCAGGCCAAGGGGAGTTTCTTGGCGGCCTGATTTTACCGGGAGTGGAATTGATGCAGCGCAGTCTGGCGGGCGCGACGAATCAATTGAAAATGAGCGCCGGCAAGTTTGTGCCATTTCCGCTGAATACGGCCGACGCGCTGTTCAGCGGGTCGATACAGGCCAGCTGCGGTGCGATAGAGCGGCAACAGGCCCTGCTTGGTGATGACAGCGCACCGGTGATATTGGGTGGTGGCGCGGCCGGGGTATTGCAACCGTATCTTGGCGCCGCACGCAGCGTGGATGATCTGGTCTTGCGGGGACTATTGTTGATCGCACAGGAAGCAAATGCAGCATGAAAAAATTATTTTTTATTTTATTGCTGATGAACGTGATTTTTTTCGCGTTGATGCAGTCAGGGGCGCTCGAAAGGGGCGGGCAGGTGAAACAGGAGCAACCGCCCCTGCATGAAGAGAAGATACGCTTGCTGGATATGACAAAGATCGAGCCTGTCAAGGCAAGCCCCTCGCAAGGGAGTGCGCAGGGTCCGGCATCGCCGACTCCCTCATCCTCCTCGGACCTGCAACTTTCAATGAACATATCTGTTCCGGCCGTCCCGGTAAAGGATGAGCTGACTTGTTTGGAATGGGGTGATTTTTCCGGCCAAGATCTGGAACGAGCAGCAACCGCACTGGCAGCATTGCAGCTTGGAGAAAAGCTGAGTCAGCGCGAGATTGAACTGGACACAAATTATTGGATATATATCCCGCCATTAAAGAACAAAGGTGCGATCAACAAAAAAATCGGGGAGCTCAGGGAGCTGGGTGTTACAGAGTATTTTGTCGTGACAAATGCAGGCCATTGGTACAATGCCATTTCGCTGGGGGTGTTCAAGACACGGGATGCGGCGCAGAAATTCCTTAATTATTTGCGCACAAAAGGAGTGCGCAGTGCGCAGATCGGGGAACGTGCCAGCAAGCTTAAAACAACACGGTTCATGCTGGGCGGGGTGAATTCAGAAACAAAGGCCAGGCTGATTGAAATGCAGAAAGATTTTTCCGGGATTGAAATGGCGAATGTTCCATGCGGAAGTACATTGACAAGGCCGGATGAAATCGGGAGAATGCCGCGCTCTTCGCGGTGATATAGCTCAGGTGGTTAGAGCGCAGCACTCATAACGCTGAGGTCGGTGGTTCAAATCCACCTATCACCACCAAACAAAAAACCAGCCGAGGCTGGTTTTTTATTTTGTTGCATTGTGTTTTGCTTTACTTGCCGGCAAACGTTTCTTTCAACATGAACAACGAAAACAAAATTGCTGCGGTCATGGTACCGATCGAACATATGGTTGCGATAATTGCCATTTTTTCCTCCTGTGAGCACTAGATTGAACACAACAACAGAACCAACTGGACGAATCCTAGCATAATTTTTTTTAATGGCAAATAGTCTACGCAATAGAAATACCAGCCCGGCGTTGTGCAACGCAGACAGGGTAGAGGGTCAGAGGGTGGTTCTAAAGCGGGGGCAGCTCTTGCAAACCGCCCATTACACGCCGTTTATTTGCTTTTGATGACCTGTACTATCATCCAGGCAGCAAACGAAATTGCGAGGGTGCAGGTAAATACAGATGCAAGCGTAGCGATGAAGGCCATTTCTTTCTCTCCCCTTGAGTTACGAAAACAACGACATAAAAAATAGTTGACTGAAACTTTTCGAATTATACAAGCAATTTTGTCGGGAATACACACAAATAAAATAGGGAATGGAGAATCAAGCGATGCGGACCGGTTTCTTGGTACATTGAAGGGCTTAAATACCTGGGTAAGATTACACCGTGTTAAAGAAGCTCTATATCAAAACTTTTGGTTGCCAGATGAACGAGTACGACTCGGACAAAATGGCGGATGTGTTGCGCGCGTCTAACGGGATGGAGCAGACCGACAATCCCGCTGATGCGGATGTCATTTTGCTCAATACCTGTTCGATACGGGAAAAAGCCGAGGAAAAAGTGTTTTCCGACCTGGGGCGGGTGCGCCCGCTTAAACTCGCCAATCCGAATTTGCTGATCGGCGTGGGTGGATGTGTCGCGAGCCAGGAAGGTGCGGCGATTCTGAAGCGCGCGCCTTATGTCGATATCGTTTTCGGCCCGCAGACGCTGCACCGCCTGCCGCAGTTGCTGGAGGCCCGCCGTGCAACCGGACGCCCGCAAGTGGACATCAGCTTTCCGGAAATCGAAAAGTTTGATCATCTCCCCGCACCCCAGAGCAGCTCCGGCCCTGCCTACGTATCCATCATGGAAGGGTGCAGCAAATACTGCACGTTCTGTGTTGTCCCCTACACCCGTGGCGAGGAAGTCTCGCGGCCATTGGCGGATGTGGTGCGCGACGTGGAGGAGCTGGTTGCCCGGGGCGTGAAGGAAGTGACGTTGCTCGGGCAGAACGTGAATGCCTATCGCGGGACGACCGGAGACGGCGACACGGTGGATTTCGCCTTCCTGCTGGAATCCATCGCCGCACTGGACGGCGTGGGGCGCATCCGTTACACCACCTCGCATCCCAAGGAAATGACGCAACGGCTGATCGACGTGTACGCGACCACACCCAAGCTGGTCAGCCATTTGCACCTGCCGGTGCAATCCGGCTCGGACCGGATACTGGCGGCGATGAAGCGCGGGCATACCGTACTGGAATATAAATCCATCATCCGCCGGGTGCGCGCCGCGCGTCCCGATATTTGCATCACCTCGGATTTCATCGTCGGCTTTCCGGGCGAAACCGAGCAGGATTTCGAGGCGACGATGAAGCTGATCGACGATATCGGCTTCGATGTCAGCTTCAGTTATTTGTACAGTCCGCGACCCGGCACGCCTGCAGCCGAATTGCGCGATGACACCCCGCACGAAGTAAAGGCCGCGCGGCTGGAGCGCTTGCAGCATCGTATTTCCGAACTGGAAAACGAAGTGGCACAAGCGATGCTGGGCACGACCCAACGCGGCCTGGTCGAGGGTGTATCGAAAAAAGATGGGCGGGAACTGGCCGCCCGCACGGACAACAACCGCGTGGTAAATTTCAGAGGCACGCCGGACCTGATAGGCAGCTTCGTCAACCTGAGAATTACGCAGGTGGTGCGCCATACCCTGCGCGGTGAACTGGAATCTTGAAACAGAGCCCTCAAACCATGCAATTCGCTTTCGAGCCGGTGGACAACAAGCGGCTGTACCACCTGTGCGGGGTGCTGGACGAGAACCTGCGCCAGATAGAAACCGCGCTGGAGGTCAGCATCTCACGGCGCGGAGAACATTTCAGCGTGCAAGGCAAGCAGGCGGAACTGGCGCGGCAGGTGTTGCAGGATTTTTATCGCGAAGCAACGCACGACATCTCCCTGGAACGTTTGCAGCTCGGCCTGATCGAGGCGATGAAATGGCGCGATGAGCCGCAACCCGCCGGCGATTCCATGCCGTTGCTGATAACGCGCAAAGCCGAGATACGCGGCCGCACGCCGCGCCAGAACAGCTATATCCAGGCGATACAGGATCATGACATCACATTCGGCGTCGGTCCGGCGGGAACCGGCAAGACCTATCTGGCCGTTGCCTGCGCGGTGGATGCTTTGCAACGCGAAGCGGTGCGTCGTCTGGTGCTGGTGCGTCCGGCGGTGGAAGCGGGCGAAAAGCTCGGCTTCCTGCCCGGCGATCTGGCGCAGAAAGTCGATCCCTATCTGCGCCCTCTATATGACGCGCTATACGACCTGATGGGGCTGGAAAAGGTCGGCCGCGCATTCGAGCGCGGCATGATAGAGATCGCGCCGCTGGCCTACATGCGCGGACGAACGCTCAACCATTCCTTCATCATTCTGGACGAGGCGCAGAACACCACGCCTGAGCAGATGAAAATGTTTCTGACCCGCATCGGTTTCGGCAGCAAGGCGGTCATCACCGGCGACGTGACCCAGATCGACCTGGTGCGCGGGCAGAAGAGCGGCCTGATCGAGGCGCGCAACGTGTTGAAAGACGTGCGCGGCATCGTGTTCAGCGACTTTTTCGCCGAGGACGTGGTGCGTCATCCGCTGGTGCAGAAAATCGTTACGGCCTATGAATATTATGAACAGCAAAAACCGGCATAATCCTGCGCCACACAGGCTGTCCCTGGCGGTGCAATATGCCAGTGGCGCGCAAACTTTGCCGACACGCACGCAATTCCGCCGCTGGATCAGGAGCGCGCTGCAAAGGGATGTGGGCATCGCGCTGCGCATCGTGGACGAGGCAGAAGGGCGCGAGCTGAACAAAAATTATCGCGGCAAGGATTACGCCACCAACGTGCTGACGTTCGTGTACGACGATGAGGTGCCACTGTATGGCGATCTGGTGATTTGCGCGCCGGTGGTGGAGCGCGAAGCGCGCGAGCAGCACAAGGATCTGCTGGCGCATTACGCGCATCTGGCTATCCATGCGGCTTTGCATTTGCAGGGCTATGATCATGAGAATGAAGACGATTCCGTTGCAATGGAATCGCTCGAGACTGCAATCATGCTGAAATTAGGGTATCCTGATCCCTATCAGGGAATAGCTTCATAACCATAAAGATGGACGACTCAGAAAGTAACAAGCCAACCTTGCTGGAGCGGCTTTCCACGATGTTGTTGCGCGAGCCGGAAGACCGCGAACAGCTCATCGAGTTGCTGCATTCCGCCTACGAGCGCAATTTGCTCGATGCCGATGCGCTTTCGATGATGGAAGGCGTGATGCAGGTTTCGGAACGCCAAGTGCGGGAAATCATGATTCCGCGCGCGCAGATGGATGTCATCGATATCAGCCAGGCCCCGGAAAAATTCATCCCATTCGTCATCGAAACGGCGCACTCGCGTTTTCCCGTAGTGGACGGGGACAAGGACAACATCATCGGCATCCTGCTGGCGAAAGATCTGCTGCGCTATTACGCCGGCGAGGAATTCGACGTGCGCGACATGCTGCGTCCCGCGGTGTTCGTGCCGGAAGCCAAGCGACTCAATGTGCTGCTGCGCGACTTTCGCAGCAACCGCAACCACATCGCGCTGGTGGTGGACGAGTATGGCGGCGTATCCGGCATGGTGACCATCGAGGATGTGCTGGAACAGATCGTCGGCGACATCGAGGACGAGTACGATTTCGACGATGACGAAGACAATATCATCGCGGACGAATCGGGAGCGTATCGCGTCAAGGCCGACACCGAGATTGCCGATTTCAACGAGGTGCTTGGGACGGAGTTCAGCGACGAGGAATGCGATACCGTAGGCGGCCTGGTGCTACAGGCTGCCGGACAGTTGCCCAAGCGCGGCGATCACGTCGAAATCGGCGAGCTCACCTTTACCGTGATGAGGGCGGATAGCCGCAGACTGTACTCATTGCTGGTAGAGCGCAAAACCGGCTGATTCGCTATCGCTCCGCGTCGCACACGCCGCAATTAAAACTGTTCGTTCTCGCCCAGATAGCGCCACTGTCCCACCGGCAGGTTCCCCAGCTTCACCTTGCCGATGCGGATGCGCTTCAGGCCGGTGACCTTCAGCCCGACCAGTTCGCACATGCGGCGTATCTGCCGCTTCTTCCCCTCGCGCAGCACGAAGCGTAGTTGATCTTCATTCTGCCAGGTGACCTTGGCCTGCTTGAGATATTCGCCGTCGAGTTTCAAGCCCTGATTGAGCAACGCCAGTCCGCTGTCTTCCAGCCTGCCCTGCACGCGCACCAGATATTCCTTGTCCACCCTGGAGTCTTCGCCTATCAGCTGTTTGGCGATGCGGCCATCCTGTGTGAGCACCAGCAAACCCTGCGAGTCAATGTCGAGGCGGCCCGCCGGGGCGAGGCCGAGTAATTGGCTGCGATGGAAGCGCAACGGCGACTCGTCCTCCGCCCAGTGTGTAGACTCGTCCAGCAGCGTGATCGCCGGTTTGTAGTTGTGTTCGGCCTGGCCGGACACGTAACCGACCGGTTTGTTGATCAGGATGGTGACGCGCTGCTGCTGGATGTTTTTTGCGGCGGTGCGCAGGGTGATTTTCTGGGTCGCATACACTTTGCTGCCCAGTTCGCTGACGATTTCGCCGTCCACTTCCACCAGGCCTTTTTCGATATAGCCGTCGGCTTCGCGGCGCGAACACAGGCCGAGTTCGGACATGCGTTTGGAGAGTCGGATCTGTTCCATGATTTTTTGGCGTAAACGGTTGCGTGGAGTGCGATTTAAGCACAAAGCGGGACGCGAAGGGGCGGCTTGGTTTGATTTGCCATATGCGGCGGTGTATGTTGGCGCTCAAGCGCGAGGACATAAGGCATGAAATTTCCGGGGCATATTTGTGGTTTGTTGATGCTGGCCGGATTGTATGCCCCGGCGCAGGCGGAAGAGTACAAACTGTCCGCCTGGGTGGAAGACATGCAGGCCACGCGCTGGGAAGCCGGCGCGGTGCTGTTGGGCGTGACAGGCTTGGGTTTCAGCAGCTGGGATTGGGGGAGCAGCAAGACGTTTCGCTGGAAACCGGAGGGCTGGTTTGCGGCAGACACCTATCTGGGCGGCTCGGACAAGCTTGGCCATGCCTACACCAGTTACGCGGTGACCAATGTGCTGTACGACCATCTGGCGATGCAGGGCCGGCCGCCGCAGCGCGCGATGCTGAGCGCTGTGCTGACCACGCAGGCGATCATGACCTACATGGAAGTGCTCGACGGATATTCCGGCAAATACGGTTTCTCGCCCGAGGATCTGCTGTCGAATCTGCTGGGCAGCGGCTTTGCCTATGTGCGCGCGACGAGGCCGGGCATGCGCGAGCTGGTCGATTTCCGGCTGGAGTACGAGGTGCCCGGCTATAAGGGATTGCAGTTCCGTTCCAATTACCTGCTCACATTGAAATTGAGCGGTGTCGATGCCTTGCGAGACACGCCGCTGCGTTTTGTGGAACTGCAAGCCGGGTATAACACGCGCGGTTACATCAGGGCCGAGCAGGACGACGGCTATGCGAGGTCACGTCATGTTTTTGTCGGCGTGGGGCTGAATGTGTCAGAGTTGTTGCTAGGCCGCCGTGCTAGCCGCGAAGCTTTGTCGAGGAATAACGGCAGGCTGTTTTTCGAGCACGTCCAGGTGCCCTATACCGCGACCCGTTCAGCCAGGGAGCTTTGAAGGCGAATTTAACCGTTGCGTAGCGGCGGCTTGGCCAGTTTGCGTTGCAGCGTGCGGCGGTGCATGTTCAGCGCGCGGGCGGTGGCGGAGATGTTGCCGTCGTGCTCGCGCAGCACGCGCTGGATGTGGTCCCACTCCAGATCGCCGATCTGCGTAGGATGGTCGCTGAGCGGGGCATTGCTGTCCGGCGTGTGGCCGAAGGCCGCGACAATCTCGTCGGCATTGGCGGGCTTGGACAGATACTGGGTCGCGCCCAGCTTGATCGCCTCGACGGCGGTGGCGATACTGGCATAACCGGTCAGCACGACGATGCGCGTGGCCGGATCGAACTCGTGCAGCTTCTGCACCAGCACCAGGCCGGATGCGCCGTCCATCTTCAGGTCCAGCACGGCATATTCGGGCGGGTTGGCGGCAGCCAGCGGCAATGCCTGTTCGACGCTTTCCGAAGCGGTCACCGCATAGCCGCGTTTTTCCAGCGCGCGCGACAATACCGTGCGGAATGTCGCATCGTCATCCACCAGCAACAGCGACGGTTGTTCGGCGCGGCTCATGTTGGTTTTCCCTGGGGCAGGTTCACTTCGGTGGTCGCGCCGCCGCCTTCGCGGTTGAACAGCCGCACCGTGCCGCCCATGCGTTCGATGGTGGCGTTGGCGAGGAACAGGCCGAGGCCGCGGCCTTCCTGCTTGGTGGTGAAGTAGGCGGAACCGGCGCGCGCGGCGGCTTCCGGTGTCAGGCCGGGGCCCTGATCGCGTATCTCCAGCGTGATGGTTCCGGCGGCCCAGCGCAGCCTGATGTTCATCTCGTCCGGCGAGGCGTCGGCGGCGTTGTTCAGCAGGTTCAGCAGCGCCGAGCGCAACGCAGGATCGGCGCGCAGTTGCGGTGCAGGATGGGGACCGGTTACATCGAAATGGTAATGCACTGTCGGGCGCAGTAACTGCCATTCGTCCAGCACATTGCGGATGAATTCTTCCACAGGTAACTCGCTGCCGGTCTCCTGCGCGTGGGTGAGTAGCCCGTCGAGAATGCGCTTGCAGTTCTTTACCTGCTCGTTGAGGATGGCCAGGTTGTCTTGCTGTTCCGGTGAAGCGCAGTCGCTGCGCATCTCGCCGATCACCACCGACATCGTGGAGAGTGGCGTGCCCAGTTCGTGCGCGGCCCCCGCTGCCTGCGTGCCCAGCGCCACGATGTGCTCGTTGCGCAGCGTCTCCTCGCGTATCCGGTTGAGCTGTGCGTCGCGGCTGCGCACCGCCCGCGCCATCTCCACGACGAAATAAGCGATGACCACCGCACTGATCACGAAGCCCAGCCACATGCCCAGCACATGCGTGTTGAATGCGTCCTGTAGCGGCGTAACGGCAGCTTCGGCGACAGCGGGCGCGTCCATATTGTGATGTGCGTGATCCATCTCCTGAGTTGTGGCAGATGCGTGCCGCGCGTGTTCATTCGGCAGCGGCACATGCCACACCATCAACAGGCTGTAGCAGGCCAGCGTCAGCGCAGCCATGCCCCAGGTGTGGCGGCGCGACAGGGTCGCGGCAGCGATCACCAGCGGCAACAGATAGAACGAGACGAAGGGATTGGTCGATCCGCCGCCGTAATACAGCAACACGGTCAGCACCAGCACGTCAGCGCTTAATTGAAGGAACAGCTCAAGGTTGCCCACCGGAAAGTTCAGCGACAGCCGCCACCAGGTCAGTGCATTCACCACCGCCAGGAAGCACACTGCGCCCAGCATTGGCCACCAGGCGAAATCCGGGCCGAGAAAGCGGTGCACCAGGATCAGGGTTGCGAACTGCGCGAGTATCGCCCCGCAGCGCAGCAGAAATAGCCTGCGCAGATGCGAATGACCGGTCTGGGTGGCGAGCAGCGAGGAATTCATGGCGCGGATTCTACCGGAGTCGCGCCACGCAAGGGGTGCGACAATTTGTCGCGCGGCAATATGCCGCATTCCCGCCGTTATCTGTACTCCCTAGAATCGCCCCGTCAAAAACAAATGTTCGGGAGATCAAACATGGAAGCACGCGATGTTAGGGCGGGTCGTTTTGCGTTGAGTTTACTGGCTATTGCCATCAGCCAGCCGGTGAGCGCGGCGGACGATGCGCGGATGCTGGATGAAGTCGTCGTGACGGCCCCGGCGATGGAAGAACCGCTGGAAGTGACCACCGATCCGCGCAAACCGCGCCAGCCGGCACCTGCGCACGATGGCGCGGACTACCTGAAGACCATTCCCGGATTTTCGGTGGTACGCAAGGGCGGCACCGACGGCGATCCGGTGTTTCGCGGCATGGCGGGTTCGCGCCTGAACATACTGCTGGACGGCGAGCAGATACTCGGGGGCTGCGGCGGGCGCATGGATCCGCCGACCGCCTATGTATACCCCGCTGCCTATGACCAGATCACGGTGCTGAAAGGGCCGCAGACCGTGCTGTACGGGCCGGGCAACTCGGCAGGTACCGTGCTGTTCGAGCGCAGCGCAAAACGCGAACCGGCGGGTGTGACAGCCGAGGGTTCGCTGATGGCGGGAAGTTACGGGCGCAACGATGAAATGGCCGAGGCGCGCATCGCTTCCGATAGCGCATACCTGCGCGCCGGGGGTACACGCTCGCAGGCCGGCGACTACAGCGACGGGAGCGGCAATGTCGTGCATTCCGCTTACACCCGCTGGAGCGGCAATGCCGCATTGGGCTGGACACCCGATGGCGACACCCGCCTCGAATTGACGGCCGCGAAGAGCGACGGTAAGGCGGCCTATGCCGACCGCAGCGTGGACGGAGCTAAGTTCGCCCGCAACAACTACGGGCTGAAATTCGACAAGCAAAATATCGGCGGTCTGGTGGATGGCGTCGAGGCGCAGGTGTACTACAACTACGTGGATCATGTGATGGACAGCTACAGTCTGCGCGACGGTGGAAATCCGGCCAGCATGATGGCGGCGATGAATCCCGATCGCAAAACCACCGGTGGCCGTTTCGTTGCCACCCTGCAGATGGCCGAGACCTCGCAGTTCAAGCTGGGGCTGGATGCGCAAAACAATGTGCATACCAACCGCAGCGGCGCGGCACCGGGCTACATGGGCGACTACACGCTCAAGCCGCGCGACAAGGATGCGGAATTCAAGAATGTCGGCATGTTTGGCGAACTGCATCATGAACTGAGCGAGATGAGCCGCGTGATTGGCGGTCTGCGCGCGGACAGCTGGCAGGCAACAGATTATCGCGCGACGGTCGATATGATGGGCATGGTTGCGAATCCGACGCAAAACCAGACGCGCAAAGAAAACCTGACTAGCGGCTTCGCGCGCTACGAGCAGGATGTCTCCGGCGCAACGACCGTGTTCGCCGGTGTGGGACGAACCACGCGTGCGCCGGATTACTGGGAGCTGTTCAACAAGGAAAGCCTGACCACGGTCAGCGCGTTCGACACCCATCCCGAGAAGACCACGCAACTTGATGTTGGCCTGAATTACCGCGCGGGCACGTTGTCCGGGTCGGTCTCTGCGTTCTACAGCAAGATTACCGACTTCATCCTGATCCAGTCCAACTATCCCAAACCGACGATGATGAATCCGGGGGCAACGGCGACCATAGTCCGCAACGTGGATGCCACGACCTATGGTGCGGAAGCGGGCATGGCATGGCAACCGGTGGAAAGCTGGAAGCTGGACGGCAGCCTGGCCTATGTGCAGGGCAGCAACGATACCGATGGCACGGCGCTGGGCCAGATGCCGCCGCTGGAAGCGCGCATCGGCGCCAGCTATGACAACAAGGCGTGGTCGTTCGGCGCACTGTTGCGCGGCGTTGCAGCCCAGCGCCGTGTGGCGGTGAATCAGGGCAACATTGCCGGACAGGACATCGCGGCTTCGGGCGGCTTCAGCGTGTTCTCTATCAACGGCGGCTGGCGCGCCAGCAAGACGGCGCAACTGAGCGCCGGTGTGGATAACCTGTTCAACAGGACCTATGCGGAGCACATCAGCCGCGCCGGTACGATGGTGAGCGGCTTTACGCAAACCACGCGCGTCAATGAAATGGGCCGCATGCTGTGGCTGAAGGCCAACTTCAAGTTGGATTGAGGCTGGCGTGCAACGGCATACCGGGTATGGAGGTGATCGCATGATGGAATTACTGAACGCCGCACCGCTATCCGCCGCGTTTCCGACCGCGCTGCCGCAGTGGCAGCGCATCATCATCCTGACGTTGACGATTATTGCGCATGGCGTGTTGCTGGCGCAGCCATGGTTTGCTGTGCCCGATTTTACCGGTTCCGCACCGCGCGAACTGTCGGTGAGCATCGCAAGAATGTCCACCTCGCATCCGATTTCCACCCCGAACCCGGCATCGCCGTCAGGCAGGGCGCTCCCGCAGGTGGCGAAATATAAGCCGTTGGAAACGGTGTTTACCGAGCCTCAGCCTGCCCTGCCGCCTTCACAACACGATGTTGGGCAAATGCCCGCATTGCCAGACTCGAACAACGCGCCGATTCAATCAGCTGCATCCGGCCTGCCGGATCGCGATCCGGACTACCGTGCGGCCTATCTCGACAATCCGCAGCCGGAATATCCGCTGGCCGCCCGGCGCATGGGATGGCAGGGCAGAGTAGTGCTCGATGTCGAGGTACTCGCGGATGGTTCGCCCGGCGAGGTTGCCGTGCAGCAAAGCAGCGGGCGAGAGATTCTGGACAACGCGGCATTGCGCGCTGTGCGTGGCTGGCGCTTTGTTGCGGCGCGCCAAGGCGGCTATAACGTCGTGCAGCGGTTTCTGGTGCCGGTCTTATTTAATCTGGAAATTGATCGCTAGCGATCATCCCGTTCCTCCACCTGCATGGGGGCGGGGACGTTTGGTTGGCTGGGCTTAAAAAATCTGGCTGACGCCGACGGATAGCGACCAGGGCGCGGTCAACTGGCCGTAGGGCGAACCGGCAGGATCGTCATTGGCGTATTGGTACAACGGCAGTTGCACAAAACCGTATATCCGGGTTTGTGCAGCGACCGCGTAACTCAGGCCGGGGCCCAGATTCAGGCTCTTGCCGCCGGAGTGAGGATTGGCGTTCAGGCCGGTATCGCGCTCCTTGAGCTGCGCATTCAATTGCAGCAAGCCTGTCAGGGCGGGGGACATCGCATAGTGCGCGCCAACGTCCAGCGAGGTTTCATTGCCCGGACGGTATTCATCCCTGGTGCTCGATGCCGCCTGTATCTGGGCGCTGGTGAACCAGCCCCAGGGCGAATCTGCCAGGTCCTGATGGTAATACGCGCCCAGTATCGCGTCGGTGCTGCCGCTGCCCGGCTGCAGGCTACGCTCGCCCGTTGCGCCCGGCTGGAACTCCCAGGTGGTGCTGCCGGTAGGGAGCTTCAGGCCGAAACGAACGCCGCTGCCGGAATGATGGCTGCCTGACTCGAACTTGTAATTGCCCACCACGCGTATATCGCCGAGTGCGCTGAAGTCTCCCTGCTCGACTGTGCCGCCGCCGAGACCGTCGGCGATGGTGTGCGAGTGATCGCGCTTCACCAGAGGCAGGCCCAGCGCGACGCTGAACTGCGGGTTGAACGCGTAATCGAGATCCAGATTCAGCGACTGGTTGATGGTGCGCAGGTTTTCAACCTCGTCCCCGGCGGCGGCAAGGGCGGGATCATTGCTGAGTTTTGATCTGCCTACGCGCGGGGTATCGGCCTTGGCGTAGGAATAGCGCAGGTCGGCGCGCACGCCCTCGTCGTTCACCAGGCCCTGAGTGTCCCAATGGGTATTGACCGCGCAAAATGAAGAGCCGCAGGAGGCGTAAGCGTTGGCAGTCGTACCGAGCAATGCTGCGAACAGCAGTTTGATTTTCATGTGTGATCTCCCTTGATATTTTGATGCGAAATTTATGTAGCGATGCTAGCAAATCATCGGCTTTCCGCTCTGCGGCATAATGTCGCACCCATGCCGGAGGGTTGGCGGCAGGTGCGCGGAATCGGTTATGCTGCGCGGGTTTGGCAACGGCAACGAAAGAGATGAATTTCCTGAAAAAAGATACCAGCCTGGCCCTGATAGCGGGCGCGCTCTGCGTGTTCGGCTTCGCGCCGTTCGGCATTTTTCCGATACCGGTATTGGCGCTCGCCGTTCTGTTCGTGCTCTGGTCACGGGTCGCCACACCGCGTGCCGCCGCGCGGCTGGGGTTCATGTTCGGCCTGGGATTGTTCACGGCGGGCATAGGCTGGATCTACATCGCGATGCACGACTACGGCGGCATGCTGCTGTCGCTGTCGCTGCTGTCGGCGCTGCTGTTTGCGGCATTCTGGGCGCTGCTTCCCGCGCTGGCGGGCTTTGCGCATTTCTGTATCGCCGCGCCCAAGGCGCTGCGCTTCACGCTGGTCATGCCTGCCGTCTGGGTGTTGCTCGAATGGCTGCGCGGCTGGCTGGTCACCGGCTTTCCGTGGTTGACGCTGGGCTACGCGCACAGTGACAGCCCGCTGGCAGGCTACGCGCCGCTGTTCGGCGTGTACGGCGTATCGCTGGCGGCGGCGGTGAGCGCGGGGTTGCTGGCTTGGATATTCGATGTAGGAGCCGGCGCCTGCCCTGAGCCTGTCAAAGCGGCCCGCGAACAAAAGCCGGAATTTTCAAATCCCGTTCGGGCTGAGCCAGTCGAAGCCTCGGTGAATTTGCAGCAAGGCCCTTCGACAGGCTCAGGGCGAACGGCTTCTAATTTACCAATACTGATTGACCGGCGAGTGCGAGTGGTATTGTTGATATTGGCGGTAGTGTGGATTGCCGGCGCACTGCTGCGCACCATCGCCTGGACCCGGCCGCAAGGCGAACCGTTCAGCGTCGCGCTGGTACAGGGCAACATTCCGCAGAACCTCAAGTTCAAGGAAGACGCGCTGGTCGGCACGCTGGAAACCTACCGCCGCCTCGTGCAGCAAAACGACGCGCGCCTGACCGTGCTGCCGGAAACCGCGCTGCCGCTATTGCGCCACGAAGTGCCGCAAATGCTGGCTGAACAATTGCGCGACCATGCCAGAAAAAGCGGCGGCGACATCCTGATCGGCGCGTTCGAGCGCAGCAACGGCAGCTACTACAACGGCGCGTTCACGCTGGGCTCGGCAGCGGAACAGCATTACCGCAAACAGCACCTGGTGCCGTTCGGCGAATTCATCCCGCTGCGTCCGCTGCTCGGCTGGTTCATCAACGGCGTGCTCGACATCCCGATGGGCGACCTCGCGCGCGGCGACGCTGTGCAGGCACCGCTGGAGATCGCCGGGCAGCGCGTCGCGGTGGACATCTGCTTCGAGGACGTGTTCGGCGAGGAGATCATCCGCACGCTGCCGCAGGCCACGCTGCTGGTGAACATCACCAACGACGCCTGGTACGGCGATTCGCCCGTCGCCGCGCAGCACAACCAGATCGCCCAGTTCCGCGCGCTGGAAACCGGCCGCATGATGCTGCGCGCCACCAACACCGGCGTCACCTCCATCATCGGCGCGGACGGCAAAGTGCTGCAACAACTGCCGCAACATGAGGAAGGCGTGCTGCTCGGTATGGCGCAAGGTTACGAAGGCACAACGCCCTATGTGCGCTGGGGCAATATGGCGGTGCTGCTGGCGCTGATCGCGATGCTGGCTACTGCATGGAGCAGGCGTGGCAGGTAACTGGGTTTGTTACCTGCTGCGCTGCGCCGACGACACACTCTACTGCGGCATCACCAACGACCTCGAGAAACGCATCGCCGCGCATAACGCCGGAACAGCGTCGAAATACACGCGCGTGCGCGTGCCGGTGGAACTTGCGTATGCCGAGCCATGCGCGGACAGATCGGCTGCCTCCAAGCGTGAGATGGAAATCAAGAATTTGTCGAGGGAGAAGAAGCTGATGTTAACCAAATCAAGTTTGAAATGAAGACAATGACCGAATGCCCTCTCTGTCAATCAGTACGCCGCTGACAGCACCATCTGCCTTTTTTGCCAAGACAAACTGCAGAGGGGGCGTCTCAGGTTGAGATATCCCAGCGACAAAAGGTACTTCTGTGTACATGCCGCTTGCTAATTGAACTGGAGTCTTACTGTGAAGTACACGAAGACCAATGCGCAGTTCTTCAACCTGACCACTTCGGCCATTGTTCACTATCTTCCAAAGCCCATCCGGTTCCGTGTAGGCAAGCGAGAAGCTGTGCTCACCTGCGCCCTTGATGTGAGGATACAGCGCATCTCTGAACTCAGCACGATCTACCAATTTTCGAACAAACTCATCGAGAGTTAACGTCTGATCTCCGTACGAAATAGTTGATTGCAGGGGTGCTTCAATCTGTTCCTTGGTGCCATCTTCGAAGGCACAGACAAAGGTGCAGTCATACCTAAGAGTTGTAACAGCGAAGACACCATTTGACTCCAGCGATGCGAGTAGCGGCCAGTCGGTTGCAATTGCCCGTTCGACAGTGAGAGTCTCAATTCCATAGAAGCTGGCCTTAACGATAGCCGGTTTGGTAAAGCCACTCTGTGATACCAGAATGAGTTTGTCGATTTCGAGGTTGTCGTGCTTGGCGCGCATCCTTTCCACCCAAGGTGTACCCGCAGGTCGACTCCAACTTACCACCTCAATGCCTATCGCTACTTTGTAGTTCGCCGTGCGTGCAGTCACGAGCACGTCCACTTCGCGATTTTCTTGGGTAACCTTGTCGCGAAGCATCGCCGACTCGACTACGCTGGCGTGCCCAGCGAGGGTAGCGTTTAGCAGTGTGACAATGCGCTGAAAGGCGTTGGTTCGTTGAGGCATGCGCTCTGAAATCTAACAGTAAATAGGCTGACTCACTGGTCAGTGCGATTAAAAAAGAACCCAACCACATGTGCATGTTAGTACGGACATGTGCAAAAGTCTCTTATTGGAAGGATTGCCCCTGTCTCACATGCATTCAGATTAGCCCATTAATTCCAATCAATGCCTAACAACCCGCCCGAAAACCAGTAAAATGCGCGTCTTTAGCAATTGCCGAAAACTGAATAATGCAATCCGACATTTCATCCGCAAGCGGGCATGAGTCTGCACCGAAACTCAGCCAAGGGCTGAGTTTTCAGCAAATCATCCTGACATTACAGAACTACTGGGACAAGCAGGGCTGCGCGTTGCTGCAACCTTACGACATGGAAGTCGGCGCGGGGACTTCGCACACGGCGACTTTCTTGCGCGCACTAGGTCCCGAGCCGTGGAAGGCTGCCTATGTTCAGCCTTCGCGCCGCCCCAAGGACGGTCGCTACGGCGAGAACCCGAACCGCTTGCAGCACTATTACCAGTTCCAGGTGGTGCTGAAACCCGCGCCGGCCAACATTCTCGACCTGTATCTCGGTTCGCTGGAAGAACTGGGTTTCGACCTGAAAAAGAATGATGTGCGCTTCGTCGAGGACGATTGGGAGAACCCGACGCTGGGCGCGTGGGGGCTGGGCTGGGAGGTGTGGCTGAACGGCATGGAGGTGACGCAGTTCACCTATTTCCAGCAGGTCGGCGGTATCGACTGCAAGCCGATCACCGGCGAGATCACCTACGGGTTGGAGCGGCTGGCGATGTATTTGCAGGGTGTGGAGAACGTGTTCGACCTGACCTGGACGCCGGGCGTGACTTACCGCGACGTGTATCACCAGAACGAGGTCGAGCAATCCACCTATAACTTCGAGCTCAGCGATGTGGAATTCCTGCTTGGTGCATTCGGCAGTTATGAGAAGCAGGCCAAACATTTGATGGAGCAACAGCTCGCACTGCCGGCCTACGAACAAGTGCTGAAGGCTGCACACAGTTTTAATTTGCTGGATGCGCGCGGTGCGATCTCGGTGACCGAGCGCGCGGCCTACATCGGGCGTATCCGCAACCTGGCGCGCAGTGTCGCGGCCTCTTATCTCGACAGCCGCGTGCGTCTCGGCTTTCCGATGGCGCCGAAGGAATGGGCTGATGAAGTGCTGGCGCAGATTGAAAAGAAGGTGGCGGTATGAGCATGAATTTAATTGCCGTCATTCCCGCGCAGGCGGGAATCCAGACAGTAAACAAGCTCCGCGCAGCGGGCAACTTTTGCATACGTCCCGCGATGCGGGAATCATTCATTCAACTGGATTCCCGCCTGCGCGGGAATGACGAGGTTGCAGCATGAGTGCCAAAAATTTACTGGTCGAACTGTTCGTCGAGGAACTGCCACCGAAGTCTTTGAACAAGTTGGGCGACAGTTTTGCCGAGGTGTTGTCCGCGAGCCTGAAAGCGCAGGGGCTGGTGGCTGCCGATGTGGCAGTGACGGCCTATGCATCGCCGCGCCGCCTGGGCGTGCATGTCGCCAACGTCGCCGCGCAGGCTGCCGACAAATCGGTTACCCAGAAGCTGATGCCGGTCGCGGTGGGGCTGGATGCGAACGGCCAAGCTACGCCGGCGTTGCTGAAGAAACTTGCCAGTATCGGTGCGGATGCGTCGGTAGTGCCGCAGCTGAAGCGCGCGATGGACGGCAAGGCGGAAGCGCTGTTCTACGACAGCGTGGTGAAGGGCGCGACGTTGGCGGAAGGTTTGCAGAAGGCACTGGAAGAAACGCTCGCCAAGCTGCCGATCGCCAAGGTGATGGCCTATCAGCTGGCCGATGGCTGGAGCAGCGTGAATTTCGTGCGTCCTGCGCACCGGCTGGCCGCGTTGCACGGTGCGGACGTGGTGCCGGTCAGCGTACTGGGCCTGAAGGCCGGTCGCGAGACGCTGGGTCACCGCTTCGAGGCCGCCGTGGACAAGGTGGTGCTGAAGGATGCCGACAGCTACGAAGCGCAGCTGGAAAACGAAGGCGCGGTGATCCCGAGTTTCGAGAAACGCCGCACCGAGATCGTCAAGCAGCTGGCCGTTGCGGCGGCGCATGAACATCTCACGCCGATTGCGGACGAGGCGCTGCTGGACGAGGTGACCGCGCTGGTCGAGCGCCCCAATGTGCTGCTCGGCAAGTTCGAGACGGAGTTCCTCGAGGTGCCGCAGGAATGCCTGATCCTGACGATGAAGGCGAACCAGAAATATTTTCCGTTGCTGGACGCGAGCGGCAAGCTCACCAACAAGTTCCTGATCGTGTCCAATATCCGCCCGGCAGACACCAGCCTGGTGGTCGGCGGCAACGAGCGCGTGGTACGTCCGCGCCTGGCCGACGCGAAATTCTTTTTCGACCAGGACCGCAAGAAGCCGCTGGAATCGCGCGTTGAAAAGCTCGGCAGCGTGGTGTACCACAACAAGCTGGGCTCGCAGTTGCAGCGCGTCGAGCGCATCGCCACACTGGCCGGCACCATCGCGCGCCTGTTGAAAGCTGACAAGGCGGATGCGGAACTGGCGGCACGTTTGTCCAAGGCCGACCTGTTGACCGACATGGTCGGCGAGTTTCCGGAATTGCAGGGCATCATGGGGCGCTATTACGCGCTGCACGACGGCGAGAAACCGGAAGTGGCCGATGCGATCGAGGCGCACTACCGCCCGCGTTTTGCCGGGGACGCGCTGCCGCAGGGCAGCATTGCCTGCGCGCTGGCATTGGCCGACAAACTGGAGACGTTGGTCGGCATCTACGGCGTCGGCCAGGTACCCACCGGCGACAAGGACCCGTTCGGCCTGCGCCGCCAGGCCTTGGGCATCCTGCGCATCCTGATTGAAACGCCGCTGGACCTGCCGCTGGGCGCATTGCTCAAGACGGCTGCGGAGAATTTCCCCGACGGCATGTTGAGCGCGACCGTGGCGAAGGATGTCGAGGCCTTTATGCTGGATCGCCTGCGCGGTTATCTGCGCGACCGCGATTTCGACGTGTCGCACATCGAAGCGGTGATCCATGTGCTGAACGGGCGGCTGCACGAAGCATTGCCGCGTCTGGAAGGCGTGCGCGCCTTTGCCGCGCTGGAGGTGGCGAAGGATCTGGCGGCCGCGAACAAGCGCGTGCAGAACATCATGCGCAAGAATCTTGAAGAACTCGGCGCCGATCTGCAGGGCGCAACGGTGAAATCCGCGCTGCTGAAAGAAGCTGCAGAACGCGATTTGCATCAAGCCATGCATGACATCACGCCGTTCGCTCAGGGTTATCTGGACAAGGGCGATTACGGGCAGAACCTGAAAGCGCTGGTCACGCTCAAGCCGTTCATCGACGACTTCTTCGAGAAAGTCATGGTGATGTGCGAGGACAGGGAGTTGCGCCTGAACCGCGCGGTGCTGCTGCAACAGCTCGGCAGGCTGATGAATCAGGCCGCCGACATTTCCAGGCTGGCATCATGAAGCTCATCATCCTGGACCGCGACGGCGTGATCAATTACGACTCAGACCAGTTCATCAAGAACCCCGAGGAGTGGAAGCCGATACCCGGCAGCCTGGAGGCGATCGCGCGCCTGAACCAGGACGGCTATCGCGTGGTGGTGGCGACCAACCAGTCGGGCATCGGGCGCGGGCTGTTCGACATGCCGATGCTGAACGCGATCCACGACAAGATGCACAAGGCCTGCGCGATGGCCGGCGCGCGCATCGACGCGGTGTTCTTTTGTCCGCACACCAGCGAAAACAATTGCGCATGCCGCAAACCGAAAAGCGGGATGATGGAAGAGATCGCGGCGCGTTATAACGTCAGCCTGAAGGATGTTCCCGCCGTGGGCGATTCGCTGCGCGACCTGCAATCTGCGGCAGCACTGGGCGCACAACCCTATCTGGTGCTCACCGGCAAAGGCATGAAGACGCAAGCGGCGGGAGGCTTGCCGGAGGGAACGCGCACCTACCCCGATCTTGCCGCCGTGGTGGAGACGCTGTTGGCATGACGCTCATTCGTTCGCTGGTCTTCTTCGTGGCGCAGCTGATCTGGGTGCCGATCTACGCGACGCTGATGCTGTTCACCTTTCCGCTAAAGCCGCTCACCCGCTACCGCCTGATCTCTGGTCTGGCCTACAGCATGATGTGGCTGCTGCGGGTGATCTGCGACATCCGCATGGAGGTGCGCGGCGCGGAAAATATCCCGAAGGAACCCTGCATCGTGTTGTGCAAACACCAGTCGGCGTGGGAGACGTTCGCGCTGCAAACGGTATTTCCGCCGCAGGTGTGGGTGCTGAAACGCGAATTGCTGTGGCTGCCGTTCTTCGGCTGGGGACTGGCATTGACCAGCCCTATCGCGATCGACCGCAGCGACGGCAAGGGCGCGATGAAGCAGTTGCTGAAGCAGGGCAAGGACAGGCTGGCGCAGGGATTCTGTGTGGTGATCTTTCCGGAAGGCACGCGCATTCCCTATGGCCAGCGCGGCAAATACAAGATCGGCGGCGCGCTGCTCGCCGCCAGCAGCGGTGTGCCCGTGGTTCCGGTGGCGCATAACGCCGGGCGGTTGTGGGGGCGCAACGCGTTCAGCAAGCATCCCGGACTGGTCACGATGAGTATAGGCAAGCCCATCGCAACCCAGGGGCGCAAGGCCGACGAAATCAACGCAGAGGTCGAGGCGTGGATCGAGAACGAGATCCAGCAGCTGGAACACTAGATGCTGAAACAGCTGCGTAATCCGGTTCCCCTGCCAGACGTGGAGCAACGCGCCGCACTCCTCGCCGGCAAAAACATCTCCTACACCCTGAAGCGCAGCAGTAAACGCCGCAGCATAGGCCTGCGCATCGACGACAACGGGCTGACCGTCAGCGTGCCGCTGCGCGCTTCGGAAAGCTGGCTGCACAGCGTGTTGCAGGACAAGGCTCACTGGGTGGTGCAGAAGCTGGACGGCTGGCAATCGAGGCAGCGGCCGGTCATACAGTGGGCGCACGGGGAGCGCATTCCGTTCCGGGGTGAGGAGTTCGTCTTGCAGCTGACCCCCCGGGCGCGCGGCGCAGTCCCGCAATTGCACGGTGAGACCTTACATGTGCCGGTCGGCGCGGACGCGGAGGCGGCGCGTATCGAAAAGGCCGTGACGCTCTGGTACCGGAAAGAGGCGATGCGCGTGTTTGGGGAATGCGTGGCGTACTTTGCGCCGCTGATGAACGTCGCCCCGCGCGAAATCAAACTGACCTCGGCCACCACGCAGTGGGGGAGTTGCACCGTGCACGGCGTGGTGCGGCTGAACTGGCAGCTGGTGAAGATGCAGCTGCACCTGATCGACTACGTGGTGGTGCATGAGCTGGCGCATCTGGTCGAGATGAATCACTCCCCGGCTTTCTGGAGCGTGGTGGAAAGGGTGTGCCCGGACTACAAGCAGCATCGTGCGGAATTGCGCAGTTACGGGGTCGCCGAGTAGCGGTGGTTTTACCCTGCGACAATATGACGCATTCCCAAACGGCGGATTCGGCTTTAGAGTTCGTCTTGCCAGGCGGACAGGGCGCATCTTGCAGTAGTCTCCTCCCGGACAAAAGAACACCTTCCGCCTGGCATCTTCCAAAATAAGCTTTTCTTCTGATCCACTCTGCGCCGGTTCGGTGAGGCGTGACCGAGACAACTATTCCCTTCTCCTGGCATATAATCCGGCGGGTTAAATTATTGCAGGTGCAACCATGCGTTCTGGCATTATTCTGGGCATCATCGTAATTTTGGTTCTGTCGCTGCAAGGCTGCGGACGCAAAGGTGCGCTCAGGCTTCCCGTGAACCCTGCGCCACCACCAATCTCGACCACTCCCGATCCGCAGAAAGCGGACATGCCATCCATCCATCCAAGCAAGTAACCATGAACGATTATTTTCATTATCAAGGCGGCGCCCTGTATGCCGAAAGTGTTGCGCTGACGGATATCGCGGCGCAATTTGGCACACCCTGCTACGTGTATTCGCGCGCCGCGCTGACCGACGGCTTCCGCCAGTTCACGCAGGCGTTGCAGGGTCGCGAACATCTGGTGTGCTATGCGGTGAAGGCCAATTCCAACCTGGCTATCCTGAACGTGTTTGCGCGCCTTGGGGCGGGTTTCGACATCGTTTCCGGCGGAGAATTGCAGCGCGTGCTGGCGGCTGGCGGCGATGCGCGCAAGGTGGTGTTTTCCGGCGTGGGCAAGACCGTTGCCGAGATGCGCATGGCGCTGGACGCGGATATCCTGTGCTTCAATGTCGAGTCAGCCGCCGAACTTGATCGGCTTAACGAAGTGGCGGGCAGCATGGGCAAGGTCGCGGCGATCAGCCTGCGGGTGAACCCGGATGTGGATGCCAAGACCCATCCCTATATTTCCACCGGCCTGAAGCAGAACAAATTCGGCGTGGCCTACACCGAAGCGCTGGCGCTGTATCGCAAGGCGGCGGCGCTGCCGCATTTGCGCGTCACCGGCATGGATTGCCACATCGGCTCCCAGCTCACCGCAACCAGCCCGTTCATCGCTGCTGCGGAAAAGGTATTGGCGCTGGTGGATAGACTGGCTGCTGAGGGGATCGTACTGGAGCATCTTGATCTGGGCGGCGGTCTGGGCATACGTTATAACGATGAAACCCCCCCGGCGATTGCCGATTATGTCGGCGCCCTGCTGTCCGCGCTGGCCGGGCGCAGCGAGAAACTTATTCTGGAGCCGGGCCGCGTGCTGGTAGGCAATGCCGGGGTGTTGCTGACGCGCGTGGAGTATCTCAAGCACGGCGAAGAAAAGAATTTTGCCATCGTGGATGCCGCGATGAACGACCTGATGCGCCCGGCTTTGTACGATGCCTGGCACGAAATTCTGCCGGTAAAACGCGAAAACCACGCGCTGCAGAACTACGAAGTGGTGGGGCCGATCTGCGAAACGGGGGACTTTATCGGCCATGAACGCGACCTGGCAATCGCGCCGCAATCCTTGTTGGCTGTGCTTTCCACAGGTGCATACGGGATGAGCATGAGCTCCAACTACAACACCCGGCCGCGTGCTGCGGAGGTGATGGTGGATGGCAACGGGGTGCATCTGGTACGCGAGCGGGAGTCGGTCGCGCAGCTGTATGCGGGGGAAAAAATCGTTTCGTAGCTGTTGCAATTTTATTGAAACTTTTTCACGAAATTTGTTGCGCGATTTTTTAAACGTGGATACAGTGCCGATGCCGCAAGCGTCTTTAAACTAAATACGGGGCGTTTGGGTGTGCAGTGAGTCATGTAGAAAGTTCTAAAATTTTTTATGGAGAATGAAAATGGCAACATCAAAAACGCCCGCAGCAAAAAAACCCGTAGCCAAGAAAGCCGCCGCTAAGCCAGCTGCCAAGCCAGCTGCAAAGAAAGTGGCAGCAAAAAAACCGGCAGCGAAAAAAGTAGCAACCAAAAAACCGGCAGTTAAAAAAGTCGTTGCGAAAAAGCCGGTAGCGAAAAAAGCAGCTGCCAAAAAAGTTGCGGCCAAAAAGCCGGCAGCGAAAAAAGCAGCCGCCAAAAAGCCGGCAGTCAAAAAGGCCGCAGCGAAAAAGCCAGTAGCGAAAAAAGCAGCCGCCAAAAAGCCGGCAGTCAAAAAGGCCGCAGCAAAAAAGCCGGCAGCGAAAAAAGCAGTCGCCAAAAAACCAGCAGCCAAGAAATCGGCAGCCAAGCCAGCTGGCAAGGGTATTCTGGGCGCGTAATTTTGCCTCGCAAGGGGCGTGGTCTGTTTCCTCGCCCTTTTTGATTGCTCATTTTGCTGTCGCAAATTCCCGTGTTTTGCGCGGGATGTCTCCCTGTCCCCTCTTAAAAAGTCCCCGGTAGAACGCGCGACTTGTCGCGGCTCCCCTGGGAACCGTCAGTTTTTTCTTCAGGATTTTCGGGTTCTGGAAGTTTTCAGATCAGGAAGATCGTCGCCAGCCCCAGGAAGATGAAGAATCCGCCGCTGTCGGTAATGGCGGTGATCATCACGCTGGAGCCTATGGCCGGATCGCGACCGAGCTTCTGCATCGCGAGCGGGATCGCCATGCCGATGATGGCGCCCACCAGCAGGTTGAGCAGCATCGCGCTGGTCATCACGATGCCGAGCGCCACACTGTGGTACAGGAAATAGGCGAACAATCCGGCAATGCCGCCCCACAGCAATCCGTTAAATCCCCCGATCGCAAGCTCCTTGAGCATCAGCCTGCGCGCATTGCCCTGGGTGATCTGTCCCAGCGCGAGCGAGCGGATGGTGATGGTGGTGGTCTGGTTCGCCGAATTCCCGGCGATACCGGCGACGATGGGCATCAGGGTGGCCAGCGCGACGAATTTCTCTATCGTATTCTCGAAGTTGCCGATCACACGGGAGGCGAAAAATGCGGTACAAAGGTTCAGCGCCAGCCAAGCCCAGCGGTTCTGCGCGCTCTTCCACACGGAGGCGAAAATATCTTCCTCTTCGCGCAAACCGGCCAGATTCAATACATCGCTTTCCGATTCGGTACGGATGAAATCCAGCACCACGTTTACCGTTACCCGCCCGACCAGCTTGCCGTCCTCATCGATCACCGGCGCGGAAACCAGGTCGTAGCGTTCGAAAGCCTGCGCCGCCTGATCCGCTTTTTCTTCCGGATGCAGTTGTATGGTTTCGGTCAGCATCAGGCTGCCGACGACCACTTCCGGCTCGTTGACCACGATCAGGTTGATCGGCAGAACGCCCTTGAAATGGTCATCACGATCGACCACGAACACCTGGTCGGTGTGGTCCGGCAGTACATCGAAACGGCGCAGGTAGCGTGACACGACTTCCAGTGTGACATCCTCGCGGACCTGGACCATGTTGAAATCCATCAGCGCGCCGACCGAATCTTCGGAATACGACATCGCTTCGCGCAGCTGCTCGCGTTCCTCGATGGAAAGCGACTTGAACACGTCGCGCATCACGTTCTGGGGCAGATCGGGCGCGAGATCGGCGAGCTCGTCGGTGTCGAGCTGTTCGGCGGCGGCGCGCAGTTCCTCACGGTTCATCGTTGCGATCAGCGATTCGCGAACCGCATCGGAAACTTCGATCAGGATGTCGCCGTCCCGCTCGGCCTTGACCAGATCCCATACCAGCAGGCGCTGGTCGATGGGCAATGCTTCCAGAATGAAGGCGATGTCCGCGGGATGCAGGCTGTCCAGCTTGCGGTGCAACTCGGCGAGATGCTGCTTGTGCACCAGCGTGTCAACCAGGGTGTGGCGATCCTCGCGCGGTATTTCCTGGCGATGGATCACTTCTTCGAGCAGGGCATGCTTGTGCAGCAGCGACTCCACCTGCTTGAGGTGGTCCTGCACATTTTCGGTGTAATGATGTTCCTGATTGGTGTCGGTCATCGCGCCAGTCCTTTGAGTCGCGCGCTATTGTAAAGAAAACACCGGCGTGATGTCAGGGAATTTCCGCCTCGTACATGCGCCCGAGAATGATCTCGGTCTTGCGCTGCAAGCCGCGCGCTTCGCGATGCCTGTCGTAGTAGCGCGGATTGGGCACCATTGCGGCGAGCCGCGCGGCCTGATCCGCGGAAAGTTGCGCGGCGCTGACGCGGAAATAATGCCGTGCGGCGGCCTCCGCGCCGAACACCCCGTCGCCCCATTCGATCACATTCAGATAGATCTCGAAGATGCGCTGCTTGTCCATCACCGTTTCCAGCATCACGGTGATTGCCGCCTCCTCCAGCTTGCGCCAGGGCGTGCGCCGGGTGGAAAGGAACAGGTTCTTGGCCAGTTGCTGGCTGATGGTGGAGCCGCCCGCGACGATCTTGCCCTTCTTCAGATTTTTCTCGTAGGCCTTCTGTATGCCTTCCCAGTCGAAGCCCTCGTGATCGACGAACCGGGCGTCCTCGGCGGCGATCAGCGCGCGTTTTAGGTTGCCGGAGATTTTTGAATAAGGCACCCACTGGTGCCGAAGTTCGGCATCGGGATTCTTGTCCTGCATGATCTCCAGCCGGGTTTCCATGAATGCGCTGCTGGACGGATTGAATTTGATCCACCAGCAGATATGCGCGAACAGCCAGACCTGGTAGAGCAGCACCAGACCGATCGCAACCGCGAGCACGCGCCATACCCAGCCCCGTGATTTGGCGGCGCGCGATTTGCCCATTACGGCTTGCGAAGCGCGGCGATGACCGGCGCGGTGTCGGGGCGCACGCCGCGCCAGATATAGAATGCTTCGGCAGCCTGTTCGACCAGCATGCCGAGTCCATCTGCAACGATAGCAGCGCCGTGTTCGCGCGCAAATTTCATGAACGGCGTTACGCGTCCGTACATCATGTCGTAGGCCAGCGCGCCGGGGGCGAAGATGCCAAGTGGTAACGGCGGCATTTCGTCGGTCAGCCCAGTAGAAGTGGCGTTGATGACTACATCAAATTTTTGGTCTTCAAGTTCTTGGTAACTATAACCTTTGACCCTTGCAGATGGACTGCATGCTCTTGCGAGAGCATGCGCTTTTTCTACGGTACGATTTGCAATAACAAGAGTTGTGCCAGGCATTTGGCTGAGTAGTAACGAAGCTGCTTGGGTGGCCACTCCTATGGCGGCCCCACCCGCCCCCATCAGCAATATTCGCTTACCGCGTAAATTTGCATGGAGATTTTGTTCGATATCTCGCAGCAAACCAACTCCATCCGTGTTGTGAGCCTTAATCTGGCCATCCTGAAATTCAAGCGTATTGGCCGCATGTGCAAAACCGACCTCGAATGTAAATTCAACAGGTACAGACAGCTGATAAGCTTGTTGTTTAAACGGCACCGTGACATTGCAGCCCTTGTAGCCTTCCTTGCGCAGCCGCTCGACAGTCGCCGCGAACCCATCCAGCGGCGCTTCGATTTTTTCATAGCTGATGTCCTGCCCGGTCTGCTCGGCGAACATCCTGTGGATCTGCGGCGATTTGCTGTGTGATATAGGGTTGCCGATGACGGCGTATTTGTCGGTCATGATGGTCACTCGCTCTCCAGCCGGTCGGACGAGGTGAACGTCCAGGTGCGGGTGATGGTCAGGATGTCGGTATCCTTGGTGATGCTGGGGGGCAGTGGCGCGTAGGGGGCGGCGAGCTTGACGATACGCATCGCCGCCGCATCCAGGATGCGCTGCCCCGAAGATTTGCTCACCTCGACGGTTTCCACGCTGCCATCCTTGCGGATCGAAACGCTGAGTTGCAACCTGCCATAGATCTTTTCGCGGCGCGCCTGTTCGGGGTAATTCAGGTTGCCGATACGTTCCACTTTGACGCGCCAGTCCTCGATATATTGCGCGAAGCGGAATTCCTGCGTGCGTGCGCCGATGTATTTGCGGCGGGGCAGTTTTTGATAGGCATCCCAGTTCTTGTCGATCTGCGCTTCCAGCCGCACGATCTCCAGCGCTCTTTGCACCAGGTCGTCGCCGTTATTGTTGGCCGCGTTATTCTGTTTCCTGATATCCGGCTGCGCTATGCGGTATTCGCTCTTCAACTGGGTCAGCAAGCGCCGGTTTTCTTCCTCCAGTTGGGCGATGCTCTTGGCGTTCTTCTCCAGCGTGAAGCGCTTGTCGTCGCGCAGGGTCGGCAGCGGGCTTTTGGCCTGACGGTCTTCGGCGGTATTGCCGCCGCCGTCGAGATTGGCCTGTGCCAGCGCGTCGGCGGTTAACGGCCTGGACTTTGACTTGGTGTTGACCAGCACGACCTGTAGCGGCTGGGTAATGCTCGCCGCGCTGGGCGGATTGGGCAGCACCAGCGCAATGCCAAACAGCAGAAATGCGTGGAGCACGACGGAGAATGCCATCGAAAAGGATAGCGATGTCGTCAGGTGTGGCGAGATCGCCGCCAGCCGGATTGTGGGCCTGCTGATCAAGCGGCCTCCTCCACCTTGGCGACAAAGCGCGTCTCGATATCCAGATCCAGCAGGTCGATTGCACCGATGGCCAGTTGCACGCGTGTATTGGCGGGCAGCTCCGGCAGCGAAGGCACTTTGAAGACCAGCGGGATATCGACGAGCTTGACCAGATTCTCGCGCAGCACGGTGGCCGTAACGATAAGCTCCGGCGGGGAAGCCTGGGCCTGCCCGGCTTGTTCCTGCTGCAACCAGCGCAGGCACCAGTAGCGTTCCATGCTGCGCTGGAAGTCGTTATAGACGCCGTACATGACATCGAAGTCGCGCATCGTGCTGTACAGCGCGGGGTCGTTCTTCGGATAGGCGGGCTCTGCGTCGCGCAGCATCGCGATGATCTGGCGCTGGTTCACCATGTCCACGTAGCGGCGCAGCGGCGAGCTCGACCACATGTATTGCGCCACGCCCAGACCTTGGTGCGGGGCCGCGACCGTGCTCATCTTTACCTTGCCGTTCTGCTGGGTGCGGTAGATGCCGACGAAGCCGTGCTCGGCAAGGTGCTTGCCCCATTCGCTGTTCACCAGGATCATCAGCTCGGAAACCACCTTGTCGATAGGCGAGCCGCGCCGCCGCTGCGTGATGCTGACCCTGCAATTTTCGCTGGCAGGGTCATTTTCGATGTGGAAGTTGTAATCCATTTGCGTGCTGTTGTCGGACGGCTTGCCGCGGCCCTCTTCCAGCTTTTGCACCAGGCGCCACAACAATGCCAGTTCGTTCGCGTAAGGGTAATCGAGCCGGCCGGCCGCCAGCGTCTCTTCGTTGAACAGCGGTTCCAGCGTGTCATGGCGCAGGTTTGCGGCGATGTGTATCTTCTCGACGCGGCTCTCGTGACCCAATATCGCCAGCGTCTCGCCGTCCACTTCGTTATACATCGACAGCGCGGGGCAGACGCGATCCGCGCACAGCGTGAAGGCTTCCACCACGCTGTCCGGCAGCATCGTGATCTTACGGCCGGGCATGTATACCGTGGAAAGCCGCTGCGCGGCGATCTTGTCGCCATCCGAATCGCGCGGCATGCCCAGCGCGGGGGCGGCGAAGTGCACGCCGATGCGCCAGTTGCCGTTGGGCAGCTTTTCCACCGAGAACGCATCGTCGATCTCCGTGGTGGCCGCATCGTCTATGCTGAAGGCGTTCGCTGTGGCCAGCGGCAATTCTTCCCACGCGCTCAATGCAACAGCCGGGAAGCCGGCACCCTTGGGGAAATGCTCGAGCAAGAAGCGCTGCAAATGATAATCGTGCGTGGATGGTAATGCGCCGCAGCGGTGCAGCAGGTGCGCGGCGGACAGATGCGTCGAGGCACAGGCGGCTTCCAGCGCTTTCACCTCGATGGTGTTGCGGTCGGGCTTGTAGAGAATCTGAGCAAGGTGTTCGGCGAACCGGGGCGGCAATTCAAAGGCGGTCAGTTGTTCGGTCATGCGCGCCTGCAGGGCCAGCTGCTGGCGCTTCTTCTCGGCACCGGCCAGCGCGGCTTTCAGCACATCCGGCGGGGCTGCGCGATAGCGGCCCTTGCCCTTCTTGTGGAAATAGATCGGCGCGCCATGCAGGCGCAGCAGCGCGGCGGCGGCCTCCAGCGAGTTGGGGACATGGCCGAAATATTCGGCGGCGATCTGTTCGGCGCCGAATTCCTCAGGCGGGCAACACTCCCACAGGAATTCCACCTCTATGGTTTCCGCAAGGGCTTCCGCCTGGGCCATGAATTCGGCGAGCGCGGGCTGGCTGAAGCGCAGCATCACATTGACGGCCTTGACCTTGCTGCGCTTGCCGGACACGCTCTCGACCTGCAGGGAGGTGGTGTTATCGGTCATGATGCTGCCGACCTTGAAACTGCCTTCTTCTTCGTAAAAAATATTCATTGGGGGTGCGGCGAAAATAGTGGCGCGATTATACCCTGTCGGTGCTTCGTGACTTCATTCCGGGCTGTGCCGCTCACCGGTGCTAAACTGCACCGACGCGACCGGGTCATGATGGGCCGGTCACGGGCAGAACCTTACGTCATCCCCGCTAGTTTTTAGAAAGGAACCCTTTATGACTAATCCTGTACATTTTCTCGCTGTTGTTTCCTGTTGCGCATTAAGTGCCACGTGGGCACACGCAGAACCCAAGGCGCACGACATGCGGGGCACGCTGCATGAACAGGCGATAGACCGGCATTTCAAGGAGATGGATGCCAACGATGATGGAACGATCACCAAGGCCGAGTTCGATGACTTTCACACCAAACATTTTCAGGATATAGACAGCAACAAGGACGGCAAACTGACCCGTGAAGAAATGAGGGAAGGGCACAAGGAAAAGCAGGAAAAATCCATGGCCATTCGATTTGATGAGGCGGATGCCAACCATGACGGCGCGCTGAGCCGTGATGAGGCGGAAAAGATGCCGGGGCTGTCCGGGCGTTTCGGCAGAACAGATGCCAACAAGGATGGCAAACTCAGCCGCGAGGAAGTGGAAAACTCGATGAAAAGAATGCGCGGCTATCGCGAGTGAGCGGTTTGCGGGACGCAGAAGATACAAGGCCAGCGAATGCTGGCCTTGTCGTTTATCGCAGGGGAATGCTTACTTGTGCGACAGCATCCATTCCACCATGGCCTTGATCTCTTCATCGCTGACCGCATCGGGGGTGCGCGGCATGGCCATCTTGCCCCACACGCCGCCGCCGCCGGCACGTACTTTCTTCTCCAGCGTGACCTGCGCATCGGCGCTGCCCGCATACTTGGCGGCAATGGCCTTCACGTTCGGGCCGACCGCCTTGTCCTCCAGCTTGTGGCAGGAGAGGCATTTGTTTTTCTTGAACAGCGCCTCGCCATCGTCCGAGGCGAATGCGGCGGATGAAACACACAGGGCTGCTGCCATTGCAACGAGGTAACGGACTTTCATGATGGTCTCCTTGGTGAAAAATGCGATGCGTGGAATCTACTCCCGACTACGGGCGGTATGTTGACATAAATCAAACGGAAATACATGTTCGGAGCACCAAAGGCAGGCTGATGCCGGATGCGGGCTAGATGACACCCGCGAGATGTGCCTGCTCGTCGGCGAAATAGCTGCTGCGCACCATAGGTCCGCAAGCGGCATGGCTGAAGCCCATCTCCTTTGCGGCCTGCTCGAACATCGCGAACGATTCCAGCGGCGCATAGCGCAGCACCGGCAGGTGCCCGTCGGATGGTTGCAGGTATTGGCCTATGGTCAGCATGTTCACATCGTGCGCGCGCAGGTCGCGCATCACTTCCAGCACCTCCTCGTCGGTCTCGCCCAGGCCCAGCATCAGGCCGGACTTGGTCGGGATATGCGGGAAGCGCGCCTTGAAATCCTTGAGCAGCTTCAGCGAATGCGCATAGTCGGCGCCGGGGCGCGCCAGTTTGTACAGACGCGGCACGGTTTCCAGATTGTGGTTCAGCACATCGGGCAGGCTGACAGACAACGCATCCAGTGCTTCGTCCAGGCGACCGCGAAAATCCGGCACCAGGATCTCCAGTCGCGTAGCGGGCGAACTGGCGCGAATCGCGCCCAAGCAATCCGCGAAATGCTGCGCACCGCCATCGCGCAGATCGTCGCGGTCCACGCTGGTGATGACCACGTACTTGAGCTTGAGCAGGCCGATGGAGCGCGCCAGATTTTCGGGCTCGTTCGCGTCCGGCGCCAAAGGCTTGCCGTGCGCCACGTCGCAGAACGGGCAGCGGCGTGTGCATACGTCGCCGAGGATCATGAAGGTCGCCGTGCCCTTGCCGAAGCACTCGCCGATGTTCGGGCAGGACGCTTCCTCGCACACCGTGTGCAGCTTGTGTTCGCGCAGCATGCGCTTCACGTCGTGATAGCCCTGCCCGCTGCCGGACTTCACGCGTATCCATTCCGGTTTGCGCAGTCTTTCCTGCAACGGCACGATCTTGATCGGGTTGCGCGCGGTTTTGTCTTTTCCGGTTTGCTTGTTTTCAATGTTGCTCATGTGTTCGCTTTCTTTCGAGGTGTTGCTGTAATCCGTGGATCAGGTTCTGCGCCAGTTCGGCTTGCAGTTCGTTGATCGGAACGGTGATGCCGAGCTCGCAGGCCTGGGTAACACGCAGTCCGGCATAGCCGCACGGGTTGATGTTGGCGAACGGCGTCAGGTCCATGTCCACGTTGAACGACAGGCCGTGATAGCAATAACCGTTCTTGATCTTCAGTCCCAGCGCGGCGATCTTTGCGCCATCCACATACACGCCGGGCGCCTCTTCGCTGCCCTGTGCGGTAACGCCGTGTTCGGCCAGCAGGGCTATCACCGCCTGTTCCATCAGGCGCACCAGTTCGCGCACGCCGATCTTCCAGCGGCGCATGTCGAACAACAGGTAGGCGACGATCTGGCCGGGGCCGTGAAAGGTGATCTGTCCGCCGCGATCGATTTTGATGACCGGGATGTTGGTGCTGTGCAGCAGGTGCTCCGGTTTCCCGGCCAAGCCTTGCGTGTAAACGGGCGGATGCTGCACCAGCCAGATCTCGTCGCGCGTTTCCTTTGTTCGTTCGGCAGTGAAGCGCTGCATCGCGTCCCATGTGGGCTGATACTCGACCAGCCCCAGAGTGTGAATGATCGGTGGTGAAGGGTGAAGAGTGAAGGGTGCAGGGTGAGAAAGCGCCATATGGTTTTCCCCTTCCCCCTTCCCCCTTTCCCTTTCGACACTCATAGCACCATCACGATAGACGGATGGTCGCACAGCTCCTGATACAGCGCGTCGAGTTGTTCGCGCGAGGTAGCTTGCACGGTACAGGTCAGGCTGAGGTAGCGTGCATTTTTGCTGGCGCGCATTTCCATGCTGGAGGCGAGAAAATCCGGGTCGTACCGGGTGACCACTTCCAGCACGGCCTGTGCGAAACCGGCCTGTTGCAGGCCGAATATCTTGATCGGGAACTCGCAGGGATATTCGATCAGGCTGGCGGATAATTCTTTGGCCGGTAATTCGCTCATGGTTCTCTATCAATAGTTGTGGGCGTGATGGATCACGCCTCTACGCGCGCATCACGTCGCGCTTGAAATCCTGGTACAGACCATGCAACCTGGCGAACATCGCGCCGGGTTTACCCGATCCCACCGGTTTGCCGTCCAGTTGCGTGATCGCCAGCACCTCTTTGGTGGAGGAAGTGAGCAGAAGTTCATCTGCCGCAAAAACTTCCGCGACGGCTATCCTGCGCACTTCGTGCGGGATGCCGTTGGCTGCGGCGATCTCCAGTATCACGTCGTAAGTGATGCCGGGCAGCATCAGATTATCCTTGGGCGGCGCAAGCAGCTTGCCGTTCTTCACCACGAAGATATTGCTCGCCGCGCCCTCGGTCATGAACGCGCCCTCGTTGTTCGATCCGGAGCGTATCAATATCGTCTCGGCGCAACCCGCATCGACCGCCATCTGGCGCAGCAGCACGTTGGGCAGCAGCGCGATGGCCTTGATGTCGCAGCGCAGCCAGCGGTTATCCGGCGCGGTGACCGCGCATACGCCGCTTTGCAACAGGGCGGCGGGCGGAACAGTCAGCGGACTGCTCATCATGAACACCGTAGCCCGGACCGGCGGATTGGGAAAAGCGTGGTCGCGCTTCGCCGCACCGCGCGTGATGTGCAGGTAGAGGTACTGGTCTTCGCCGGCATTGCGCGCGATGAGCTCGCTGATGAGGTTAGTCCATGCGTCATCGCTATGCGGATTCTGCAAACGGATGCCGTCCAGGCTGTGCTGCAGGCGGCGCAGGTGCTCTGCCAGGCGGAAGGCGCGGCGTGTATACACCGGGATCACCTCATACACGCCATCGCCGAAGATGAAGCCGCGATCCAGCACGGAGATCTTCGCTTCCTCGACGGGCATGTATTGCCCGTTCAGATAGATGGTCATGGCAGGGCTCCCTATTGGAACAGCAGGCGCATACTATCCCAGCCGCGCGAGAACACGTTGGCCAACGGCACGCCCTCCAGCGCGATCAGCGGAAATTCCGCATAGGGCTTGCCGTCCAGCGTCAGCTTGAGCACGCCCAGCCGCTGCCCCCCGCTGATAGGCGCGAGGATGGGCTGGGGCGTTTCCATCGTTGCCTTGAGTTGCGGATAAGCGCCCTTGGGTATGGTCAGGAACAAATCCTGGCGGAACCCGACACTGACGTGCTTTTCCGTGCCCTTCCAGATGCGCAAGGTCGTTACCGGCTGATCCTTGCGGTAGAGGCTGACGGCATCAAAGTTCTGAAATCCGTAGTTCAGCAATTTCTGGCTTTCCGCCGCGCGCAACCTGTCGGAATCCGCGCCGAACAGCACCGAAATCAGGCGGTGGTTGTCGCGTTTGGCCGAGCCGATCAGGCAATATCCGGCGGTCTCGGTATGTCCGGTCTTGATCCCGTCCGCATAGGGGTCCAGCCACAGCAGGCGGTTGCGGTTGGCCTGGGTGACATTGTTGAAGGTGTAGTCGCGCAGCCCGAACAGGGCGTAGTGCTGCGGATAATCGCGCACGATCGCGGCGGCCAGCAGGGCCAGGTCGGATGCGCTGCTGTAGTGTTGCGCGTCCGGCAGGCCGACCGGATTCGTGAAATGAGTGTTGTTCATCCCCAGCCGCCCGGCTTCCTTGTTCATCATGTCTACGAAACCGGCCTCGCTGCCGGCGATGTTGAGGGCCAGCGTGATGGCCGCATCGTTGCCGGATTGCACAATCAGGCCGTGCAACAGTTCATTCACGGAGACGGTTTGACCGGCCTTGAGCAGCATCCGCGATTCGCCGCCGAAACTGCGTGTCGCGGCGGTCGGAACGGTCAGCTTCTGCTCCATCGACAGGGTGCGGTGCTTGAGCGCATCAAAGGCCAGATAGGCTGTCATCAATTTTGTCAGCGAGGCGGGCTCCAGTCGTTCGTCCCCGCCCTGATTCACCAGGATGCGGTTGCTGGTGTAGTCGTACAACAGCCAGGCTCGGGCGGCCAGCTGCGGCGCGTCGGGCAGCACGGCAGGTTGTGCGGCTGAAAATGCGGGCAGCAGGCAAATGAGCAGGAGAAAAAATTTCATGTCTGGCGAAATCTTGCTAAAGATGATGTTTGTAAATGTTCGTGCAAGCATGCGGCAACATGGCCGGATCGAAAGAGCGAAAGGCCATGTTGGTTTTTTGTCACCGCGGTTGCGGGCTAGAGGGTGCCGCCCTGCTGTGCAACCTGCAAAACGAGCTCGTGTACCAGGTCGACGATTTCGCCGGTATCGGATAGCGGGATGCCCAGGTTTTGCCAATCCTGGTCGGTAACGGCCTGACCGGTATGCTCGACTATTCCGAAGTCAGGCGCCAGTTTCTCGGTCAGATTGAGCAGGCCGACCAGAGGGTTCTGTGCCATCGCCTTGTCGGCGTAGGGAGGGTGGTGGTTGCCCAGCACGGTGGTGATATCCGGCGAAAGATTCCAGTTTTTTGCCAGCAGCATGCCTATATGGCAATGGGTGACGCCCAGGGTTTCCTTCTCGACTTCCAGCACGGGACGCCCCGCCTGTAATTGCAATTGACGGTGCACCTCATTGCTGGCAACAGGATCGACGTGATGCAGCGCCATGAATCCGATGTCATGCAGGAGTCCGACCAGAAATATCTGGTCTTCGTCCGGCCGCAGGTTTCTCGGCATGGATTTGGCTATGCTGCGCATGATGATGGCGGTGGCCATGCTGTGCAGCCACAAATTGTGCGGGTCGAAATGGCTGCCCGGAGGAAGTTTCGAAAAGTTGGACATTGAGGCGATGCCGATCGCGACCGACTTGACCTTGGTGAGCCCGAGCACCATGACAGCGTCGTTCACCACGTTGATTTTGCGCGCAAGTCCCATCATCGGGGAGTTGGATAGTCCGATGATGCGTGCCGATATCTGGGGGTCCTGCCCGATCAGCTGGATCAACTGTGTTTCACCCTTGTCGGTATCCAGCGGCAATGCCAGTAATTTTTGAGCAATGACAGGCATGGCGGGCAGAGAATTGACATTCTCAAGGGCACGTTTCAGTTTTTGGCGCTGTGTATCGTCTAACATTTGGGTACTCTAAATTTTTCTGGTTGGGTATGTTTGCGGGGAATCGCCGCAAATCGGGAGCATTTTCAATATGAACCCAGCGTGTAAGCTGCGTCCAGATCAGGGTTTGCAATCAACACCTGATGCAATGACCGCCATTATAATCTCAACAGGATGCCTGGGTACGCTTAATGCCACGTGACCGGCAATTTCACCGCTCCCGAGTTTCAGCCGGGGAATGTCTTGGTGGCAGGTATAATCTGCCCCCTCTAAACTTGAATATAGGGAAAATCATGGGAAATCTGCATAGGTTAGCCGCGTTAGTCGCGTTATTGATCTCAACGTCGGCTGTTTTTGCGGGTGACATCGAAGTCAGCGGTGCCTGGTCCCGCGCCACCGCACCGGGGCAGGATACCGGAATGGCGGACCTCACGATCACCAGCAAACAGGCCGCCACGCTGGTGGGCGCGACCAGTCCGGCCGCGAAAAGCGTCGAATTGCACAGCATGACGCACGACAAGGGCGTGATGAAAATGCGCGAAGTGAAGGCAATCGAGCTGACTGCCGGCAATCGCGTGAATCTCGGCGAAAGCGGCTACCACCTGATGTTGCTGGGACTTAAGGCACCGCTCAAGGCCGGGGCAACCGTTCCGCTGACGCTGATCATCAAGACCGCCGACAAGCGTGTAGTAAAGATCGACGCCAGCGCGGACGTGAAACCGCTGGCCGCAGCCAAGGCCGATGCGCCACAGGACGAGCACATGCACCACAATCACTGAGTGAGTGTTGGCTTCGCTGCAAAATCAGGCGGCACATGCCGCCTGAATCTTTTCTGGTG
This sequence comes from Nitrosomonadales bacterium, assembly GCA_016218415.1. Taxonomy (GTDB): domain Bacteria; phylum Pseudomonadota; class Gammaproteobacteria; order Burkholderiales; family Gallionellaceae; genus Gallionella. The sequence goes on from JACRED010000008.1 coordinate 105,160, forward strand.
TAGAATTCGCGCCATATTTAGTGAGGGAATATCATGCCGTTTTCTGCCGCCACCGCCGAAATCAAAGCCCGCGTGCTCGCCGAGGCCCTGCCATACATCCAGCGTTTCTTCGACAAGACCATCGTCATCAAATACGGCGGCAACGCGATGACCGACCCCGCATTGCAGGAGGGTTTTGCGCGCGATGTGGTGCTGCTCAAGCTGGTCGGCATGAACCCGGTGGTGGTGCATGGCGGCGGACCCCAGATCAACGACCTGCTGAAGAAGGTCGGCAAGCAGGGCGAGTTCATCCAAGGCATGCGCGTCACCGACGAAGAGACCATGGACGTGGTCGAGATGGTGCTGGGCAAGGTCAACAAGGACATCGTCAATCTGATCAACCGCTTCGGCGGCAAGGCGGTCGGCTTGACCGGGCAGGATGGCGGCTTTATCCGGGCGGAAAAATTGATGCTGGAGAGCGCCACGGAGCCCGGCAAGATGCTGGATATCGGGCTGGTCGGCGATATCAACAAGATCGACCCTTCCATCATCACTTTTCTGGATTCCGGCGATTTCATTCCGGTCATCGCGCCGATCGGTGTCTCGCCGGATGGCGAGACGCTGAACATCAATGCCGACGTCGTGGCGGGCAAGCTGGCCGAAGTGCTGGGCGCCGAAAAGCTGGTGTTGCTGACCAACACGCCCGGCGTGCTGGACAAGGACGGCAACCTGCTGACCGGCCTGACGCCGAAACAGATCGACGATCTGGTCGCGGACGGCACGCTGTCCGGCGGCATGCTGCCCAAGATCGGCTCCGCGCTCGACGCGGCCCGCGGCGGCGTAAAATCGGTGCACATCATCGACGGCAGGGTGCAGCATGCGCTGTTGCTGGAAATTCTGACGGACGAAGGCGTGGGCACTTTGATTAAAAGTAAATAACAAAACCATTAACCGCAGATTACGCAGATGGACGCAGATTTAAAACCAAACTATCTGCGGACGAAAATGAGTCTTCGCACGCTGTGGATTTTTGATCTGGACAATACGCTGCACAACGCGACGCCGCACATCTTTCCGCATATCAACCGCAGCATGACGGCGTACTTGCAGCAGCATCTGCAACTGGACGAGACGGCGGCGAACGATTTGCGAGCGTATTATTGGCAGCGCTACGGTGCGACACTGAGCGGCCTGATGCGCCATCACGGCACCGCCCCGGATCATTTTTTGTGGCACACGCACCAGTTTCCGGAGCTGGACCGGATGGTGCTGCGCGAACCGCGCTTGCGTCATGTATTGCAAGCGCTGCAGGGCAGGAAAGTGGTGTTCTCCAATGCGCCGCAGCATTATGCGCATGCGGTGCTGAAACTGTTGCGCATAGACGACTTGTTTGACGATGTAATGGCGGTGGAACATACACGTTTTCGCCCCAAGCCGGACAGCTTCGGCTTTCTGCGGTTGATGCGGCGGCATCGTGTCAAAGCGGCGCAGTGCGTGATGGTGGAAGACAGCCTGGAGAATCTGGTTGCGGCAAAAAAACTGGGAATGCACACGGTGTGGGTGAACCGCGGCACAAAGAGTGCGCCGTGTGTGGATGTGAAAATACGTGATGTGATGCAGTTGCCCAAAGCGCTGCACCAGCTGGGCGCGTAGGAGCGGAAATTTAGAAATTAAGGGGAAAACATGGCTGCAAAACCGGGCGAAAGGAAATTACAAATCTTGCAAACCGTGGCGCAGATGCTCGAGCAGCCCAAGGGCGAGAAGATCACCACGGCCGCGCTGGCGGCTCGGCTCGACTTTTCCGAAGCGGCGCTGTACCGCCACTTCGCCAGCAAGGCGCAGATGTTCGAGGGCCTGATCGAGTTCATCGAGCAGACCGTGTTTGGCCTGATTAACAAGATCACACAGGAAGAAAAAAGCGGCGTGAAGCAGATCGAAGCCATCGTTGCGATGCTGCTTAACTTCGCGCAAAAGAATCGCGGCATGACACGCGTGCTGACCGGCGATGCGCTGGTCAACGAGGACGAACGCTTGCAGCAGCGCATCAACCAGCTGCTGGACCGCATCGAGGCCACGCTCAAACAATCGCTGCGCATGGCCGCCACGCAGGGTGAACTCGGCGAAGCGGTTGACGTGGGTGCGCACGCCAACCTGCTGCTGTGCTACGTGATCGGCCGATGGACACAGTTCGCCAAGAGCGGTTTCGCGCGCGAACCGATGGCGCAGTGGCCGGCGCAGCTGGCCATCCTGTTGCGCAAATAACCGGGCATAAAACCAATGATCCTGATCCTCAGTTCCAACACCAGCGAACAATCCCCTGAATACCGGCAGCTGATGTCGCATCTGTCCACACTGCCGGGTATTCAAACCCGCGTGCATGTCGAGCGCGGCAGCGAGAAGACACTGACCGAGATCTACCTGATCGGCAACACCAAACAACTGGAAATCGAGGACATGCAAAACCTGCCCTGCGTAGAACGCGCGGTGCGGGTCTCGGAAGAGTACCGCATCCTCGGGCGGCACAAGGACGACCAGCGCCCCACGCATTTCGAATACAACGGCGTGCGCTTTGGGCAGGACACGCTGCACGTGTTCGCCGGGCTATGCGCGGTGGACAATCGCGAGCATGTCGAGATCATGATGAAGGCGGTGCGCGATAACGGCCAGGTGTGCACGCGCATGGGCGCATACAAGCCGCGCACCAGCCCCTATGCGTTCCAGGGCCACGGCAAGTATTGCCTCCCCTATGTGTTCGAACTGGCGGGCAAATACGGCATCAAGGTGATTGCGATGGAGATCACCCACGAATCGCATCTCAACGAGATCAAGGAAGCCTTGCACCAGACCGGCAATCCGACCGGCGTGATGCTGCAAATCGGCACGCGCAACACGCAGAATTTCGAGCTGCTGAAGATCGTCGGGCGGCAGACCGAGATGCCCATCCTGCTCAAGCGCGGCTTCGGCATCACGCTGGACGAATCGTTGAATGCGGCGGAATATCTGGCCTCCGAAGGCAACCGCAACGTGGTGTTCGGCCTGCGCGGGATGAAGACCAACATGGGCGACCCGCACCGCAACTTCGTGGATTTCTCGCATGTGCCGGTGGTTAAGCGCCTGACGCGCATGCCGGTGTGCATCGACCCGTCGCACTCGGTAGGTTCAAGACAAGCCGCACCTGACGGCATCCTCGACATGATGCACGTCACCGCGCAAGGCGTGATCGCCGGGGCCAACATGGTGCTGGTGGACTTTCATCCCGCGCCCCCCAAGGCGCTGGTGGACGGCCCGCAGGCGATGCTGCTGAAAGAGCTTCCGTACTTTTTGGAAGATGTGCAGATCGCGCGCGAGGCGTATCTCAAGCGTGTCGAGTTGCGTCAGCTGCAGGTGTAATTTTATAAATTACTCTGTGGGCGCGATTCATCGCGCCCTTTTTCTGAAGAAGCGATAGGTAAGCATCTGATTAATCGCGGCCCGGCCAAAGGTAGAATGCCACGACACCAATCACTCGGCCATCGCCTACGCGCCATCCCAACTCCATGAGTTTCCTCTTGGGCTTTTGTGCTGACCGATTGATTCGATGACTTCGTCCATGAGGAAATTGCCGAGGTGGCGATAGCTTTCAAACTGCGCTTCGTCGAAAAACTGATCGCCCGTGGTCTGGTGCGGGAAATCCCCGTTGGTTTTGGCGTACTGTCGGACATCCTCCGGAATATCCTTTAACAGGCTGGGCTTGATGTAGAGCAATACTCCCCAGTGGCCGTTTTCCTTGGCGTTTTTGTCTCCGTCAAGTGCAGGGTAGACGATGTCCCCCAGCGCATAACAACTTGGGCTATTGCCCTCCGTATCGGCGCGCAGCTCATCCAGCCTGATATCGATGGTCACGCCAAAGTCAATGTAGCATTTGCGGATCAGGTTGGCGGCATCTTCGAAAGTGCGTTCTTCGTCCTGACCGGCATCGACCACCATGATGTAGCGGCAGCGGCGGCGCACTAATTCATACACGCCAAGGTTTTCGAAATGTCCGCCATCCGAAAGATAGACAAAGGCGTCCTTGTCGTCCGTCTGGCCGAATAATTCCTTGAGCAGGTATTCCCCGCCCATCGCCGGGCTCTTGCGCCGGATCGAATTGCCCCGAATGGCTTTTGCTTCCGGATTGGGGCACCAATGCCCGAGACGGACGTTGAATACGGTCAACAGGAAGGCGACAGCCGGCGAGCTGTGATAGCCCATGTTCGGGCTGGCGGCTGCGCCGGAGGTCGCCATGGCCGTACCCAGCTGGACACCGCCCATATATTGCATGGAGTCGTAGTAACCGCCTCCCTGCTGGCTGGCATTGGGCGGATAGTGGAAACCGCAGGCGACGGGTGAGAAGGTGAACGAGAATGCCTTGCGATCCTGCCAGGCGAGATTGCCGTCATGCACCAGATTGAGCGCGGTGTTGACCAGATGCAGCGGGCGTTGTTTCAGCTCGGCCAGTGTGATGTCGTCGCATGGGTCGAAGCCGGTGAAGGAATTGGGAATACGGCTGTCACCGCGCCCTGCGCCAAGATAGCAGCGCGTCAGACGGTTGCGGTAGAAGTGGTGGATGGAAAACAAGTTTACATCCAAACGCCAAGCGAGGACGAGGAAGACTATGCTGCCGGAGATCAGGACGTACCATAGCCCAATGATGTCGGCATTATTGTTGATTAGCAGGGAATGCCTCAGGAATTCGCTGAAAGGAGGGGATGAATTTTGGGCTGTCACAGCAAGATTTAAGTTGTCCGGCGTTCTCTCTGTGCCGAATTTGAACATCAGCGCATGCACTGCCCACGAAGTTGCCACCAGATAGCCCAGCACAAACACATAGGGCGCGACGCGTGTAATCCACCCTTTCCATCTGGCGTTTTTTTGTTCGGAGGAACCAGGGCTTTTGCCAAATATTGCTCCAGCAAGCGAAGATGTAACCCAAGCCAATCCACCTGCAGCGATGAATTTTCTCTCCAGCATGTCAAACATGGGAGGTATGTAAATCAGCAGTATATGGATACCTGTCCATGCCACCGCAACCAACAGAACATATCCTCCCAAGCGTGCCCACCATTCCAGTTGGCTTACGCGAAACAGGCGCGCCATCAGCCCCTGATGCAGCACCAGGATCAGGCAAAAAATCAAGAGGAGCAGCGGGGTGCCGAAGCCCGTCGCCCACCACAGGCGAATGTCTTCGTTCTGTTGCGCGACGGCATGAGATAGCAGATATATCAGCCATCCGCCGAAAGCGCCGGTCGTTAATGCGCTCAATAAGATGCCCAGTGCGAATTTGAATGGTGATGGTGACGTTCTGCCTGAGGTGTGCATGAATGTTTCAGGAATTTTGCCCGTGCTCTTGTCTTGAGTGTGAGGACGCGCGCTACCTTTCAACAAATATCCTATTAAAAAGTACAGCACATAGCCTATCCAAGGCAGGACATAAATGATCGCCCACATTCCGGCAATGAGCGCAGGGGCTTCAATGGATTCAATTGCAGTAAATAGCGGTGAGGAGATGAGCATCCCGTCCTTGCTAACTATCGCCAGTGTGCCAAAAATCTCTTTGAGCAGGCTTATCTGGTTAGCATTGTTGTAGCTGCTATTGTTCATCCAGGAATTTGGCAAGAGGCTGGTCGAATATATCCACAAGTTCCGACTATAGGCAGCCAATATTGCCATGAGAATGATGAGCAATATCGGCTGCATCTCTTGATCTTTCGGCATCACAGCGTATTTAGTGCCAGTACAGCTTCGCGGCTTTGGCAAATGTGCGGCGCACAAGAAAACTGCACAGAAAGTCAATAATAAACTTAGCAGCAGCCACCGTAATCGGGGTTCTATCCAGCCGATGCTATTGAGCGTCAGCAACATCACTTGCAGAAACAGAAGAAGCAACGCAAATAGTAAGCCAAGGGTGACCTGGTTAAGCAAGGTGTTGCGCAGCCAAGTGCCGATTGCTGCAAACGTGTCGCCAGACCAGCCTTTCCTGGGTGTCAGGTAGTTGCTGTAGCTGCGCAGCCATTTGATGGAATCGTGCTCGGCGCCCGATTCGCGCGAGGCGCGTAGCGATTCTTGGAAGGCTTCGACTCGTTGCCTGTCCGGCGCGGTTTCTGGCTTCTCTTCATTGCGGGGGTGGCGGTGTATTTGCGCGGAAAGCCAGGAGCCGATGTAGCCGCCGCCCGATACTGTGGAGAGATAATCGAATTTTCCCAGAAGATTTTTTCCGGCCAGCGACTGGATGATGCCGAGATTGAAAGTCGCGCTACGGATACCGCCACCGGAAAAGGCCAACCCCGTCAGGTTTTCCTTCGACTTTTCCGCGCCCCGATTATTCCCAAGCTGTTTTTTTATCAGCTCCAGCTCATCGTCCAAAACTTTCGAAAAATGATTCATATTGTCCCCTTGTGTTCGTTGCTGTTTATTTCAGCACATTAAACTGCCCATGTTCACGGGCTCTCGACCAGGCCCTGCACATATTCGAACTTTCCGGTTTGCGAATTCTTCACGTAGCTCAGGATTTCCTTGGGGTTATTGCCATATCCGGGCGGGAGCAGCGAGACATATGTCCGGTCGAATATCGTTTGCGAGTTTGGTTTGTTGAGCTACTTTTCTGGCGTCGTCAACCGCATTCCCAGTGCTGTTAGCCACAGCTTGCGCTAATGCATCCGCAGCCTCAACGGCAAGCTTGTCAGCTTGTTGCCTGAATTGCACAGCTGTGTCATTCGGTTGTTGCGCATCATTAAGCTTTGCCTTAACAATATCGGCACTTGTCCGAGTTGGCGATTTTAAAGGCGCATACCATCTACCAAAAGGATAAGCGCGCAGGGATACCATATTGCCTACGCCATGTTGTTGGGCAGCCCCGGCATTTTTGACCACCACGATCCGGCTCCGATATCGAACCAATCCGGATCCTGTAGGCAATTCATGGGGCGTTCTTGTACCCAATTTTCCATTGTTCGGGGAAGCGCAGTTTTCCGCTATGGCTGGTCGTGATGTCGCCGTCAGCGCTAGCGATACGGCAATGAGTGCATCTAAATAATTACGTTTTTGCGAACATTTATCGACTGGTGCCAAGAAAAAAGTTCGGGTTCTTGCAATCATGACCATCACCTTTGTCAAAAAGTTAACTGGGGTGCCCAAGGGGGAGCCTAGAAACTTCCAATTTCCATCTCGACGCCCCAAGAAGCAGTTTTTTTATAGTATTGAGCCAGGTCACTCCCATAACCGGTTTGCCACCAGAATGTTATGGGAAGCTCTTCTAATTTGGTACCTGCTTCCACGCGCGCGGTGGAGTACTTGAATGGCCGCACGTAACCGGTTTCGAGTATGAGGGCAAGCTTCTTGATCGCTCCCGTTTTAAATTGACGTTTCAAAATGCCGGATAATCCATTGACAGCTTTCCTAGATTTTCCTTCTGGATTGCTCTCCCAACTGTTGTATTCCTCAGAAACTCCCTGAAAGAGGCCATTTGCGAGAAAGTACTTGGCGCTGAGATAACCCGAGGTCAGGTTGTTTTCGTTCGGCCACATATGTTTTGCGTTGACCTCCAAATAGTCCCATCCGCGACTTAAATAATCATTCGCAAAGTCGGCATTACCATCCCTCAACATCGCATTTTCGCGTGCGCGCAGATATTGCTGGAGCGAATTTATGGATTGCCCATTGGACTCGTGGACATAAGAAAAATCAATGTAATCAAAAGGAGCTAAATTATTTTGGCGCCAGATTAATTTTGGATTGAATCTTTTTCCGATAACCGGCGACGATTGCCGATAGGCAATATATTGTCCGAAGCGGCCCGTGAAAGCGAGATACAAATTAGAATCGTGACTAACATTGTCGCGAATGATGTGGGGAAATAAACGGTACTTTACGGAAACTTTAAAGTCCATGAACGGCACGTCATCATTATCAAATGTGTACCCTATTGTATTGGGCTCATAACTTTCCAAGGGTAGGACATTTGGTTCAAAAGGTTCTGCCCTTGCTGGAGAAGGCGGGCAGAATGCAATTATCAACGTCAACCAGAAGCAAACTGAATGGATCGAATTTTTCAAAATATGATGCAATTTTGCGGGAGGCCATAGTTCTATAGGCGAAGTTAAGGGTGTTTGTTCATTCCGCCCTCCGGCCTCGTCTGTCTCGGTGAAGTAAAGTGGGAGCACGCAATTAGATACTTTTACGTGGCCGATTTCGTATGCTTCGTCTTGCACGGCATCGCACATTTCATATCTATGGAACACGATTTTTCCCGATCCGTTCGGATGAGGATGAGGTCCTTGTACCAGCAGATTTACCTGAGGATCGCCGATCAATTCCAGCGCTTCGTGGGCAAGGGTTACGCTCCAATCTTCGCCGAGCTTTTTGGACAACTCGGTAAAGACAAAACCATGGGGTATCCCCTTGTTGTTGAAGTGGTAGCCCAGCGCATCTTTCATATTGGTTTTGTCCCAAAGATAAAGGATGGCGTCGCCGCGCATATCCACGGGGGATTGTGCGGATGGTTTACTGCTGGAATTTCCTTCCAGCCTTAGCTTCGCGCCGAAGCTCGAGCAGGGTTCAAAATCTTCGGCTATCTGCCGGTTGATGGCGCGGATGACGCGCTGAACTTCTTCGTTGGGGATATTTTCTGAGGTCAGGTTGATGATGGTGATAATCATGTGTATGTTCCGCCTTTAAAAAAATAACCTGTAGCTGAGCTCCAACGATAGTAGGCAGCTATTTCTCACTTCGGGGTCTCGAATAGTCCCGGCACGTATTCGAATTTCTGATTCTGCGGATTCTTCACATAGCTCAGTGAACACAGGGTCAGCATCACTTTACTGTGCTGGATAAAAGCATGGTGGTGCTGACCCATTTTGCTCAACAGCTTGCTAAAACCCGACCAAATCATCGACCGGCAGCGCGAGTGGTGCGCCGGTGATCCGCTCCAGCGTTTTACCGATGATTTCGACATTGTTGTCGAAGCCGCCGTGTGATGCGCTTTCGCTCTTCTCTTGCATATCGGCGCCGTTGCCGCGCCGGGTGAGTATTTTCTCCTCTTTGTGGATTGTCAGGCGGTCCTTCAGCTCACTTATTTTCACGGCATTGCGCCAGTTGGTGAGGGCTTCGGCGGTGCTTGACGAGCCATCCCAGCCGGCATACTGCGGGTTGTAGACATTCTCCAGGCCGAGGATGGGCATGCGCAAATCGGCCTCCAGCGCGTTGGAAACGAAGTAGAGCAGGGACTTCTGGTAAACATACGCCACGTTGTCATCCTGCTCGCGCTGATCCGCCAGGATGTCCAGATGCAGCTTCTTCATGATCTCGCCTTGTGGTGCATAGTGCCGGTTGGCAAAGGCGACCGTGCAAGCAGGTGCGTACAAATGGACGGATTTGACGCTGTTGGTCAGATTTTTCTGCGCCAGGTTGTCGAGCAATCTGCCCAAAACAATTGATCCGGCGGAATGGCCCATCAGGTGCAGTTCGAATTTGTCGCCCCAACTGCCGGCCAGCGAGCGCAGCGCATCGGTCAGCAGGTCGCCGCCCCGGCCGCTTTCCGCCGCGAGTTCGGCGTTTTCCTTCATCTCGCTCCACAGCGGGCGGGCGAGCGGGCGTCCGATGGTTTTTTCGACGACGGGATCGGTGATCTTGTCGTTTATCCAATCGCGGATGCCCCCGGCCATGCCTGTCCTGAGCCTGTCGAAGCGGCCCGCCGCGCCGGGGCTGACTTTATCCGCCAGAATGCCGCCCAGCGATTCGAGCAGGCCGCTCTTCCACACCAGGAACAGGGGGTAACAGCCATTGCCGAGGAAATATCGCCCCATTGCCTGGGCGCGTTGAATCGCGTCTGCTTCACTGTTGAGGCCGCCGTGCGCATAGATCACCAGGCGTTTCTTCTCGTGCGGGTTCTGCCGGAACCAGGCATCCGGCATCACACACGCCTGATTCTGCAGGGTGCGAGTGACGCCATCCAGCTTGTCGAAGCGGCTGATCTTGCCGTTGTTGCCCAGCATGATGCTGTGCTGGTAGGCCTTCTCCTCGTCCCACCAGTTGGTGTGTGCGGCGGCGGATGCAGCGCCCGCAACTTTTTTTCCGCCCGAGGCGAGGCGGCCCGAGACTACCCCCGGCACGCCCATCGCGGCAACCCAGACGTCCATCGCATGCGCCATCCAATCCGCGTAGCCGATCACGGCAAAACCGCCGGCTCCCCATTTGTTGCCCCATGAATTCTGGATCACGAAACCGGTACGATTGAAGCCTACCAGCGCGTAAGAGTGTCCGCCCCTTCGTGAGGGTTTGCCGTTGTATTCGATCACCGGAAGCGTGGCATGGGATGTCGGCGGCTTGGCGCTGGTTTTCACCGTATCCCAGCCTTTATGGGTATAGGACGAAACGTATATCGCGCCGACTTCCAGAATCGCTGCCTGCATGTCGGTGATGGCCTGAGGGTCGATGCGGTAATACACCCCCAGCGTTCGTTCGATGGCGTCGCTGTCCCAGCCGGATATGGGCAGCGCATCGTCCCCAGTCGCGTAAGGCCATCTGGATTCAAGGCAAACACCGTTGTGATACCAGCCCTTGAGCGCGCCCCGGCAGCTTGAGCCGTCGTAGTTTTCGCCCTCGTATTCATCGAAACGCCGGGCGAATTTGTACAACATGCGCGGGCTGACCGACTCGAGTTTCTTCGGCATTCCGGCAGATCGCCAGCGCAGGTAGTTGATGACGCAGGCCAGGCCGAAACCGGTGCATGCCCCTTCCTGTCCCTGATCCAGTATGAGTCCGGCCTGGGTATAGGTGCCCATGAAGTGCTTGATGTCGCCATCCGCCGGAAATATTTGCGGCAGCGAGTGCGGCGGTGGCATGTACTGCCGGTCGCGCAGATCCGCCGGGTCACGCGTCACATTGAGGGTTGCGCGTCGCGCCGCGATAGGGGCTGCCGCTTTGGCCATCGCTCCGACGAGTGGTTTCGCGGCGGCGGCCCATGCCTGCTGCGCCATGCGGAAAGTGTCGGTAAACCGCTCCAGACCGTGGGTGCCGCCATTAACCACTTTGCGCGCCGCCTTCAGGTCGTTCCTGGCGAGTGCTGTGTCCAGTTTTTCCCTGTTCGCATCAAGATAGGCTGCCAGCAGGCAGGCGGCGACTTCAGGCGCGCAGGCGCTATCCGGGTTATCGACCAGCGGAATGTCGAGTACGTCGCCGTACTTGATGTAATTGTCGCGCCCGGTCAATTGCACAAAACCCCGCCCGCGATAGCGCGCACCATCGCCCGGATTCTTGTTGCCCAGCTTATGTTCGTATGCGCTGAAGGCGGCCTGGCCGGGCAGCGTGTTGAAGTGGGAGGGCAATTCGGCAATCGGCACAAATCCCTCGGTTTCCGCACGTATCGTGCCCAGCGCGGTGCAGATCATGTTTACATCGGTCAGGCCAAAGGCCGCCAGTGCTGCGGTCACATAAGGCAGATTTCTGGCGATGCTGGATGTTCGGGTGTAGGGAAATAGCTTGCTTACCGTGGCTGCGCCCACCACAACAGCAAGCTTTGCTGGCGGCGAAATGCCCAAGGCGGACAAGGTGCGCGGCCCGGCGATGCCGTCCGCCACCAGCCCCACGCTGGCCTGCCAGGCCCGCAACGCGGTCTCGGTGCCAGCGTCGAATTCATTGCCGGCGGCCAAGCCGGCATAAGCCGCTGCGCCTTCGCCCAAGGCGTTGTGCAAAGCTTTCTTCAGCGCTGCTACCTCCTTGCCGGCATTGCCACGCATCAACAGTAACATTCTGATTTTCGCGCTTTCCATTTTTCATGCTCCCTTCATGGTGGTTGAACTACGCCGTAGTGAAAATCGAATACACAAATTGACCGTGAAGAAATCAAGCGGTGCCGGGTATCCATGGGATCTGCAGGCAAGCATGGTGAGCATGTAGTCTTACGCGCATGAGTGAGTTGACGCAGCGCGCACCATGAATGCAGCCCCAAATTTTTGACGGAAAAATGCTTTGCTTGCTGCATAATTCGGCCATCTCCCGAAGCAACCAAGCGCAAACCTAAACCTGCTTGTTGAACATTCGTACCGATTCTATGCCGTTCGAATCATTTGCATAACTATCATTTCTGATAGGGGGAGCGGCTTGGCAATGCGCAGAATTTGACCGTCAACAAGCCTCTGTAGTATTTGGGCTATTTGGAATATCATTCTGTTTGCCTAGGCTTTTTCTCCGCCTGATCTGGCGGAGATACTCTGGTTACAACCCATACCGTTCAGTGTGGGAGGCATGCACAACAGGCTGTACTCAATTCAATCCTCCAAAGAGAGGAGCGTGAGGGGAGGGTGTATGAAATCTATAGAGCAATTTGCCGATCTCTTGTGTCACGGCACAGTGGAAGGTTGGCGCAATCAGGTCTTCAAGCTGGGGCGCGATTTCGGCTATGAACAAACCCGCCTGGCCATTCTGCCCGACCCGAATGCCCCCATGGAGGCGGAGTATGCTTTTCAGCACAGCAATTACTCCGCTGACTGGCTCAACAAATACACCGAAGAGAAGATGCACCATATCGATCCTACTTTTGCGCATTGCATCAGCAAATCGATCCCTCAAATCTGGTCGCCGGAAATATTTACTTCCCGGAAGCCGCGAGAGATGTATGAGGAAGCGTGCGGGTATGGGGTCAGGGCGGGGCTCACGCTGCCCATTCATGGGGCGAGAGGCGAATTGGGGATTGTGTGCTTCGTGAGCGATATCAAGCCTTGTCGGCACTTTCAACGGGAGGCGGCCCTGTACATTCCCGAGCTTTCCTGTCTGCGCGATTATATTTTTGAGAGCTCGTTGCAATTCATTAAGCACGCAAGTCCAACGAATAAAAATATTCACGTCACGCACCGCGAACTGGAATGTCTCAAGTGGAGCGCGACCGGGAAAAACTCCTGGGAGATCGGTTATTTGCTGAACTGTTCCGAGGCTACCGTGAACTTCCATTTCAAGAACATCCGCCGCAAATTCAACACCAGATCACGCCAGCAGGCGGTGGTCCGCGCGATCAATCTGGGGCTGATCAATCCGTCTTAACCGCCCCGGGGTGTATGCGCCGACTTGTTGCGAAAAATAGCGCTGCACCAATATGGCAGCGCCACGTAACACTGATAGTCGCAACGATCACAGATCGTTATCTGTAATCACACCATCCAGATAAAGCTTCAACAGGATCGCGACAGGCTGCGGGATTTCCGCGCCCATTTCAAAGCGGCTCCCGCGCGACTGCGTTACCCCGAAACGCGACCAGAAACTGCATTGGCTTTCTCGTCTGGTCCGGCGATACTCGCGAAGCGCCTCATTAAAGCCATTGTTTTGCACAGGCTGTTGGAACTGTTTCATACAAATTCTCCAGAGATTCAACCTTCGTACTTTTCCCATTGCCCAACCGATTAGCAATTCTGCAACAAAGCGGGCCATTTCGTACCTATCAGTTCTGATAGTTACAAAACTTATTCATTAAGCATAATTTATATGCGTCTTGGGTATTCCAGACATCTCACTGGGAGGGCGCATATGTCACACCTGATTAAAGTCGCATCTAGAAAGGAATTCGCCAGAAAGGATTTATGGGAAATGCACAGGCTGCGCGCCAAGGTTTTCAGGGACAGAATGGGCTGGGATGTGTCGGTTATCGGCGGTATGGAGATTGACGGTTACGATGCCCTGGATCCCTACTACCTGATAGCCGGTGAGCATGAAACCGGTTTGCACGGTTGCATGAGAGTGCTCCCTACCCTCGGTCCCTATATGCTGAAAGATACTTTCCCGGAATTGCTGTATGGCCAGCTGGCACCTGAGAATCCGAAAATATGGGAGCTAAGCCGCTTCGCCGTGGAAGCTGACGATCAGCAAGTATTCGGATTTTCCGGGCTGACGATGGATGTAACACGGGAGGTTGTCAGGTTCGGCGACCGGATGGGCATTGAACGATATGTCACGGTCACCACGCCATCAATAGAACGCATGATGCGGCACGCGGGCCTCGCAGTCACCCGCTATGGGCCGCCCATCAGGATCGGTGTGGAGCAAGCGGTGGCGCTGGATTTCGATATTGGCGAGCAGACGCATGAAGCATTGTTCGGCAAGATGCTGCAGGCCGCCTGAATGGCGCTGTGCCGTGGTCAGGGATGGCTCCTGAATTTCCCCGTGGCGCTGAAGGCGGACAGAGTTTGCGTACCCGTGCGTAGCGCGGCAAATTTTTTCGACTCTTCGAGGGTCAGGGTTTTGTCGCCGATGCGCGAACCATACCTGTTCGGAAACTGCCCGTTCAGCCATTTCACGATGGGCATGAGTTCGCGCCTTTCTGCAACGGTGGCCGCCTCATCCATTTCAAATACGCCCAAACCGGTTTCTGCGGATAGCAGATAGTTTTCCGTATCGCGGATGCTGGTGAGGAAAGGCAGTTTCAGCGAATCAAGAAAGCGCTCCAGCGCCGCATAAACCGGAGAGGAGGGGTTGCGCACCCGGTTGGCAACCACCGCGATTTTCGCCCTGGAAGTACGCGCGCCGCCGGACAGGAACAGATCTTTGATGAAATCAGCCGTGGCGCGGATATCGATCGGGGACGGCGCGACCGGGATCACGATAAAGTTCGCCCTGCGCACGAGTTCCTGCAGCAGCAAACCCTTTGCGCCTGAGGGCGAGTCGATGATCAGTACCTCGGTTTCCGTGGGCACCCATCCTTGCCGGCTGCTCAGGGGCGATGCACCTTTTGGCGGCGCAGCATTGGCAGCGTGGATCTTTTCCGCGTGATCGGGGCGCGCACGCAACCACTGCATGCTCGAACCCTGCGGATCGTAGTCCATGATTGCGGTCCGAACCTTTTTGCCGGCATAGTAGCTGGCAAGATTGGTGGCCAGGGTGGTTTTCCCCGACCCTCCCTTGGAATTGATGACCAGTATCGTCAGCATGTCGTTTCCGCGGCGCTAGGTAACCGGCGAACTGACGGCGAGTTTTTGTATGTAACCGGCGAACTCGGGATCTTCCCCGCGCAGCAGGACGGGCAACAGGGAACGGAAATCCGCGCGGTTACACCACTCGCCCATGTAATCCTCCCATGAGCGCCAGCGCCTGGCCTGCTTCTCAGTCATGTCGTCCTCATAGAGCAGCAGGTAGGCGCGCTCGAACAACGAGATCAGCATGCTGAAGATGATGAACATGCGCTCGCGCTGTTCCGGCGCAAGAGCCGGCGTTTCCTCGTTGGCGAACAGGCGCAGGTCGGGGTTTTCCAGCGCGATCTTGAGGAACTCCTGATAGTTGTCCGAGAGCAGTTGGTAGACTTCCTCTTCCTCGTTGTTGCGTTCCTTGCGCTGCTCGTAAATGAACACCGAGATCGCCAGCGGCAGACCGATCACGGTCACGACGTAACTGAGCAACTCCCAGATCTCCAAGGTTGTCATCAGATCAACCCCATCATCACCAGCGCGATGAACGCGGCGAACAGCACGAAATGGCTGATACCCTCTATCGCGTTGGTCTCGCCGTCGTGCAGATTGTTCATCACGGCCATGAAGGTCAGCAGCAGCATGCCGGCCTGGACCGGCGTGAGCGCCATGTCGATGCGCTCGCCGCTGAACAGCGCAAGGGCCTCAATCACCGGCAGCGTGAGCAGCACGGTGGCGAGCGAGGCGCCCAGTGCGATATTGACGGTGGTCTGCATGCGGTCCTGCTGCGCGGCCTTGAGCGCGGTGAGGATCTCCGGACTGGCGGAGATCAGCGCGACCAGCACGGCGGGAATCGCTTTCGGCAGGCTGCTGCCGGAGAGGCCTGCATCCAGCAGTACCGACAGCACTTCCGAGAGCAGGCCGACCAGCACGATCGCGCCCAGCATCACCGCGACATGCAACGCATTCGGGCTGTGCGTTGCGTCATGCGCTTCTTCGTCGGTCTCGGCGGAATACTCGAAGAACTTGCGATGCTCCACCGTCTGCAATCGCAGGAAAGCCAGATACATGATCGCCATGATGCTGATCGAGAAGATCGAATAAATCTTCCATTTTTCCTCCGGCACGAAGTCGGGGATAAACATGCCGACGCCAATGGCGACCAGCAGCATCGCGACGAAAGAGTTGGCTGAAGAGATGTTGTATTTGGTCTGGCCGTGCTTCAGCCCGCCGACGATGGCCGCCAGGCCGAGGATGCCGTTGATGTCGAACATCACGGCGGCGAACACCGTGTCGCGCGCCAGCGTCGGGTTCGGTTCGCCCGTCAGCAGCACCACCAGGATCACCACCTCTACGGACACCGCCGCGAGCGTCAGGATCAGCGTACCGTAAGGTTCGCCGAAGCGCATCGCCAGCACCTCGGCATGATGGGCGATGCGGAATGCCACGCCGATGATCGCCGCGAGTATCACCAGCAGCAAACCCCACAGCGCGATGCCGCCATGCTCCACGGCGGCATGCTCGAGAACAAAGCCCAGGCCGAGGACGATGAGCGCGATGGCGATCGGGAATTCGGATTTGAGATATTTCATGGGATGTTATGCCGGGAGTTGCGGGACGGCTGCAATCTTAACCTTAACAGCCTGGCCGGTACAGGCTGGGTGGCATAGCATTCCGCGCGAAATAGGTGTTTAATGTCCGCCCGCCAAACTGCTGCGGATCGTTGCAGCCAGCGGCGGAAATCTATTATTCAGAAAAGTGAGGTACAACATGGCTGAACAGAAGGCAGCAACACCGGCAAAAAAACGGACGACGGCCACTGCGGGCGCAACCAAAGCGTCGGCAGCCAGCAAACCCAGAGTTGCCAAGACGGCGACCGAGACACCCGCTAAAAAACCGCCAGCGAAAAAACCGGTAGCCAAGAAGGCAACGGCTGCTGCGACCGAGACGAAGAAAGTCGCGGCCGCCAAGACCAAACCTGCAGCTGCCAAAAAAGCGAAGGCACAGCCCACGCCGGAAGAACGCTACCGCATGGTGGAAACAGCCGCATATTTCATCGCCGAACGTCATGGTTTCCAGGGTGACTCGACCGGGCATTGGGTTGCCGCAGAAGCCGAGATCGCGGCATTGCTGGGAAAATAAGTTCCACCGTACAGAAGGTTGCATTCGGGCATGATCACCGCGAGTTTCAAATTCGGCCTCACCTTTGCTTTGCTGTTAGTCACAGGTCTGGCCCATGCCGGGAACATGCTGTTTGCCGATCATCCGCTGGCCGGTAAGATCTGGGACATGAACAGCCGCAGCTTCATCGACGAAGCTGCGCTGCTTGCCAGGACCAACAAGGCCGACGTGTTGCTGCTCGGCGAGACGCATGACAACACGCTGCACCATGAGTACCAGCTGAAGCTGCTGAAGGCGCGCATCGACGCAGTCAAGTATCCGGCGCTAATGCCGGCATTAATGATGGAACAGCTCAACGCCGAAGACCAGCAGGCGCTGGACTGGACGCTGACCGGCGTCAATCGCGACGAGACGCTGGAACGCGTCACCCGCCTGATCCGCTTTGCCGATATCCAGGCCTACCAGCCCTTCCTGGCGACGGCAATAGACAACAAGCTGCCGGTCATCGCCGCCAACATTTCCAACCTGCATTCCCAGCCTGTCGTCCGCGGCGGCTTTACCGCGTATGACGCCGGGGAATTGAAGCGCCTTGCCGTCGAGGAGGTGTGGAACGACAGCCGCCAGAAATTCCTGATCGAGAACATGGGCGGTGCGCATTGCGGCAAGCTCAGGGACGACCTGCGCGAAGGCCTGACCCGCGGACAGCGGCTGCGCGACGCGCTGATGGCGGATGTCGCCGTACCCAGCATCGCGCGCGGCGTGGTCGGCATCGTCGGCAGCAGCCATGCCCGCCGCGACATCGGCCTGCCGCTCTACTTCGCCGCACGCGCACCGACGGCGCGCATCCTTTCGGTCGGTTTCATCGAGGTCAGCCCCGGCGTGACCGGTCCCCATGCCTATGAAAAAAGCAGCGCCACGGGCGAAGCGCCCTATGACGTGATCTGGTTCACCCCGCGCGTCGAGCGCACCGATCCCTGCGCCAATCTGGACAAGTCAAAAGTAACTCGGCAATGACAGGCAGTAGCCCGCATCTGTTAGCGGACGATAGTTCTATCGTTCAGTTCAGCTGAATTGCGAACAGCTGTAAAGGATGACCGGCAAAGACTGGCTTGCCGATACAATCATGTTCGATCTTTCACCACCCGGCCTTACAGTATCAAGGAACCGATTATTGTCAACACACCCGCAAGCGCGATCGGTGGGAAGGCGTTGTGCCTGAACAGGGTGAACTCGTCGAATTTAATCGCAAGGGCCGTGATGAGGATGCCGATAAAAGTAGTGGTCATTTGTAATCGCTCCTGTGGTTTTCAGTCGAGAGGGATGCTGTTGTTTGTCCCTCGCTTCACCTTCAAACCCTGATTCCTGGACACGTTGTTCGTTGTGAAGCGGCGGCATATTGGAATTTTGCGACGCAAAGGTCAACGCCAAGGCGGCGAATGGCAGGGCTTTTTGACGATCGGCAAGCTGGCGGGATGAACGGTCGGTATTTCCGGATGAGCTGTATTGGACAAGTGCTGTTTTGTTGGTCGGATAAAAGTTTGAAATTCATTCGGGCTGATGCTTGGGCAGTGTGCAAGGCGAAGCAATTGGACTTGTGGTTTCAGAGCAACACGCGATGAACGTATCCCCCTTCGATATCTCAGGGCGAACGGCTATAAACTAAAACTCCACCACCACCGGCGTATGATCCGATGGCCGCTCCAGTTTTCTCGGTGCCTTGTCGATCACACACCCTTTGCATTGCGCCACCAGCGGCTCGCTGATCAGGATATGGTCGATGCGCAAACCGTGGTTGCGGCGAAACCCCATCATCCGGTAGTCCCACCAACTGAATGATCTCTCGGGCTGTTCGAACAGCCGGAAGCTGTCGCGCAGGCCGAGCTGCACGAGGGCGCGGAATTTGTCCCGCTCCGGCTCGCTCACCAGCACGTTTCCTTCCCATGCCTTCGGGTCGTGCACGTCGCGGTCTTCCGGCGCGATGTTGTAGTCGCCCAGCAACACCAGTTTCGGATAGCGCACCAACTCCTGTTGCAGCCAGTCGTGTAACGCGGTCAGCCAGTCGAGTTTGTATTGGTACTTGTCGGAATCGATGCTTTGCCCGTTGGGGATATACACATCCACGACACGAAGGTCGCCGAAGGTGGCAGCGATCACGCGCTTCTGTTCGTCGGCGAAATCCGGGATACCGATCTGCACATCGTGACCCGGCTCGCGACTCAAGATCGCCACGCCGTTATAGGTCTTCTGCCCGCTGTATATGCAGTGATACCCCGCCGCTTCGAGTTCGGCCTGGGGGAAGTTTTTATCTTCGGTTTTGGTTTCCTGGAGACAGACCACCTCCACCGGGTTCGTGGCCAGCCAGTCGAGCAGGTGCGGCAGGCGCACTTTCAGCGAGTTGACGTTCCAGGTCGCCAGTTTCATTGCGCGGCAGGTTCGTTCGGTGTCTGTTCTACGGCTGGCTGGCCATTAGCTGCGGGCGCGGCAAGGCGCTGGCGGTAGCTGGCGGTCCTGGGATAGCCCGCGATGTCGAGTTCGCTCTGCCATTGTTCGGCCAGGAATCCCCGCAGATAGGTTTTGCCCACCAGCAAGACCGGCACACGATCGGTGCCGGATTGCTGCTTGAATTCCTCAACCTCTTTTGTGGTCTGCAACGACACTTCGTTGTGCGGGATGCCGCGCTTGCTCAACAGGCTTTGCGCCTGTTCGCAAGCCGCTACGCAGCCCGCGCCCACATACAGGGTGACCGGGAAATTCTGCCGGGCGCGGCGCGTTGCAAAGGACAGCTCTTCGCCCTGTTCCTGCACATCGGGGATCGCCCTGCGCTCGACATTGGCAGCCGATGCGGGGGGCGCGTCTCCGTAATGCACCTTGCCGTTTTCGTCGAACCATCGGTATAACTGGTCGGCGCCGGCGGACATCGGCAACGCAATCAAACAGATCAGCAGCAGAGCGACAGGTTTCATTTTTCCTCCCTCGTTTCAAGCAATCCATTATGCCGCAGCAGCGCATCCATGCTCGGCTCGCGCCCGCGGAACGCGCTGAACGACTGCATCGCGTCGCGGCTGCCGCCCACCGCCAGTATCTCGCTGCGGAAACGCGCGCCGACATCGGGATTCAGCACGCCGTTCTCCTCGAACATGCTGTAGGCATCGGCGGACAGCACTTCCGCCCATTTGTAGCTGTAATAGCCCGCCGCATAGCCACCCGAGAAGATGTGCGAGAAGCTGTGCGGGAAGCGGTGGAACGCCGGCGGGATCATAACCGCGACTTCGGCGCGCACCTCGTCGAGCAGTTGCAAGATGCTCTTGCCGCCGCCCGCCTCGAAGTTGCTGTGCATCAGCATGTCGAACAGCGAGAATTCGATCTGGCGCAGGGTTTGCAATCCGCTCTGGAAATTCTTCGCGGCGAGCATCTTGTCGAACAGCGCGCGCGGCAGTTTTTCTCCGGTGTCCACGTGCCGTGTCATGCCGTGCAGCACCTCCCACTCCCAGCAGAAATTTTCCATGAACTGGCTGGGTAGCTCCACCGCGTCCCATTCCACGCCGTTGATGCCGGACACACCGAGGTCTTCCACTTCGGTGAGCAAATGATGCAGGCCGTGGCCGAACTCGTGGAACAGCGTAATGACTTCGTCATGTGTGAACACAGCAGGTTTCCCGCCAACCGGCGCGGAGAAATTGCAGTTCAGGTACGCGACCGGTGTCTGGATGCCGGTTGCCAGGCGCCGCCGCCCGATCACATCGTCCATCCACGCCCCGCCGCGCTTGCTGTTGCGCGCGTACATGTCGAGGTAGAACTGGCCGACCAGTTGACCCTGCGCATCGCGGATGTCGAAGAAGCGCACGTCGTCGTGCCAAACGGGCGCGACACCCGGTTTAATCCGCAAGCCGTACAGCGTCTCGACCAGCTTGAACATGCCGGGCAGCACCGCATCTTCGGGGAAGTACTGTTTTACTTCCTGCTCGGAGAATGCGTAGCGTTGCTCACGTAATTTCTCGCTGGCATAGCTGACGTCCCAGGATTGCAGATCGTCTATGCCCGGTTTGGCGCGCGCGAATTCGCGCAGCTCCGCCAAATCCTTATCGGCAAACGGTCGAGCGCGCTGCGCCAGCTCGCGCATGAACTCGACCACCTGCTGGGGCGTATTCGCCATCTTGCTGGCCAGCGACAATTCGCCGAAATTGGCGAAACCCAGCAGCTGCGCTTCTTCACCGCGCAGCCTGACGATCTCCTCCATCAGCGGGGTGTTGTCCCACTCCGGTTTGCCGAACTCGCTGGCGCGCGTGCCGTAGACGCGGTACATTTTTTCACGCAACGCGCGGTTGTCGGCATACTGCATGATGGGCATGTATGACGGTGCTTTCAGCGTGAACAACCAGCCGGTTTTCCCTTTTTCCTGTGCAGCCTCCTGGGCTGCTTGCAGCGCGTCAGCCGGCAGGCCGCTCAGCTCATCACTGCTCTCAATCACCAGCGTGTAATCGTTGGTCGCATCCAGCAGATTGTCGGAAAAGCGCGACGATAATTCAGACAGGCGCTCCTGTATCTCCAGATAACGCGCCTTCTTGTCATCCGGCAGCTCCGCACCGCCGAGACGAAAATCACGCAACTCGTTCTCGATGATCTTCTTGCGCGCGGCACTCAGACCGGCGAATTCCGGACTATTGCGCAGCGTCTTGAATTTCCGGAACAGCGCGAGGTTCTGCCCCAGCTCGGCGTAATACTGGGTGATCTTCGGCAGCGTGGCGTTGTATACCTCGCGCAACTCGGGCGAGTTCATCACCGCATTCAGATGCCCGACCGGCCCCCACGCGCGCGATACACGCTCGTTGGCATCCTCCATGGGCGCGACAAAATTTTGCCAAGTTGGCAGCACGGGATCGGCCAATAATTTTTCAATTAGGGCGCGATTCTCGTCCAGCAATTGCTCTATCGCCGGGGCGACATGTTCGGGTTTGATCTCCGCAAAACGCGGCAGGCCGGTGAAATTTAAGAGCGGGTTCATGTTTTACGCAGGGGCGATTCACGAATCGCCCGGATTGGTTATACGAATGACAAACAGGGCGATTCGTGAATCGCCCCTACGATACATCAGGTCTGATAGACAATCTGCCCGTCCAGCAGCGTATAGCGCACCCGGCCCTGCATCTCGTAACCGTTGAACGGCGTGTTCTTGCCCTGGCTCTTCAGCGCGGCAGGCTCCACTTTCCAGGACGTCCCGGGATCGAACACACAGATATCCGCATATGCGCCTGCTGACAGATGGCCCATCTTCTGCCCGAGCAGTTGCGCGGGGTTGATCGTGATATGCGCCAGCGCATCGAGCAGGGGAACGCGCTCCTGCTCCGCCCATTTCAGCACCAGCGGCAGCAGCAGTTCCAGCCCGGTCGCGCCGTCTTCCGCTTCGGCGAACGGCAGTTGCTTGGCATCGTCGTCCACCGGCGAATGGTTGGAGCAGATCGCGTCTATCGTGCCGTCAAGGAGGCCGGCACGCAGCGCCGCCTTGTCGCGCAGGCTGCGCAGCGGCGGCACCAGATGGCAGTTGGAATCGAAGTAGCCGATATCCATTTCGGTCAGGTGCACGTGGTTCATCGACACATCGCAGGTCAGTTTCAGCCCTTCGCGCTTGGCGGCGCGTATCATGTCCACCGCGGCCGCGCTGGAAATCCGGCAGATGTGCAGGATGACGCCCGTCTCTCTGGCCAGTTGCAGCGCGGTGGCCAGCGCGATGGTTTCCGCGATCACCGGGATGGACGGCAGGCCGAGCCGGGTCGCCACCTCGCCGTCATGCGCCACCCCGTTCTTGGCCAGGAAGCTGTCCTGGGGGCGCAGCCACACGCGGTAACCGAAGGTGGCCGCATATTGCATCGCGCGCATCAGCACGCGCGTGTCGGTGAGCGGCGCTTCGGCCTGGCTGAAAGCCTTGCAGCCCGCCTCGGTCAGCTCGTTCATCTCGGTCAGCTCCGCACCCTTCAAACCGTAGGTCAGCGCGCCGATCGGAAACACGCGGCATTGATTCAGCGAGCGGGCGCGCCGCTTGAGCATCTCCACCAGCCCCGGCTCGTCGAGCGGCGGATCGGTATCGGGGGGGCAGGCCAGCGAAGTTACGCCGCCCGCCACCGCTGCGTCCATCTCGGATTCCAGCGTGGCTCTGTACTCGTAACCCGGCTCGCGCAGACGCGCCGCGATATCCATCAGTCCCGGCATCACGATCAGCCCGCTGGCATCGACCACCTGTTCGGCAACAAAACCCGGGGGCGCCTTGCCGATCGCGGCGATGCGCCGTTCGGCGATGTACACGTCCTGCTGCGCATCTATCCTGTTTTTCGGGTCGATCAGGCGGCCGTTCTTGATATGGATGTTCATTGTTTATTCCCCGCCAGCATGCTCATCACCGCCATGCGCACCGCGATGCCGAACGTCACCTGCGGCAGGATCACCGAATGCTTGCCGTCGGCCACGCTGGAGTCTATCTCCACGCCCCGGTTCATCGGTCCGGGGTGCATCACGATGGCATCCGCTTTGGCGCACGCCAGCTTCTCTTCGGTGAGTCCGTAATATTTGAAGTACTCCTGCGCACTCGGCAGCGCCGCGCCCTGCATGCGCTCGTTCTGCAGGCGCAGCATCAGCACCACGTCCACATCCTTCAGGCCCAGCGCCATGTCGTGATAGACCTGCACGCCGAGGTTCTCGACCATGGTCGGCAGCAGCGTCTTGGGCGCGATGACGCGCACTTCCGGCACGCCTAGCGTGGTCAGCGCATGTATCTGCGAGCGCGCCACCCGCGAGTGCAGGATGTCGCCGACGATCGCGACGCGCAAATTATGGAATTCCTTCTTGTAGCGGCGGATCGTGAACATGTCCAGCAGCGCCTGCGTGGGATGGGCATGGCGGCCGTCGCCGGCGTTGATGACATGCACATTGGGGGCGACGTGCTGCGCGATGAGGTGCGCCGCGCCGCTGGACGAATGGCGCACGACGAACATGTCGGCATGCATCGCGCACAGGTTATCGACGGTATCGAGCAGGGTCTCGCCCTTGCTGGTTGATGAAGAGCCTATGTTCAGGTTGACCACATCCGCAGACAGGCGCTTGGCCGCGATCTCGAAGGTGGTGCGGGTGCGGGTGCTGTTCTCGAAGAACACGTTGAACACCGATTTCCCGTGCAGCAACGGCACCTTCTTGATCTCCTGCCCGTCGCCGGCACCGACGAAAGTCTCGGCCTTGTCCAGGATGTCGCGCAGGATATGCACCGGCAAACCCTCGGTCGTCAGCAGGTGCTGGAGTTCGCCGTGTTTATTCAACTGGGGATTTTTCATGCGAGGATTCCCGCTGCGGGTTCGTCAAAATAGGCCTGCAATATCTGTTGCGCGGCGTATTGGTCGATCAAGGTTTTCTGCTTCATACCGTGGACACCCTCCTCATTCAACTGCGCGCTGGCGGCGACCGAAGTATACCGCTCATCGAGCAGAATCGTCGGCAATTTGAACCGTCCCTTGAGGCGATTGGCGAAGCGCCGGCACAGTGCGGTCAGCTCGTGCGGCGTGCCGTCATCGTTGCTCGGCAGCCCGACCACCAGCGCGCACGGCTGCCATTCTTTCAGCAGGGCTTCGATTCTGGCAAAGCGCGTATCGGTCTTTTCGTCATCGATGGTGGTCAGCGGATTGGCGCGTCGCAGCAGGGTGCTGCCCACCGCGATGCCGATGCGTCTGGTGCCGAAGTCGAATGCGAGCAGGGTGCCCTGGGGGGTAAAGACCGGGGATGAAATGACCGCCCCCTCAGGCATGCCCGGCGTCCTCCACCAGCGAGGCATAATCCACCCCGAGCAAGGCCATCGCCGCAGCCAGGCGCTCCTCGGGCGGAAGGTCGAACAGGATGTGCTCGGAAGCCGGCACGGTCAGCCAGACGTTTTCGGTGATCTCGTGTTCCAGCTGGCCCTGGTCCCAGCCCGCATAGCCCAGCGTGATGATCATGTTGCGCGGCCCGTGCCCCCGGCCCATCGCTTCAAGAATATCCCTGGAGGTGGTCAGCGCGAGCTTGTCGTTGATGCGCAGCGTGGATTCCCAATCCCCTTGCGTGTCGTGCAATACGAAGCCGCGCTCGGTCTGCACCGGGCCGCCGAAATGCACATGCAACTTTGCGAGCCTGGGCTGGTGCAATGGGATTTTCACCTGATCGAACATTTCGCCCAGCGTCAGACTGATCGGGCGATTCACCACGATGCCCAGCGCGCCGTTCTCATTGTGCTCGCAAATGTACGTCAGCGTGCCCGCAAACACCCCCTCCTGCATGGCCGGCATGGCGATCAAAAAGTGATGGGTCAGGTTGAAATCGGGCATGGCGGCATTGTAGCCTTCTGCGACCGGCCACACAATTGAATATAGAAGAGTGTAAGCCACAGTCGGTGCGCGGCAACCTCAAATAACATGGCAAGTTAATTTCCTGTTAGGATAATCACGCCAGACGGAATCAGGGAGAAACTAGCCACATTTAGAGACAAGCTGGCAGATTCGGAAGATGGGTTGAAGTACTAAACTTTGGGGAGGCCGAAAATGGTAACTGAAAAGTATGTGTACGTGGGTCGCTCATGGCAGGGGAAGTTGCCTGCTTTCTTGAGCGCATCGATAGCCGGTATGTTGCTGACCTTGCCTGCTTTGGCACTGGCAGAGAGTGAGGGCGTACCGTTGCACGGTTTTGCCGACGTGGGTTTCGCTTTGCACAGCACGCAATCACCCAACCCGAAAGGATTCAACACGGGATCATTCGACGTTTATCTGACACCGCAATTCGACAATAACGTCAAAGGTCTGGTCGAGCTTATCTTCGAGACCACCGCGGACGGCTCGGTCGCTACCGATCTGGAACGGGTGCAGATGGGCTACACCTTTAGCGACAGCGCCACGCTGTGGGCGGGACGCTTCCACACACCCTATGGCTACTGGAATACCGGCTTCCACCACGGCGCGCAGATCCAGACCGCGATATCGCGGCCGCGTTTCCTCGATTTCGAGGACAAGGGCGGGATCATGCCGGCGCACATGGTGGGACTGCTGGGCTCGGGCAAGATCAGGGCCGGCGACGGCAAGCTCACCTACGATGTCTTCGCGGGCAACGGACCGAAGATTTCCATGCTGGACCCGACGATCCCGGCTTCAGCCGCGAATCTGGGCACACTGAATATCAACACGTCAGGTGACAACAATCACCAGGCAATGACCGGCCTCAATCTGGGTTATGAGTTCTCGGGCATGATGGAAGGCCTGAGGCTGGCGATCCACGGTTTGCGCGGCGACGTGGACGATGATGCGCTGACACCCGACAAAACGGATCTGAACATGGCTGGCGCTTCCGTCGTTTATCTGGAAAACGACTGGGAAGTGCTCGGCGAATATTATCGGTTCAACAACAGGGACAAGAGCGGCGGCACGGGCATCCACAGCAGCTGGGCCGACTACCTGCAACTGGGCCGGACTTTCCATGCGCTGACCCCCTTCCTGCGTTTCGAGAAAACGGTGCTCAGCCAGAAAGACAATTATTTCAGCATGCAGGATAACGGCCAGTCCTACACCAGGCAGGCGTTGGGTTTCAAATATGAGCTGAATCAGAAAGCATCGCTGAAATTCGAGATGCTCAATTCGGAGTTTGCGGCGGAGACCGGAAGGTCCCCCTACAATTACCGCAGCCTGCTCACGCAGTTCGCCATCCGTTTCTAGAACCAGGGAGATTGAGGACCATGAATTCAACCATGCTTAAATATTTCTCTGTCACCGTGCTGGCTGTATGCGCATCGCACTACGCGATCGCGGGCGACGTTGTCGTCATTGCAAATCCGGGAACCACCATCTCTGCCGCGGAGATCAAGGACGTCTTCCTGGGCGAGAAGCAATTTGCCGGAAGCACCAAGCTGATCGTGATCGACAACAAATCGCTGCAGCAGGACTTCCTGGCCAAATTCATGAAAATGGATACGCCCAAATACAACGGCATCTGGACCAAGAAATCGTTCCGTGACG
>JACRED010000009.1 GCA_016218415.1 Nitrosomonadales bacterium
AGGCTTATTGGGTGAGCGCCTCAAAGGCGCCAATAAAACCGTGGGCCGCCTGAAGGCGGCTGCATTACCACTCCTTCCCCCTTGCAGGGGGAAGGTTGGGATGGGGGTAGAAATTTGGATTGTACTCATGCCCGGCTTCTACCCCCACCCTAGCCCTCCCCCTGCAAGGGGGAGGGAATGATGTTGCTTTGTTTTAATTTTACTTTTTTGACCGCCGCAAAGGTCAAACCTTTGAGAGTCCCCCGGCATAGCCGCCAGCAGCTTTCCGCCGACTAGTCGCATCTGGAATCAGATGTATTTATATATACCCATTGGTTATTTGGATGTAACAAATAAGTATTTCACAGGCATATGCAACATCTCTAGACTGCGCTCCATCAAGTTGTGATGAATCACCCATCCACCTGTTTTCAGAATGCAGAAAGGAAGGCCGCACATGTTCAAATTGATCAAGAATGGCAACATCGTATCTGATGAATGGAAAACTCTGACGCTTGCAGATGGCGATACGCCGCAGAATGTCAGACTGCCTGTGGGGCCGCTGCTGGTGCCGCTATCGGTATGGAAAGCTCGCCGCGCCGAACTGATACACCGCGAATACGAACATGGTTGGCCGCTGGGTGTCTGGGTGGCTGCCGAAGAAGATGCGGAAGCGATTGGGCGCGACATCGATGACTTCACTGTCATTGCTGTGGAATTCGACAAATTCGCCGACGGCAAGAGTTATTTGACCGCTCGTACGCTGCGTGAACATTACGGCTTCAGGGGTGAGTTGCGCGCGATCGGCGATGTGCCGCGTACCAATGTGACCTACCAGTATCAGGTTGGCTTTGATTCTTTTGCTGTACGTGCCAACCAGAAAGTCGGCTCTGTCTTATCGGGCTTGTTCAATCTCAAAGCAGCCAACCAACATCATACCCAGCACACTACGCTCGCCGGCTAAACTGGGGGCACTGCGCCCCTCCACCTTCAGATCACCCAGGGAAGGTCTGATTAAGTCGTCATTCCCGCGAAAGCGGGAATCTAGCTGGTTGATTTAACTGGGTTCCCGCTTTCGCGGGAACGACAAAACCAGACTTAACCACAGGCTCCCTAGGTCTGCGCCCAGGGAAGGCCGTCAAAGCGCCAGCCGTTGTGCGAATTTCGATGATGCGTGTCGTCCAGGTCGCCCTCAAAACCGTTCAAAACGTTATATACCTCTGTCAGTCCCGCCTTTTCGAGCGCCAACCCTGCATCAACTGAACGGCGTCCGGATCGGCAGATCAGCACGACCGGGCGATTCGCACTTGCGGCTTTCTTTACGTGCGAAACGAAGTGGGGATTGATATCCCATTCCGGTCCGTCTACCCAGGGGATCAGGATAGATCCCTTTGGGTGGCCGACGAACATGTGTTCCATCTCACTACGCACATCTATGAATACCGCTTCGGGGTTAGCCTGCAAAAACTCATAAGTCTGCTTGGGTGTCATGTGTTCCATAGTGCGCTCCAAAACCGGATTTGTTCGAATCAATCGGGATGCAATGATAGACCCGACACAGTTACCGGTCTAGTAGAAGCCTCAGCCATACATGCGCACGATGCGATCGCCGGCAAATACCAGCCTGTCTGTCAGGGAGTGCAGCAGCGTTTTCACAAACCGCAATTCGCAACTGGCGCTGAGCTTCTCCAGCGCCTCGAACGGAAATTCCGCGACGACCGAATCCGAGATCGCCTCCAGCGTCGCCTGGCGGTTCGATCCGCGGTGGATGTAGGCCATCTCGCCGAAGAACTCGCCCACCCGGATGACATTCAGCAAATGGCCCTGCTTGGTCACCCGCATCGCCCCGGAGGCCAGGATATACATGCTGTGCGCCGGCTCGTCTTCGCGCACGATCACGGCGTGCGCCGGAAGCCTGAGCCATTTGCTGGCCTGAACGAGTTCCCATATTTCCGGATCGGGGAAATTGCGCAGCTCGTGCATCGCCCGCATGGTGCCGAATTTCTCGCTGTCGGCGATGTCCTGCCGGGACGCGCCGAACCGGCCCAGCTTGGCGATCTCGGCCTCGAGCGCCGCCCAGGTGGGATAGCGGTCATCCGGATTTTTCGCCATCATCTTCAGGACGATCTTGTCCAGTTCCGGAGGGATGCCGGCACGGCGCTCGCCCGGCGGTATCGCCTCCTTGTTGGCGATCGCATCGAGCAGGGCGGCCAGCGTATCGGCCTCGAACGGCAGCCGTCCGGTCAGCAGCTCGTAGGCCACGACCCCGAGCGAGTACATGTCGCTGAGATGGCTCAGGGCGTGCCCCCGGATATGCTCCAGCGACATGTAGGAAGGCGTGCCCGAGGTCACCGCCTGGGTGATCTGCTCCTTGTAAAACACCGCCGTGCCGAAGTCCGCGATCTTCACGTTGGTGCCGGACACGACCATGATGTTGGCGGGCTTGATATCGCGGTGGACGATGCCCTTGCCAAACGCGTAATCGAGCGCGCTGCAGCATTTGTAGATGATCTGCAGCACATCCCCGACGGACAGCAGGTTGTCATGGTAAGTGTGCCGCACCAGGTTCCCGCCCGGCACGTACTCCATCACGATGTAACCCGAATCCCCGGTGACGGATGCTTCCAGGATAGCGACCACATGCGGATGGGCGAGATGCCCGGCCAGCGCGGCTTCGTTGAGGAATTGCTTGCGGCACGCCTCGTTGAATTCGGGATCGTGGAGCACCGCCTCGTCGATCACCTTTACCGCCACCTCGTCGCCGGAGAACGTATCCAGCGCGTGGTAGACCTTGCCGGTCGCGCCTATCCCGATCTGTTTGTCCAGCTCGTACTTGCCCACCCTGTATGGCAAATTCATAATGCAAATCCCTGTGGTTGACGGCTAATGCAGAGGTATCGGGCGTAGTATAAATCCGTTCGTCCCGGACTTGTCGAAAGCAGTGCAAAACGGCCGTGCGGCGCTAATGCACCCGCTTCAGCCGGAACAGGCCGTTGTGATCGCTGTCGCTGCTGAAATACAGCGCGCCGTCCGGCCCGAACGCCACGCCCGCCGGACGCGCCCAGCGTCCGCCGTCGGGCAGCTGAAAGCCGCCGACCAGATCGTCCACGCGCAGCGCCTGCCCATCCCTGAATCGCACCGCAACGATCTTCGGCGGACGGCGCGTGGCGGCCTCGCCGATGAACCCGCCACGGGGCTGCGTGCCCCACGAACCGTGCAGCGCCACCGCCGCGTCGAATTCCAGCTGCTCATCCATCGCGCCTGCGGGAACGAAGGCCATGCCCAGCGGCGCATTGCGCGACGGGAAAGTCGCCACCGGCACTGTCACTTGATCGATGGGTCGCGGGGGGTGGCTCTTCACACAATCGTCGCGCTGCACTTGCTTCCCGTTGAACTGGAACCACGGCATGCCGTGAAACGAACCGGGCGTGAGTCTGCTGAAATATTCCGGCGGTTGCTCGTAGCCCAGATGATCCGGACCGTTGTTGCTGGCATAGAGCACCCCGGTCTGCGGATGCCAGTCAAAACCCACCGGATTGCGCAGCCCCGATGCAAACGGCTCCCAGCCTGTCTTGCCGCCGCCCTCGCGCAACACCAGCACGCCGCCGCGCTGATCGTCGAACGCATAGCCGGCACCCAGATACTGGTCGCTGCAATTGCGTTGTATGCCCAGACTGACATACACCCGGCCATCCGGCCCCACCGCTACCGTGCGCGAGTTATGCCCCATCCCGTCCGGCAATCGCGCCAGCAGCTTCAGCGCATCCGGTGCGATACGCGACTGTCCTGCCTGGTACGGCGCGCGATACACCCCGTCGGTCTTCGCGATCAGAATCTCGCCGGATCGGAACGCCACGCTGTGCGGATAACCGCCCGGCTCGACCAGCACTTCCGCCCTGGTGTAAGGCGGCGGCAAACGATACACCTTGCCCGATCGAGAACCGGCGAACAGATCGCCGTTGGACGCAAAGGTCAGCATGCGCGGCTCGTCCATTTCGGCCAGCCACTCCAGCCTGTACCCCCTGGGCACGCGCACCTTCTGCACCTCGCCCTCCAGCGTCAGCGTCTGTTCCTCGTAGGCCAGCGCCCCTGTGCCCGAATGTGCGGGCGTGCAGGACAGGCACAGCACCAACCCGCCGCAACGCACCGCGCGGGAAAGTAAACACTGCAAGGATTGCCGATCCATCCCGACGATCTCCACGAGTGCAAGGTTTAAAGTGAGTCACCGCTTGCGCAGCGGATCGAGCAGCGACGACAGCCCATTGTGATCCAGTTCATGCATCAGTGCCAGCAACTGCCCCAGCTCGCCGGGCGGAAAACCCCCGCGCGCGAACCAGTTTAGGTATTGCCCCGGCAGATCGGCAATCAGCCTGCCCTTGTACTTGCCGAAGGGCATCTCGCGCGTGACCAGCAATTCCAGATGTGATTGTTTCATCCTGATAGCATGCCATATGCTGGAGTCGGGACGAATAAATTATTGCCCCGCTCCGCCCGCGCAGATACAACGTCTGGCGACCAGCCGCATCAGAACCCGAAGGCGACGGTGATGTCGGGGTAAGTTTCCCTGCATACCCGGTAGATCGACACCTGGCAATCCAGGTAAGCCTCATGCACAACGCCGATACTCACATAGGCATTCGCACCCGAAGCCAACAGCAACCCGGCGCGTGCGCCCGTCGATTTGATGCCGGGCAGTCCCGAGATCGAAGTGTGGCGATAAAACGCGCCGACATACGGCTGCACCCTGGGTACCTGATAAAAGACATATTGCACAAAAGGCGCGTACTTCCTGATACCCGGACCTCCCCCCGACCAGTTCTCCAGAGAAACCCCCACCCCCAGACCATCCACCAGGTAATAGCTCGCGCTCCCGCCGATGACGAAATAACTTTTCTCAAAGGCATAGGCATTCCCGGCCACCAGCGTGAACTGGGAACGCCCCTCCCCGAACATCCCGCCCGACACCCCGGCGTACGCCGGCCAAGCCGGCGACACCAGCAACATCGCCAACAACAATCTGAACATCGGGAAACCTCCTTTGCCAGCAAAGGCAACATGAATTACCGAAGCAAACAGATAGATTCTAGCGCGGCGATCTGATGTCCGTTGTGCGATACCGCACATTGGATACCTATCGTGACGGCAATTGTGCATCCACTGCCACTTAGCCGCTAAAATCGCCGCCATGCCCCTTCCCATCCTGTATTCCTTCCGCCGCTGCCCCTACGCGATGCGGGCGCGCGCGGCGCTGATCGCCGGCGCCATCCGCGTCGAATTGCGCGAAGTGGAATTGCGCGACAAACCCGCCGCGATGCTGGCCGCATCGCCCAAGGGCAGCGTGCCGGTGCTGGTATTGCCGGATGGAAAAGTGATAGACGAAAGCCTGGACATCATGCTGTGGGCCTTGCGGCATCACGATCCGCAAGCATGGCTGGGCAGAGACGAGTGCCATCTGCAGGCCGCATTACCCTGGGTGATCGCGAACGACACCACATTCAAACACGATCTGGATCGCTACAAATATCCAGAGCGCTTTCCCGAACAGCCGCAAAGCGCGTACCGCGCGGCGGGCGAGCAATTTTTGCAACAACTCGAACAACGCCTGGCCGCGACGCCCTGCCTGCTGGGCGCAACATACACGCTGGCCGACGACGCCCTGCTCCCCTTCGTCCGCCAGTTTGCAGCAGTCGATAGCGACTGGTTCGCCGACGCGCCCTACCCCGCGTTGCGCGCCTGGCTGGAGCGATACACAGCATCCGAATCATTTTCGCGGGTGATGCAGAAATTCCCGGTGTGGCGACCGGACGATGAAGCGATCATTTTTGGCGGCTGACGCGCGCATGCACGCCCAAGTCCGCGCAGGCTTCCATGCCACATCAATCTGCCACACAGCCCACATTGCCCCTTATGACTCATCGTTTCTCATCGGGGCAAGGAACCTGGGACGATAACCATCACTCCGGAGAAAGGAGTAAAGTGCATCTCAAATCCAGGCGGAGGGCACCATGATGAAAACCGTTATCACCGCGATATTGCTGGCCTTGCTGGCGGCATGCCAGAGCACACCCGAACTGGAAGAAGATGGACGTTACGTGCGCCTGGCGACCGTGGTGGACATACACGAATTCACCGAGGTCGAGCGCAAGCAAGCGCAGGCGAACAGGCCCGGCGACACCCATGTCGGCATGGGCATAGGCGTCGGGGTCGGCAGCGGCGGCAGCTTTGGCGGAATATCACTGGGCATAGGCAGCTCGTCCGGTGACCGGCGCGACAGTCGCAAACAGCCGCCGCAGGTCGCAGAGGGCGCAAACCGCATCACCGTGCAACCGCTGGGCAGCACAGAGCGCGTCGAGGTGATGAGCTACGGACACCACAAAATGGGCGACTGCGTCAAAGTGCTGGCCGGACACCCCAGCGAGTTTCCCCGCTTCTTCGAACTGAAGCCGGGCGAGCGCTGCGAATAGCCTTGCCCCTGCATACCCTGAACTATTCCGGCCCGGCCAGTCTAACAGCGGCCATTTGCATGGCTTAAGCCGCAGACCGAATATCAGCGGTATCATCTATCCGCAAACCACCCAGACAAGGAAACCGCATGAAACACACCGCTCTCATCACCGTACTCGCCGCGTTGACCCTCGCCGCATGCAGCAAAGACCCAGGCAATGAGCCCTTCGTGCCGCCGGCGCAGACCGTGCCCTCGCCGACGTTCCCTGCACCCGCATCCACCGCTTTGCCTCCCGGACATCCTGCCATCGGTTCCGGCGATTCGTCCATGGCAGCGGCCGACGCGCCCGATGCCGAACAGACGGAAACAGCCACCGTCATCAGCACCATCGACATCCCGGATTTCACCTATCTCGAGGTTCAACAGGACAACCAGACCCGCTGGATTGCGGCAAAAACGACCAAGGCAAAAAAAGGCGCCGTCATCGAGTTCGACAGCGGCTCGACCATCGAAAATTTCAACAGCAAACGATTGGACCGCACTTTCCCCAGCATGACCTTCGTCAACACACTCAAGGTCGTCAAAGGAAAATAATCGCGGCTCGGGGCATCCCCCTGATTCACTTCAGCAACGGATGATCTCCGGGCAACTGCTTCGCATACCAGAGCGTGATCCGGTGCCGCAGGGTCTTCTCGGCAACCTGCTCTTCCGGCATCGGCTGGATCACCTTGTCGTGCACCAGCAGCCGGTAGATGTACAACAGCTTCTCGCTCGCGGAATCGGTCGGCTCGAACTCGACCACGCCGCGCCCCTCGGCGTACTTCACCCCCGCAGCGAACGCCGCCTTGAACAACGCGGCTTCATTCTTCAGCTTATGCATCGCGACCTCCGTGATCTATCGGGTGACAACTGCGGGTCTATCATACGCCGGTCGCGAAGATGGAACATCCGCTCCGGCGAGGCTGAGTCAGACCATCCCGGGTGCGCCCATCAACTCGCCTTAACTTGATAGACTGTCAGGCAGCAAACCACCTTAAGGAGAACCCGCCATGCAAAAACTTTACTACGTCCCCGGCACCTGCGCGCTGTGCCCGCACATCGTCCTGCATGAGGCCGGCATCGGCTTCACCGCCGAGAAAGTAAACCCCAAGGACAAAACCACCGAAAGCGGCCAGGACTACAACGCCATCAACCCCAAAGGCTATGTCCCCGCGCTGCTGATGAACAACGGCGAGCTGCTGACCGAGGTCGCGGTGATCGTGCAATACATCGCCGATCTCGTTCCCGACAAAAAACTGGCGCCGCCAGCCGGCACGATGGATCGTTACCACCTGCAGGAATGGCTGAACTTCATCTCAAGCGAAATTCACAAGGGCTACAGCCCGCTGTTCAACCCCAGAGTGCCGGAAGAGACCAAGACCGTCTTCAGGGAACGACTCGCCGGCAGACTCAACATCGCCGCCAAAGCGCTGGCAAGCAAGGACTACCTGATGGGCAAGACCTTTACCGTCGCCGACGCCTACCTGTACACCGTGCTGAGATGGTCGCCGCGCATGAACGTGGACCTCTCGCCTGTGTTGCAGGCCTACATGGAGCGCATCGCCGCGCGCCCGGCGGTGAAGGCCGCGATGGCAGAAGAAGGGCTTCAGGCATAAGACAATTACGGCCTTTGATCGCTCGCGCTCGCCGGGCACGAATCCCGGTCCCGCGCTAGAATGCCCGCCCCGTCCAGTCGCCGAAACTCAGGAACACCGCATGATTGAAGAACGTCTAGAAAATATCGAAGCAAAGATCACCTTCCAGGAAGACCTGATCGAGGAACTGAACAAGACGGTCTATCAGCAGCAACAAAAGCTGGATCGCCTTGAAGCGATGTGCGAATCGCTCGTCAGACATGTCCAGTCGCTGGCTGAAGCAAAGAATGAGGGGATGCCTGCGAACGAAAGACCGCCTCATTATTAGCGTGCGGTCCCGCTGCCATGCATACCGGGCTACGCCCCGATTTTTACTGTTGGAAATACCAATATCGAGTAACCCGCCATGCTGAACAAACTGAGTGATTTTCTATCCACGATCATCGCCCCCGCCAGTGCCGGGGCCCGTCCAGAACACACCCTGCAACTGGCCACTGCCGTGCTGCTGATCGAAGTCATGCGCTCGGATGCCGAAAGCACGGACGAAGAACAGGCCGTGATACTGGGCATCCTCAAGGATCGTTTTCAACTGGCGGATGCGGAAGTGGCGCAACTGACCGAACTGGGACACCAGACGGCAAAGGCCGCCAATGATCTGCATCAGTTCACCTCCCTGATCAACCGCGAACTGGAACTGTCCGAGAAGGTGCGCATCATCGAATACATGTGGCAGGTTGCCTATGCCGACAGGCAAATCAGCGCACATGAAAACCATTTGATGCGCAGGATGGCCGACCTGCTCCACATCTCCCATGGAGATTACGTCGCCGCCAAAACGCGCGCCAAACCGGCTGACATGGAATAACAACAGGCACTACGCCACCAGTTGGCCAGTTGCTTGCGGTTACAGGTGGCGGTATGTCAGGCAGGGCCGAATTGCATGCGGCAATTCGGGGAGACCGGAAAAAATCTACGAGGCCAGCGCGGCCAGCAGTTTGACGACCTCTGCCGGTTCATGTTCGAACTGTAGCCCGGTCTCGTCGCCGTCACACCAGACAACCGTCGCATCGTACTCGCCGAATCCGGCGATCCGGATGCGCACCGCCTTGCCTGTCGGGACGCTCACCCTCAGGTACAGCCTGACTCCCATGGATGAACTGTTGGTGATCACACAATCATGCGATTGGTCATCGACCATCAGCCTCGCCTTGACGCGGGCCGGTTCGCGGGGATGACTGCGCTTGTTCTCCATATCTCCTGCCCCTGGCTAATGTATAGAGGCGCTGCCGTCCAGCGCCATTTCCGATGCGAACACCTGCTCCGCATCCACCCTGTCGAACCGGTACCGGTGGTTGCAGAACTCGCAGCTCACCTCCACCACGCCGTGCTCGGCCAGCACCGACTGCACCTCGCCCGGCCCGAGCATCCTCAGCATGCGCGCCACCTTGTCGCGGGAGCAGGTACACCTGAACGCCACATGCTGGGTGTCGAACAGTCGCATATCCTCCTCGCCATACAGCCTGCGTATCAATTCCACCGCAGGCAGGCCGAGCAGCTCTTCGCTCTTCAGCGTGTCGGTCAGCATCGTCACGCGCGGCCACATGTCGTCGTCCTGATCGTCATCCTGCGCGGTCACGGCATACCCGCCATCGCCCGGCATCTTCTGCAACAGCAGCCCCGCCGCCCCCCGCGCATCCGCAGACAGCCACAGGCGCGTCTCCAGCTGGTCCGAGCGCAGCATGTAGTTTTGCAACACCTCGGCCACACTGTCGCCATCCAGCGCGACGATACCCTGATAAGTCTGTTTGCCATCGCGCGGATCCAGCGTGATGACGAAACGCCCGTCGCCTACCATCTGCGCAAAACCGATCCCGTCCAGCTCGCCCTGCCACTTCGCCGTGGCGCGCACATTCAGCTCGCCGTCGCACTCCACCACCAGCAGCGTCACCGGGCCCTTGCCCTGTATCTGCAGGATCAGCGCACCTTTCAGCTTCAGCGTCGCCGCCAGCAGCACGGCCGCCGCCATCAACTCGCCCATCACCGCGCGCAGGGACGGGGGATAGTCGTGCCGCTCCAGCACCGCGCGCCAGGCATCATCGAGATGCACCAGCCCGCCGCGCACATGGGATTGCTCGAACAGGAAACGTTGCAGGGAATCGGGATGGGGTTTCATGCGCGAAATGATAGCACGCAGGCATGCGCATTTTCGCAACGGACCTCTTGTATACTTCTCCAAAATTAACACTCACTGTTATCCATCATGACCCTCGCACCAGCCCGAACCTCAGCCCATGAACTAATCGACTTCATCGACGCCAGCCCCAGCCCATGGCACGCGGTGGCGAGCGCCGAAGCGCGGTTGCGGGCGCAGGGGTACATCCGGCTTGAGGAGGGGGATCGCTGGCAACTCGCGGCGGACGGGCGCTATTACATCGTGCGCGGCGGGGCATCGCTGATCGCCTTCGTACTCGGCAGCCAGCCGCTGGCGGAAACCGGCTTCCGCATTGTCGGCGCCCATACCGATTCGCCGGGGTTGAGACTTAAACCGAAAGCTGCCTCGGGTAGCGATGGCCTCGCGCGCCTTGCGGTGGAAGTCTACGGCGGACCGATACTGGCCACGTTCACCGACCGGGACTTGAGTCTGGCCGGGCGTATCGTGGTGCGTACCGCAGCGGGATCGCAAACGCGCTTGCTGCGCTTCGAGCAGCCGCTGGTGCGGCTGCCCAACCTGGCGATCCACATGAACCGCGATGTCAACGAACAGGGTCTGAAGCTCAACAAGCAGACCGAGCTGCCGCTGATCCTGGGGCAACTGGGCGAAAACGATGACGCCGAAGCGCAGTTGCGCAAACTGCTGGCCGAGGCCGTCAAGGCGGAAACCGCAGACCTGCTGAGCTGGGAGCTGGCCGTGTACGACGTGCAGAAAGGCTGCCTGTGGGGCGCGAACGAAGAGTTCATCGCCTGTCGCCAGCTGGACAACCTGGCCTCCTGCCATGCGGCCCTCACCGCGCTGATCGCGACACAGCAACCGGCTGCCACCTGCATGACGGCCCTGTTCGATCACGAAGAAGTCGGCAGCGAGAGCGCCGCAGGCGCGGGCGGCAGCTTCATCACCGACGTGCTGGCCCGCATCGGTGCCCATGCCGGGCTGGACGAACAAGACCGGCAACGTGCCATGAGCCGCAGCTTCTTCATCAGCGCCGACATGGCCCACGCCTATCACCCGAATTTCCCGAATGCCTATGAGTCCGGCCACAAGGTGAGGGTCAATGGCGGGCCGGTCATCAAGACCAACGCCAACCAGCGCTACACCACCAACGCCGAAACCGCAGCCCGCTTCATCGGGTTTTGCGAACAGGCCGGCGTGCCGTACCAGCAGTACGCGCACCGCAGCGACCTGGGTTGCGGCAGCACCATCGGGCCTATGGTGGCGGCGCAGTTAGGGGTTGCAAGCGTGGATGTCGGCTCGCCGATGTGGGCGATGCACAGCGCGCGCGAGAGCTCGGGCGTGCAAGACCACGCCCACATGATTGCGGCCTTGGCGGCGGCTTTCGGCAGTTGAAACAAAAAATCTCGCAGCGTGGCGACTGATCATTTCAATCACGCCACACTGACCTGCCCAAACATCAGATTGCGCCTCAACTCCTATCCTATTCCAGCCATTCCTTGCTTGTCACTGCCAGCCCCGTGGCAAAGCGATAGACCAGCGGCACGCCGGAAGGGATCTCGACCTTTTCGATGTCTTCGGGGGCGATACGGTCGAGGTGCATGACGAGGCTGCGCAGGGTGTTGCCGTGGCTGACGACGAGCAGGTGTTTGCCTTGTTTAAGCGCTGGCAGGGCGGCATTCTGCCACCAGGGCAGCAGGCGGCGCTGGCAATCTTGCAGGCTTTCGCTACGCGGCAGTTGTTCCGGCGCGAGGTCTGCGTAGCGCGCATCGAAGCGCGGATGGCGCAGGTCGTCCATATCCAGCGGAGGCGGCGGGTCGAAGTAGCCGCGCCACCAGCGGCGATAATTTTCTTCTCCCCATGCGGCGAAGATGTCGTACTTGCTCATGCCCTGCAGTTGGCCGTAGTGGCGCTCGTTGAGGCGCCAGGTGGCGTGGCGCGGGATGTGCGGATGGCACATCGCGGCAAGCAGGTAGTCGGCGGTTGCAGTGGAGCGGCGCAGCACGGAGGTGTGCGCTTCGTCGAACTTTAGCCCGGCGGCGACAATGCGCCGTCCTGCCTCGACTGCCTGGGAGATTCCCGCCGGGTCGAGCGGGATGTCGGTCCAGCCGGTGAAACGTCCGCTCAGATTCCATTCGCTGCTGCCGTGCCTCACCAATACGATTTGCACGGACGACTGCATTATTCCGCCGATTCCTTGAGCACCCTGGCGAGGTGGTGGTGGTCGTCCCAGGCTTCGAGGTGCCAGCCGTGCCCGTCCGGACCATGATCGTCGAAGCGGAACCAGTTGAGCGCGCAGTTGGGGATGATGAAGTCGCGCGGCGTGTGCAGCGGCCTGCCGGTGGCACGGCGGTAGACGATGTCGAGCACGCCGGCATGGCTGACGGCGGCGATAGTCTCGCCGTTGTGGTGGCTGACAAGATGGTTGATGGCCGCCTCGACGCGCGCGGCCAGCGTGTGCATGGTCTCGCCGGTATCGAAGTCGTAGTCCGGATCGCGCGCCTTGTAGCGCGCATGCGCCTCGGGGTAGCGCTGCACGCCCTCGGCAGCGGTGATGCCCTGGAAAATTCCGTAATGACGTTCGCGCAGTTGCGGCAGCAATTTCACTTCGAGCCCGCGCCGCGTCGCGAGCATCTTCGCGGTCTCGTGCGCGCGCACCAGGTCGCTGCTGTAGATGGCATCGAAAGAATGATGCGCGGCGTTGAACGCCATCGCCAGCCCCTGGGCGCGACCGTTCTCGTTGAGCGGAATGTCGGTCTGGCCCTGGATGCGCTTGTCGACGTTCCAGTCGGTTTCGCCGTGGCGGATGAAGCAGATGCGGGTAGTCATGATGTGGGGGATTATAGCTCGTTGCCCAGCCGGTCGAGTGCGCAGGCGGCACGGCCAGCAGATAGAATGGCGGGACACCGGACCGAATCATGGACACGCCCGAATTGAAGACCAGCCCCACGCTGAAGATCATCGAAGACCTCGCGGAAATACCCGCAGCGGACTGGGACGCGCTGACGGGCGGCGATCCGTTCGTCTCGCACGCGTATCTGTATGCGCTGCAGGCGAGCGGCTGCGCGACGGCGCAGTTCGGCTGGCAGGCGCGGCATCTGACGTTGTGGCGGGGCGAGTGTCTGCTGGGGGCGATGCCGCTTTACCTGAAGATGAATTCGTATGGCGAGCATGTGTTCGATTTTGCATGGGCGGATGCCTATCGGCAGAACGGGCTGCGCTATTACCCCAAGCTGGTATGCACGGTGCCGTTCACGCCGGTGACGGGGGCGCGCTTGCTGGTTGCGCCAGGGGTGGATGGGGACGGGGTGCCGGGGTTGCTGCTGGGGTATGCGTTGGAGTTGGCGCGGGAGGGCAAGGTGGACCGCAGGGCTTCTACCCCCACCCTAGCCCTCCCCCTGCATGGGGGAGGGGACACAGGTGTGTCGTCGCTGCATTGCCTGTTCCTGAACGAGGCGAATGCGCAGTTGGCTCATGCCGATGGGATGATGCTGCGCCAGGATGTGCAGTTCCATTGGCAGAATGCGGGCTACAACGATTTCGAGGATTTTCTCGCCGCGCTGAGCCGCGACAAACGCAAGCGTATCAAACAGGAAAGGCGCCGCGTGCGGGAGGCGGGCATCACGTTGCAGTGCGTGACCGGGGATGTCGCGACAGCGGCGCAGTGGGCATTCTTTGCCTCGTGTTATGCGCACACCCGCGTGACGCATCATTCGCCGCCCGCGCTGAATGACGATTTTTTCCGGCGCATCGGCGCGGCGATGCCGCAGCACACCCTGCTGGTGATCGCGTCGCGCGGGGGGCGGATGATCGCCAGCGCGCTGAACATCGTCACCGAAGGGGTGCTGTACGGGCGCTCATGGGGCGCGTTCGAGTTCCACTCCGGGCTGCATTTCGAGGCTTGCTACTATCAGGCGATGGAGTTCTGCATCGCGCGCGGCATCGGGACGTTCGAGGGCGGCGCGGGCGGCGAGCACAAACTGGCGCGCGGTTTTTTGCCGGTAACGACGCGCTCGGCGCACTGGCTGGCGCATCCGCAGTTCGCGCGGGCGGTAGAGGGTTATCTGCAACGCGAGACGGACGCGATCACGGAGTATGT
Organism: Nitrosomonadales bacterium; assembly: GCA_016218415.1. Classification (GTDB taxonomy): domain Bacteria; phylum Pseudomonadota; class Gammaproteobacteria; order Burkholderiales; family Gallionellaceae; genus Gallionella. Next base: position 14,325 of record JACRED010000009.1, read on the forward strand.
GGATGAGCTGATCGGGCGCAGTCCTTTCAAGTAACATCGCCACCTGTCATCTGTTCGGCAACCTGCCGCGTTGATGGCAGACGGGACCGGGGTAGGAGCATCCTCCCCCGAGCAGCTTGGGATATTCCGCTGGATTCTTGAACCACTGAAAAGGAGGAGTGCATATGAAAAGCATGACGGTATTTTCCGGTGTACGGATGAAATGGCTCGCGTTTTTTGCCGGGGTGTGCTGCCTGTCCATCGCGACGGGCGCCCCGGCGGCACAGGGTGAAAAGCCCTGCGCCGATGATGCGGCGCGGCTGTGCAAGGACGTGCAGCCGGGCAAGGGCGGTGTGGCGAAATGTCTCAAGGCGCACAAGGATGAGTTATCGCCCGCCTGCATGGAAAACATGGGCAGGATGAAAAAGAAAGCCGGGAATATGAAACAGGCGTGCAAAGAAGACGCCGATAAACTCTGCAAGGGCATGGAGCACGGCGGCGGCAAGGTCAGGGATTGCCTGAAGGAACATGAGGGCGAACTGTCCACGTCGTGCAAGGAAATGATGGATCGCCCGGGAGGCCGCAGGTAATCGCGCCGCAACGGCAGGGGTCACATGGGGCGGCGATCTTGCCGCCTTTTTTTTCGACTCTGCCCCTTACACAGGACATTGCGCATAGACAAGTGATTTACTCGGGTATACGATGGCCCCCGGTTTGCTGGGTTCCCGTGTTTGTCGGGATCGCGGGCTAACCTGCAGGTGGATGCGTTTCCATCCCTTAGCCTTAAGGAGGCCGATGATGGATAAGAGTTATGTTTCAGAATTCGAGTTGTTCATGGAGGGGTACATGAAAGAGCACCCCGAAGAGGTCGAAAAAATGAAGAGCGGCTGGCGTTCTGACTGGGAAGCGAAAATCGATCCCGCATCCCGCGCCATACACACGGAGGACTACGTCCCCGACCACCAATACGGTTTCCATTGATACACCCGCTTGCGGCGACCGGATCGCTGCTCCGGTCGCCGCAGTCTTTTCAGTCGATCACCGATTCCGCAGGGGAGTAGTCGAGGCCGAACGCTTCGGCGACTTTTCTGTGGGTGACCTTTCCGGCGCCGATGTTCAGCCCGTTGAGCAGCGCGGGGCTTTCCCTGAGCGCCGCAGCGATGCCCCTGTTCGCCAGCTGCTGCACATAGGACAGCGTGGCGTTGGTGAGCGCCAGCGTGGAGGTGAGCGGCACGCCGCCGGGCATGTTGGCGACACCGTAGTGGACGATGCCGTCGACGACAAAGACCGGGTTGTCGTGCGTGGTGGGGTGTATGGTTTCGACGCAGCCGCCCTGATCGACCGCGACATCGACGATCACCGCGCCGGGGCGCATCACCTTGAGGTCTTCGCGCAGGATGAGCCGGGGCGCCGCCGCGCCGGGGATCAGCACCGCGCCTATCACCAGGTCGGCATTGGCGATGTGCCTGAGCACGTTGTGGCGGTTTGAAATGAGCAACTGCACGTTGGCGGGCAGGATGTCGCCGAGGTGGCGCAGCCGCTGCACCGATACATCCAGCAGGATGACCTGCGTGCCCATCCCGGCGGCGATCTTCGCCGCATTCACGCCTACCGTTCCGCCGCCGAGTATCACCACCTTGCCGGGCGCCACGCCGGGCACGCCGGCAAGCAGCACGCCGCGCCCGCCGTAAATCTTCTCCAGATATTTCGCGCCTTCCTGCACCGCCATGCGCCCGGCCACTTCGGACATCGGCGTCAGCAGCGGCAGTTCGCGCGTGGGCAGCTCGACGGTCTCGTAGGCGATGCAGAACGCGCCGGAGGCGAGGTGCGCGCGGGTCAGCTTTTCGCTCGCGGCAAAATGGAAATAGGTAAAGATCGTCTGGACGGGTCTGATGCGCTTCCATTCCGGCTCGACCGGCTCTTTCACCTTGACGATCAACTCGCCCGCCGCCCACACCGCCTCGGCATCCCCGGCGATCTGCGCGCCCGCTGCCTGGTATTCCGCATCGCTGAAACCGCTGCCCAAGCCCGCGCCGGTTTCGACGATGACCGTGTGGCCGTCCGCCGCCAGCACCGCCGCGCCGGACGGGACCAGCGCGACGCGGTTCTCGTTGGACTTGATCTCTTTGGGTATGCCTATCTTCACAATGACGCTCCCCTGATATGTTTTGTAAACACCGGACAATTGCGGCATGATTATAGGGTTCATTGCCCCACACCGCACTCGCTATCCGCACCGTCCTTCACATGGAAACCGCCATGACCCTGCACACCGATACGATCCCGTCAGACGGCAGCATGAGCCCGAAATCCTGGTATCAGGGCATACGCGCATTGCCGGGTTTCGTTCAGGACGATGCGCAGGCCGCGGCGATAGACGAGCTGGATGTGCTGTGGCACCAGCTGGTCGAGTTCAAATCCCGGCGCAATCATTTTCTGGGCCGCAGCCTGCTCAGCCCGGAGGTGCCCAGGGGGCTGTATCTGTGGGGCGGCGTCGGGCGCGGCAAAACTTTTCTGATGGATGTGTTTTATGCCTGCCTGCCCTATCGCCGCAAGCGCCGCATCCACTTCCACAACTTCATGGCAGAGGTGCATCACGAGATGAAGCTGCTGGCCGGCAAGCCTGATGCGCTGGTCGCGCTGGCCGACAAGATCGCGCTGTCCACCCGGCTGCTGTGCCTGGACGAGTTCCATATCGACGACATCGCCGACGCGATGATACTGGGGCGGCTGGTGGAAGCGATGCTTGCGCGCGGCGTGGTGCTGATCACCACCTCCAACTATCCGCCCGACGGCCTGTATCCGAACGGTTTGCAGCGGCGGAGCTTTCTGCCCGCGATCGACCTGCTCAAGCGCGAACTGAAGGTTCTGAACGTGGATGGCGGGAGCGACTACCGCATGCGGGCCGCGACCCGCGAGCCGCTATTCCTGGTGGCCGATGATGCCGGTGGCCGTGCCGCGAACGAGGCGCGTATGGAAGCGTTGTTCGCGAAGATCGCTGCGGGTACGCAACGCGATGACAGGCACATGGAAGTCGGCGGGCGAACCATCCCGGTGAAAGGGATCGCGCGCAGCGTGGTGTGGTTCGACTTCGGGGAACTGTGCGGCGGCGCGCACGCGCACGACGATTATCTGGAGATCGCCCACCGCTTCCCCACGGTGTTCCTGTCACGTATCCCCAGGATGTCCGCCGAACATTCCGCCGAGGCGCGGCGCTTCACCTGGCTGATCGACGTGCTGTACGACAACAATGTCAGGCTGGCAGCCACGGCGGCAGCCGCGCCGGACCGGCTCTATACCGATGGCCCGATGGCCGGCGAGTTCTCGCGCACCGCCAGCCGGTTAACCGAGATGCAGTCCCGGCGCTACCTGCAATTGCCGCATCATTCGCAGGGCGTGACGTTGTAGATACCGGATGTTTTGAAATTTCTTACAGCGGGGAGAACAGCACGGCCTCGCGCAGCTTCTTCAACTGGTCGCGCATATCGGCGGCTTTTTCGAACTCCAGGTTCTTCGCGGCTTGCAGCATTTCCTTTTCCAGCCGGGCGATCTCTTTCGAGACTTCCTTCTGGCTCATCGCCAGATATTTCGCCTGGGTCTGCGCGGCCTTGAGCTGGCTGCGTGCCTCTTCCGGCTCGTAGGTGCCCTCGATGATGTCCTTGATGCGCTTCTGCACGCCGATCGGCGTGATGTTGTGCGCGAAATTGTATGCGACCTGTTTGGTGCGGCGGCGCTCGGTTTCGTCGATCGCGCGCTTCATCGAGTCGGTGATGCGGTCCGCATACAGGATCGCCTTGCCGTTGAGGTGGCGCGCGGCGCGGCCTATCGTCTGGATCAGCGAGCGCTCGGAGCGCAGGAAGCCTTCCTTGTCGGCATCGAGGATCGCGACCAGTGACACCTCGGGGATATCCAGCCCCTCGCGCAGCAGGTTGATGCCGACCAGCACGTCGAACATGCCCAGGCGCAGGTCGCGGATGATCTCGACGCGCTCGACGGTCTCGATGTCGGAGTGCAGGTAGCGCACCTTGATGCCGTGCTCGGAAAAATAATCGGTGAGGTCTTCCGACATGCGCTTGGTCAGCGTGGTGACCAGCACGCGCTCGCCCGCCTTGACGCGCAGGTTCACCTCGGACATCAGGTCGTCCACCTGATTGGTGGCGGGACGCACCTCGATCTGCGGATCGATCAGCCCGGTGGGGCGCACCAGCTGCTCGACCACCTGCCCCGCGTGTTCGGCCTCGTACACCGAGGGCGTGGCGGAGACGAACACGCTCTGGCGCATCACCTTTTCGAATTCGTCGAAGCGCAGCGGGCGGTTGTCCATCGCCGAGGGCAGGCGAAAGCCGTAGTTGACCAGGTTTTCCTTGCGCGCGCGGTCGCCTTTGTACATGCCGCCCACCTGCGGGATCATCACGTGGCTCTCGTCCAGGAACATCAGCGCGTTGGGCGGCAGGTAGTCCAGCAGCGTCGGCGGCGGCGCGCCCGTAGGACGGCCCGACAGGTGGCGCGAATAATTCTCGATGCCCTTGGTGAAGCCGATCTCGTTGAGCATCTCCAGATCGTGGCGGGTGCGCTGCTCGATGCGCTGCGCCTCGACCAGCTTGTTCTCGCGCTGGAAGAATGCGATGCGCTCGGCCAGTTCGACTTTGATGGTCTCCAGCGCGGCCAGCACGGTGCTGCGCGGCGTGACGTAATGGCTGGACGGGTACACGGTGTAGCGCGGCACCTTTTGCAGGATGTGGCCGGTGAGCGGATCGAACAGCGACAGCGTCTCGACCTCGTCGTCGAACAGCGTGATGCGCAACGCTTCCTCGCTGCTCTCCGCCGGGAAGATGTCGATCACGTCGCCGCGCACGCGGAACTTGCCGCGCGAAAAATCCACCTCGTTGCGCTCGTACTGCATCTCGATCAGGCGCTTGATCACGTCGCGCTGGTGCATCTTCTCGTTGTTGCGCAGGTGCAGGATCATGCCGTGGTAATCCACCGGATCGCCGATGCCGTAAATCGCCGACACTGTCGCGACGATCACGCAATCCTCGCGCTCCAGCAGCGCCTTGGTCGCCGACAATCGCATCTGCTCGATCTGCTCGTTGATGCTGGAGTCCTTCTCGATGAACACATCGCGCGACGGCACATAGGCCTCGGGCTGATAGTAGTCGTAATAGGAAACGAAATACTCGACCGCGTTCTCGGGAAAGAACTCGCGGAACTCGGAATACAACTGCGCCGCCAGCGTCTTGTTCGGCGCCATCACCATCGCCGGACGCCCGAGCTGCGCAATTACGTTGGCCATCGTGAAGGTCTTGCCGGAGCCGGTCACGCCGAGCAGCGTCTGGAACGACAGCCCGTCGCGTATGCCCTCGACCAGCTGCGCGATGGCCGCGGGCTGGTCGCCCGCCGGTTCGAACGGCTGGTGCAGGCGGTAGGGACTGTCGGGGTAGGTTTTGATGGCCATGGTCAGCCGCGCATTGTACGGGCAAAGGCGCGATAACCCAACGGACGAACGCGAATCAGCCGGGGTTGTCCACCGAGAACATGCTCCACGGGTAGGTGATCCACAGCTGGCTTTGCGGCCCCTCGGGACCGTGCGCCAGATCGAAACGTATGACCACGCCGGACAGCACCAGGCGCGCGCCTATGCCGTAGCTCTCGCGGCCGCCCTTGAACAGCTTGCTGAATTCGTCCGCGACCATGCCGCGCTCCCAGAATGCGGCGAGCTGGATGCCGGTGCGTATCCCCTTCGCGATGTAGATGTCGAACGGGGTGCGCTCGTCGGTGAGGTTCCAGCGGTATTCGGCGCCGTAGGACAGCGCCTGTCCGGCATAGAAACGCCCGTTATCGAACGACCTCAGGCGCTGCGTTCCGCCCAGCGCGGTGGCTGTGCCATAGCGGTTGTTCGCCAGCGTGCCGGCCAGCAGCTTGGCTTCGGCGGACTGGCAGGCTGCCAGTTCGGCAGGCACGGTGTACTGGCTGCAGTTCAATCCGTAACGCTGCTGCAACAGCGCGTAGTCGGTCAGGCCCTCGCGTGTGACGTGGGCGCGCGAGTAGAACAGATTGAACACCAGCGTGTCCCAGTTGCGCGTCGGCATGTAGCCGGTGAGGTTGTAGTCGTTGACGAAGTACTCGCTGATGTCCGCATTATGGCCATTGGGCAGGCGGGTGGAAACCTCCAGCCGCACGCCTTTGCGCGGATCGACACGGTCGTCGGTCAGGTCGATGGAGCCGCCCAGGGAATAAGAGTTACCGCTTCTCCAATCGGTATCCACGCCCGCGAACGCTTTTCTGTCCTTGTCCAGAATCTCGATCAGCCGGTTCCGCCCGCCCAGCATGCGCGCGTACAGTTCGTAGCGGCGCTGGTCAAAGGTCAGCGTCATCTGCCCCAGCAGATAAGCGCCTTCCACCTTGGGATAGATCACATCGACAGGATCGGAATCGATGCCGCGACTGTAGGCTGTCGCCGCGACCAGGTAGTCGTTGTAGCCCGCGTCGAACAGCACACGCCTCGGCACCACGTTGTAATCGAGCAGGGCGGCGCCGGTGGCCTTGATGTCGCCGCGCACGTAGTAGCCGGTGAAGTCGGTGTCGCCACCGGTCATGTTCAGCACGCTGACGCCGAACCCGACTGCCCGGCCCATGCCCGGTATCTCGCCGACGATGGGATAGAAATAGTAGCCGAAGTCGCGGCCGAACTGGTCCTTGCGCCGCTCGACCACCTCGGCATGGCTGACACTGCCGATCAGCATCAGCAGCGCCACTCCGCCCCAGAAAAAGCCGCTTCTGAAATGCATGATCAGCCTCCCGCTCACGATGTGTGCAAAACGCCGGGTCGATTCTATTCCGCTATCCGGGCAAATACAATTTCATGCCCGCCAAAAACAAACCCGCCTTGCGGCGGGCCGGATGTCGGGCAAACAATTCAGGCAAAGAATCCGCTCTCCCACAGCTCTTTGGTCAGCGCGTAATAATCTTTCGCGCCGGGGCTGTGCTTCGCGAATTCAAACACATCCTGCCCGTGCATCGGGCTGGCCGCCAAAGCCGCGTTCTCGCCGATGCGGGTTCTGCACACGAGGGCGCCGTAACGGCTCTTGAGTTGCCCGGCAATATCGTAAGCCAGCTTGCGCTTGGGGTCGAATCGGGTGATCACGATGCGGCGCTCGAATTTGCGCTTGAGCTTGGTCTCCAGCACGGTCAGCGCGCTATCGATGCGATGCACGCCTTGCAGGGACAGGAAGTCCGCCGCCACCGGGATGAGCACCCGATCCGCGGCCAACAGCGCATTCAGCGTCAACACCCCCAGCATCGGGCAACAGTCGATCACGATGGGCGCTCCGGTGAGCGACAATTCCTCGCGCAGCCCCTGTTTGAGCAGCGATGCCGCGTGCGGCTCGCTGCCGAGCAGCGCGTCTATCTTGGCCAGTTCAAGCGATGCCGGAATGATCTGCCAGCCGGTATGGGTCTCCTGCAGCAGACCGGCCAGCGGGGCCTTGTGCTTGAAGAATGCGGCCAGACTGTGTTCCGGCAGGACGGGTTTGAGCCCGCAGGACAGCGTGAGATGCGATTGCGGATCCAGATCGATCCCGATGGGGGAACGCTGCGCCATATGCAGCGCGGCCGTCACGTTCAGGCTGGTGGTGGTCTTGCCCACGCCGCCTTTTTGATTAAATACCGCAACAACGGCCATTCATCACTCCAAATAATGCGGTATGCCCGCGCACCCGGTCTGCTCGGCACGATCCGGCCTGAATCCCGGCATGCCAAACGGATTTCCTGTTTTCAATGGGGCGTAATATGCCTGCGACTGCAACGGCGCAGTGGACGGAATAGGGCCTGAATATCCCGCGTGTTTGAACCTTTGCCGGCAGGCCCGGCGGGGCCGCCTGTGTGTTACCTGGCGCGTTTTTCCAGCTCTTCCCAGCGCGCCATCGCCGCCAGCACCTCGGCCTCGATCTCTTCGTTGCGCACTTGCAGCTGCTTGGCGCGCTTCGGGTCGTTGCGATAGATAGCCCCGTCGGCCAAGTGTGCGGCGATATCGACCTGCTCGCGCTCCAGCACTTCGATACGCTTGGGCAGCTCTTCCAGTTCGCGTGCATCCTTGAAGCTGAGTTTGCTGACGGGTTTCGTCTTTTCGACCGGAGCGACTGCCGCACGCGGCGGTGTGGGCGCAGCAGGTTTGGCAGCCGCCACACCGGCCTGGTATTTCTTCACCCGCACCCAGTCCTCGTAGCCGCCGACGTATTCGATCAGCTTGCCGTCGCCCTCGAACGCGATCACCTGGGTGACGACGTTGTCGAGAAAGGCCCGGTCATGGCTGACCAGAAACAGCGTGCCGTCGTATTGCGCCAGCAACTCCTCGAGCAGTTCCAGCGTCTCGATGTCCAAATCGTTGGTCGGTTCGTCCAGCACCAGCACGTTGGCCGGCTGGGTGAACAGGCGCGCCAGCAACAGCCGGTTGCGCTCACCGCCGGAACAGCTCTTGACCGGCGAACGGGCGCGTTCCGGCGGGAACAGGAAGTCGCCCAGATAGCTGATGACGTGTTTCTTCTGCCCGGCTATGTCGACGAAGTCCGAACCCTGGCTGATCGTGTCGGCCAGCGTCGCGTTGTCATCGAGCTGCTCGCGCAACTGGTCGAAATACGCCACCGAGATCTTGGTACCGAGCTTCACCTTGCCGCTATCCGGTTCCAGCTGACCGAGAATGATCTTGAGCAAAGTACTCTTGCCGGCGCCATTCGGGCCTAGCAGGCCGATCTTGTCGCCGCGCTGGATGCGGCAGGAGAAATTATCGACCAGCGTGCGCCCGCCGTAGGCCTTGCTGACATGCTCCAGCTCGGCGACTAGCTTGCCGGAACGCTCGCCGGTCTCCACGGCCATCTCGACCTTGCCTACTTTTTCGCGGCGCGCTGCACGCTCGCGGCGCAGCTGTTCCAGACGCAGCACGCGGCCCTCGTTGCGCACACGGCGGGCCTTCACGCCCTGGCGTATCCACACCTCTTCCTGCGCCAGCACCTTGTCGAACTTGGCATTCACCACCGCCTCGTCCGCCAGCATGCGCTCCTTGATCGCCAGATAGGCGGAAAAAGTGCCGGGGAAACTCGCCAGCTTGCCGCGATCCAGCTCGACGATGCGCGTCGCGACGTTGTCCAGAAAACGCCGGTCGTGGGTGACGAACAGCACGCTGCCGACGAAATTGTTCAGCAGCCCTTCCAGCCATTCGATAGAGGCAAAGTCGAGGTGGTTGGTCGGCTCGTCGAGGATCAGCACATCCGGCTCGGCCACCAGCGCCTGCGCCAGCGCGACGCGCTTGCGCTGCCCGCCGGACATATCGCCGACGCGCTTGTCAGGGTCGAGATCCAGCTTGGCGATTGCGGTCTCGATGCGCGCCTGCACCGACCAGCCGTCCTGCGCTTCGAGTTGCGTCTGCAAGTGCTGCATCTCTTCCAGCAGCGTGTCGAAATCCGCGTCCGGCTCGGAGAGCTGGTGCGAGACATGGTGATAATCGTGCAGCAGCTTTTGCAACTTGCCCAGCCCTTTTGCGACAGCATCGAACACCGTGTCGTCGGCATCCAGCACCGGCTCCTGGCTGACGTAGCAGATGCGCGCGGTGGGCGCGCGCCACACCAGACCGTCGTCCAGGCTGTTATTCCCGGAGCTGGCCTGCCCGGCCAGCACGCGCATCATGCTGGACTTGCCCCCGCCGTTGCGACCGATCAGGCCGACGCGCTCGCCCTCGTCGAGTTGAAAGTCCGCGTGATCCAGCAGGGCGACGTGTCCGAACGCAAGGCTGGCCTTGTCCAAGGTAATGAATGGCATATGTTGAAACTACTTTTTAGGTAACGAGGATTGATAGAGGAAGGAGAAACCCACCACCCAGAAGGCCATGGCCCAGTAACCGAACGCATCGGTAAAGCCGTTCAGCACCAGATGCATATCGCGGCTCTCGACCAAGGGAAACAAAAACTGGAAAACGATGAACATGCCGGACAGCAGATTCCCCGCCAGCACCAGACGGTGCCCGAACCGGTAACCCTTGCCGTCGGGATTGCCCTCGGGGGGAAGGGAACGGCGAAAATGCAGCACGGTATACACGACACCGAACAGCAACAATGCGCCCGCCATCCGCCCCGGAATATCGCCCTCGTGCGTGGTGGCGCCGAGCAGCTCAAGCACCGCGCGCCCGATCGCTGCCACAAAGCCCATCACCAGCGTCAACGGGATAAAGAACCATGCAATAAACAAATTCAGCTTTTGCCGCATTACAACTTGCTCCCTGTTGTCAGTTTCTGCAAATCTTCGATGATCTCTTTCGAGTGCCGCGAAGCCTCCACGCTCAGATACACTTTGCCGACGTTACCCTGCGGGTCGATCAGAAAGGTGTAACGCCGCGCGATTTTCATAAAACCCAGATTCATCAGCGCGCCGTAACGCGCCGCGGTTTCGGTGGTCTTGTCCGCCAGCAACGGGAACGGCAGATGATATTTCTTCGCGAATTCCGCATGGCTCTCGCTGTCGTCCACGCTGACCCCCACCACTTGCGCGCCCAGTTCGGCGATCTGGTTGAGGTCATCGCGGAACGCGCATGCCTCTTTCGTGCAGCCCGGCGTATCGTCCCTGGGATAGAAATACAGCACCAGCCACTTGCCGCGATAATCCTGCAGGACATGCTGCTTGCCATTCTGGTCGGGCAGCTTGAAATCCGGCGCGGGCTTGCCCACCTCGGGCAACTCTCCGGCGCGCGCCGCGCGCGCCACCAGCAACGATGCGAACACCACCAGCGCGGCTACGATCGCTATCCATTTCATGTCGTTCTCCTTAAATTGGTATCTGCCGAAAGCGCGTAAACAGCGCATTGAACACAAACAGTCTGAAGTTGCGATGATACCAGCCTAACGCCGGAACTATGCCCGTTGCGGTGGAAATCGGTTTTCGCAGCGCTATTTCGATGCCGCGATGTTGGTTGCGGCGTGTTTGCGCTAGAATGCGCGCCGCCGTCCTCGTAGTTAAATGGATATAACCGGCCCCTCCTAAGGGTCAATTACAGGTTCGATTCCTGTCGGGGACACCAACTCCTGCTTTATTTCTGCTTCGTGGCGCCCGATTTTCCGTTCTGCGACGCGCACTTGCGGTCTAGCTCCAGACCATAAGCTGCAAACCGGATTGCCGTCGCGCTGCCGTCTGTCGGACTGCGCGGAACTCTTGCCTGTCCTCCCTATCTGACTCTTGCCCGCGTTGCACCGTGTAGCAAAGCTGTGCTGGAGCGGGTGTTTGATTACACTTGTTATTTCTAAGGAGTGCCAATATGAAAAGAGCTTATTCCGCAGTGAAAGAAACGATCGGCCGTTTTGTGCGTTGGGTCATCACCGGCATCATATCCGTGATCGTCGCGCTGCCCACCTTCGCTTCTTTCAGCACCTCCGTGTAGTTCCAAGCCCGCGCCGGTCTTTTTCTCCTTTTGTTACCGGCGCGGCATCCTTTTTATCAGTCCCTGTCATCTTTGCGCCGGTTTGCCATAACTGGCAAAGCGGCTTTGTGCCGCCCGGAATTCATCCGCCGTCAGCAATACCGGCTCGCCCGCCTGCAACGCGCGCAGATACATCTCGCTGAGCGTCTCGACTTCCACGGTGATCCGGAACGCCTCGGCGAGGTCTTTGCCCGCCGCGATCATGCCGTGGTTGGCTAATAGACAGGCCTTGCGATCCTTCAGCGCAAGCAGCGCGTGATCGGATAATTCCTGCGTACCGAACGTCGCATACCGCGCGCAACGTATCGTGTCGCCGCCCGTCAGCGCGATCATGTAGTGGAACGGCGGAATGTCGCGACGCAAGCAGGCCAGCGCGGTCGCCGCAAGCGAATGGGTATGCACCACCGCGCCCGCATCCGCGCGTTGCGCGTAGATGTCCCGATGGAACAGCCACTCGCTGGATGGCTGCCAGCGCCCGCTCGACGTGCCATCCAGATGCACGAACACGATATCGTCTTCGGTCAATCCTTCTGCGCCCATGCCGGAAGGCGTGATCAGCATGCCCTCGGCGAAGCGCGCAGAGAGATTGCCGGAGGTGCCGCGGTTCAGCCCCTGCGCGTCCAATTTGTTGGCGATGCAAACCAGTTCGCTACGTAGTTCTTTTTCGTTCATGATTTCACCTTATTATTCAGCCCTCTCCCGACCTTCGGCCACCCTCTCCCGCGAGCGGGAGAGGGGCTGGGGGAGAGGGTTTATTTCAACACCTGCATCGCCCCCGCATCCGCCTTCACCACGCCCCGCTCGGTGATCAGCCCCGTCACCAGCCGCGCCGGGGTCACGTCGAAGCCGTAGTTGGCCGCCTTCGAACCCTTGGGCGCCACCTGCACGGTGCGCACCTGCCCGTCGTCGCACAGCCCGGAGATGTGCGTCACCTCTTCTGGAGTGCGTTCCTCGATCGGGATTTCCTGCACACCGTCCTGCAGCGTCCAGTCTATCGTCGGAGTCGGCAGCGCGACATAGAACGGCACATCGTTATCGTGCGCGGCCAAGGCTTTCAGATACGTGCCTATCTTGTTGCACACATCGCCGCGCGCGGTGACGCGGTCGGTGCCGACGATGGCCATGTCCACCATGCCGTGCTGCATCAAGTGCCCGCCGGTGTTGTCCGCGATCACCGTGTGCGGCACACCGTGCTGGATTAGCTCCCACGCGGTAAGGCTGGCGCCCTGATTGCGCGGACGGGTCTCGTCCACCCACACGTGCAGCGGGATACCCGCGTCGAACGCTTTATAAATTGGAGCGAGCGCCGTGCCCCAATCCACCGTCGCCAGCCAGCCGGCGTTGCAGTGGGTCAGGATATTCACCGTGGCTTTTTTCTTCCGATAGATTGCTTTGATGAGCTCGCTGCCATGCTTGCCGATACTCGCGTTGATTTCCACATCCTCGTCGGCGATGCGTGCCGCTTCTTGCCATGCCGCCGCAGCGCGTTCGCTTTCAGGCAAGGGTGCCAAGAACGCGCGCATCCGCTCCACGCCCCAGCGCAAATTCACCGCCGTCGGACGCGCCAACAGCAGCTTGTCGCATGTCGCTTTCAGCGCCGCATCCGAAGCATGGTGCTTCATCGACAGCGCCACGCCATAAGCCCCCGTCACGCCGATCAGCGGCGCGCCGCGCACCTGCATGTCCTTGATCGCACGCTCGGCATCGCGCATCGTTTCGAGTCGCAGCGTGGTGAAGACGTGCGGCAGTCTGGTCTGGTCGATGATCTCCACGGCGGTGTTGTCGGCGGTGGGCCAGATGGTGCGATAGGGGGTGCCGTTAATTTTCATAGATTAATAATTTTAAAATTGCCACATAGGCTAATAAAACCTGCCTACCGTAAACTTATTGCGAATTTAACGAGATGGGCTGACCACAATTACTCCCAAATTGCTCCATATCATTGGATGAATATAACCTGTTGAATTTGGCTTGATTTGTCCATCTGACGGCATCCGCTCACTCGTCTGAACCCACAACTCCCCCGTAAAGCCATCTGGCTTGATCCCCAGCACTCCCACTTTAAATAGCACCTTTACGAGAGCAATAACAAAAGAGTGTGGATTAGGAGAGCCGCTATTGATATAAGAATAAGCAGCTCGAATAACTGGATCGGAATCATGCTCACCATCAATAGCATGGGCCAACGCAAAAGCATCCACCTTTTCTTTAGTAATGGCAGATAGCTTAAATTCCATTGGCATCCGCTCTAACAATGCTATGTAATCTTTCAATCTGGGATATTGAACAAACCATTCATAGGCAAGTGAATCAATGCGCTGAGCAGAATATTCACGTTCAGCATCCCTAACAGTTTGAACGCTTACTTGCCCCTTATCCTCAGCTCTTCTTATGCACTCATTCACAAATGCAATTGCATCACGCGGACGCCAAAGCGTTCTGTTAAGCAAATAATCAATGAAATTTTCCCTACCAATGGTTGGAGGGAACAAGGTTCTAAGTTTGATTGGTGTATTGGTGTACTGCTCTCTCACCAACATTGAAATTCGCTTATCTAGTAACTTTTCAAGTTGTGGCGGATTCCAATTCAAATGCAGTAGCAATGACTGATATTTCTCCTCTTGAAATCCTGCGTCTCTCGTTCGTTCAAAAACGCTTTGTAGCAAATCAAGTCTCAGAGCAACAACAATTTTTACTGACGAAATTTTCCTATAATCTTTGACAGTCTCAATCAAAGCGCGAATTAAGCGATACCGCAAATCATTTTCAACCCAATTCTCATCGAGCTTATCTATAACCACAAAGTACTTTTGCTGGCAGTCGTTAAACACCTCATCAGCAAGCAAATTCATAACATCTGACAAAGCTTTAATCTGAATACTATTAACAACTCTTTGAGCCCTGTGAATTATCTCCGTTCTCTGCTCTTCTGATATTTTCTGCCCCGTTGATGCTTGAGCCTTCAACCCGACAATATCTCCACCAAGTTGAGCACTAATATCACTCTCTAATTTTTGCGTAACTTCTTTAACTCGATATTCCGTTTCTTGCCAGAATTTATCTCCCCAATCCTTTAAATATTCAAGCGCTCGCTCTTTGCTCTGATCTTTCTTCTTCAAAGGCGGCAAGAAACTAGAAAACCAACTTTTTGTTTTCTCCTCATTAGCCAAATTATATTTCCGCTTTAATAGCTCAGTTGCAAATACATGCTTCCAAAGCAACGTATAAAAAAGATCTAGCTTCACACCTGCCTTTTCTAAAGTGGTGATGATGTCCGAATTTGATATGTAATTTAGCGAAAGATTATTTGGCAAAATCTCAATCACATTTTCTTCATTTTGAATTAAATGTTGAATCAGAGCGCTTTTTCCAGCCCCAGTTCTACCGACGATTATTCTATGAGGGTTACTACAATCAACCAATGTTCCATAGTCACCTGTATCAACAAAACACTGACTGAGAAACCGATCATCGCTTTCAGCATCCGGCTCGCCAATAGATGCCCCCTTCCGAAATCTGAATGGTATCCCCTGTTCACTTGTTTTCTTATTCATCGCACCCCCAAAGTATCACCACGACGTTCTTAATCACCCTCAAACTCGCACAGCGCAAACACCTTGTGCCCATGCTTCTCCAGCCTTGCGCGTCCGCCTATGTCCGGCAGGTCGATGATGAAGCAGCATTCGACGATCTTGCCGCCCATTTTCTCGATCAGCGTACAGGCCGCTTCGGCGGTACCGCCGGTGGCGATCAGATCGTCCACCAGCAGCACGCGGTCGCCTTTCTGGATCGCGTCGGTGTGGATCTCGATGCGGTCGCTGCCGTATTCGAGTTCGTAGTCATGGCCGATAACTTCGGCGGGCAGCTTGCCTTTTTTGCGGATGGGGATGAAGCCTTTGTTCAGCGCGTAGGCCAGCGGCGCGCCGAGGATGAAGCCGCGCGATTCGATGCCGGCGATCTTGTCGATCTTCTGGTCTTTGTAGCGCGCCACCAGCTCATCCACGGTGGTGCGGAATCCCACCGGATCCTTGAGCAGCGTGGTGATGTCGCGGAACTGGATGCCTTGTTTGGGGTAATGGGGGACGGTGCGGATTTTGGATTTTATTGGCATTTCTTTTCTCTCCCTGAAATTTGATGAACTATCTCCGGGCCGTTCGTGGTTAAGTAGTGACTTAGCATAGGTTGATCGTGCTTAGTCAATACTTAGTAGTTCCATCAGAGCTTGTCGAACCATGAATGGCCTGCAGCAACCGCTCACCCTTCGACAGGCTCAGGGCGAACGGTTTACTCGAACTATCCTTTCAACATTCTCCCGGCCACTGCGGACAACTTCTCCACCATCTTCGCATCGCGCGCCTCGGGTGCGGTGATGATCGCGTATTGCAAGGCGCTGCGGCAGGTGCATGATTGGGCACGGCCCGCCGTGCCGCTACTATCCTCGTGCACCAGCGGCGCGACACTCTTCACCAGCGCGCGCGCCTTGTCGGCATTCGCCAGCAACACTTTGACGATCGCGTCCACGGTGACGCTGTCGTGGTCGGGGTGCCAGCAGTCGTAGTCGGTGACCATCGCGACGGTGGCGTAGCAAATCTCGGCTTCTCTCGCGAGCTTGGCTTCGGGCATGTTGGTCATGCCGATCACGTCGCATTTCCACGAGCGGTACAGCTCGGATTCGGCAAGGCTGGAGAACTGCGGGCCTTCCATCACCAAGTAGGTGCCGCCACGCACGACGGGTATGCCGCTCTGCCTGGCCGCCGCATGCAGGTGGTCGCCGAGGCGGTGGCACACCGGATGCGCCATCGACACATGCGCGACCAGGCCGCTACCAAAGAAACTCTTCTCCCTTGCGAAAGTGCGGTCGATGAACTGGTCTACGATAACGAAGGTGCCGGGCGACAGGCTCTCGTGCAGCGAACCCACCGCGCTGACCGAGACGATGTCGGTCACGCCGAGCCGCTTGAGCGCGTCGATGTTGGCGCGGAAGTTGATCTCCGACGGTGGTATCTTGTGGCCTCTGCCGTGGCGCGGCAGGAAGGCGATGGATTGCCCGTTGAGTTCGCCGATCAGCACCTCGTCCGACGGCGTGCCGAACGATGACTCCGCCTTCACCCAGCGCGTGTTCGCCAGTCCCTCGATGTTGTATACGCCGCTACCGCCGATAATGGCTAGCATTTCCCTGGGCATTTCCCCCTCCCCTTTATTCATCTTTCGTTAACTCCAAGAGTGCTTCTAAAAATTCAGAGTTCGCCCAAATGCAAGGCGCGGAAAAAATTTGCGAGCATCCGCTACGCGGATTGCCTGCTTACCCCACTTCGCAGCGCCGCATATGAATTATATGTAAGCAAAGAATTTTTTCCGCAACGCCGCAGTTGGGATGAAATCTGGATTTTGAGAAGCACTCAATCGCCGCCCTCGGCCATCGTCTTGTAGATATACCCCTGCAACGCCATCCGGACATGCCCTTCCGGGTGCAGAAATTCCAGGCCGTAAGTCGTCATCTCCCCGCCCCCCAGATTGTCCGGCAGCGTTTCCCGGTAGGATTTCCGTATCAGGCCGGGGATGGAAAAGAACTGCTCCTCGCCGTCGATCGGCAGATGGAACTTGGCGATCACCTGGTCGCCGATGCTGCCGAAATGATTCCTGGCAAGCACCCGTGCGCCCGAGGTGCTCATGTCGACGACGATCATCGGCTCCTTGATCCTGATCGAAGCAGTCCCCCAGGGCTCGATCCAGCCCGACAGCGATTTGGGCTTGATGCGCAGCGCGCCGCGCATACTCATGCACTCGATCTGCTTCGGGAAGGTCAGGTGCAGATGCGGATAAGGAACCGTGCCGGACGCCAGCACATAGGCGTTGAACTCGTAGGTCTTGCGCCCGGAAAAACCGCGCACCAGAAAACTTTTACCGTCCTCCACGGGCATCAGCTCGCCGTCCTTGAGCGGATGCGAGACGATGACGCCCGATTTGTTCAAGAAGCCGATCAGCTTGACGTAGTAGCGCAGGTTGGCCGCCGCAGTGTCCTGCAGCTGGATCGCATCGCCTATGCCCAGATCGAGCGAGATCAGATTTTCCGTTTGTTCATTGCCGGCCAGTGCATTATCGCCGGTGCCGGGTTGCAGTTCGTCGCTCATGATCGCTCCTTAAGATAGTTGACCGGCGCTTTCCATGCAGCCGGGACAGCCGCCTAGCCGGTCAGCTTTCCGCCATCGTTTTGTAAATGAAATTCTGCAATGCCAGGCGATCCCATCCTTCCGTCTGGATGAACTCCAGCCCGTGGTTGACCTCCTCTGCATTATTGTTCGCGGCTGCCCCGTTGTACACATTGCGTATGATCGCCGGGACGGCGAACAACTGCTCTTCCTCTCCCTCTTCCTCGACAGGCAACCTGAAGCTGATGGTCGCGCCTGCACCGGCCGCGCCCAGCTCCTTCCTGGACCTGACCCTCGCTCCGGACACGCTGAGATCCTCGATGTGGGACGGGACTTTCATTCCCAACGCAGCCTCGCCCTGGGTTTCAACCGAGCACACCAGCTTGATCTTGATACGCAGCGCGTTGCGCATGTTGATGGTTTTGATCTGGTCTGGAAAAGACAGGTGCAGATAGGGATACGGCCCCAGACAGACGCTGATCACGCTGACATTGAACTCGTAGGTCTTCTTGCCGGAAAATCCGCGCACCATGAAATTCTGTCCTTCCTTGACGAACAGCAGCTTCTCGTTCTGCATCGGATGCGTGACCAGCATGCTGCGTTTGTTCAGATAGCCGATGAGCTTGACGTAATAGCGCTGTCTGGGCGGGGCAACATCCTGCAATTGCAGCGCATCGCCGATATTGGCCTTGATCGAAAGCAGATCGCTGTGTTCCGCCTGTTTGGCCGGCTGCAGATCATCACCCATACCACCCCCCATAACCTCAGTATCCGACAGGAACACGCGCCGTCAGCGCGCACATCAATTCATAGCTGACCGTCCCGGCGGCGCGGGCCACCTCCTCGATCGGCATACCCTCACCCCACAGCACGACAGGACTCCCGACACCGGCCTGCGGCAATGCACCCAGGTCCACATACAGCATGTCCATCGAGACGCGCCCGAGGGTGCGCGTGCGCTGGCCGTCCACCAGCACCGGCGTGCCGTTGGGTGCGTGGCGCGGGTAACCGTCGGCATAGCCGCAGGCGACGATGCCGATGCGCATGCTGTGCTCGGCGCGAAACAGCGCGCCGTAACCGACCTCGTCTCCGGCGCGCAGCTCCTGCGTGGCGATGATGCGGCTGCCCAGGGTCATCACCGGTTTCAGCCCGAGCTGTTGCGCGCTGACCTCGGGGAACGGGGACGCGCCATACAGCATGATGCCGGGGCGCGCCCAGTCGCCGTGCGCTTCGGGATAGCGCAGCAGCGCGGCGGAATTGCCCAGCGAGCGCGCCACGCGGTAAGGGGATGCAACGTCGTTGAACAGCGCGAGCGGCCCGGCGATACCGCGCGCCTCGTCGGCGTTGGCGAAGTGGGTCATCAGCGTGATGTCGCGCACGGCGCGATGGCGGCGCAACTGGTCCATCGCCCCCGCCACCTGTTGCGGCGCGAAGCCCAGCCGGTTCATGCCGCTGTTGACCTTGAACCACACATCCAGCGTCGCCCGGCCCGGATACGCATCCAGCATCGCGATCTGCTGCGCGCTGTGGATCACCCCGGCCAGATCGTATTCGGCCATCAGCGGCAGATCCTGCCCGCTGAAAAAGCCTTCCAGCAACAGGATGGTCTGGCGGTAGCCGGCCTCGCGCAAAGTGATCGCGTCCGCGATATCCAGCAGCGCAAACCCGTCCGCCCCGGCCAGCGCCTCCGCCACGCGCAACAGACCGTGGCCGTAGCCGTTTGCCTTGATCACCGCCATCAGGCGCGCGGAGCAGGCGCGGCGCGCCAGCTGGAGATTGCTTTCCAGCGCGTTCGGGTTGATGCGGGCTAGTATCGGGCGTGGCATGAAAATCGGCTTACCGCAAGGGTTTTTGACAGTCCGAATGATAGCAGGGGGAATGCTTTCGTGTTATAAAACGGCCTGACAAAAATACCTTCTGCTGAATGAATTTCGGTTTCTACATCATCCTTGCGGCGCAATTCCTGTCGGCGCTCGCGGACAATGCCCTGTTGTTTGCCGCCATCGCCCTGCTGAAGGATCTGAGCTCGCCGGCATGGCACACGCCGGTATTGCAGCAATTCTTCATCATCTCCTACATCATGCTGGCGCCTTTCGTCGGCGCATTCGCCGATTCGCTGCCCAAGGGGCGCGTGATGTTCATCAGCAATATCATCAAACTGGCCGGGTGCGTCGCGATGCTGCTGGGCCTCCATCCGCTGCTGGCCTATGGCCTGGTCGGACTGGGGGCGGCGGCCTACTCTCCCGCCAAATACGGCATCCTCACCGAATACCTGCCGCCCGACCAGTTGGTCAAAGCGAACGGCTGGATGGAGGGGCTGACCGTCGCCGCGATCGTGCTCGGCGCGGTAATAGGCGGCATCCTGATCAGCCCGACCCTCTCCGGCCCGCTATTGCACAACATGAACATCCCGCTGATCGACAGCGTGGCCAAACTCGCGATCGCCGTCATCGTGCTGCTGTACGTCGCCGCCGCGGTCTTCAACCTCTACATCCCGCATGTCCCGATCGACCACAAACCGCTCAGCCGCAACCCGGTGTTTCTGACCAAAGACTTCTGGCACTGTTTCAACCTGCTGTGGAAAGACCCGCTCGGGCAGGTCTCGCTGGCGGTCACCACGCTGTTCTGGGGCGCGGGCGCAACGCTGCGCCTGCTGCTGCTCGGCTGGGCGGCGGTGGCCCTGCACTACGACATCAGCGCCGCAGCCCAGCTCACCGCCTGGTTTGCCGTCGGCATCGCGATCGGCTCGGTGCTGGCGGCCAGGTTCATCAAGCTGGAACATTCGGTCAGGGTGCTGCCGGTCGGCATCGCGATGGGCATCGTCGTGATGCTGATGATCCCGATCACCAACAGCACGCTGGCCGTGGTACTGCTGGTCGTGATGGGCGCGATGGGCGGTTATTTCGTCGTGCCGATGAACGCGCTGCTGCAGCATCGCGGCCACCTGCTGATGGGCGCGGGCCGCTCGATCGCGGTGCAGAACTTCAACGAGAACCTGAGCATCTTCGCGATGCTGGGGCTGTACGCGGTGATGGAGAAAATGGAACTCAGCATCTACTTCATCATCCTCGTGTTCGGCCTGCTGCTGGCCGGTATCATGACCGTGCTGTACCGGAAACACGGCCACGATCAGGACATGGGTCAGATGTAGGGGATGACGTGCCATTCCGTAGGGGCACGGCGCGCCGTGCCCCTGCGGATACCGGAGATATCCGCGCCAATCACCACAATCCCGTGGAAATGATTCGGCATCACCACGAATTCGCCCATCTGGATTTCGGTGCGGATTTCGGCGGTTCTCAGCCATTCATCCCGCACCGCGCATCCGAATTCATTCAACACCATCGCATCGCTCTCAATGCCGCCGAATAAACATTTCCTGCCCTGCGTGCACATCGTGACGAAATAGGCGCCTGCCCGGGAATAATCGGGCCCTTGCAGGCGGATGCTACGGCGGTAAGGGAAGTCACGCGGCGCCATATCTATCCGTAGGGACACGGCGTGCTGCATATTTCGTACGGGCACGGCGCGCCGTGCCCCTACAGCTCACCCAGCAACTTTTCGAACTGCTGCACCGGCACAGGCTTGCTGAAAAAATAACCCTGATAGGCCATGCAGCCGTTTATCTTCAGGAATTCGAGCTGCTCCCTGGTTTCGACCCCTTCGGCGATCACGTTGAGGCGGAAGTTCTTCGCCAGGCCGATGATGGTCTGCACCATCACGGCGTCATTGGTGTCGGTGGTGATGTCGCGCACGAAACTCTGGTCGATTTTGAGCTGGTCGAACGGCAGTTTTTTCAGGTAGGACAACGACGAGTAGCCCGTGCCGAAATCGTCCATGGACAGGCGGATGCCGATCGCCTTCAGCTCGTGCATCTTGGTCACGACATCGGCGACATCGCTCAACACCACGCTTTCGGTCAGCTCCAGTTTCAAGTGCGCCGGATTGATGCGGTGGGCGCGAACCAGCGCCGCGACCTTGTCCACGAAATCGTTCTGGCGGAATTGCTGCCCGCTGACGTTGACCGCGAGGATCAGGTCGCGCGTCGCTTCGTGCTTGCTCCATATCTCAAGCTGCCGGCAGGCCGTATCCATCACCCAGTGGCCGATCTCCAGGATCAGCGCGCTTTCCTCTGCGACCGGGATGAACTGTCCCGGCGGAACCATGCCGCGCTCGGGATGCATCCAGCGCACCAGCGCTTCCGCACCCAGCGGGCGGTTGTTGTTATCCACCTGGATCTGGTAGTGCAACAGCAATTGCCCGTTGGGCACGGCACGGCGCAGATCCTGCTCGAGTATCGCGCGTTCCTCCACCGCATGCTGCATCTCCGGATCGAAGAAACGCACCGTGTTCCGGCCCGCCTCCTTGGCCTGGTACATCGCCATGTCGGCATGTTTCAGCAGGGTATCCACCGACTCTTCATTGCTGCAATACAGGCACACCCCGATGCTCGGCGAACCGTTGTATTCGTGGCCGTTGAGCTGGTATGGCATGCACAGCGCGGCGCGTATCTTTTCGGCGATCAGCGCGACTTTCTGTGACACGTCCGCCGCGTCGCTGCCGAACTGCTCGATCACGATCACGAATTCGTCCCCGCCCAGTCGCGCCACGGTATCCACCTCGCGCACGCAGGACTTGATGCGTTCGGCCACCTCGATCAACAGCATATCGCCGTAGTCGTGCCCCAGCGTGTCGTTGATGACCTTGAACCTGTCCAGATCGAGGAACAGCACCGCGCCGTAATGGCGGCTGCGCGCCGAGGCCGAAAGCGCCAGATGGAAACGGTCCAGCAGCAGGCGCCGGTTGGGGAGCTTGGTCAGCGCGTCGTAGAACGCCAGATTGCGTATCTCTTCCTCGGCGCGCTTGCGCTCGGTAATGTCGTTGAATACCCCGACATACCCGGTCGTCTCTCCCGATTCGTTCCTGACCACGGTGATGGTCAGCCACTTCGGATACGTCCGCCCGTCCTTGCTCCGGTCCCATATCTCGCCGTTCCATATACCGGCATCCAGCAACTGCCGCCACATCTCGACATAGAAGTCCCTGCCCTGGCGGCCGGAATTGAGTATGCGCGGATTCTTCCCTATCACCTCTCCCGCGCTATACCCCGTGACCGTCTGAAACGCCTGATTGACGCGGACAATATTGGCATCCGCGTCGGTGATCATGATGGCCTCGTGGGTTTCGAACGCCACCGCCGCTTCCCGCAAGCGATCCTCGGCGAGTTTCTGCTCCGTGATGTCCTGCACCGCGCCCACCGAGCGCGTCGGCTTGCCCGACGCATCGAACTCGCTGGTGCAATGTTCGCGCACCCACTTGATGCGCCCATCCGCCATCTTCAAACGGTGCACGATGTCGTATTCCCGCCTGTCCTCCAGAGATTTCGTATAGGCCTGATTCACCCTGTCGCGGTCATCAGGATGGATCACGTTCAGGAAACGCTCGTAGGAAGGCTGGAACTGCGCCGGCTCGAGCTCGAATATCCGGTATATCTCGTCCGACCAGCGCAATTCGCCGCTCACCAGATTCAGCTCCCAGCTGCCCAGTTGCCCAAGCCGCTGCGCTTCGTTGAGCAAATCCTGATTGCGCTGCAGCTCAACCTGGTTATCACGCATCGCCGCTTCGGTATGCTCGCGCTCGATGATTTCGTCCTGCAACTGCTCGTTGGTGACGTTCAGCTCGCGGGTGCGCTCTTCGACGCGGTCTTCCAGTGTGCGGTGCAGCCCTTGCAGCTTCTCTGTCATGCGATTGAAGGCCTGTGCGAACAACCCCAGCTCGCCGGGCGCGGATTCGTCCGCCCGCTTGCCCAGTTCGCCGCCAGCCACCTCATCCGCGGTCCGCGCCAACCCCTGGAGCGGCACGCTGACCTGGCGACCGAAATAGTAGGCGAGCAATCCGGTAAACAGCAGCAATCCCAGCACCGTCTCCAGCATGACGGCCCGTTGCCGGTCTATGTAGGCGAACACCTCGTCCGCATCGATCTTGACCACCACCCCCCAATCCAGCTCCGGCAGGTAACGCCACGCGGCCACCACGGTCTTGCCGCGATAATCCGTTTTAACGCCCGCCCCCGCACTCCCGGCAAGCGCCAGCGACATCGGCACCAGCTGGCTTTCCTGATAGTCCAGTTTGAGCCTCAGCGCGGCATCCGGCTGGTGCTTGAGCGGCGTGGTGACCAGCAACCCGTCGCCGTCCCGCCGGGCGAACGCGGCTTCGCCGCTTTGTCCCAGCCCGGTCGCATCGGTCGCCACCTTGAAGAATAGCTCATTGCCCAGCTGCGCCGCAAATACGCCCGCGAACTTTCCGTCCACCATGATCGGCGCGGCGATGAACAGCGCCGGCGCCTGCGATGGCGCGTAAAACTCGTAGCCGGAAATCACCGACTCCAGCGTCATGCCCGCGGTGCGAAACGCCTGCGCCAATTGCGTATCTCTGTATGTGCCGGTGAGCAGGTTGGTGGCAAAATCCGGCTCGCGCTTCTGGCTGTAGACAACCTCTCCCTGCGGGGTGATCAGGAACACGTCATAGAACAGCCCGGACTCTTCGAAATAGCGATCGAAGTACCGGCGCAGCCTGGCATCTTCCAGACCATATGCCGCGCTGCGCCAGCCCGTGGAATAAACCCCGGTGATGCGGCCGATCGCCTCCGTTATCTGCGTGCCGCGCGCGCGGTTACGCACCTCCCGTTCACGCTCCGCCAGGTAACTCTTGATCTGGATCACCTTCTTGTCCGCCAGCGCGGACATCTTGTCCAGCGTCACCGCGCGCAACGCCGCCTCATCCTGCTGCAAATTGAAATAGCTGAACAGCGCCAGCGGCAACACGCCCACCACGAGGAACAGCAACAGCAGGCGCGTGGAGATTTTCATCGCGCCCCCGCCACCATCGCGGCCTGCCCGGCACGGGGAATGAAGAACGGGAACGGCGCGGGCGCGATGCTGCGCCCGGATTGCCAGACGATCTCGAACTGGCCATCGGCGCGCGCACGACCGATGCGCACCGGCTTCCAGAGATGCAGCGTGTCGGCATCCACCGCCACGATGCCTTCCGGCGCGGCCAGCGTCTGCTGCGCCAGGGCGCTCTTTACCGTGGCCATGTCCATCGTGCCCGCGCTGCGCAATGCGCTCACCCACAGCTTCACGCCGATGTAGGCCGCTTCCATCGGATCATCCAGCACCCGCTGCCGGCCGAAGCGGCTGCGGAAGCGCTCGATAAAATCCCGATTCCCGTCGCTCTGCACGCTCTGAAAATAATTCCACGCCGCATAATGCCCGGCCACCCGTTCCGGCCCGATCGCCGCCAGCTCCGCCTCGGCGATGCTGGTGGAGAACACCGGGATGTCCCCGGCGCGGATGCCCGCCTGCTGCAGCGCGCGGAAAAAATACAGGTTGCTGTCGCCGTTCAGCGTGTTCACCACGAAGTCGGGACGCTGCGCCGCAATCTCGCGCGCGACCGCATCCAGGCTCTGTTCGCCCAGCGGCACATAGCGCTCCGCCACCAGTTGACCGCGCTGGGCCGTCAACAGTTTTTTGACGATCTGGTTCGCGGTGCGCGGATACACATAATCCGAACCGATCAGGTAAGCGCGCTTGCCGCGTTGCTGCAGCGCCCAGCTCACCATCGGGATGATCTGCTGGTTGGGCGCGGCGCCGGTATAAATGATATCGGGTGACTGCTCCAGGCCTTCGTACTGCACCGGGTAGAACAGCAGATGATGGTGCCGCTCGACGACGGGTTTGACCGCCTTGCGGCAGGCCGAGGTCCAGCAGCCGAACAAGACCTGCACTTTATCCTGTGTGATCAGCTTCTCGGCCTGTTGTGCGCAATATGCCGGATCGGAACGGCAGTCGGTCACAATCATCTCGATCTGCGCACCGTCCACCCCGCCCGACTGGTTGGCCTCTTCCACCGCCAGCCGCACCGCATCCACCAGCGGCGTTTCGCTCGTCGCCATCGTGCCGGTCAGCGAATGCAGCACGCCGATTTTTATATTGGGCTGGGCACGTTCGCGCAGCACTAGCACTAGCACTAGCACTAGCACTAGCACTAGCACTAATGTTTTTTTTCGACGTAACAGGTTTTGCATAGTTGGATCCGTTGCGCCCCTAATGCTTTCGATTGTAATACCAGCTGACCCGATTCAGGGAAATGCCAGGCAACCGGGCCGGTTATTCCTTGCCGTATTCGCAGACCACAACCTGATCGCGCCCTGCCGCCTTGGCCCGATACAACGCGCGGTCGGCGGATTTCAGCAGCACATTGAGCGACCGGCTCCCGTCCGGCATCGCCGAAGCCACGCCGCAGCTGACCGTGACATGCTGGAACTTTGCCGCATAGTGCGGGATGTTCAATTCCGCGACCTGCTGGCGCAAACGGTTGGCGAGCCAGTTCGCGCCATGCGCATCGGTCTCGCCCAGCACCAGCACGAACTCCTCGCCGCCATAGCGCGCAGCCAGGTCGGTCGGCCGCTGGGCGATCTTCG
The DNA here is from genome assembly GCA_016218415.1 of Nitrosomonadales bacterium. GTDB lineage: Bacteria > Pseudomonadota > Gammaproteobacteria > Burkholderiales > Gallionellaceae > Gallionella. The sequence continues at coordinate 40,393 of JACRED010000009.1, forward strand.
CCACCTGGCACGCGACGAATTTCAGGCACTCGTCACCGGCCTGATGGCCGTAGTTGTCGTTGAACAGCTTGAAGCTGTCAACGTCCACCAGCACCAGCGAGATAGGCTTCTTCATCCGCTCGCAGCGCCGCCATTCGCGCTGCGCCAGATCGTCGTACATCCGGCGGTTGGCTATGCCGGTCAGCCCGTCCGTGGTGGACAGCCGCTGCAACTCCCGGTTGGCGTCATCGAGTTCATGGGTGACCCTGACCAGTTTCCGCTGCATCTCGACCAGCCTTTGCATCGCACCCACCTTGGCCTGCAACACCACCTCGCTGACCGGCTTCATCAGGTAGTCGTCGCCGCCGACCTCGATGCCGCGCGCCAGATCCTCGTCCTTGCTCTTGCTGGTCAGGAAGATGATCGCGGTCCAATCCCGGTGCTCCTCCATCGCCCGGATCTGCTGCGCGACGTCGAAACCGTCGATGTCGGGCAATTGCGCGTCGAGCAGGATCAGGTCGGGACGTTCCCTGCGATAAATCTCCAGCGCATCCGCGCCCGATTCCGCGATCAGCGGTTCCCTGATACCCATGCGCCTCAGGTAATTGCCCAGCACCTTGATCGTGACTTTGCTGTCTTCCACCACCAGCACTTTCAATCCGTTTGCATTCCTTGCCATACTCTTTTATCCCGCCACGATAGTTTGATGCTGTTCCTGCATGATTTTCTGCGCCGCGCAAAGATCCTGCCAGGCCTTGGCTTTCTCCGACGGGCTGCGCAGCAGATAGGCCGGATGATAGGTGACGATGAGCGGTGTGTCCTGAAATCGATGCGTCGTGCCGCGCAAACTGGCGAGCGTCGCGTCCTTGCCCAGCAGCGCATTCGAGGCGACCTTGCCCAGCGCCACGATGACTTTCGGCCGGATCAGTTCGATCTGGCGGCGCAGATACGGCAGGCAGCTGGCGATCTCGTCCGCTTCCGGCGCACGGTTGCCGGGCGGGCGGCATTTGACGATATTCGCGATGTACACGTTGTTGCCGCGCTTGAGTCTGATCGCCGCCAGCATGTTGTCCAGCAACTTGCCCGCCTGGCCCACGAACGGCTCGCCCAGCGCATCTTCGTCCGCGCCCGGCCCTTCGCCGACGAATAGCCAGTCGGCTTGCTCGTCGCCGACGCCGAACACCGTCTGTGTGCATCCGGCGCGCAATTTGCACAAGGTGCAGTCGCGCACCGCCTTTTTGAGTTCGGGCCATTGCAGGGACACGGTGCGGCGCGCGCCTGCGGCAGACTGCACCTCCTCTGATGGGGCCCTTGGCTGCTCGTGCATCACTACAATCTCAGGCTCGCGATTTTCAATCTGCCCGGTATTCACGGTTTCAGGCTGCCCGGCACGTTCAGCCGCAACGACAGGCGCGGACGGATTTCTCAGCACCCACTGCGGATACAGGTTCAGCTCGCGCAACATCGCTTCCCGCCTATTCATATAGCTCACCCGTCAGTTCGCACACCATCGTGATCGCATCTTCGCCGCCATTCGCATTCCGATAATACCCGCGCCGCACGCCTATCCTGACAAAGCCCGCGCTGTCGTACAACGCCAGCGCGGCGGCATTGGAAGCGCGCACTTCGAGGAACACCCTGAGGATGTTCGCGGCGCACGCTGCGTCCAGCATCTCGACCAGCATCGCGCGGCCCAGCCCCTTGCGCTGCCGCGCCGCAGCCACGCCGATGTTCAGCAACTCGGCATCTTCGCCGGCTGTCATCAGTATCGCATAGCCGCGTATCTCCCCGTCCGCCTCATCCACGCTGCACACATAACCATTGCCCAGCGCGTCGGTGAAATTGCCGCGCGTCCAGGGATAGTGCTGGACCACCTGCTCGATCGCGAGCACCGCATCGACATCATCCTGTGTCATGTCACGCAACATCGCCGCCTGTCCGTAGGGGCACGGCGCGCCGTGCCCCTACCTCCCGTTCGCTGGTCTTCAGCGCCACCTTGTCGCGCAGATACAGCGGCAAGGCTGATGCCGCATCCGCGCCCCGCCCGAGCGCGAACTGCGCCGCCCCCAGCGCGGCGATCGCCGCCGCCTGCGGCACGGCTGCGCCATCGGCACCCTGCAACTGCGCGCCATATCTCGCCTGCAACGCGGCGCCATGGGCGGCGAAGCCGCTGCCCGCGCCGAACCAGCCATCGCCCGGCACGTCCGGCGCATCCTCCGGCCTGCACAGGCAAGGCTCGCTCACGCACAGCCACACGCCACCCTGCCTGCGGTAAGCCGCGTGATAGATTTCGCCCATGCGCGCGTCCAGCGCGGCGATCACATGCGATTTTCCGGAGGCCTCGGCCAGCGCCTCCAGCGTGCACACGCCGGCCACCGTCAGGTCCGCGCCCAGCGCCAGTCCCTGCGTCGCGCCGCAGGCGATGCGCACCCCGGTGAACGATCCCGGCCCTTTGCCGAACGCGATACCGTCGAGTTGCGCGAGCCTGATGCCCGCCTCGCCCAGCACCGCAGCTATCATCCCGACCAGTATCTCGGAATGTTTCTGCCCGGCCAGCTCGAAGCGCCCCGCGACCTCGCCATCCCGCCACAGCGCGACGGAGCAGTATTCGGTGGAGGTGTCCAGCGCAAGGATACGCATCAGTCGGCCAGCAGCAACACGACCGCCTGCGCGCCGATGCCTTCGCCGCGTCCGGCGTAACCCAGCTTCTCGGTGGTGGTCGCCTTCACATTGACTGCACTCTTCTCCACGCGCAGATCGGACGCGATGTTCTCCACCATCCGCAGGATGTGCGGTGCCATCTTCGGCGCCTGCGCGATGATGGTCGCATCGACATTGCCGACACGGTAACCCTGCTCGCGCACCATGTGCACCACCTCGCGCAACAGGATGCGGCTGTCGATATTCTTGAACTTCGCGTCGGTGTCGGCGAAATGTTTGCCGATATCGCCCAGCGCCGCCGCTCCCAGCAGCGCGTCGCTGATCGCATGCAGCAGCACGTCCGCGTCGGAATGGCCAAGCAGGCCTTTCTCGTACGGAATGTCCACGCCGCCAATAATCAGCTTGCGGCCTTCCGCCAATTGGTGAACATCGAAACCTTGCCCTATGCGCATAATGAATTTCTCCAAACATTTCCATCCGCAGACTGCGCAGATTGATGCAGATTTTTACCCCACTTGCTCATTGATGAATGCGTAAGTTCCAGAGTTCATCTTCCCACTTACCCAGCAGCAGGAAACAGCATCAATGTTTATAATCTGTGTAAATCTGCGAACAAGTTTTTAATTTTTCAGCAGCAACTCAGCCAGCCGCAAATCCTGCGGGTAGGTCACCTTGAAGTTGCTGCTGTCGCCCGCCACCAGCTTGGGTTGCAGCCCTAATGCCTCGACCGCCGAAGCCTCGTCGGTGACGCTCCTGCACTGCAGCAACGCCTGCGTCAGCAGCCCGGCGCGAAACATCTGCGGCGTCTGCGCCTGCCACAATTTTTCGCGGCTCTCGGTGCATTCGATGCGCTGCAGCGCATCGGCGCGCTTCAGCGTGTCCGCGACCGGCACGGCAAGTATCCCGCCCACCGGGTCGTCGCGCAGCTCGGCGATCAGTTTCGCCAGATGCGCCTGCGTCAGACAGGGGCGCGCCGCATCGTGCACCAGCACCCAGTCGTCCGGCTCGATCTCCGAGGCCAGCAGTCCGTTCATCACCGTATCCGAACGCATCTCTCCCCCGCAATAGAGCGGTTGTAACTTGTCGCCGAAACGCGACCAGTCGTAGCTGTGGAACAGCGTGTCATCGGGTGCAAGCACGACGAACACCGTGGCGATCTCCGGGTTGGCGCACAGCGTGTTCAGCGCGTGAAAAATCATAGGCTGGCCGGCCAGCGGCAGGTACTGTTTGGGCAATTCGTTGCCCATGCGTGCGCCGAAACCGGCGGCGGGGACCAAAGCGTGAAATTCAGACATGGCGGGAGTTTACCAAACTCCCGCGTCCTGGGCGCGGGCAGACTGGATCAGGAGAACTCGAACCCCTCATCCAGCACCCGGCGGCAGGCATCGGCCACCTGGGGATCATAGAGTGTACCGCGCTGGCTGACGATCTCATCCCGCGCCTCCCGCATACTCATCGCCGGGCGATAGGGACGATGCGAGGCCATCGCTTCCACCACGTCGGCGACCGCGACGATGCGCGCCTCCAGCAATATCTCTTCGCCCTTGAGCCCCTGCGGATAGCCGGAACCGTCCATGCGTTCATGGTGCTGCCGGGCGATCTCGGCCACCGGCCACGGGAAGGCCACACCCTTCAGGATATCGTAGCCCATCCGCGCATGTTCGCGCACGATCCGCAGTTCGATGTCGGTCAGCAGCGCCGGCCTGCTGAGCACTTCGGCGGGGATGCCAATCTTGCCGATGTCATGGATCGTCGCGCCCATCCGGATGCCCTTGATGCGCTCTTCGTCCAGCCCCATCGCGCGCGCGATCGCGCATGCCAGATCGGCCACGCGCCGCTGGTGTCCCGCGGTGTAGGGATCGCGCAGCTCGACCGCTATCGACACCGTGTGTATGGTTCCTTCCAGCGCCTGAGCCAGCACCTGCTGCTGCTCGCGCAACGCATCTTCCATCTGCTTGCGCGCGGTGATATCCACCGAGATGCCGAGCAGATGGGTGGCGCGGCCAGCTTCGTCATACAGCCCGATTTTCAGTGTATGCAGCCATTTTTCGCTGCCGTCGGCGATCCTGATCGGCTCCTCGGATATCTCCAGCAAACTATGGCTATCCAGCACATCCCGGTCTTTCCGTGTGAATGCGCCCGCCTGCTCTTGCGGAAAGAAATCGTAATCGTTCTTGCCCAGCAGATCGGCGCGCGCATAGCCCAGCATCTGTTCTCCAGCCCGGTTGAACAGTTCGAAACGCAAATCCTCCGCGCCCTTCAGAAACACCATCGCCGGGATGTTCTCGACGATGGAATCCAGCAACACCTGGGATTGTTTCAGTTCATCCTTGACGCGCAACTGCTCGGTGATGTCGAGGAAGGTCACCACCGCGCCGTGCGTGTGCCCGTTCCGGATCACCGGGTAGGACCAGTAGGCGACCGGGAAGGAACTGCCATCCCTGCGCCACAACACCTCGTCGTCGACATGACAGGACTTGCCTTCGCGGATGGCCGAGTAGGTGGGGCATTCCGCATAGGGATAGCGGGAGCCGTCTGTCCGCGTGTGATGCACCAGTTCGTGCATGTTCCTGCCCAGCAGTTCCGAGGCATCGTCATAGCCGAGCGCCTTCACCCCGGCTGCATTGATGAAGGTGCAGTTGCCCTCCACATCCTGCCCGTAGATGGCATGGGCGATCGAATTGGCCAGCAGGGTGACCTGCGCCTCGCTCTGTTCGATCGCACGGATCGCACGGCCCTGGCGCCGGCCGCTGACCAGCAACCCGAACAGTCCCAGCATCCAGATCAGGCCGTGGCCTCCGATCAGCGCATTGCGTTCGCTGCGCTCGGTGAGCAAGACTGAATCGACGGGTATGGCAATGCTCACCGCGCCGCGGATGTCGCCCAGTTTGTCGCCGTATTGGGCATGACACTTCAGGCAATCCTGCTCGGTCAGCATCGGTTTCGTGTAACGGAAATAAGTCTTTCCATCCGCCATCACGTCGAACGAAGCCCACTCGCTGCTGCCGCGACCAAATGCCTCGAACGCTTGGCGTTCCCACGCATCCGCCGCATTGACCGGATTGATCGGGTTCAGGCTGGAAATATGCCCGCGCAGTTCATTGCCGCTGCCGGCCATGCCCTCATGCACCAGCCTGACAATATAAGACGAATTCAGCAGCGTGAGCCGCTTGCCGGAAGGGGTGGTGATGTCGCGCTCCGGCACATGGCTCAGCCAGGGGCTGGGTGTGATCCTGTCGGTGACCGGCACATACACCCCGCCGCTGTGGATGATCCAGTTGCGGTATTCCATGTCCATCGCATGGATGGATGCCGCTTCGTTGTGCAGCGCAGTGTCGAAACTGTTCTGCTGGTAATACAGGGTCCAGCCCAGCGATACAACAACGACCAGGCTCCACGCCAGCATCAGGAAACGCGTGTTGCGCTTCAGTAAAGTGGTACGCGAATTTTCGATAGAGGGCATGGTTACGGTTAACCCACTTTAGTTTAGGGGTGATGATACACGCGTATCGGTGAGGACGCGCAGTGCCGGTATCGAGGCCCGATGTCGGGAGTATAATGCGCGCCCTTGTTTCCGGCTGTTACCGTGCTGTTCTCTTCCCAAAATACCCGCCCGCGTTACACCCGGCTGGTCGGCTCGTCCGATGCGCTGGCGCTGGCGCAATATGCCGCCCGCCATTCGCCCGTGGTCGTGATCGCCGCGAACGCGCTGGAGGCGCAACGGCTGGTCGAAGAGATAACTTTTTTCGACCCCGGGCTGCGCGTGCATCTGCTGCCGGACTGGGAGACTCTACCCTACGATCATTTCTCGCCGCATCAGGACCTGGTCTCCGAACGCCTCGCGACGCTGCACCACATCCGCAGCGAGGCATGCGACGTGGTGATCGTGCCGCTGACCACGTCGCTGTATCCGCTGCCGCCGGTGGAGCATCTCGCCGCGTACACCTTCTTCCTCAAGCGCGGCGAGAAGCTGGATATCGCCGGATTGCGCGAGCAGATGACTTTCGCCGGTTACAGTCACGTGCAGCAGGTGCTCACGCCCGGCGAATACTGCGTGCGCGGCGGCATCATCGACCTGTTCGCGATGGGCAGCGTGCTGCCCTACCGTATCGACCTGTTCGACGACGAGATCGAGACCATCGCCACCTTCGACGTGGACACCCAGCGCACGCTGTATCCGGTGCCGGAGATCCGCCTGCTGCCCGCGCGCGAGTTCCCGATGGACGAGAAGGGCCAGGCGACTTTCCGCCAGAACTTTCGCGACAGATTCGAGGGCGACCCCTCAAAATCCCGCATATACAAGGACGTCAGCAAGGGCATCGCCCCGGCGGGCATCGAGTATTACCTGCCGCTGTTCTTCGACAAGACCGCGACGCTGTTCGACTACCTGCCGAAAAACGCCACGCTGTGCCTGCATCACGATGTGGACGAGGCCATCGCCAGCTTCGGCAAGGATGCCGCCTCGCGCTACAACCTGCTGCGCGGCGACCCGCAACGACCGTTGCTGGAACCGCACGAACTGTTTCTGAATGCAGAACAGCTCTACATACGCGCGAAGGAATTTGCCCGGATGGATATCGTCACGAACCAGACTGAAGGCAGCACACTCACCCCTTGCGCCACTGCGGCGATCCCGCCCATCGCGGTGGACCGCCGCGCCGAAATCCCCACGCAAAAATTTCAAGACTTCCTGCAAGCATATAAGGGCCGCGTGCTGCTGCTCGCCGACAGCCTCGGCCGCCGCGAGATCATGTCCGGCTATTTGCAGGAATACGGCCTCGCGCCTGCCGTGTGCGAAGACTACGCGACCTTCCTCGCCAGCAAAGAGCGGTTCATGCTGGGAGTCGGTGCGATCCAGATCGGTTTCACGCTGACGGATGACAGCCTTGCCATCGTTACCGAGACCGAACTCTATGCCGCCCAGCCCAGAAGCCGCGCCGCGCGCGCCGCGAAGAAGAGCAACGTCGAGGGTATGTTGCGCGATCTGTCCGAGCTCAAGGTCGGCGACCCGGTAGTGCATGAGCAGCATGGCATCGCGCGTTATCAGGGCCTGGTGAATCTCGACCTCGGCGAAGGCGAGAACGAGTTCCTGCTGCTGGAATACGCGGGCGCCGACAAGCTCTACGTGCCGGTTTCGCAGCTGCACGTGATCAGCCGCTACAGCGGCGGCGCGGCGGAAGCAGCGCCCCTGCACAAACTGGGCAGCGGCGCATGGGACAAGGCCAAGCGCCGCGCGATGCAACAGGTGCGCGACACCGCCGCCGAGCTGCTCAATCTTTACGCACAGCGCGCTTTGCGCAGGGGCCATGCGTTCAAACTGACCTGGCACGACTACGAAGCATTCTCCGCCGGCTTCGGTTTCGAGGAGACCGCCGACCAGGCCGCCGCGATCGAGGAGGTGTTGCTCGATCTGCAATCCGGCAAGCCGATGGACAGGTTGATCTGCGGCGACGTGGGTTTCGGCAAAACCGAAGTGGCGTTGCGCGCCGCCTTCGTCGCGGTGACGGATGGCAAGCAGGTGGCGGTGCTGGTGCCCACCACGCTGCTCGCCGAGCAGCATTTCCAGAATTTCTCCACGCGCTTCGCCGATTGGCCGGTGAGGATCGCCGAGCTGTCGCGCTTCCGTTCCGCGAAGGAAACCGCGCAGGCGCTGAAGGATCTGGCCGAGGGTAAACTCGACATCGTGATCGGCACGCACAAACTGATCCAGAAAGACGTGAAGTTCCACAACCTCGGGCTGGTGATCCTCGACGAGGAACACCGCTTCGGTGTGCAGCAGAAGGAACGACTGAAAGCTTTGCGGGCGGAAGTGGATGTTCTGACTTTGACCGCCACGCCGATACCGCGCACACTCGCGATGTCGCTGGAAGGCCTGCGCGATTTCTCGGTGATCGCCACCGCGCCGCAGCGCCGCCTGTCGATCAAGACCTTCGTCAGCGGCTTCAGCCAGGGCATCATCCGCGAAGCCGTGCTGCGCGAACTCAAGCGCGGCGGGCAGGTGTACTTCCTGCACAACGAGGTGGACACCATCAACAACATGCTGGAGAAACTGGAGACGCTGCTGCCGGAAGCACGCATCCGCGTGGCGCACGGGCAGATGGGCGAACGCGACCTGGAAGCGGTGATGCGCGACTTCACCCACCAGCGCTTCAACGTGCTGCTGTGCTCCACGATTATCGAGACCGGCATCGACGTGCCCACCGCCAACACCATCATCATGAACCGCGCCGACCGCTTCGGCCTCGCGCAGCTGCACCAGTTAAGAGGCCGCGTCGGGCGTTCGCACCACCAGGCCTATGCTTATCTTTTGGTGGACAGCATGGACGGCCTGACCGCGCAGGCGAAGAAACGCCTCGAGGCGATCCAGGCGATGGAGCAGCTGGGTTCGGGTTTTTACCTCGCGATACACGATCTGGAGATACGCGGCGCGGGCGAGGTGCTGGGCGAATCGCAGAGCGGCGAGATGCAGGAGATCGGCTTCTCGCTATACAACGACATGCTCAGCGCGGCGATCAGCTCGCTCAGACAGGGCAAGGAGCCGGACATGGCCCACCCGCTGGGCGTGACCACCGAGATCAACCTGCACACGCCCGCGCTGTTGCCCAACGACTACTGCGGCGACATCCACCAGCGGCTGGTGATCTACAAACGCCTTGCGCATTGCGCCACCCAACAAGACCTCGACGACATGCACCAGGAACTGATCGACCGCTTCGGCCTGCTGCCCGAACCCGCGCAAACCCTGCTCGACAGCCACCGCCTGCGCATCATGGCGAAACCGCTCGGCATCGCCAAAGTGGATGCATCAGGCGAGGCCATCGTGATCCAGTTCGTGCCGAATCCGCCGATAGACCCGATGAAGGTCATCACGATGATCCAGAGCAAACGGCACATCAGGATGGCCGGGCAGGACAAACTGCGCATCGAATTGAAGTACGGCGAGTTGAGTCAGCGGGTGCTGGCGATCAGGAACTTCTTCGGCGAGCTGCACTGATATCCGGAACGGCGTGCGTGCCGGTCCGCCTTGCCAGCATTCAGGCGTGTTGCCAGTTCAACCCAAAGGCGTAGAATCGGTAGGGCAATTCCACAATAACGACCAACCTGGGAGGGCATCATGGCACACATCGTAATCATGGGCGCGGGGATAGGCGGCATGCCGGCAGCCTACGAAATGCAGGAAATGATCCGCAAGGGCGACAAGGTGACGGTCATATCGGACAGGGAGAATTTCCAGTTCACGCCGTCCAATCCGTGGATGGGCGTGAAGTGGCGCGCGCGCAAGGACATCGAATTCCCGGTGCGCACTTATCTGGCACGCAAGGGCATAGACTTCATCTCGACCGGGGTCAAGCGTTTGCATCCCGAGCAGAATCAGCTTGAGCTCAATGATGGGCAAACTGTCAATTACGATTACCTGGTGATCGCCACCGGACCCAAACTGGCCTTTGAGGAAGTGGAGGGTCTGGGACCGCACGGCGGGTTTACCCATTCCGTGTGCAACGTGGATCACGCGATGAAGTCGCACGACGAGTGGGACCAGTTCTGCAAGCATCCCGGCCACATCGTGGTGGGCGCGGTGCAGGGCGCATCCTGCTTCGGGCCCGCTTACGAATATGCTTTCATCATGGACACCGATTTGCGCAAGCGCAAGATACGCAACAAGGTGCCGATGACGTTCGTGACCGCCGAACCCTACATCGGCCATCTCGGCCTTGGTGGCGTGGGCGATTCGAAAGGGATACTGGAATCCGCGATGCGCGACCACGACATCAAGTGGATATGCAACGCCAGGACCACCAAGGTCGAAGCGGGGAAAATGTATGTGACCGAACACGACGATATGGGCGTCGAGAAACGCAAGCATGAACTGCCGTTCACCTACAGCATGATGTTGCCGGCGTTCAAGGGCGTGGATGCGGTGTTCGGTATCGAGGGCCTGACCAATCCGCGCGGCTTCATCCTGGTGGACAAGCACCAGCGCAACCCGAAATACAAGAACATCTTTGCGGTCGGCGTGTGCGTCGCGATCCCCCCGGTGGAAGCCACCCCGGTACCGACCGGCACGCCCAAGACCGGCTACATGATCGAATCCATGGTGACCGCGACCGTGCACAACATCCGCGCCGATCTGGCGGGCGAGCCGGCGGACACCGAAGCGACCTGGAACGCGGTATGCCTCGCCGATTTCGGCGATACCGGCGCGGCATTCGTGGCGCTGCCGCAGATACCGCCGCGCAACGTGAACTGGTTCTCGGAAGGCAAATGGGTGCATCTCGCCAAGATCGCGTTTGAAAAATATTTCATCCGCAAAATGAAGAAAGGCTCTTCCGAGCCGTTCTACGAAAAGAACATCCTGAAAATGCTGGGCATCGAGAAACTGAAATAACAGGCTGGTCTCGCGGGCTGGGGTGCGGCACTTATAAACATCCCGGCCCGCAAACGGCGTCGCAAATCAATCGCCGTTTTCCCGGTGTGCCGCCAGCCTCCACAATGAGGTGATCTCCGCCGCGCGCGCCGCGTGCAGCGGGTCGCTGTCATCGGCAACCTTGGGGTGATGCGGGCGCACATCGATACGCTCCACCACCCTCAAGCCCGACGCGTCGAACAACGCCAGCAATTCTTCGCGGGTGCGCAGACCCAGATGCTCGGCAATATCTGAAAGTATCAGCCAGCCCTCGCCGCCCGGCTCGAGATGCGCGGCCAGTCCCGCGAGGAAGCCGCGCAACATCCGGCTGTCGGGATCAAAAATCGCGTGCTCGATCGGCGAGCTGGGACGCGCGGGTATCCACGGTGGGTTGCACACGATCAGCGGCGCCTTGCCGGCGGGGAACAGGTCGGCCTGCACCACTTCGACCTGCGCATCCAGTGCCAGCCGCGCGATGTTCTCGCGGGCGCATGCCAGCGCGCGCGGATCCTGGTCGGTGGCGACGATGCGCTGGACGCCCCGGCGCGCCAGCACCGCGGCCAGCACACCGGTGCCGGTACCGATGTCGAAAGCCAGTTCCAGCCCGGGAAAAGCATGCGGCAACGGCGCGGTGTTCACCAGCTCCACATACTCGCCGCGCACCGGCGAGAACACGCCGTAATGCGGATGGATGCGCGCATTCAAATAAGGAATCTCGACGCCCTTCTTGCGCCACTCGTGCGCACCGACCAGCCCGAGCAATTCGCGCAGCGATACCACCGAGTGCTCGCTGCCCGCGCCGTAGGCTTCGTTGCATGCCTGCCGGATATCCGGCGCGCGGCGCAACGGGATGGCGTAGTCTCTATCCAGCGGGATCAGGATCATCGCCAGTGTGCGTGCGCGTTGCGACTGCGCTTGGCGGTGCAGGTGGAAAGCTTCGCCGGGAATATCCGATGTCTTGCGCGATTTGCGATCCGCACGCCGCGACATTGCCTGCAACAGTTGTTTCGCGTTCTGGAAATCGCCGCGCCACAACAGCGCCGTGCCCTCGCAAGCCAGCCGGTACGCCGCGTCGGCCTTCATCGTGTCGTCCGCGACGACCACGCGCTTCGGTGGTGGCGTGCCGCTTTCGGAACGCCAACGGGCGATGCACTGTTTGCCTGCCTCGGTCCAGCTAATGGTGGTGTGCATGGGATTCCTGTGGTGATGGCACGTGAGATACAACTATCGGGATTTGAGTCTTGCGGCGCAGGGCTGCGCCATCAGCCAGGCGCTCAGTAGCCCAGCGCCCGCGCGCCCTGGTAGAACGCGAAACTGACCAGCCACGCCAAGCCCAGCGACCAGGCGAGCGACAGCGCGGTGAATTTGAGCTGCTTGGATTCGCTCTGCAATGTGGCGATGGTGGCGAGACAGGGCGTATAAAGCAGCGTGAACAGCATGAAGCTGTAGGCCTGCACCCAGTCCAGTTGCTGGCCGATCGCGCCGCTGAGCGCATCGCCGGAGAGGCTGTAGATCACCGCGAGCGCGCCGATGACGATCTCCTTCGCGATGAAGCCGAAGATCAGCGCGATGGTAAGCTGCTCGTTGATGCCGAGCGGGGCGAAGAACGGATGCAGCGCGCCGCCTATCATGCCCGCGAGGGTGTCGGCGCTGGCGGGTACGGCGGACGGCGGCAGATTGGTCAGCAGCCACACCATCACCACGCCGGCGACAATGAACTTGGTGGCGCGGCGCAGGAAGTGGCGCACTTCCAGCCAGCCGCGCAGCACCATCTGGCGCGCGGTGGGGAAGCGGTACGGCGGCAGTTCCAGCACGAACGGTTCGTTGTTCCTGAAGCGCCCCTTGAACAGCAGCGCGGTGACGATCGCGGTGGCGAAACTGAACATGTACAGGCTGAACAGCACGACAGGCGCGGCCTTGGGCGAGAACAGCGCGGCGGTGAAGAAGATAAACACCTGCAAGCGCGCCGAACACAGCGACAGCGGGATCACCAGCATCGTCAGCAGGCGCAAGGCGCGCGAGCGCATCACGCGCGTGCCCATCAGCGCCGGCACGTTGCAGCCGAAGCCCATCAGCAGCATCACGAAGCCGCGTCCGTCCAGCCCCAGGCGCGACATCAGCGCGTCCATCAGGAATGCGGCGCGCGACAGGTAGCCGCTGTCCTCGACGATGGCCATGAACAGAAAGAACAGCACGATGATGGGCACGAACGCCGCGACCGTGGCCACGCCGTTGTAGACCCCGTCCAGCAGCAGGCCCTGCACCGACTGCGGCAGGCCGCCCAGCAGCGGCTCGAGCGCCGCGCCGCGGAACCAGTCGAGCAGGTCGCTGATGCCGCCCTGGAACGGCTGGCCGAACAGGAACACGCCCTGGAACACCAGATACATCACCGCGAAAAAGATCGGCAGCCCAAACCACGGATGCAGCATCACGCTGTCCAGTTTTTCGGTGAGATTGTCGGACAAGCGCGCCGGGACCTGTACGGTGTGTTTCAGCACGCGCGCCATTTCGGACTCGATATGCTCGTCCTGCTCCAGCTGGCTGCGCAGCTGTTCCGCCATGCCGGGCGTCGGGTAACGCAGCGCTTTGGTGATCGCATGCTGCACTTCCGGATAACCGTTGCCGTATTTCGCGCTGATCAGGAAGATCGGCATCTCCAGCAGCTCGGACATCTTGTGCACATCGACGCTGATGCCGAATTTCTTCGCCTCGTCCGCCATATTGAGCGCCACCACGATGTTCAGGTCGAGCTGCTTGAGTTGCAGCAGCAGGCTCATCTGGCGCTCGATCTGTGTGGTGTTGACGATGACCAGCGCGAGGTCGGGCACGTTGTCGTGCAGGAAGTGGCGCACCACCTGTTCGTCGTCGGAAAAACCGTGCAGGTCGTAGATACCCGGCAGGTCGATGATCTCGACCATGTCCCCGCCCAGCAATATCTTGCCGCTGAGCAGCTCGACGGTGATGCCGGGCCAGTTGCCGACGCGCGCCGAACCGCCGGTCATGCGGTTGAACAGCGTGGATTTTCCGGTATTGGGCATGCCCAGTAAGGCGATACGCTTCATGCTCTGCGCACCTCGATCTTGGCCGCCTCGCCGCGCCGCAACATGACGTCCGTCGTGCCGACGCGCACCTGCAACGGCCCGGAGAAACTCGCCTTGCGGATCAGCTCGATCTGCTTGCCGCTGCGAAAGCCGAGCGCGAGCAGACGCAGATGCAGCGCTTCCTCGGCGTGTATCGAAACGATGGTGGCGATGTCGCCGGGGTGCAGCGCGGCTAGGGTTGTTGCGGACATGACGATGGCTTAACTCAAATGTGCGAGCATTATTCCACAGTCGCGTGACTTTTGTCGCGGCGGCTTAACGAGCACGGGATGCGGATTAGGAGGGATATCTGGGATATTCAGGAATGGGCCGCCCATGAGGCCTCTTCATCTGTACACGGGAACACGATTCTGCGGGATGCGCGAATTTGCCATGGTGCGTCTTCGTCACGGAGGGGTAATCGGGTAGAATGGCGGCCTTCGATCAATATTGAACAGAGCAAAATGATTACAGGAAGCATCGTAGCCATTGTCACCCCGATGCACGAGGACGGCAGCCTCGATCTGGCGGCCTTTCGCGCGCTGATCGACTTCCACATCGAGCAGGGCACGGACGGCATTGTGGTGGTCGGCACGACCGGCGAATCACCTACCGTGGATGTGGAAGAACACGAGCTGCTGATCGCCGAGGCGGTGAAGCACGCCAACAAGCGCATCCCCATCATCGCCGGGACCGGCGCGAATTCGACCAGGGAAGCGATCGAGCTGGCTTCGTTCTCGAAGAAGGTCGGCGCGGATGCCTCGCTGACCGTCGTCCCCTATTACAACAAGCCGACCCAGGAAGGCATGTACCTGCACTTCAGAACCATCGCGGAAGCGGTGGACATGCCGCACATCCTGTACAACGTGCCGGGCCGCACCGTGGCCGACATGGGCAACGACACCGTGCTGCGTCTGGCGCAGATCCCCAACATCGTCGGCATCAAGGATGCGACCGGCAACATCGAGCGCGGCAGCGACCTGTTGCAGCGCGCGGCTTTATTGAAGCGGGCGATTGGAGACTTTGCGATATACAGCGGCGACGACGCCAGCACGCTGGCACTGATGCTGCTCGGCGCGCACGGCACGATCTCGGTGACGGCCAACGTCGCGCCGAAGCTGATGCACGAAATGTGCGCCGCCGCGCTGGATGGCGACGTCGCGAAGGCGCGCGAGATCAATTTCCGCCTGCTCGGCCTGCACCGCAACCTGTTCGTCGAGGCCAACCCGATCCCGGTGAAGTGGGCGGTGGCGCGCATGGGCAGGATGAAGAACACGCTGCGCCTGCCGCTGACGCCGCTGTCGCCGTCCGCGCATGCGGTGGTCGAAACAGCGATGCGCCAGGCCGGCGTCCTCACCCCGTAGGGGCGCGATTTAACCAGCGACTTGGCTGGCGTGTTTTGCCAGCTTAGTCGAATGGCTATGCAGGGCCATCGCACCCTTAATATTTATTGTCGGAGAAAGAAACAATGAAGGTTTTGCAGAGAGTGATTTCCGGCGCGGCGCTGATTGCGCTGGCAGGTTGCAGCGTGCTCGGGGCGGATGGCAAGCGTATCGATTACGGCGCGGGCGCGAAACAGTTGTCCAGCCTGGAGGTGCCGCCCGATCTGACCGTTCCGCGCAGCGACGACCGGTTCAAAATACCGCAGGGCGAAGATTCCGCCAGCGCGACCTATTCCGATTACAGCAAGGACAGCGGTACTAAAAACCGCCTCGGCACGGTGTTGCCGGAGCTGCAATGGGTGCGTCTGGAACGCGACGGCGCGCGGCGCTGGCTGGTGCTCAGGGATACCCCGGAGAACGTCTGGCCCGTGGTCAAGTCGTTCTGGCAGGAGAACGGCCTGGCCCTCAGCAGCGAGGAACCCGCGGCGGGTCTGATGGAAACCGGCTGGGCGGAGAATCGCGCCACGCGCCGGAGCGAGGGCCTCGATGCAATTGGCCAGGCATACGATAGCGCCCGCACGGCGGGCACCCGCGACCAGTACCTCACCCGCCTGGAGCGCGGCAAGGACGGCGCGAGCACCGAGATATACATCTCCCATCGCGGCATCGAGGAAGTGGTTTCCGCCAACGGGCGCACCATCAAATGGAAAGCTCGCGCCAGCGACCCGGAGCTGGAGGCGATCATGCTGCAACGGCTGATGGTGCGCCTGGGCGCCGGCGAGGCGCAGGCCGCAAGCGCGCTTGAGCCCATCGCCGCTGCGGCCAGCCCGGCAGTGACGCCGGCAGACAGTGCCGCCGAACCGGTCGGCACCGCAAGCCTGCGGGAAGTCGCCGGCGGCAATGTGATCATCGTGGTGAACGATGCGTTCGACCGGTCCTGGCGCAAAGTGGGACTGGCCATCGAGAACTCCGGCCTGGCGGTGGAAGACAAGGACAGGGAAAAAGGCATCTACTACCTGCGCCCGATCAGGATAGAGCGCAGCTGGCTGGACAGCCTGATGTTCTGGCGGAGCGACGAGGACACCAGAAGGCAATATCGCGTGAACGTCAAGGATGGCGGCGCGACCTGCGAAGTGACGGTCACCGACCAGGACGGCGCCGGCAACAAGGCATCCAAACAGATGCTCGAAGCGCTCTACAAGAACATCAACAGGCAGTAGCCCCCCGCCTCCATGCGCTTCTCGTCTTTGGGCAGCGGCAGCGAGGGCAACGCGCTGCTGGTGGCGGTCGGCCGGACACAGGTGCTGATGGACTGCGGCTTCGGGGTGCAGGACACGATCTCACGGCTGGCGCGGCTGGGCGTATCCCCCGAACAACTGGGCGGCATCGTCGTCACCCATGAGCACGGCGATCACATCGGCGGCGTCGCGCGGCTGGCGCGCAAATTCGACCTGCCGGTGTGGCTCACCCACGGCACGCTGCGCAGCCAGCCGAAGGCCTTTGCCAACATCGCGCAACTGCATGAGATCGCGCCCCAGCAAACATTCTCGATCGGCGACATCGAGATCACCCCCTACCCCGTCCCGCACGATGCCGCCGAGCCGGTGCAGTTCGTGTTCAGCGACGGCGCGCGCCGACTGGGCGTATTGACCGACACCGGATGCGGCACCCCGCATATCGAGGAAATGCTGGGCGGCTGTCACGCGCTGGTGCTGGAGTGCAACCACGACAGCGACATGCTGATGAACGGGGATTACCCATACAGCCTGAAACAGCGCGTGGGCGGACGCTACGGCCACCTGAGCAACCTGGAGGCCGCCGGCATCCTGTCCAGACTGGACACGGGCAAATTGCAGCATCTGATCGCCGCGCACCTGAGCCGCAAGAACAACACGCCGGAACTGGCGGTGCGCGCATTGTGCGGTGCGATGGGTTGTGCTGATGAGTGGGTGGGCGTGGCTACCCAGCAAGCAGGGTTTGTCTGGCGCGAGATTGCCTGATACCGGGATGCTTAAAAAAGCCGACGCGAGTCAGCTTTTTCAATGATAGTTCGCCGCCACCCCTGCCATCAATCCGGGCAACATCGCCGAACAACCGATTCCTGTTTTCATCTCACCAAGCCAGCAGCATCTACACAAATAATCGTTCCGCGTTGACCTTCTGGGTATCTTTTCCCATCTGACATCTCCTGCGGCGATATCCGCTGCGCCGATGCTCTGGCCCGCGATCACGAATACACCGTTGTGGGTCAACACACCGGCCAGCGGCAGGCTGCCGATCGTCACGGCGCTGAAGTTGTTCGCGCCCAGCGGCGCGTCGTTCACCGCAGCAATCGCGAGGCTCACGGTCGCGATATTGGAGTCCAAAGCACCATCATTGACGCGATAGGTGAAGCTGTCCGCGCCAAAGTAGTTGGCATCCGGGGTGTAGCTGTAGCTGCCATCCGCGTTCGCTACCAATACCCCATGAGTAGGGCCAGTAACGATCTGGGTGGTCAGCGTTGCGGAGTCCACATCTGTTGCGTAGAGGGTTTGAGCCGCGCCTGGCGCGCCGTTCGCCCCCTCGCCCGCAGGCGGGAGAGGGTTGGGGAGAGGGCTACCCAGCGCGATCACCAGTGCGTTGTCTTCCGCCGTGCCCAGTGCAACATCGGCGGCGACAGGTGCATCGTTCACCGCCGTGACGGTGAGGCTGACGGCGGCGAGGTTGGAGTCCAGCGGGCCGTCGGAAAGGCGATATGTGAAGCTGTCGGTGCCGAAGTAGTCCAGGTCGGGCGTGTAGCTGAAGGTGCCATCCGCATTGACGGTGATTGCGCCGTGGGTTGGGGCGCTCACCACGCTGGAGGCGAGCATCGGGCGCAATGCAGCATCCGCCTGCGCGAACGGGTCGAAGGTCAGGAGGTTGTCTTCAGGCAGCGTGGCAACATCGTCGTGCAACTGCGGCAGGCCGCTGACGCGGATGTCGCTCAGGGTGACGTGGCTGTTGTCTTTACCAAAGCCGAGCAGGTCGAAGGACAGGTTGACGGCGGTATTTTTGGCGACACCGGTCAGGTCTACGCGGTAGGTGCGGCTGCCGTCCGGGTTGTCGATGCGGGTCACGCTGGATGCGGCGTGTTCGGTGCCGTCGCCTTGCAGGTTGAGGAAGGCATCGGTGCGGGTCATCCCGATGCCGCCCAGCAGGTTGGCGCCGGTGTTGGCGTCGAGTAATGCGACTTCGAAAGCATCGTCCGGTGCGCCGGTCAGGTTGTCCAGTGCGGTGCCGGACAGCGTGAAGCTCAAGTAGCGGTCCTTGTCGTGCAGCATGAACACCTGACTCAGGCGGGTTTGGCTGGCGGAGACTTCGCTGAGTGTTGCGGTACCTGAAGCGATGTCCACGCTGCCCTGGCTGTTCCAGCCTGCCGTGCTGCTGAGGTTGGCGAAGGTGGCGTTGGCGGCGACGGCGTATTGGGTGATGGTTGGCGCGCCGACAACGTCGATGCCTGTCCTGAGCTCAGCCGAAGGGCTCATGCCGCCATAGCTGCTCCTGCGCATACGGCCGATGAAGGCCATGCCGAAGCCCGCGCCCAGCGGGATCGGCAGCGGCATGGGGTTGGGGGCATCATTTGAGCCGTTCGTGGTGAGCTTGTCGAACCATGAAAGGCCCTTCGACAGGCTCAGGGCGAACGGATCGGAGGTAGCCACCATCTCCCCCTTCGCCTGCGCCACCAACTGTTGCATCAACGCCAGCTCTTCCGCGCTCGGCATCCGGCGCACGCCGGGGGTCAGCGTGGTCGCCATGTAGTCGTGACCGTCCGCGCTGTGCTCTATCCCTAGCGCATGGCCGTATTCGTGCAGCAATACAGAGAGCATGTCCATCTTACCGTAGGCGGCACTGCCTTCTTTCGCGACCCACTCATAGGGGTTGGAGGTGGGGAGGTATTCGCTGTTGTCCCAGGGGGTGGTGTCGATGAACCAGTTGTGGCCGGCGGCGTTGGTGTCGAGGGTGATGGTGTTGCCTACAGCCTGACCGACTGCGCCGTTGGGGAGGTCGGCGAAGTTAACAGATACAGAAGCTAGGTTGTAGCCTGCGCTATAACCGGAATCGCCCGTGGCGGGTTTTGGTGCCTTGATCATGACGGGATCGGGGCACTCTGGTGCTCTTTCATTTACGGTTTCAAGCACCTTGATCTGCACGATGATCATGATCCTGAAGTGCGTGCCTTCATATACAGTGTCGGTCATGAATTTGGCCTGATCGTCACCCAGGTAGCCGGGTACGGGGTCGTAGTAGTAAGAGGTGAACCCCAAACTATCAACACCCGAGGAAAGACTCCCATGCTGGGTGCCTTGCAGCAGCGTGACTTTGATGTCAGCAAGGTCAACCTTACTGCCGACGCTCGCGAAATAGACTTGGAGCAACCCAGCAGGATCGACCACATGGAAGGCCGACGTTGGCCCCTTCTGATGATCGATTTCCTGACACTCGTTCAGGATAAAACTGGCGGGCGGGGGCGCGCTACCCGCTGCGGCCTGCACCAGCACGATGGGGGTGTCATAAGCAGGCACATACGGGACATCCATGGTGAACATGAGTTCTTCTCCTTCAATAAGGGTTTGGGCGTAATCCAGAAGAATCAATGGAAGAATCAAGAAGAATCAATGGGGTCAAGAAGAATCAATGGGGTCAGACTCGATTGATCCAGCCATATTCCCGCTTGCCATCGCGCCTGTCCCATATCCCATCAGGCACAACAGCATTGCACAACCCATTTTCGCTTTCATTTTTTCTCCCTGCGAACCAGAAAAATCAATGGTTAGCCTCGTTTACTCTTGTATTCCTCCGACTTCCTGTCCCCGCCCC
>JACRED010000010.1 GCA_016218415.1 Nitrosomonadales bacterium
GGCTATGACACGGCGTTGCGAAGCATCCGGGGCGGGAATAGCCACCTCACACGGGTGCCCGGCCAAAAGCTTTTCGGACCCGCTCCCGCAAACGGCTGGCTTCGCCAGTAACGTGTCGCGGGATGTGGTGGCTATGACACGGCGTTGCGAAGCATCCGGGGCGGGAATAGCCACCTCACACGGGTGCCCGGCCAAAAGCTTTTCGGACCCGCTCCCGCAAACGGCTGGCTTCGCCATAACCAGCGACTTGGCGAGCGTTGTTGGCTCGCCTAGTCGAATGGCTAGTAGTTCTATCAGTAACGTGTCGCGGGATGTGGGCTTTGCCCACCATGTCGGGCGGAGCCCGACCTACATTTTGGTTCCGGCTCGCCCGGCTTAGGAAAATCATGCTGGTAAGCCGCGCAAAATTGATTCGCCTGATTGCTTTCGATGTGGACGGCGTGATGACCGATGGCGGATTGTATTATTCCGGTTCGGGTGAAGAATTCAAACGCTTCAATTCGCTGGATGGGCATGGCCTGAAAATGTTGCGCGCCAGCGGGGTGGAGGTCGCCATCATCACCGGACGCGCTTCCCGTTGCGTTGAGGCGCGTGCCCAAAATCTTGGCATAGAGCATGTTTACCAGGGCGTGGGGAACAAGCTCGAAGCGATGGTCGACTTGCTCGACAAGCTTGAACTGACACGCGATGCCGCCGCATATATGGGCGATGACGTGGCGGATCTCGGCGTGATGCGCCATGTCGGATTGTCGATCAGCGTGCCGGAATCTCCGCAACTGGTGCGGGAACATTCCGGCTATGTCACGCAACGCGGCGGAGGGCACGGCGCGGTGCGGGAAGCCTGCGAGCTGATCATGTCGGCGCAAGGCACGCTGGATGCGCAACTGGCGCCGTATTTGCCATGAGCTTCGCCTCCCGCACCCGCCATTGGTTGCCGCTGTTCCCGCTGCTCGGCTTATTGGGCGTGACCTATTGGTTGAACCAGCAAGTGCAGCAGGATTTTACCAGGCCGGACAGCGGCAAACGCCACGACCCGGATGCCATAATGGAAAATTTTTCAGCCGTCAAAATGAGCATGCAGGGTGAGCCGCGCTTTATCATGAACGCCAAGAAAATGCTGCATTATCCGGATGACGACAGCACCGAGCTCGATGCTCCAAGTCTCACCACGCTGTCTGCCGAACGTCCGCCAATCTATATTTTTGCACAGCGCGGGCTGGTTTCCAGCAAAGGCGACGAAGTGTTTCTGCACAATAATGTCAGGGTAGTGCGAGAGGCGAGCGCGGATCGGGAGGAGCTTACTTTGCTGACCGAATACCTGCATGCCCTCCCGGATCAGGATCTGGCGGATACCGATCATGCTGTCACCATTGTGGATGCGCGCGGCACCACGCATGCGATCGGGCTGGAAATGGACAACAAGGCGCGCACCATAAAATTACTTTCTCAGGTAAGAAGCGAATATGCACCCACAAAAAAATAAACTGCTGCTGTCGGCACTGCTGCTGCTTTGTACGCCGACAACCTGCCTCGCCGAGCGCGCCGACCGGGATAAACCGGTGCATCTGGAAGCCGACCAGGTGCAGATGGACGATGCGCTGCATATCAGCACTTTCACCGGCAATGTGCAATTTACCCAAGGCACGATGCTGATTCGCGGCGACAAGATCGTCGTGGTGGAAGACACCGAGGGTTACAAACACGGAACGTCTCATGGGCGCCCCGCCAGTTTCCGGCAGAAACGCGAAGGCCTGGATGAATACGTGAACGGTTATGGCGAGCGCATCGAGTATGACACGCGTGCCGAAACGGTGGATTTTTACGGGCAGGCGCACATCGTGCGCGATCTGGACGACGTGCGCGGCGAGCATATCACCTACAGCCAGAAAACCGAAATCTTCCAGGTGCATAGCAGCGGCAAGACGGATGCGAAGGCGTTGCCCAAGCGTGTGCGTGCGGTGCTGCAGCCAAAGCATAAAAAAGATGCGGAGAAAAAACCGCTGTCGGATTCACTGCCGATCAAGCCCAGCGCAACCCTTGTACCGGCGGAGTAGACTTGAGCGAATTACGCGCTGTCGGCCTCATCAAAAAATATGGCTCGCGCACCGTTGTGCATGACGCTTCGCTGTCGCTGAAAAGCGGCGAAGTGGCCGGGTTGCTCGGCCCGAACGGTGCAGGAAAGACCACTTCGTTCTATATGATCGTTGGGCTGATCGCCGCCGATGGCGGAGAAATTTTTATTGATGACAAAAACATTACCCACTTGCCGATACACCGCCGCGCTCGCCTCGGGCTGGGCTATCTGCCGCAGGAAGCGTCGATTTTTCGCCGCCTGACAGTGGCGCAGAATATCCAGGCGGTACTGGAACTGCAAGGATTGTCCGAGGATAACATGCGGAACCGCATGGAGGAATTGCTGGAAGACTTGCACATCACGCACATCCGCGACAATCCGTCCATCAGCCTGTCCGGCGGCGAGCGGCGGCGCGTGGAAATCGCGCGGGCGCTGGCGACCGATCCGCGTTTCATCCTGCTCGACGAACCGTTTGCCGGTGTCGATCCCATCGCCGTGCTGGACATCCAGAAAATCATCCGCTTTCTCAAGGAACGCAACATCGGCGTGCTGATTACCGACCACAATGTGCGCGAAACACTGGGCATCTGCGACCGGGCCTACATTATCAACGCCGGCTCGGTGATGGCGGAAGGCAAGCCGGACGAAATCATTTATAATGAGGGCGTGAGGAAAGTTTATCTGGGCGAACATTTCAGGCTTTGATGGCAGGTTGATAGAAAATGTGCCCCGGAACAAACACTGAACAATGAAACCCGCACTACAAATCAGGATGTCACAGCAGCTGACGCTCACCCCGCAGTTGCAGCAGGCTATCCGCTTGCTGCAACTCTCCACGCAGGACATTCATCAGGAAGTCGCCCGGGCTCTGGACGAAAACCCCATGCTGGAATTGGCCGAGGAGGAAGCGCCGGGTTTTTCTGCGGATGTGCTTTTTTCAGAACCGGAAAGCAGCATTGCCGTCGGCGAAGCGGAGCCGGCCCGTACCGATGATCGCGGCGAGGATGACTTCAGCAGCGAACCGTCCGACTGGAATACCGGCGGCATGGCGCACAGCACGGACGACGAAGACGAAACCTACCCCGAACAAGCCGCGGATCAAGCCAGCTTGCGCGAACATTTGCATGGCCAATTATCCACCAGTTCGATGGATGGCAAAGACCGGAAGGTGGTCGGTCTGCTGATCGATGCGCTGGATGAAAACGGATACCTGGCGCAAGACTTGAACGAATTGGCGGAACTGCTGCCCGCGGAGCTCGACATCACGCTGGATGACCTGGAAACCGCGCTGGTGCAACTGCAACATCTGGATCAGCCCGGCCTGGGCGCGCGCAATCTGGGTGAATGCCTTGCGCTTCAACTCAAGGCTTTACCGGAGGACACCCCGCAACGCGATTTGGCGATTCGCCTGGTGAGCGATCATCTGGATACGCTTGCCGCGCACGATTTCGCCAGGATCAAAAAGCTGCTGCATTGTTCCGACAATGAATTGCGCGCCGCGCAGCATCTGATCGTGGGCTTGAATCCAAAGCCTGGCATCGAATTCGATCAGAGTGTCGCCGACTACGTGGTGCCCGATGTGGTCGTGGAAAAGCACAAGAATAAATGGCGTACGCGGCTCAATGCAGAAGCCATGCCCAGGCTGCGCGTAAACCAGATATACGCCAACATCCTGCAACAGCGCGACAGCAAGAACTCATCGCAACTAGCCACACAATTGCAGGAGGCCAAGTGGCTGATCAAGAATTTGCAGCAGCGCTCAGAAACCATCCTGCGCGTCGCGCGAGCCATCGTGGAGCGGCAAGGCAACTTTTTCGAGCACGGCGACATCGGTATGCGCCCGCTGGTGTTGCGAGAAATCGCCGATGAGCTGGAGTTACACGAATCCACGATATCGCGCAGCACCACGCAAAAATTCATGCTGACCCCGCGCGGCATTTACGAATTCAAATATTTCTTTGGCAGCGGACTGTCCACGGGAAACGGTGGCATCTGCTCTTCCACCGCAATACGCGAACTGATCAGGCAACTGGTCAGCGCGGAAGACAGGCACAAGCCGCTTACCGACAACCGCATGTCGGAAATCCTGGCACAGCAGGGCATAGTTGTCGCCCGGCGTACCATAGCAAAGTACCGGGACGCATTACGCATCCTCCCGGTGAATCTCCGTAAATCACTCTAACAAGGAGCACATCATGAACATCCATCTCACCGGACGCCACCTGGAAATCACCCCCGCGATTCGCGACTATGCGACCGGCAAATTCGGCAAGATCAAACGCCATTTCGACAATGTAATTGATGTGAACATCATCCTTTCCGTTGAGAAGCTGAAACAGAAAGCCGAAGCCACCGTGCACATCAGCGGCAAGGACGTGTTCGTGGAATGCGAGGACGAAAACCTTTACGCGGCGATCGACGCGCTGGTGGACAAACTGGACCGCCAAGTGATGAAGCACAAGGAAAAACAGTCGGCACGCCGCCACGATGACACCGGCAAACACGCCGCTGCCGAATAACCGGGCACGGGTGGCAGCAATGCCGCCCGTTTTTTCTGGCAACCTGCTTTCCCCGGGATTACAACCATGAACCTGATCAACAAGATTCTGTTGCCCGACAACATCCTGCTGGACAGCGAATCCACCAGCAAGAAGCGTGTTTTCGAGCGCGTAGGCCTGCTGTTCGAAAACAACCAGCAGATAGCCCGCAGCACGGTGTTCGACAGCCTGTTCACCCGCGAAAAACTCGGCTCGACCGGCCTCGGGCACGGCGTGGCGATCCCGCATGGCCGCATCGCCAAACTGCGCGACGCCACCGCCGCGTTCGTCAAAACCACGCACCCGATTCCATTCGATGCGCCTGACGGCCAGCCGGTGAACCTGATTTTCGTGCTGCTGGTGCCGGAACGCGCCACCGACCTGCACCTGCAAATTCTGGGCGAGCTGGCGCAGATGTTCAGCGACACCCAATTCCGCAACCGCCTGCTCGCCTGCGACGACACCGCTAGCATCCACCAATTGTTTTATGACTGGGGCAACGCGGCATGACCCAGGTCAACATCCGGCAACTGTTTGAAGACAAGCAGGCGCGGCTTGGATTAAGCCGCGTGGCCGGGGCGGACGGCACCGACCGCATCATCGACAGCAACGAGGTCAACGCCTCGAACAAGGGGCTGGTGGGCCATCTCAACCTGATCCATCCGAACTGGGTGCAGGTGCTCAGCGAGACCGAGCTGGATTACCTGCGCTACCTGAGCGCGGATGACCGCGACAGCGCGTTCCGGCAAATCGAACAAAGCGGCACCACCTGCATGATCGTTGCGGGGGCCGATGACATCCCCGCCGAACTGGTCGCTTTCGCCAACCAGTCGAATATCCCGCTGTTCGCCTCGCCCAATCCCAGCGTGCACCTGATGTGGCTGATCCGCCACTATCTCGCCAAGGAACTGGCCGAATCCACCACGCGCCACGGCGTGCTGCTCGACGTGCTGGGTGTCGGCGTGATGATCACCGGCGAGAGCGCGGTCGGCAAGAGCGAGCTGGGGCTGGAACTCATCACGCGCGGCGGCGGACTGGTCGCCGACGACATCGTCGAACTGCACCGCATCTCGCCCGATACGCTGGAAGGCCGCTGCCCGGAATTGCTGCGCGACTTTCTGGAAGTGCGCGGCCTAGGCGTGCTGAACATCCGCATCATGTTCGGCGAGACGGCGGTGCGCCGGAAGAAGAGCCTGAAACTGATCGTGAACCTGCACCGCCCGCCCAGCGGCGACCTGTCGCAGATGGAACGCCTGCCGCTCAACGCCACGCATCAGGAGATACTCGGCGTAAACGTCAGCACCGTGAACATCCCGGTCGTCGCCGGGCGCAACCTCGCGGTACTGGTCGAGGCCGCCGCGCGTAATTTCGTGCTGCAGCAGCGCGGCATCAACAGCACCGACGAGTTCATCGAGCGGCATGACAGACTCATGCTCGGAGACCAGTAGCCATCATGCAGCTGTTCCTGATCAGCGGCCTGTCCGGTTCCGGCAAAAGTATCGCGCTCAAGACGCTGGAAGACGCGGGTTTCTACTGCGTGGACAATCTTCCCGCCGAGCTGCTTCCCCATCTCCTGAAAAATCTCCAGCAGAGCGGTTATGCGCGCACCGCGGTCAGCATCGACGTGCGCAGCGGAAACAGCGTGAAGCAGCTGCCCCGGCATATCGATGAAATGAAGAAGCAGGGTTTGGACGTGCACCTGCTCTTTCTTGATACGCAGACCGATACCCTGGTGAAGCGTTTTTCGGAAACACGCCGCCTGCATCCACTCAACGACGGGGTACGCACCCTGCCGGAGTGCGTCCATTACGAACGCGAATTGCTGGCCGAGATCAACAGCATCGGCCACCACATCGACACCACCGAACTCAATGCCAATGCGTTGCGCGCCTGGATCAAGCAATTCATCCAGCTGGACCGCGCCCGCCTGACGCTGCTGTTCCAGTCATTCGGTTTCAAGCACGGCATCCCGCTGGATGCGGATCTGGTGTTCGATGTGCGCTGCCTGCCCAATCCCCACTACAATCCCGAGCTGCAGTCCCTGACCGGGCGCGATGGGGCTGTGATCGAATTTCTGGACAACACCCCGAGCGCGCAGGAGATGTTCGGCGACATACGCGCTTTCGTCGAACGCTGGCTACCCAGCTTCGTCGCGGACAACCGCAGCTATCTGACCGTTGCCATCGGCTGCACCGGCGGGCAGCACCGCTCGGTGTATCTCGCCGAAAAACTCGCCCGCCATTTCGAACACCAGCAACAGGTGCTGGTGCGCCACCGCGAACTCGCCTGACGCCATGCGCGCGGCAACGCTACGGCACATCAAGCCCGGCGACTGGCTGACGCTGCTGCTGGGCGGGGCGAGCGTGGCGCTGGTCACGCTCGGACTGTGGAGCGGCGATCTGGCCGACCGGGCCATCATCCGCAGCGGCGGAAAGATATTTCGTGTAGTGCCGCTGTCGCGCGACCAGAAAATCGAGGTGCCGGGACCGCTCGGCACCAGCGTCATCGCGATCGAGAAACGCAAGGCCCGCATCGCCTCCGACCCGAGCCCGCGACAATACTGCGTGCGCCAGGGCTGGCTGCAACAGGCCGGCGAGATCGCCATCTGCCTGCCCAATCAGGTCAGCGTGGAATTAGCGGGCAGCCAGAAAAAATACGACAGTCTCAACTACTAGCGCGCTCCCGCTCCGGCCTGAAAAATCCCAGTATGGCTGGCGGCACGCCGGGAAACCGCCGCCTTTCCCGGTGCGGTGCCCGATATCGCCGGGTTTGCGGACAGGATCAAAGCGCCCGCTCTATTCCGCCTCACCGAAACAGACCCTGTCCCGTCCATCTCTTTTGGCCTGATACATTGACAGATCGGCCCCCTTGATAACATCTTCGGCACTGGCCTCATGGCCGATAAATAGCTGCACGCCGATACTCGACGTGCAGCGATGATCCACCGCAGCGGCCACCAGCCCATCCTTCCAGATCGTCAGCACATAGGGCTCGGCCAGAATGGCGCGGATCTTTTCCGCAATAATGCCGGCCTGCAAGACGGAGTCTGCCCTGTCGGCATCCAGCTCGCTCAACATCACCACGAACTCGTCGCCGCCGAAACGCGCGACGGTATCGACTTCGCGGACGCAACTGACCAGCCGGCTCGCCACCTCGATCAACAGCAGATCGCCGACCTCGTGCCCGTACTTGTCGTTGAGCGGCTTGAAGTTATCCAGATCAATGAACATCAGCGCGCCATAGCGCCTGCTTCGTTTGCCGGCAGCCATGGTCTGGTTCAGGCGCTCGATCAACATGCGGCGATTGGGCAACTGGGTCAGCGCGTCGTTGAAGGCCAGGTTCTTGATCTCATCCTCGGCCGCCTTGCGCACCGTAATGTCGGTATAAGTCGCAACGTAATAGGCGACTTGGTTGCCCTCTCTTTCCACCGCGGTGATATTGAGCCATGCCGGATAGATTTCGCCGGTCTTGCGCCGGTTCCAGATTTCGCCCTGCCATAATCCGTTGGTATTGATGCTTTCCCACATCGCCGCAAAGAAATTTGTCTCGTGATGGCCCGAGCTGAGCAGATGCGGCGTCTGTCCGACCGCTTCCTGTTCCGTGTAACCGGTTATCCGCGTGAACGCTTTGTTGACGCGCACGATCATGCAGGCGGGATCCACGATCATCATTCCCTCGTGGGATTCGAAGGCGATTGCGGCGATGCGTATCGCATCTTCCATACGCTGATGCAGGATCGCGTTCTCCTGCTGCAGCTTGGCGGCCAGGTCATTGATGCCGAGGGACAGGATTTCCAGTTCGGTCACATTTGTCGAGATTGCAACGCGCGTTTCCAGATGGCCATTGCCCAGCGCCCGCATCGCGTCGCTCAGCCTGCGGATCGAGGAGATGATGTTGCGGCTGTCCAGATATATCAGGCAGAACGGGAATATCAGAAACAGCAGTGTCGATCCCGCCGTCGCCCAGAACATCCGCGACTTGAGCTGCCCGGTACGGACGCTGCTCATTTCCAGGATGACCGCTCCCATAGCCTGAACCCCGGGCGTGACCTCCAGCTCGTCCAGCATGACTTGCGCCGGAACGATAGGCTGGTATATCCGCAGCGCCTCGCTGTTGCGATAGACCGGCGTCTGCGCATTGACCGACTCCCGGATTTTTTCGACCCGTGCCGATTGCGCCTGATCCACTCCCGTCATCGCCGCACCGGCATCGCCCGCCGAACCTTCAGGCGCAGCGGAAAACTTCCCCGCCTCGACCAGAACCCCGGCGGACCTGTCCAGAATGATCACGCCCTGCACATCCGGTTGCTGCAGCACCCCCTGCGCAAGGTTCTGTAAAAATCCCCGGTTGTTCGAGAACACCCCGTACTCGCTCCCGGAAGCAAGCTGGCGGGCGATGAGCTGGCCGCGCTCGGCCAGATCCTGATCCAGCGCGGAAAAGCGGTCATGCAGGAAAAACGACTCCAGGCTGACCGCCATGATCAGCAGCGGCGTCAAAGTCAGCCACGCAATATGCTGGCGGATACTGTATTGTTTCTTCATCGGTCACGATCCCCGTTTTTGTCCATTTGCCCGCGAATCGCCTCCTGGGCGGGCACTACAATTCCCAGTGATCGCGCCACCGGCTGATTCACCTCAATCACAAAAGCGTCCGGATATTCCGCGGCGGGCAATATCCTGTTCCGCGCAAACGAAATGACGGTTGCACTAGCCTGCATGGCCAATTGTTCAGGCGTGGAGAATATCGCGCACAGCGCGCCCGCATTGACATAGGCCGCCGATACGCCCACCAGCGGGACGTTGCGGCGATAACTGGTCAGCAGAATGTTGCGTATGTTGCTGCTGCTGTAAATCGCACCGTCCGGTATCGCCAGCAGGATATCGCTGTCGGCCAGCACGCTTTCCAGGACCGCAAACAGCCTGTCCTGGGAACGGACCGGCTGGGCGATCAACAAAGCGCCGCGCTTGGCAATCTCCCTGCGCAAACCCTCTATATCGATCCCCGTGTCCGGTGTATACAACAGGCCTATCCTGCGCCGCTCCGGCAGTGCGGCCCGCAGGAAATCAAGCCGCCGGTTCCATGGCTGATTCAGGAAAATCGCGGAGATATCCCGTTTGTCCTTTTGCGGAGGCATCTGCGCCAGCAGCGCGCGATAACCGGCATCGGGAACCATCACCGCCAGCACCGGCGTATCGTTTTGCGCGGCGGCCAGTTCTGCCGCTTTCATGCCGACGGCGACGATCAGATCGGCATGGGTGCCGCTGATGGCCTGAGACTCAACTATGCTTACCTCGGGTTGGCTGGCGGCAAGATGACGGCTGAACGAATCGGCGAACTGCCGGTAGGGAGGGCTGCTGTCGCTGATGACCAGACTGACGCTCAGTGTTGCGGCGCTGGCCATCGGTGCCAGCGCCGCAACCGCCAGCAGAAAGGCGGAACAGGCCAGCAACAAGGGCCAAGGGCGGCGCGACAAGGTGAACTTTCTCAGCATCTCAGCCTGATCACAGGTCGCGGGTTGCGGAAAATGGGTGACCAAGCAACTGGCACATTGATAGTGAATGAATTCATGACTGCATTAAATCACAATTTCCACATTTTTCGCCTCCCCAAAATGCCTTCCGTAGCCGACATCCCGGACGCGTTCTTCGTCGATTTCTGGTAATATCGCAACGGTTTACTGAAGTACGCGGCCACTCCTTCAATTGCTGTCTTGCAGCGATGTCGATCGAAGCCGTAATGCCCTGAGCCACCCGTTTGGAAAGGCTCGCTAGATTCTAGCGAGCCTTTGTTATTTTAAGCTGAATACGAATGAACCAGTTACCCGACGAAAACATCACCCCGCCGAACAATCCCGGGGACGTTGCGCGCGAAAGCGATGTGGTGCGCGATGCCCAGGTAGATCGGGAAGTCCGGCGCCGCCGCACCTTCGCGATCATCTCGCACCCGGACGCGGGCAAGACCACGCTCACCGAAAAGCTGCTGCTGTTCGGCGGCGCGATCCAGATGGCGGGTACGGTGAAAGCGCGCAAAAGCAGCCGCCACGCGACTTCGGACTGGCTGGAGATCGAGAAGCAGCGCGGCATTTCGGTGGCCAGCTCGGTGATGCAGTTCACCTACGACGATTGCGTGATCAACCTGCTCGACACGCCGGGCCACCAGGATTTCTCCGAGGACACCTATCGCGTGCTGACCGCGGTGGATGCGGCGGTGATGGTGGTGGACGCGGCCAAGGGCGTGGAAGCGCAGACCATCAAGCTGCTTGAAGTGTGCCGATTGCGCAACACGCCCATCATCACCTTCATCAACAAGATGGACCGCGAAGTGCGCGAGCCGCTGGAGGTGCTGGACGAAATCGAGTCGGTGCTGAAGATCAAGTGTGCGCCGGTGACCTGGCCGATCGGCATGGGCAAGCGCTTCCAGGGCGTGTATCACCTGTTGAACGACGAAGTGCTGCGCTTTTCACCGGGCGAGGCAAAGGCCGGCCAGGATGTGGAAACCTTGCGCGGCGCACAGATCGAACAACTGGACAAACTGTGCCCGAGCGAGATGCAGACCATGCGCGACGAGACCGAACTGGTGATGGGCGCGGGTGCGTCGTTCGACCTGACAGAATTTCTCGGCGGACATCAATCGCCGGTGTTCTTCGGCTCAGGCGTGAACAACTTCGGGGTGCGCGAGATCCTGCGCGCGCTGGTGGACTGGGCGCCGCCGCCGTTGCCGCGCGCCACCGACGTGCGCGTGGTGCAGCCCACCGAACCCGCCTTCACCGGTTTCGTGTTCAAGATCCAAGCCAACATGGATCCCAACCACCGCGACCGCATCGCGTTCCTGCGCGTATGCTCCGGCCGCTACAGCTCGGGCATGAAAGTCAAACATCGCCGCACCGGCAAAGAAATGAAACTCGCCAACGCGGTGACCTTCATGGCGAACGAGCGCACGCGCATGGACGAAGCTTACGCGGGCGACATCATCGGCGTGCACAACCACGGTCAGCTGCAGATCGGCGATGTGCTCACCGAAGGCGAGGCGCTGATTTTCAAGGGCATTCCCTACTTTGCGCCGGAGCTGTTCAGCCGCGCGCGCCTGCGCGACCCGATGAAAGCCAAGCAACTGGAGAAAGGCTTGCGCCAGCTCGGCGAGGAAGGCGCGGTGCAGGTATTCATGCCCTTGGTGGATAACACCCCGCTGATCGGCGCGGTCGGACAGTTGCAGTTCGAGGTGGTTGAGCACCGCCTGAAATCAGAATACGGTGTGGACGCGGTGTTCGAGCGCGCCGGCATACATACCGCGCGCTGGGTGACCTGCGCCGACACGAATCACCTCAACGAGTTTGTCAAGGCCAACCAGAACCGCCTGGCCAGGGACGTGGACGGCAACTACGCCTACCTCGCCGACACCGGCGTGAACCTGCGTCTGGCACAGGAGCGCTGGCCCAAGGTGCAGTTCCACGCGACGCGCGAACACGGCCAGCAACTGGGCTGAAGCGATTTTCGGCAAAGTCAGTCCGAGTCATCGAAGAGCAGTTCCAGACGCAGGCCCAACAACGGGGTGACGCGAAAATTCGCCGCCCTGGGGTAATGCAGTTGCGGGCTCAATTCAAGGAACATCCAATCCCGGTGCAGGTGGTAGCGATACAGCAGCAGCAGGACATATTCCGTGACCTGCAACTGCGGCTGGCTCACCCCGATCACGCTCGCCTGGTGCAATAGCGCCCTGCGTTCATCCAGCGTGTGATAAACAGAAATGTCCTGGCGCAAATCGAAATTCCGGCTGTCCCTGAGTCCCGTGGCATTGCTGCTGGCACGAAACATCATGGACTCGTTGACGGGCCGTTCCAGATCAAGATCGGTGCTGGTTCCCTGGCCCGTGGTGTTGAACCAGAACAGGGTCTCTGCCGCTTTCAGCCGCCAGGTATCCAGCGGGACCGCAAAACTTCCCCTTGCCCGCGCGAAAGGACTGGTCGCCAGCCCCTGAAACTTCAAACCCGCATCCGCGCTAAAGTGCCAGCGTTGCTCCACGGCATTCTCGTAGCGCGCCGCAGCGGCATAACTCTCGGGCGCTGCAACCTGGTTGATCGGTGTTGACTGGGTCTGGGCCGGCTCGCCCGTTACATTTTTATCCGGGTTCGTTTCCAGCATCAGGTGCAGTCGTTTCTCCGCCGCGGGCAGATGCAGCTTGGCCCTGCCCGACAAAACGAATTTACGCTCGGCGCCGCGCCCCACCAATCTGGTGATATCCATTTGCAACACGCTCTTGTTGCTCTCCTGATAGTTGCGGTCATCGCCGAAGAATCGGTCGATATCACCTGCGAACTCGACGAACTTCCCGGACAGGTAATCGCGCGGCGCATCGATGGAATCGATGTATTCCGGTTGATGTATCGGCTGATCGGGTTGATCCGTCGCCGTCGATTGCATGGGGAAGAACAACGCCACACCCAGCAACAGACCAGATGGGTATTTGCAGAATCGGGCAGATGTGGGTTCGGGAATGGGCATTTCGTCCGGATATTACACAATGTGGACGGGCCAGCGTAGTTTGCATGATGCGCGCGCAATAGCGTGTGGCGCCGGACTTGCGCGATATTCCCGTGATAGACTCCGCCCCGAAGCTGGCTAGACAGTCGCCGCATTCGCAAGAATGGGGAGGAAAGTCCGGGCTCCACAGAGCAGAATGCCGGTTAACGACCGGACGCCGCGAGGCGATGAACAGTGCCACAGAAAATAAACTGCCTAAATTCCGCAAGGAGTCGGTGAGGGTGAAACGGCGGGGTAAGAGCCCACCGCGGACGTGGTAACACGGACGGCACGGTAAACTCCATTCGGAGCAAGATCAAATAGGCTGACTATGACGTTGCTCGCGTCGTCAGCGGGTAGATCGCTTGAGCGTCAGGTAACGAAACGCCTAGAGGAATGACTGTCCACGACAGAACCCGGCTTATCGGCCAGCTTCACCTTATTGCCGCCTGCATGCTCTGCTTACAGCGCGCCGGATGCGGCGCATGCTGACCACCCTGGGCACGGATCATCCCTGCATAAAAAACGGTAAGATGCGCGCATACTGAAACGCCGAGCTTTCCATGTCCTGGTTCATCACCAACGTCATTGCCGCCTTCCTGCTGCCGCCGCTGAGTCTGCTGCTCATGCTTGCGCTGGGCATCGTTCTGCTCTATCGCCGCCGCAGGTTCGCCAGGCCGCTGATACTTGCCGCGTGCGCGCTGCTCTGGATCGCCGCAACTCCCTATTTCTCGGGCAGCGCGCTGCGCTTGCTGGAAACCGGAACCGTTGTGCCGGATAGCGCGCGCCAGCATGCCGATGCGATTGTGATACTGGGCGGCGGCACCTATTTCCGCGCGCCTGAATATGCCGGGCAGGACACCGCAGGCAAGCTGACCCTGGTGCGTTTGCGCTACGGCGCGAAATTGCAGCGCGAGACCGGCAAGCCTGTCCTGGTGACCGGCGGCAGACCGGTGGGCAACAGCCTCTCCGAGGCGCAGCAGATGCGCGCCGCACTGGAGCAGGATTTCCGTGTGCCGGTGCGCTGGACCGAAGACACCTCCGACAACACATTTGAAAACGCCCGGAATTCCTTCCGCATTCTGCAACAGGAAGGCATACGAAAAATCTATCTGGTGACGCACGCCTGGCATATGCCGCGTTCCGCCGAGGCGTTCCGCCGCGCCGGATTCGAGGTCGTCGAGGCGCCGACCGCTTTCACCACACGCTACCGTACCGACCTGCTCGCATTCCTGCCCAGCGCCGAATCCCTGCTGGACAGCAAATTTTTCGTGCACGAGGTGATCGGATTGCTCTGGTATCGGGTAAAGTCGGCAATATCTGACATTTAGCACTCAAGGGGAATAACATGAAAGCTCGCGTCAAATGGGTGGAACAGGTCTCTTTTCTGGGCGAGACCGAAAGCGGCCACGCGGTACTGATGGATGGCGCGCCCGCTGCGGGCGGCCGCAATCTCGGGCCGCGCCCTATGGAGATGCTGCTGATCGGGGCCGGCGGTTGCACCAGTTTCGATGTGATCAGCATCCTGAAGAAGAGCCGCCAGGCGGTCTCGGATTGCCATGTGGAACTGGAAGCGGAACGCGCGGAGACCGACCCCAGGGTGTTCACCAGCATCCACATGCATTTTGTCGTGAAGGGCAAAAACATCAAGCCGGAAGCCGTCGAAAAAGCCATCAAGCTATCGGCGGAAAAATACTGCTCGGCCTCCATCATGCTCGGCGCGACCGCCGCAATCACGCATGACTTCGAAGTGATACAGGAGGAATAGGGCGGGTGCTACTGGCTGATATCGCGCATGTCGGGTTGGTATAGTCTTACGTTGTTGCGCCCGCCCGATTTTGCATAGTACATGGCGATATCGGCACACTGGGTAAGCGTTCTTTCATCCCGGCCGTGATCCGGATAGACGGCAATGCCGATACTGCCGGAAATATGCAGATTGTGCCCCGCCAGTTCGAACGGCTCGTCGATGACCTGCAGCATCTTCCTGGCAACCAGCATGGCATCCTGGCCCGCCTCAATGCTGGGCAACAGGACGACAAATTCGTCTCCGCCTATACGCGAGACCGTATCCGCCTTGCGCACACAATTCTGCAAACGCTTTGCCACCTCCTTCAGCAGCAGATCGCCGACAGCATGGCCATAGGTATCGTTGACCGGCTTGAATCTATCCAGATCGATAAACATCAGGGCAAGGTGTGACTTGTCCCGTTTTGCCTGAGTCAGTCCCTGCTGCAGACGGTCGGCAAACAACGTGCGATTCGGCAAGTCGGTCAACACATCGTGGTGCGCCAGATGCTTCATGCGCTCCTCGGCGGCCTTGCGGTCGGTGATGTCGGCGAATACCGCCACATGGTGGGTGATCTTGCCTTCTTCATCACGCACCAGCTTGATGGAAAGCCATTTGATATAAATATCTCCGCCCTTGCGTCTATCCCAGATTTCACCATGCCAACTGCCGGTGGCCAGCAGGGTATCCCACAGTTCCTTGTAGAACTCTTTCGTATGCCGCCCGCTCGCGAGGATGCGGGGGGTTTTTCCGATCACGTCGCCGTCCGCGTAACCGGTAATGGCGGTAAATGCCGGATTGACTGCAACGATCAGGTTGTCGCGGTCCGTTACCATCACCGCCTCTTCCACGGTCTTGACCACGGTGGCGGCCAGCCGCAGACCCTCCTCCGCCCGTTTGCGCTCGGTCAGCTCGCGATTGATATCCTCCGCCGCCTGTACGGCACGAGCCCGCCCCTGCACCAGCAGCCAGGCAAGTATCGTCAGCAACAGGCTCATTTGCACGCCGATAAAGGCGACCCAATTCGGCTTTTTGCTGTCCGCCTGCGCTTCGAAGCCCGGTAGCGAAACGATCACCACCGTCCAGGGGCGTGCGCCGATTTCGACGCGGCCGGTATTCCTGAATATCGCATGCGGATTGCCACCGGCGCCGCTGACATCCGGGTCATACATCATCGTTTTATTGGTGATGTCTTCTCCGTCGTGAATCTCGATATCGATTTCGGTGGCGATTTCACCCAGTATGCCCGTCATCAGATCCACCATCCGGAACGGCGCATAAACCCAGCCGATGATGTTGGCACGCCGCTCCGCCACCGTGGCAAGCGGCGCGCCATTTCTGTAGACCGGGAGAAACATCACAAAACCGCTTTGTATGCGGATATCCTCGTTAACGTCCTGGGGCAGCAACAACTTGCCG
Organism: Nitrosomonadales bacterium; assembly: GCA_016218415.1. Taxonomy (GTDB): domain Bacteria; phylum Pseudomonadota; class Gammaproteobacteria; order Burkholderiales; family Gallionellaceae; genus Gallionella. The sequence continues at coordinate 16,336 of JACRED010000010.1, forward strand.
GAATTGACCGCCTTGCCGGTATCGCGCGCCCGTTCCAATGCGGCACGGCGCACCGGATCGGAAAACAGGTCATAACCTATAGACTGCCGGTTATTGCCCGTCAGCGGCTCGATGTAGCTGACCGGCGCATAAATATCGCCTCCTCCCGCCGGCTTGACGGCATAGCCTGAAAAACCCGCCGCGCGCATTGCGGCGATGTGAGTATCCTTCCTGGCCGGAGACACGACAGGCGCAAAACCGATACCCTGGCTGCCCGGGTAATTTTCCTCGAGATGCAACGAATCAAAATAGCTGCGGAATTCCTGCTGCGTCACGTTGCCGGAAGCCATGAACAAGGCCCTTGCCCCGCGCAGTATCTGCTCGTAGGCAGTCATGCGGTCATATATGCGGGATTGGGTTTCGCGGACACGGAAATCGAAATCGATCTGCAGATCCTTCATGACATTCTGCTGCTCGCCCCGCCACACCATATAGGTCACCATCAGCGCGGCAACCAGCACCATCCATGGCATCAGCCAGCCCTGGTGATACCAGTCCCTCACGCCCGGGAAAGTCAGCCGTGTCGATTTCATGGGTGCGGTATCCGGGATAGCCATGGGTTCATTGTATAACCGGACTCATGTTCGGCAAACCGGATTGGCAGATCATCAGGCATTACACCTTGTAGGACAGCGTTGTCATCACCTTGGCGTTGAGCTTCATCGCCACCCGCACCGGCTGCGGCAATTCGGCCCCGCCCAGCGATGCGGCCATGTCGGCGTGGCCGATCTCGTCGGTGTGCATTTGCGCCACGATGGCGCGGCTTTTTTCATCCTGCTGCGGCAGGCGAGCCAGATGGCTTTGCAGATGCTCTCCGACCTGCCGCTCTGTTTCCGAAAGGAAGCCGAGATTCCATTTATCACCCAGCAACCCGGCTGCCGCCCCGATCGCCAGCGAACCGGTGTACCAGAACGGGTTGAGCACGCTCAGATGTCCGCCCAGCTCATGCACCCGCCTGGCGGTCCAGGCGAGGTGCTCGGTCTCCTCCTGCGCGGCCTGCTGGAGCTTCTGCTGCACGGCGGGGTCGCGAGCCGTCAAGGCCTGCCCCTGATACAGGGCCTGCGCGCAGATCTCGCCGCTGTGGTTGACGCGCATCAGCGCGGCGGCGTTGCTTTTCTCGGCCTCATCCATAGTCGCGTCGGGCAGGTTCGCATCCGGATAAGGACGCACGCTGTGCGCCTGACTGAACAGGGTACGCAAGCCCTTGTCGAACTCGACGATCAAACGGTCCAGATTTACCATGGTTCCTTCCTTTGCAAGATCAGGCAAACACCCTGGCCAATTCTACACCCGGATCGTCCGCGCGCATGAAGGCCTCGCCCACCAGGAACGCATGCACCTGACGGTCACGCATCAGCTTCACGTCCCCCCCCTTGAGTATGCCGCTCTCGGTGACCACGATGCGATCCGGCGGAATGCGCGGCAGCAGATCCAGCGTGGTTTGCAGGCTGACCTCGAAGGTGCGCAGATTGCGGTTGTTCACGCCGATCAGCGGCGTGGTCAGTTCCAGCGCCGCATCCAGTTCTTTGCCGTCATGCACCTCCACCAGCACCGCCATGCCGAGGCTGTGCGCCAACTTCTCAAATGATTTCATCTGGCTCTTGGTCAGTGCTGCCGCGATAAGCAGAATGGCATCCGCGCCCATCGCACGGGCCTGGTAAATCTGGTATTCGTCCACGATGAAATCCTTGCGCAGCACCGGCAATTCGCACGCCGCACGCGCCTGCTTCAGGTATTCCGCGCTGCCCTGAAAGAACTGCTCGTCGGTCAGCACCGACAGGCACGCCGCGCCGTGCCGCGCATAGCTGGCGGCGATCTCGGCGGGACTGAAGTCTTCGCGCAACACGCCCTTGCTCGGACTGGCCTTCTTGATCTCGGCGATCACCGCCGGCTGGCCGGCAGCTATCCTGCCGCGTATTGCGCCGACGAAATCGCGCGCCGGGGCGGCTTGCTCGGCTTCGATGCGCAACTGGGGCAATGGCTTGACGGGTTTGGCTGCGGCCACTTCCTGCGCTTTCACCGCGAGTATCTTGTTGAGTATGTCGGACATTGCTGCGTCAATATTTAAGTGAGACGCGCATTTTAGCACTTGGGGTAAAATGCACCCATTCGTTTCCCCCCATTCGTTGCAAAGAACACAACCATGAACGACATCAAGGAATACATGCAGGGCGTCGGCCAGGCCGCACGCGCCGCGTCGCGACTGATGGCCCAGGCCGACACCAACGCCAAGAACCGCGCGCTGGAGAACATCGCGACCGCCATCATGCTCAACAGCGCCAAACTGCTCGCCGAAAACGCCAGGGATGTCACCGCAGCCAAAACCAGCGGGCTGGACGGCGCCTCCATCGACCGCCTCACCATGACCGAAAAAACCGTGCAGGGCATGGCCGAAGGCCTGCGCCAGATCGCCGCGCTGCCCGACCCGATCGGCGAAATCAGCGACATGAAATATCGCCCGTCCGGCATCCAGGTGGGCAAGATGCGCGTGCCGCTGGGCGTGATCGGCATCATCTACGAATCGCGCCCCAATGTGACCGCGGATGCCGCCGGGCTGTGCCTGAAATCCGGCAACGCGGCCATCCTGCGCGGCGGCTCGGAAGCGATCCACTCCAACCAGGCCATCGCGGCCTGCGTGCACAGAGGGCTGCGCGAAGCCGGCCTGCCCGAAACCGCTGTGCAAGTGGTGAACACCACCAACCGCGCAGCCGTGGGCGAACTCATCACGATGAAGGACTATGTGGACGTGATCGTGCCGCGCGGCGGCAAGGAACTGATCGAACGTGTCTCAAGCGAGGCGCGCATACCCGTGATCAAACACCTGCACGGCGTATGCCATGTGTACATCGACGACGAAGCCGACCTGGCAAAAGCGATCCGCATCGCCGACAACGCCAAGACCCATCGCTACGGCGTGTGCAATGCGATGGAGACGCTGCTGGTCGCGCAAAGTGTGGCCGCCGACGTGCTGCCCAGGCTGTGCAAGATTTATCTCGACAAGAATGTGGAGCTGCGCGGCGACGACGCTTCGCGCAAACTGGTGGCGAATATGAAGGCCGCCACCGAGGAAGACTGGCATACCGAATATCTCGCGCCCATCCTCAGCATCCGTGTGGTCGCGGGCCTGGATGAAGCCCTCGCGCATATCGCCACCTACGGCTCGCAGCACACCGACAGCATCGTCACCGAAAACTACAGCAAGGCGATACGTTTCCTGCGCGAAGTGGATTCCAGCAGCGTGATGGTGAACGCCTCGACCCGTTTCGCCGACGGTTTCGAGTACGGCCTGGGCGCGGAGATCGGCATCTCCACCGACAAGATACACGCGCGCGGCCCGGTCGGACTGGAGGGGCTGACCTCGCAGAAATATATCGTATTGGGTAGCGGCCAGATCAGGGTCTAGGAAAGCTATTCACGCGGAGACGCGGGGTGCGCGGGGGAACAGGCACAATGGAGTTGGACGACATAACAGGTGCTATCATCGATACGTCCATGAAGATTCATACCAAGCTCGGGCCAGGATTATTGGAATCGGTTTATGAACTCGTATTGGCGAAAGCGCTTCTGGAGCGCGGGATGGCTGTCGAGCGACAAAAGCCCATCACATTCTCCTACGAGGGTATGGTGTTCGAAGAGGGTTTCAGGGTTGACCTGCTGATTGAAAATCAAGTGATCGTCGAACTTAAATCCGTAGAAAAACTCGCCCCCGTTCACAGCAAGCAGTTATTGACTTATCTGCGCCTGATGAATTTACCCGTTGGGCTCTTGATTAATTTTGGCACATCGACTTTGAAGGAGGGTTTGCAACGTGTCGTCAACAACCTTCCCTCCTCCGCATCTCCGCGCCTTTACATCAACCAGGAAAGAACTTACTCACGCGGAGACGCGGGGGACGCGGAGTAACCGCAATGTCACAAAGACGACCTATCACCAATTTTGGATATCATGGCATCAGTCCTCTCGCTTTGTCTTTCCCCGCGCTCTCCGCGCCTCCGCGTGAACCGATTTTAAATTTGAGCACCCTGTAAATTACCAAGGAAGAATGAATATGAGCACAATCGCAATCAAAGTACCTGATATCGGCGATTTCAAGGATGTCGCCGTCATCGAGATCGGTGTCAAAGTCGGCGATACCGTTGCCGCAGAACAATCGCTGGTCACGCTGGAAACCGACAAGGCAGCGATGGAAGTGCCCAGTCCCTCGGCGGGTACAGTCAAGGAACTCAAGGTCAAGGTCGGCGACAAAGTATCGGAAGGTTCGGTGATCCTGATGCTGGAACAGGAGCAAGGGACAAGCAGCAAGCAGCAGGCTACTCCCGCTGCTAGCTCGCCAGCACAGGCTCCCGCAGCCAGCAAACCCGCCCCGCAGGCAGCCGCCTCACCTCTTTCCCCGTCTCCCTTGCCCCCTCCCACTCAGAAAGGTGACATCCACGCCGAAGTGGTGGTGCTCGGCGCAGGCCCCGGCGGCTACACCGCCGCGTTCCGCGCGGCCGATCTCGGCAAGCAGGTGGTGCTGATCGAGAAGCACGCCTCGCTGGGCGGCGTGTGCCTCAACGTCGGCTGCATCCCGTCCAAGGCGCTGCTGCATGTCGCCAAGGTCATCACCGAGGCGGAAGAGGTGTCGCATCACGGCGTGACGTTCGGCAAGCCCAAGATCGATATCGACGGCATACGCGGATGGAAAGAAAGCGTGATCGCCAAATCCACCGGCGGCCTGAATCAGCTGGCCAAGCAGCGCAAGGTGCAGGTGGTGCAGGGCGTGGCGAAATTCACCTCGCCCAACAGCCTCGCGGTGCAGACCGCCGACGGCGAGAAGATCGTCACGTTCGATCACGCCATCGTCGCGGCCGGTTCCAGCGTCGCGCGCATCCCAGGTTTCCCCTACGACGACCCGCGCATCATCGACTCCACCGGCGCGCTGGCGCTCAAGGATGTGCCGAAAAGAATGTTGGTGATCGGCGGCGGCATCATCGGCCTGGAGATGGCGACGGTGTATGACGCATTGGGCAGCAAGATCAGCGTGGTCGAACTGATGGACCAGATCATGCCCGGCGCCGACAAGGACATGGTCAAGCCGCTGCACACGCGCATCGCCAAACGTTACGAAGCCATCATGCTGAAGACCAAGGTGACAAAGATTGAGGCAACCAAGGCTGGCCTGAAAGTCTCCTTCGAAGGCGAACAGGCACCCGCCGAAGCGCAGGTCTATGACAAGGTGCTGATGGCCGTGGGTCGCCGCCCGAACGGGCGCGAGATCGCCGCCGAAGCGGCCGGGCTGATCGTCAACGAGCGCGGCTTCATCCCAGTGGACAAACAGATGCGCACCAACGTGCCGCACATCTACGCGATCGGCGACATCGTCGGCGACCCGATGCTGGCGCACAAGGCGGTGCACGAAGGCAAGGTCGCGGCGGAGAACATCGCCGGACACAAGGCGTTTTTCGAACCGCTGACCATCCCGTCGGTCGCCTACACCGACCCCGAAGTGGCGTGGATGGGACTCACCGAAACACAGGCCAAAGCGCAAGGCGTCGAGTACGAAAAGGCCAGCTTCCCCTGGGCAGCTTCCGGTCGTGCAGGCTCGGTGGGCCGCCCCGAGGGCGCAACCAAAGTGCTGCTGGACCCGGCCTCGCGCCGCATCCTCGGCATGGGCATCGTCGGCGTGAATGCCGGCGAACTGATCGCCGAAGGCGTGCTGGCACTGGAGATGGGCGCGGACATGGAAGACATCGGCCTGACAATACACCCGCACCCGACGCTATCGGAGACCCTGTGCTTCGCGGCGGAGATGGCGGAGGGCACGATCACCGACATCATGGCGCCGAAGAAAAAGCATTGACGCATCTATCCCTTCCCCCTCCGGGGGAGGGTCAGGGTGGAGGTAGCCGTTCGCCCTGAGCCTGTCGAAGGGGGAGGTTGCTGTTAGACTTGTAGCCCGCAAGGAGATAACGCATGCCAACCATCAGCCAGATGTTCTGGCGTGAGCATGCGCCGCCTCACTTTCACGCCATGTATGGCGAATACGAAGCCTTGATCGACATTCGCACATTGGAAGTCATCAGAGGCAGCCTGCCAAGACGTGCTCAGGCTCTCGTACTCGAATGGGCAGCACAACATCGAACCGAATTGATAGAGGACTGGAACCTATGCCAATCGAAACAGTTACCCAAAAACATCGCCCCGCTGGAGTGACACCCGCCGCACCTTGGCGCGTGCGTGCGGTCAACGTGCAGCCGGGCTATCGGCTTTCAATCACATGCAATGATGGCACGAGCGGCATCGTGGATATGTCAGCGCTGGTGAATAGTGCGAATGCGGGAATCTTCGCGGCACTCAAAGATGCTCGGTTATTTCAGCAAGTCAGCATCGAGTTGGGGGCGCTCACATGGCCGAACGGAGCGGACCTTGATCCGCTGTGGGTGCATGAAGAGATCGGAAATAATAAAACGTGGCCTGAGCTAACCCGCATTTCACGGACACTTTTAATAGTAGACAATACTACAGGAGGTGTCAGATGGGAAAAGAGCTACAGAAGGTCAACGCGGAACGCCAGCGTCAGCGCTATAGCAAGGAATTCAAACTTGCAGCCGTTAA
>JACRED010000011.1 GCA_016218415.1 Nitrosomonadales bacterium
CGTTCTCGGCGTTCTGGCGCACCGTCGAGGTCAGCTGTTCCATGCTCGAGGCGGTTTCTTCCAGGCTCGATGCCTGTTCTTCGGTGCGCTGCGACAGGTCGCTGTTGCCCGCCGCGATCTCCTGCGAGGCGGTGGTGATCGAGTCGGTGCTGCCGCGAACGTCGCCGACCAGTGCCACAAGGTTCAGGTTCATGATCTTCAGAGTGAGTAACAACCTGCCGATCTCGCTTCTGCTGGTGTGCCCGACCTGTGTAGTCAGATCGCCGGAAGCCACCGCATTCGCCAGCTTTGTCGCCTGGTCTATGGGCCGCATAATGGAACGGATCAGGAAGTAGCCTATGCTTGCCGACAGCAGCAGCGTCAGCGCAATCGAATATAAAGCCAGGTCGCGGATACTTTTGTAGTTAGCCTGGGCCGATTCGTACTCGGCCTTGGAGACCATGATCTGGCGTTTGATCAGTGCATCAATATCGCTCTCCGCCTCCTGGTACAGCGCGGCAATCCTTTCTACTGCGGCGCTTCTTGCTTCGCCGGGGAGGTTCGCACGCAGCGTGCTTATCGCGGGTTTCAACCCCTCGTTGACATAACGGGCGCGATCGGCGGCAAATTTTTCTGCGAGGCTCTGGTCTTCCGGCTGCAAGCCGGTGGTCATGTATTCATCCCACATCAGGCTGACTTGCCCGATATTCTTTTCCACTTCCGAGGTGTTGTTACGTACCGTTTCCGGTGTGCCGCTGATGGAGGTTTCGACCAGCCGGCGGTTTTGCAGCAGCAGCCGCTGGATTTCAGCCAGTTGGCCCATGGGTATGCTGCGATCTTCATATACGCTCTTTAACCCCTGATTGCTCTGCTTCATCCCGTACAGGCCCAAGGCACCGCCAAACATCAGGCACGCGCCGAAAAAGGAAAATACCAGGATCAGCCGCCACTTGATGTTCAGGTATTGCACCTTGAATAGATTCGCAAGGATTCCGGTCCGGACAGCCTGGCCTTCCCTGATGGTCAAATTGCCCTGCTTGCCTTCCCGGAATAGCCGGTACAGATTCTCTGCCGCCATGACTTTATCGCGGCCGGGTTTGGTGCGTACCGACATATAACCGATCACACGGTCGCCATCGCGTATCGGCGAGGCATGCGCCTCCACCCAGTAATAATCGCCATTCTTGCAGCGGTTTTTTACGAGTCCTATCCAGGGTTTGCCTTCCCCCAGGGTCTTCCACAAGTCCGCGTAAGCTTCCGGCGGCATGTCAGGGTGACGAACGATGTTATGCGGCGCACCGAGCAACTCTTCTTCCTGGAATCCGCTGATACGGACAAAATCGTCATTGATGAAATTGATGCGTCCCTTGATATCGGTCCGCGATACGATACAGGTATCATCATCCAGCATGATTTCCCGGTCGGTTATTGGCATATTGATACGCATTTTTCACCTATCCCATAAACAACCCCACCCTTGGGGCGGGTTAATAAATATCATGCTCTGCTCCATACACGCAGATAACGGCATGAAAGCAAACTGGCAAGCACTCAGAGTAGCTGAGCCTCTCGAGGCGCAGTTTTGTTACGCCATTTTAACCAGCGCCGCAACATCCATGATCATGGCGACACGGCCATCGCCCATGATGGTCGCTCCCGATACACCGGGCACCTTGCGGTAGTTGGTTTCCAGGCTTTTGATCACCACCTGGTGCTGCCCGACCAGTTCATCCACGAACAAGGCAACTTTCTTGCCTTCCGTCTCCAGCAAAACCAGTATGCCCTCGGCTGGATCGGTGATCCGGGTCTGGATATTGAACACCTGGTGCAGGGCAATCAGAGGCAGATATTCTCCGCGCACATGCACCACCTGCCCCTGCTGCCCGCTGATCCCGTTGATTTCCCCGGCCTTGGGCTGAAAAGACTCGACAATAAAGCTGAGCGGAATGATGTAAACCTGATCGCCGACGCTGATGGACATGCCGTCCAATATGGCCAATGTCAGCGGCAAACGGATAGAAACCGTGGAGCCCTGGCCCTGCCGGGAGGTGACATCTACCCGGCCGCCGATGCTCTCGATATTCTTCTTGACCACATCCATGCCGACACCGCGACCGGAAACATCCGTGATGGCGATGGCGGTGGAAAATCCCGGTGCATAAATCAATTGCCAGACTTCGTTATCGCTCATGCCGTCGCTAACCGGCATTCCTTTTTCCCTGGCCTTGGCGAGTATGCGTTCACGGTTCAAACCGGCGCCGTCATCCGACACCTCGATGATGATGCCGCCGCCCTGATGGGCTGCCAGCAGCGTGATGGTTCCCTGCGGGTCTTTGCCCTTGGCGATGCGGTCTTCCGGCAATTCGAGGCCGTGATCCAGGCTGTTGCGCACCAGATGCGTGAGCGGATCGCTGATTTTTTCTATCAATCCCTTGTCCAGCTCGGTACCCTCGCCGATGATCTTGAGCTGCACTTTCTTGTTGAGCTTGACCGCGCTGTCGCGCACCACCCGCTGGAAGCGGCTGAACACGAGATTGATCGGCATCATGCGCACCGACATGACGGCATCCTGCAGGTCGCGGGTATTGCGCTGAAGTTGTCCCAATCCGTTGATCAGCCGTTCATGCAACACCGGATCCATGCCGGATACGGTTTCTGCCAGCATGGACTGGGTGATCACCAGCTCGCCGACCAGATTAATCATATTGTCGACTTTGCCGACACTGACACGAATGGACGATTCTCCGCCAGTTGCGGTGGCCACCTTGTCGGTTGCGCGACGCTGCGGGATCACCTCCTCGCTTGGCAGGGCAGACTCGGCAGCTTGCGGACGCTTCCCCACATCCCCAAAAAAACCGTATCCCTGCGCGTCCTCGATGGTCAGCCTGAGCGGCTCCGGCTCGACGAAGAAGCCATACCCATCGTCCTCGGACACGCCGGTGGTGGCAATTCCGATCGGGGTTCCGCTTTGCCCGGTCTCCACAAAAAGACCATAACTCTGCTCAACAGCAAGCGCATCATCAAATGCGTCGCTTTCTGTCTCCTCGATCGTCAGATCCTTCGGCTTGACGAAGAAGGAAAATATTTCGCGCAATTCCGCTTCCGAAGCATAGGCGGTCAGCGATAGCGTCACTTCATCGGCGGAGATCTTTTTATCCTTCACCGACCCGAGATTTGCCAGGTCTTCCAACAGATTATTCAGGTGGTCTTCGCCAGGGAATTCAGTAGGCGTCTTGGCAAACCTGATTTGATACCTATGCTGTGCGGCCGGTTGTGGCACCGCCGCCGTGCTTGATGCCTGACGACTGGCAAGCGGCTTGTCGCTTGCCACTGTTCCATTGGTCAGACGCTCCAGCCTGGCGCGAATCTCCAGAGAGGCAGCTTCGTCGGCAACCGTACCGTTCTGGTGTGCATCCAGCAAACCGCGCAGCACATCGCCCGCCTGCAGAAAGGCATCCACCATCTCGTGGGTGATCGCGATCTCGTTTTTCCTGATACGGTCCAGCAGCGTTTCCAGAACATGGGTTACTTCGGCCATGTCGTTAAAACCAAAGGTGCCGCTTCCCCCTTTGATTGAATGGGCCGCACGGAAGATGGCGTTTAACTGGTCGGGGTCCGGCGCATCGGGATCCACTGCGAGCAGCAAACTTTCCATGCTCGCAAGATGCTCGGCAGACTCCTCAAAAAACACCTGGTAAAACTGGCTCATGTCGATGGACATCGGCTTTTCCCTGGAGTTGCGAGATGGAGAATTCTGGCAGGTGTGCAGTCGCGGGAGCGACTGCGTACTGGCCTTAGCCTATCACCTTTTTGACGACTTCCAGCAGCTTGTGCGGATCGAAGGGTTTGACCAGCCAGCCGGTCGCACCCGACGACCTGCCCTGCGACTTCATCGCATCGCTGGATTCGGTGGTCAGCATCAGGATGGGCACCGTTGCAAACTGCGGCATGCCGCGCAGAGTCTTGATCAGCGTCAATCCATCCATGACAGGCATATTCTGGTCGGTCAGAATCAGATTGATGGCGCTGGCATTGGCGGTCGCCTTGACCAGCCCCTCCTGACCGTCCGCCGCCTCGATGACGGTGTAGCCGGCGGATTTAAGTGTGAAAGCCACCATCTGTCTGATGGAGGTGGAGTCATCAATAGCTAAAATAGTTTTGGCCATTTTTTTCCCGCTCAAAAATATAAAGTGGTTTGCAGGTAATTTGGGGCCTACACCAGACTGCATAAATTACCCGGAATATGCAATCTGCCTTTCGTTGATGCACACGCTAGAACAACTCTATATCACCGGTGCCGAAATCCTTTTGCGCGACGGGATTGGCCTTTTGCTTGTCCAGCGTCACGACATGCTTGTCCAGCAAACGATTGTAAGCGGCTATACGCTCCATGTATTCCATCTGGTTCGGGCTATCCACGCCCTTGCCCATCTCGTTGGCCACTTCCTGCAATGCCGACATGCGCAATCTGGCGTGCTCGATCAACTGCGAGCTCATATCCTGGAATTGCAGCGTCGATATCACCACCAATACATTTTGCTCGACATTAGTGCTGATGAGATTCAGCTCCATGGCATTGCTGGCGACAGCTTCGTTAAATGCAGCAAGTTCGGACACGATGGCCCGGACATGGCGGTTCGACTCCATCACCGCCGCCCTGTCGTCTGCCGTGAGTTTGCCGATGGTGGCCTCTGCGGCTGCCAGCGAAGCGCTGACCTTGTCCACCACTTCGTGCACTTGCCTGCTGAAATCGCTGGTGCGCCCGGAAAGATCGCGCACCCCGTCCGAAATCAAAATAAAGTTGCTGACCAGCTTGCCAACCGCATCGCTCAGGATGGCCTGGGTATTTCCCAGTTCTGTGTGCGCCGAACTCAATTGCTCGGCCAGTTCGTTACCCAATTGCATATGGAAAGCGCTGCTTTCCTGAAGCGACGAAACCGCTGATTTGTTGCTGTCCTTGGCCTGCTTGAACAAATAAGCCAGGCAGATTACCAATGCCATAAATACCAGCGCATCCGCCAGAAGGTATCTCATGTTGCTGAAATAAAGGAGTGCGTCCCCTCCCAGCAGGACGGCGCCGATCAATGCGCCGACCATGGCAATGCGAGAATAATCCTTCATGATTTGTGAACCCCTAGATTTCGTTCGAGCTTTAATGCAATCCCGGTAAAATTTACATGCCCCCTTGCATGATCCCTGCGGCTTGCCAGGCGGATATTACCGAGTTTGGGGTAGAACCACAATGCGGCGTTACTCATTCCGCCCCCGCCGAAGCCCCTTGCATCGCACTTTGCACGTGCCTGAGCAAATCAGCGTCGGTATATGGCTTGGTCAGGTAAAAGTCGACCCCGGCATTGAGCGCCTGTTCGCGGTGTTTATCCGTGGAACGCGAAGTAATCATGATGACGGGCAAACGGCTGGTAGCCTCATTCAGGCGCAGATGCTGGGTGAGCTCCAGTCCGTTCATGTTCGGCATCTCCATGTCCGTGCATATCAGGTGCGGCTCGAATGACCCGAGCACACGTATCGCTTCCATCCCGTCACCCGCCCCTTTGACCTCATAGGCCGCATCCTGAAGGAGTTGCATCAGACCCTTGCGCACCGACAGCGAATCATCCACAACCAGCACCCGGCGCGCCTTCTTGCGCGCGGCGGCGGCAAGATCGGCGGCGGCGGCCGTGACGGCAATCGGCGAGGCCAGCAATTCCGGCACGTTGAGCAATGGCACCAGCGCCCCGTCACCCAGCAGCGTCACCCCCGAAATACCGTGAACATGGGGCAGATATTTACCCATGTTTTTCACCATCACGCTCCGGCTGTCGACCAGGCGATCCACCAGCACCGCCATCGTGCCTTCCAGGGTGCGGATCAGCACTTTGGGCATCGCCGCATAGCGCTCTGCGCCTGGCGCGGCGGATGGATAACCGGTGAGCGGGGTCAAATCACGCACCGGATAGCTTTCGTCGCGCATGGTGAATATCCACCCTTCGTCCGCCGGCGTATTTGCATCACCGGCTGATTGCGCCCTGCTGATCTGACCCAGGCCGCCCGGGAATGCCTCCTTGATGTAATGGATGGGAACTGCGAACAGCTGCCGTCCGGCTTCCACCAGCAGGGTGTGCTGGGTAACCAGCGAAGCCTGGAAGCGCAGCACGATCTCGCAACTTTGCCCGGGCTCGGAGCTGAGCTCCACGGTCCCCTTGATATTGGCCAGACGTGTGGCGACCACATCCATGCCGACACCGCGTCCCGAAATTTCACTGACCTGGTCCCGCGTTGAAAAACCGGGCAGCAACACCAGACGCGCAAGTTCCGGACGCGACAGTTGCTGCTCGGCACTGATCAGGTTCTGGCTGATCGCCTTGGCGCGGATACGCTCGTAATCGAGCCCTTTTCCATCATCCCGTATCGTCACGACGATGCCCGACCCCTGCCTGGAGAAACCGAGATTGATCGTGCCGTCGGCGGGCTTGCCCGCAGCGATCCGGTCTTCGGGAAGTTCGATGCCATGATCGACCGCATTGCGCAACAGATGCAGCAGCGGATCGGCCAGTTTGTTGATCACGTCCCCGTCCACCTGGATTTCGCCGCCCGAGATGATCAGCTCGGCCTGTTTCCCCGTTTGCTGGCAAGTCTGGCGCACGTTGCGTATCAATCGGGCGCTCAGCACATTGACCGGGGCAAGCCGGGTTGCCACAACCTGGTATTGCAGCTCTTTGTTGATGTTGGTTTGCTGCGCCACTTCGCCGCGCAAACTGGTCACACCGGCATCGAGACTGTCGGTCATTTCTCTTGCATCGGCGGCCACCTCGACCAGCGTGCGGGTGGCAGTATGCAGTTCGGTGTAACGATCCATTTCCAGCGGATCGAAAGACTCGTCGTCTTCGGCTCCCGCACGGCTCAGGGACAGGCCGCGCACCATTACCAGTTTTTCGATATCGACAACCCGTTGCTGCACCACCGCATTGTGGTCCAGCAACGCTTTGGAACGGGCATTCACGTTCGCCACCAGCGTTTCAAAACGCGCGATTTTGGTCGTCATCTCGCCGACCAGGCGGAATATTTCATCCACTGTGCCCACCGGTACACGCAGTGTCGTCTGCTGTTCGCTTTCGGCGGCCGGTGCGGCGGGCGCAGTCGATTGCGGGGCATTAGCCGGGGCAGGGATGACCTCGACGTTTGCGTCGTCGGCCATATTTGCGATTTCGCCCGACTTGACCTTGTTCGCCCAGGCAACGATCTCGCTCAGTACTTCGAACGCATTATCCGGCGCTTCCTCGTCGCCGCGCAGATAGCCCACCATTTGCGCCAGGCAGTCGCTGGCCGCAACCAGCGACCGTCCGAGTGCGCGAGGGGGCTTGACCGGATTCTTCTCGAAATACTCGAGCACGTCCTCGGTATGGTGTCCGAGCGCAGCGATACCGCGGATACCGACAATATTCGCCGACCCCTTGAACGAATGCGCGATACGCTTGGCGCTGCGCATATCGTTGACATCGGCCTGGCCTGCCGCAATCCTGGAAGCCAGCGCCGAAAATTGTTCCACGTTGTGCGGGGCTTCATCGATAAATGCATCGTAAACATCGCGATCGGCATTCTCGGGGACGGCCAGCGAAACATCCCCGACACCCACGCTGACCGGCGCGCCCGCTTCCGCCAGTTGTGCCGTAAGCTCTTCCGGCACCGCGGGCGGGGTGGTCAGCGACTCCACCAGACCCAGGCTGGCGTTTTCGTCGAAAGGCTGCGCAAAGCAGGGGGCCGACAGATACTCGGCCAGCGCCATCGAGGCGTCGAAGTTGCCCGGCTCCTGCAAATAGCGGTCCAGCAACTCCGGCCACCCGAGCAACTGCTGGCAGGCTTGCGCGCGCGCTTCGCCTTCCATGAAGATGATGCCCGGCAATATCGCGCTGAGCGAGTTGCACCACGCGTTCAGCCCGGGCATGCCGATCATTTCGGCGGTTTGGCCGATGCGCTCCAGCTGCGCGGCGTAATTTTCCAGCGCCTCCATCAACAGCGGATCGTCGCCGGCCGCGGTAGCCATCGTGGTGATCCACCGCTCGAAATCGGGTGCGGTTTGCGCAAGTTCCTTGCGCATTTCGGAGAAAAACGGGGTGAGCGCCTCAATGGACATAATTGATCGGTTTTATGCGCTCATCTGACTGTCATCGTTTCAGGGGGTCGAAAATCTGCGTCTGACCGCCGTCGGGTTCTTCCGCCGATGTGGCCGATGACGGCAGCTTGAACACGGATATCGCACCCACCAGTTTTTGCGAGGCTGACACCAGGCTGGCGGCGCTCTGGTTCTGCGCAACCAGCTGTTCGGCCGTTTTCTGGGTGAATTGCGCGATCTCGTCCGCAGCCGCGCGCAAGACGGCTGCTATCTTGGTTTGCTCGGCAGAACTGGTTGCGATCGTGGCCACCAACCTCACCAGCCGCGCCGTGGACTCATGCGTCTCGCGCATCCTTTCGCCGGCATCATGCGCCAGCTCGGATTCATTGACGACCTGTTCTATGGTTTTGTTGACCGTTGCGATCGTGTCGTTGGTCTCGACCTGGATGTTCTGCACCAGGTTGGCGATCTGCCCGGTCGCCTGGCGTGAATTCTCGGCCAGGCGCTGCACCTCTTCCGCCACCACCGCGAAACCCCGCCCCGCCTCGCCCGCCATCGCAGCCTGCATTGCGGCATTCAGCGAAAGCACGTGGGTGCGCTCGGAGATGGTATTGATCAGATTGACGATCTGCGAGATCTCCTGCGAGCGCTCGCCGAGGCGCTTGATGCGTTTTTCCATTTCGGAAATCGTTTCGCGTATCGCGTTCATACCGCTCAATGTCGCCTGCACGGTCTGCATCGCGCTTTCGGTGGACTTGGTGGCTTCCGCCGCCGCGCGGTTGGAATCCCGGGCGAATATCGCCACCTCGCCGATCGAAGCCATTGCGGTTTCCAGATTGGAGATCAGCCTCACGACGATGACGTCCTCTTCCTTGGCCATGTCGTTGACCACATCCGACTGCTTCTTCATGCGCTCCGAAGCGGCTTCGACGACACCCGCCACCTTGGTCACATGATGCAGCACCGTCGCCGTGACATCGGTCAGCTGGTTGATGGCATCGCCCAGTGTGCCGATGATGTCGTCCGTCACCGGCGCGCGCACCGTCAGATCCTTTTGCGCCAATGCGCCCATCGCGGAAAACAATCCGATCACGGAATTGTTGAGGCGCTCGTTTTCGGCTGCCGTCCTTTTGAGTGAGGCCATGTGTTCATCGATCAGCTTGTCAAATGCACGCCCCAGCGCGCCTGTCTCATCCTGGGCGTTCAGGTTTACATGGCCCTCATAGTTTCCCGCTTCGACCCTGGCGATCGCCTGACGCAATTGGTCAAGCGACCCCATGATGCCCCGATAGATCAGGTAGGCGCATATTGCAAGCGCGGCAAGCGCGATACCCACGGCGATGATGACCGTATCGGTCGCTCCCTGCGATGCTTCGTCCGCAGCCTGTCGCGCCCCGGCCATCTCCTCCGCGATCAGGTTATTCAACTGCGACTGATCCTGCTTCAGCTTCCTGTACTTCTCGTTAAATTCATTGAACTGCATTTCCGCTGCCGCCGCATCGCTTTGCGCAAGTACGGCGATATCCTGTGCGGACTTTGCATAACCCTCCACATCGGCACGCACCATGGCGATCGCTTGCCGGGTTTTCTCCGTCAATGCCGCCGAGTTCGCGATATTGGCCGTGTTGCCGGTCAATGCCTTGAGGTGATCGTTGAAATTCCCGACCGCCTCCTGGTAGGCCGCCGCATCACCGATTCTGGCCTCGCGCAGCACCTGCAACACATCAGCCCGTATCTCATCGTGCGCCACGTTCACCCGCATGTTGGCATTGAGCAGCGCGGAACTGCCCTGCGTGTTTTCGATGGCTTTGCCCAGTTCTGTTTTCCCGTAGTAGCCGGCTCCCCCGACAAGCAAAACAAACAGCAGAGTAAGCAAACTGAAGCCGATCAATTTGGCGCGTATCGTTACAAACATGACGTTCTCCTGAAATACCGCTCAAGGTTGTGCAAACCTCTCGCGATGCCCACTATGGGGTGTGTTGCAAATAGTAATCCCGCTGTCCGGTTCTTTTCTGGGCGGCCATACATAATCAAAGCTCGTCCGGGTCGGTTTGAAATACCGCGGCAAACAGCTTTTCCATGTCCAGGTCGATCCAGATATCCTGCCCGTCGCGATAAGCCGCTTTGGCGTAAACTGCAATCGGGTGGGTGATTTCCGCAATGCCGATCTGATCGTCCCCAATGAATTTCCTGCGGTCGGGCAAGCTGTCTATCATCAGTCCGACAGCCTCATCGCCGCGACCGTATACCAGCAACCATGCATTTGACGTCCGCTCGTATGTGGAACCAAACAGCGCGAGCAGATCCAGCACCGGCACTACCCGGCCGTGCCGATTGACCAGACCCTTGACTCCTGCAGGCGCTCCGGGCAAACGGAACAAGGGTGGCATTTCCACCACTTCGCTGGCGGCATCCATGCCCACCAGCAATCTTAATTCGCCGACATGAACTCCCCTGCGGTGGATATATCGGGCGTAATCGGCCTCAACCAGCATGCGCGCGGCAATCTCCGCATCGACCTGCGCCTTGAGTGCGTCACTATCGACAAGCTGGATGGAACTCGTTTGTTGCATGGATTTACCGGTTATCTGCACGAGGTTGACCAAGTTTGCGCAACATCATCTCCGGCCTACTTCTGCGGCAGAAACCTGGATATGGTTTCCAGCAACTTTTCCTCATCGACGGGCTTGGTCAGATAGGCATTGCATCCGGACATGCTGCCGCGAATCTTGTCGAACGGGGAATCCTTGCTGGTGAGCATGACCACTGCCGTTTTCTGCGCGGATCGATTGGACTTGATCAGCTTGCACACCTGATAACCGTCTATGCCGGGCATGACCACGTCGAGAAATATGCAGGCGTAGTTTTTCTGGCCGGTAAAACCGATCGCCTGTTCGCCGCTTTCCGCGTAATCGACGTTGAAATTGAATGCCGCCAGCTTGCTTTTCATGAACTCGCGCACAGTCTGGTTGTCGTCCACCACGAGCACCCAGTCGGCCGAGGATTTGGGCGCAGCAGCCTGCACCTGCACTGCCGGCGCTACCGCGCTCGGGGCCGTTGCAGCTGCTGCTGTTGTCGCAGGTGCAACGGCTGCACTTGCAGGGGCCGTGCTGGCAACCGCGGGTGCGGCAGGCGGAGTTGCCTGCGTTCCGGCCGGGGATGTCCCGACCGCAACATCGAAAGCCTGAAACAGTTTCATCCACCGGATCGGGCGGGGCAACACCGTCCATGCCGTGCCACGGTTCGATTCTCCGATCAAAATCGCGGGAATATGGCCGCCAGAATTGCGTTCGCCCAGTTGTTTGATCGCCTCGGCATCATCCGCGTCCACCAGAAATATATCGGGCAGCGTGTCCGGCGCCGCATGTCTCACAAATTTGGGGACGCGGCGCGAGGACAGTTCGAAAACGCTGGTCAATGCCATCCGCTCGGTCTGCCCGAAACCAACCACCTCAACAGAATAAGTATCTTTTTTCATGGCAGTCCATTAAGTACCCGGGTGTTGTATCAATGCATCGCCAGCCTCAGAACCGTGCGGTTGCAGGCAGGCATCCAATTATTTATGTTCCGCCACAAAATCGGCAATATTCTGCAACAAGTCATCCTCCTGGTACGGCTTGCCCAGGTAGGTGTTGACCCCCAGCTGCATCGCGTACTCGCGGTGCTTGTCGGCGGTGCGCGAAGTGATCATGATGATGGGCAGGTCATGCGTTTTCGGATCGCGGCGCAATTCCCTGGCCAGCGCGAAACCATCCATGCGCGGCATCTCGATATCCAGCAACATCACCTCCGGCGTGCAGTCTGCCAACTTCTCCAGCGCATCCACGCCGTCCGTTGCGGTCACCACCTGATAGCCGGCCCGCGTGAGCATGCGGGTGGTTATCTTGCGCACGGTGAGGGAATCATCCACCACCATGATTAACGGCGCGCTGCTCACCGGCTTGGCACTGACCGCCTTGGCCGGCTTGCCGGCGGTACCGATGCGTTGCATATACTGTGTCGGATTCAGGATCAGCACGACCGCGCCGTTGCCCAGTATTGTCGCGCCGACTATCCCCGGCATACGCGACAGCTGCGGGCCGATATTCTTCACCATGGCCTCATGGTTGCCCAGCAATTCGTCCACGCGTAGCGCGATGCGCTGCGCGCCGCTGCGCAATAGCAACACCGGAATACGCGGTTGATCTTCCAGGACGGCATCCATCTGCCCGAGCAAATGGGGCAGATAGTGCAGCGGATAGGTGTTGCCCTGCCATTCGACTTGCCGGTCGCGCTGCAGCGCTTCCATGTCCGCCGTTTTCACCTGTCTGACCTGTTCGACCATGATGGACGGAATTGCGTAGACCGCATCGCCCGACCTCACCATGAATATCTGCGTGACCGCCAGCGTAAGCGGCAAATGAATGGTGAATTTCGTACCCTGCCCGCCCTTGGAACTGACGTCTATGCGCCCGCCCAGCGCCGTAATCTCGCTGCGCACCACGTCCATGCCTACGCCCCGTCCGGCAATTTCGGTCACTTCGCTGGCCGTGGACAGGCCGGGCGTAAAGATCAGTTGCGCCAATTGTTCTTCACTGGCCTCCTCGTCCGGTTGCAGCGACCCCAGTGCTATCCCTTTCTCGCGCAGCTTCGCATAATTCAGTCCCGCTCCGTCATCGCTGAACTCGAACATTACCTCGTTGCTTTCCTGGCGCACGCTCAGCCGAATTTCCCCGATCGGCAGTTTGCCGCTCTGCGCGCGCCGCTGCTCATCCTCCAGGCCGTGCACGATGGAATTGCGCAACAGGTGTTCGAACGGTGCGATCATTTTTTCCAGCACACTGCGGTCCAGCTCCACGCCGGTGCCCAGCAATTCAAGGTTCGCGCGCTTGTTCAACTCCTTGCCGGTTTGCCGAACGATGCGGTACAAACGGTCGGTAATGCTGTTGAACGACACCATGCGCACGTTCATCAGGCCCTGCTGCAATTCGCGCGTGATCCGCCCCTGAGCCAGCATCGCAGCGGCTGTTTCATCCAGGTGTTTCAACATCGACTGTTGAACCGTCTGCACGTCATGCACACTCTCGTTCATGAAACGCGTCAGTTCCTGCAGGCGTGTAAACCGGTCAAACTCGAGCGGATCGAACTGCTCCGAGTTGTCTTTGACCAGTGAGACGCGCGCCTGCATCTGGCTTTCCGCCTGGATCTCCACTTCGCGCAACTGCTGGCGCAAGCGGATCACGCTGGCGGTCAGCTCCAGCAAGCCATCCTTGATAACGCGCATCTCGGTTTCCATGCGCGAGCGCACCACGCTGATTTCTCCGGCTTCGTTCACCAGCCTGTCCACCACATCCGCGCGCACGCGCAGCATTGCGCCCGGCTCGGCTGCGCGACGGTCGGCCCTGCGTTCGACGCCCGCCGGCTGGTCAGTGGCGCGCCGAGCCGGAACCGGCTTGATTTCCACTACCGGCTTGCCGCCGCGCAACTCCTCGAGCAACGCGGTAATGCGGTCAAAATCGCCTTCCAGAACATCCCAGTATCCGGCCTCGTCGCGCTGCTGCGCGGCGGCCTGGACACGGTCTTCCATTTCATGGGCAAGTTCCCCGATGCGCATCGCGCCCACCATGCGTGAACTGCCCTTCATGGTATGCAGCAAACGCTTCAGCAATTGCAGTTGCTGATCGTCGCGTGGGTTCTCGCGCCACGCACGCAGCCCCTCGCTGATCTTGGGGCTCAAGTCGTCCGCTTCCTCGAGGAATACCGGCAGAAGCTGATCGTCCAGCTCGTCGACCACCTGAGGCTTGCCCGCTTCCGCACTCTCTTCCGCCGGCTTGACCACGGTCAGCACGACGGGTTGGAATGCTGCCGGCGCAGCTGTCGGTTCCGCAGCGCGCTGCTCGCCTTTTTCACTCGATACCGCGCGTGGCGGTTGCTCCGGCACTGGCTGCTCAGGCGTGATCTCCAACATAGGCTGCGAAACTGCCTCGGCTGCCGGTTCTGCCGCGACTTCGCCGACTTTATCCCTGTCTGCATGCAGCTGGCCGGCCAGCTCGTTGCTGGCCTGCGGCATTTGCCTGTCGCATATGCTGCGCACCATGCCGTCCAGCGCGGCAATGGACTGCTCCAGCAGGTGCAACTGACCTTCGTTCAGCGTGAATGTTTTTTCCACGCGCGCCTCCAGCCAGCCTTCCAAGGCGGAAGCCAATTCCACCACGGCATCGAATCCCATCGTGCGGCTCACGCCGGCAAGCGTATGCGCCGCGCGCATGAAATCGTATTGCACAACCGGCGGCTGGGCTGCACGCAACACGCCCAGCTGTTGATGCAGTATGTCGGTATTCTCCCGCGCTTCTGTACTGGCGATACTGAACAGCGCCATCGACAGGGTCACTTCACCTACCGCAACGGTCTCTTCTTCCTCTGGCTCAAGAGTCGGCTCCTCAACGGATAACGGCTCGAACGACAACTCCGGCACAGGCGACGGCTCGGCCGCCCGTTCGGGTGCAGGCTCCGGTGTCGGTGCAGCCGAAATCCCGGGTTCAGGCACAGGCTTGGCCGCAGCAACCCCGGCCATATCCGGCTCCTGTCCGCTTTCGATTTGCTTCGCGGCCGCCATCAGGTCGCTCGCCTCGATATGCGCTATGCCCTGACTGCCGAGTATCTCTACCCAGCCGATGAAAGACTGCACTGCCGCGCTGATGAGATGCAACAATTCCGGCGAGGCGGGTTTTTTGTCCTGCAGCCATTTGTTCATGGCGCTTTCCACACTCCACGCGACCTCGCCCAGATCGGTCAGGCCAACCATACGCCCGCTGCCCTTGAGTGTGTGGAAACCCCGCCTGATAGCCACCAATGATTCATGGCTGTCGGGATGCGATTGGCAAATGCCCAGATTACTGCTGATGGTGGCAAGCACCTCCTGCGCCTCTTCCAGGAATATGTCGAGCAGCTCCCGCTCCTCGTCGGACAGTTGCCGCGTCTCCGCCTGGACCTGTGGCGTTTCCACTGGCGCAAATTCTAGCGGGGGTGCAGGCTCTGCTGGCGCCGCCTGTGCGGGCTCGGCCGGGGTAATCTCCAGTACTGCCGGTACCTGTTCTGCGGGTGGCATTGCCCATGCCTCCGGAATCTGCGCCGGCTCGACCGGCGCCATTTCCATAGTCGCGGCGATCTCCGGGACCTTTGTTTCTTCCGGTGCGATTTCCAGCGCCACCGGGGTCTGCGGCGGAGCTACAGGCGGCGCTGCTACCGGTGCGATAACCTGCTCGACCTGAATAGCTAACGATGCCGGAGCAGCCTGAGGCTGGGCTGCGGGAGCCGCCGCAGGGACGGCAGGAACCTCCTTCAGCTTGAGCATTTCCGCCAATGCATCCTGCAAACGCCAGACATCCCCTGCTTGACCATGCGTCAAGTGCTGCATGTAATTTTCCAGCGCGCTCAAGGCATCCGCCAGGGCATACCTCTCCGCGGGTTTCGGTATATCTGTGGTGCGGGAGAAATGGCGTACGCTATCCTGAACCGATGACAGCAGTTGCGCCGCATGCGTCAGGGACGAAATGCGCAACCCGCCCTGTATCTGGCTCAGCAAACGCAATATCTCGATCAAACCGTCACGCTTGAGCGCATCGCCGAAGAAGGTGTTCAACCCCTCTTCCACATGCTGCAGGTTCACCAGCATTTCGTTGGCCAGCGGACCCATCACGTCGCCGCGCTGCTCCATCTCGTAATTCAGGTCCACCAGCTCCGAGAGCTGTTTCGCATCCTCAGGCTGCTGCTGAACCGCCGCCTGCATACGTTCAGACAGGATGCGCGCCTGCGCCTGGAAACCGCTGCCCAAACGGTTGTAATTCTCGATGCCGCTTCCCAGCAGCAGCAGCGCCATGGCCATATCCATCGCAATGGGCCGCACATGAGCCGGCTCGTTCACATTCTGTGACAGCTCGCGAATCTGCCGGGCCAGATACTGCAAAATATCGCGATCCAGCTTTTCGCTCTGCAGCACGAGCTGATCGGCGTATTTGACGAATTTTTCGCAGGCCGCCTTGTCGCCTTGTGCGCACAACTCCCAGCTTTCCTCGGCAACACGCAATTGGTCGCGCATGACGCCCAGCAGCTGGTCTATTTCACCCGGCGGCAATGCCGAGGTTTGCGGCAGATAACCATCCAGCGCGTAAACTTCCCTGATGGCATCCACCAGATCGCTTGCAACCTGGCTGCGTCCGACCAGATAAAGCATTTCGTTCAGAACCGGCCGCACGTCCCCGGGATTTCCCTCGGCAGTCGCCCGCAACTGCTGGTCTATACGGCTCAGCAATTTGCGCACATTGGTTTCCGCCGGCAGTCCGTCCTGCTTCAGGCATTCCAGCATGCCGCAACCCACCCACCAGAATGCACGGCTGTTATCCTGGGATGTACAACGCATCGCGCCGTCCAGCGCCTGCTGCATATGCAGTACGGAATTGTGCACGTCTTCCTGGCGCATCCACCGCAACAATCCCTGCTGATAATGGCCGCGCAGCGCCTTGAGACGCGTCTGCGCATCGCTCTGGGCTGGAACGTCCAATACCTGCGGTGGCAATTGCACGTCGAGTTCGGGATAGAACAAATCCAGCTCGAAAGACATCTCCATGCCGCGCAACTGCTGCAATTCCTGATATTCGGGGAACAGGCGCAATGTGGCGTTGCTCGCCCCGCTGGCCAGCGCGTCCAGATAGTGCGTGATGCCGAACAGGGCGCGGCGTATCGCATCCCGGTACAGCACGGATGCCTGCTGGGGGTTGGCCTCAAGCTCGCCGAGGGTGATGTCCAGTTCTTCGCAGAATGCCGCCACTCCATCCAGACCAACCATCTTCAGCACACCCTTGAGGCTGTGCATCTGGGTGCGCGCCGTTCCTATCGCCGCCGCACCGTTTGCCGGCGCGGCCAGAAACAATTCCATCTGCGCGATAATCTCGGCCAGCGTACTGTCCATGCCCGGTTTAACGGCGGCCAGTGTGTTGCGATCAAATTGTGCGCTGTTGTTGGTCATGTGCGGTTGCGCCCGTTGTTATAGTTTGAAGCCCGCTACCGAACCTCTCAAATCAGCGGTCAAGCCGGTCAACTGCGCGATGGAGTTGGCGGTCAACCGGGTGCCTTCCGTGGTCTGGACGGTAATTTGCAGTATGTCCTGCATCACGCTGGCAACCTCGCTGGCCATATCGCTCTGCACTTGCGTGGAAGTCGAAATGCTGTTGATCAGCGCGGCCAACTCGTTCGACACCTGCTCGATCTCGCGCAACGACTGTCCGGCCATGTCCGAAAGCTTGGCGCCTTCCACTACGCCCAGCGTGCTCTTCTCCATCGCGGCCACCGCGTCATGGGTGTCGCCCTGGATGGTCTTCACCAGCGCGCCGATCTGCTTGGTCGCCTCGGCGGAACGTTCCGCCAGCCGCTGCACCTCTTCAGCCACCACGGAAAAACCGCGCCCCGCTTCGCCCGCCGAAGCGGCCTGGATAGCCGCGTTCAGCGCCAGCACATTGGTCTGCTCGGTAATGTCGGAAATCAGGTCCACGATCTCGCCGATCTCCTGCGAGCTTTCGCCGAGACGTTTGATGCGCTTGGCGGTATCCTGGATCTGCTCGCGCAGCACATCCATGCCGCTGATCGTGTTGCGTACCGCCTGCGCGCCCTGCTCGGTAGCCGCCAGGGTGCGGCGCGCCACGTCGGCGGACTGCGCCGCGCTGGAATCCACCTCCTTGATCGAACGGGTCATCAGCTGGACCGCCTCGCCGGCGCCGTGTATCTCTTTCGCCTGCTTCTGCGCCGCTTCCAGAAGCCCCTTGGAAATGTCCTCGGCGTCCTTGGTCGCGTTCCCCATCTGTTCAACCGCGGCGGTAATCCTCGCCACCAGCTTGCGGAATTCTTCGGTCGTGTAATTCAGGGAATCGGCAATCGCGCCGGTGATGTCTTCAGTCACCGTGGCGCGTACTGTCAGATCGCCGTCCGCCAGATCGCCCAGTTCGTTCATCAGGCGCAGAATCGCGTTCTGGTTCTGGCTGTTGATGCGCGCCGCCTCCTCGCCGCGCTGGCGGGTGTCGTCCAGATAGGTCTTGACCAGCAAGGCCAGAGATCCCAGCAGCAGCAGCCCGAACAGCAAGGTGGCCACATTCGCAGTCCGTCCGGTCAACGTGGCCTGGTAGGCATCGACCAGCTGCTGCGATTTGGCCAGCAGCAGTTCGGAGTCGCTCACGATGGCTTTGGAAGCGGCCTTCGCCGCCACCAGGCTGCGCACCTGGGAAACCAGAATCTCGACGCTGTTGCGATAGGATCCGAACAGGTTACGCGCACGCGCCACATTCGCGTCCGTTTCGGGCAGGACAGACAAACTCTCCGTGGCCGCCAGGGTATCCGCACCGAGGCCCGCCACCTGCTCGATCGTCACATCTTCCGCCAGGAGCCTGCCCGCGTCCTTGCCGATACGCTCCACGGTCAGCGCAAAACGCGTCGACTGCTCTTTCTGCGCCCCGTCAAACGCACCCATCATCTTTTGCGTCACCGCGCGCAGCTCGACGCCCACGGTATCGATGGACGCCAGCGTCACACCCAGCGTCACCAGACCGGAACGCCCGGCCTCTACCGTCTGCGCATCCTGCAGTGTCTTTCTTGCGCTCTGCATGTACTCGTCCAGCGCAGTGCGCGCGCCCCCCGATGTTGCGGGCAGCGATGTGTCGCCCTCGTCCAGCCGGGTCATGATTTCCAACATGCGCGCCCTGCTTTCAGCCAGTGCGTCGAACGCCGCCGAGTTGCCGTACAAAGCCTGCTGCGCGGCATTGGCAAGGCGCTGCGACAACATCATCAACTGACTGGATTGCCCCACGTAGCGAACGCTGTAAACATCTTCCCGGTTGCCGATATAGGCGGAAACCGCGGTCAACACAAAAAAACTGGCAGCAGCAATGCCGAGTATCTTCATCTTGGCAGCCGCCGAGCCCGCATTTCTGGTTGCGTCGCGCGCGGATTGCTTGCCAAACAGGTTTAGTGCAAATTTAAAAGCCATGCTAAATATCCCTCCCACGGGAAAAACTAACTGCCAATTTGTAAAAATTCCGCCTGCTTTAACAAATCCGACACATCCAGCTTGCGCCATGAAGTGCCCTGCTCATCCTGATACTCGATCTGGCCGCCCGCGCCCTCGGTCTGGCGCCACGCCCGCGCATCGCGCAAACCCAGCACACGGTCAACCAGCAGCGCCACGTTAAAGGCATAGCGGCCCGCCACCAGCAGTATCCGGTTGCTGTCATCCTGCGCTATCGCGCCGCTTTGTCCGTACGCGGCGATATCGACCACCCCGAACAGGTTCCCGCGCACATTCGCCATGCCGCGGAACCACGGCTTGGCAAATGGAACAACGGTCAGCCTGGGCAACGGCAGCACTTCCGCGACGTCCGCCATTTCCACCAGCCAGTTTCGCCCGGCTATCTGCACGCCCATCGTGGACACCAGCTCGTCCGACGAGCCTTTCGTCTGCATCCGGTCGATCAGATTCTGCTGGAATTCGCGCAAATTGAGACGCTTCGACATCGTTAAATGTGCCCCCGGGAAATATTTTGCCGCAATGCAACTGCCGGAATGCGGCGGCCCGAACAGGCAACTCGCGCGGCGGATATGCGCGGGTATGAATTTTCAAAGCTCGCCATGTTCATATCCGTTATCGGCCCAGCGCAGCTATCTTGCCCAGCAACTCGGCTGCATCGATTGGCTTGACCACGTAATCCTTGGCTCCCTGGCGCACACCCCACACCTTGTCGGTCTCCTGATCCTTGGTGGTGCAAATGATGATCGGGATATGAGCCGTTTCGGGGTCTTTGGAAATCGCCCGCGTCGCCTGGAAACCGTTCGTTCCCGGCATCACCACATCCATGATGATCAAATCCGGCTTGCCCGATTTGGCTTGTGCGATGCCTTTCTCGCCATCCTCGGCAAATGAAACCTCGAATCCCTGCTTGCTCAAAACCTCTCCGATGATATGGCGTTCCGTTGCAGAATCGTCCACCACCAGTATCCTTTTAATGCCCATAACCCTCCTCCTTCTTCTCTTGGGTATGCAGGATAACGGCCTCGATAAGACTTTTTTTGTTGAATGGCTTGAGCAGATATTGGTCAGCGCCGACCAGCTTGCCGCGCGCTCGATCGAACAGCGTATCTTTGCTGGTCAGCATAATCACCGGAGTGTTTTTGAAGGTTTGATTTTTCTTGATCAGCGCGCAAGTCTGGTAGCCATCCAGACGCGGCATCATCACATCCACGAATATCACATCAGGCTGGTTGTCCACCACTTTGCCCAAACCGTCGAAGCCGTCTTCCGCAAGGATGACCTGACACCCCGCCTGCGACAGGAATATTTCCCCGCTGCGCCTGATCGTGTTGCTGTCGTCGATCAGCAACACTTTTATCCCTGACAATGGCTGTTCCTCGCTCATCTCGATCCCTCTTGCTTTGGCACTGATGCAATCATCATCTGTGTTTGAACGATTTCTGGGCGGCAATGCTAACGTATCTCGCCGTTACTGTCATGCCGTTTTTACCTGCGCCAGAAATGGGGAGTGAACAGGATCAGCACCGTGAAAATTTCCAGCCGGCCAACCAGCATCGCGAGCGTGCACACCCAGGTCTGAAAATCGGTCAGCACCCCGAAATTACTGGCCGGACCGACCACGCCCAGACCCGGCCCCGCATTGTTGATGCAGGCGATGATCGCCGAGAAGGCAGAAATGAAATCCAGACCGCTGATCAGCAACACGAAGGTCATCGTTGCCACGCTCATAAAATACAGGAAGATGAAACCCAGCACCGAGAACACGATGTTGTTCGCGATCACATGGCCGCCGATCTTCATCGGATTGACCACAGCCGGGTGCAGCAACTTGAGGAATTCGCGCGCGCCCTGCTTGAACAGGATGATGGTGCGCACCATCTTGATCCCGCCGCCGGTGGAGCCGGAGCTGGCCACCACACAGCTCATGAACAGCATCCACATCGGCGCGAAGATCGGCCACTGGTTGAAATCCACGCTGACAAAACCGCAATCCGTCGCCAGCGAAACCAGATTGAAGCTGGCATGGCGCAACGCCGTCCAGAAACCCGGATAAGTGCCCTGCCACCACAGGAACGTGCCTATCCCCACACAACTTGCCAGGGTGACCGCGATAGTCGCGATGCCTTCCACATCGCGCAAATAAAGCCACAGGCTCTTCTCGCGCCACGCCAGGAAATGGGTGGCGAAGTTCATTGCAGCCAGCAGCATGAACACGATCAATACCAGCTCGATGGCGGGTGAGTTGAAATATCCGACGCTGGCATCATGCGTGGAGAAGCCCCCCAGACCCATCGCGGCAAAAGCGTGACAGACCGCATCCAGCCAATTCATGCCCACTATTTTCAATGACAGAATGCAGGCGATGGTGATGGCCAGATAAACCAGCCACAGATTGCGCGCCGTCTCGGTGATGCGCGGGGTCAGCGCGGAATCCTTCATCGGTCCGGGCGTTTCCGCCTTGAACAATTGCCGTCCGCCGATGCCCAGCAACGGCAGGATCGCCACCGCCAGCACGATGATGCCCATGCCGCCCAGCCAGTTCAATTCATGCCGCCAGATGTTGACCGAGGGAGCCAGATTATCCAGCCCCGTCAGCACCGTTGCGCCAGTTGTCGTCAACCCCGACATGGTTTCAAAATAGGCATCGGTGAACGTCAACCCATCGATCAGCAGCAACAGCGGTAACGTCGCCACCGCAGGCATCGCCGTCCACATCGCCACCACCAGCAGGTAGCCGTGACGGATGGACAGCTCGCCCTTGTAGCGCCGGGTAGACAACCACAACAACATGCCCAGTCCGGCAGTCCATACCATCGCCAGCAGGAAATCGATCAGCGCTCCATCCTGATAGACGACCGAGGTCAGCAGGGGCAGGACATAGCTGATGCTGAACACCACCAGCATCATGCCCAGGGCATGGAGAACGGTTAGAGCGCGGCCCATTTAAAAGAATCCAAGGCTGACCTGGAACAGTTTTTCGACCTTTTTCACCATTCTCTTGTCGATGACGAAGACGATGACATGATCTTCCGCCTCGACCACCGTGTCGTGATGGCCAATGATGACTTCGCCGCCGCGCACCAGCGCGCCTATGGTCGCCCCCTTGGGCAGATCGATCTCGTCGATGCGCCGCCCGACCACCCGCGAGGATTGCCGGTCGCCGTGCGCCACCAGTTCCAGCGCTTCCGCCGCGCCGCGCCGCAGGGAGTGCACGACCGCCACGTCGCCCTGCCGCACATAGGCCAGCAGCGAGCCTATCGTGACATACGCCGGGGACAGCGCGATATCGATTTTGCCGCCCTGCACCAGATCGACATAGGCGCTGCGGTTGATCAGCGCGATCACTTTGCGCGCCCCGCCCTGCTTGGCAAGCAGCGCGGACATGATGTTGTTCTCGTCGTCGTTGGTCAGCGCGCAGAACACATCGACTTCGTTGACATGCTCCTGCTGCATCAGTTTTTCGTCGGTGCCGTCCCCGTTCAGCACCAGCGTATTGGCCAGCTCCCCGGCCAATCTCTGGCAGGACTTCTTGTTGTATTCGATCAGCTTGACCTGATAGTTGCGTTCCAGCGACATGGCCAGACGGCGCCCGATATTGCCCCCGCCGACGATCATCACCCGCTTGGCCGGTTTGTCCATACGGCGCATTTCCTTGAGCACGCTGCGGATGTTGTCGGTCGCGGCGATGAAGAAAATTTCGTCGCCGTCCTCGATCACAGTGCTGCCTTCCGGGATGATCGGGCTGTCCTTGCGGAAGATCGCGGCGACGCGGGTCTCGACCTGCGGCATATGCTTGCGCAGAAAACTCAGCGGCTGCCCCACCAGCGGCCCGCCGGTAAAAGCGCGCACCGCGACCAGCGAGGCCTTGCCGTCGGCAAATTCCAGCACCTGCAATGCCTCGGGGAATTCGATCAGCTTGGTGATGTAATCGGTGAGTATCTGCTCCGGGCAGATCGAGAAATCGACGCAGAAATTGTCCGCGCTGAACACCGCTTCGCGGTTGAGGTATTCTGTGGCGCGGATGCGCGCGATGCGTGTCGGCGTGTTGTAGAGGCTCGCGGCCAGCTTGCACGCGACCAGGTTCACCTCGTCGCTCTGCGTCACCGCCAGCAGCATGTCGGCGTCGGCGATGCCCGCCTGCTCAAGCACCGAAGGATGCGCGGCGTTGCCGGTCAAAGTGCGCAGATCCAGCCTGTCCTGCAACTGGCGCAGCTTCTCGCCATCCGAATCGACCACGGTGATGTCGTTGGCCTCGCCGACCAGGTTTTCAGCCACCGTGGAACCGACCTGACCGGCGCCGAGTATCAGTATTTTCACAGCACTTCCTTTTTAGCAACTTCAATTTTGCAGTAGGGGCGCGATTCATCGCGCCCGCCTTCTGGTGAATGAATAGATCAGGGCGCGATGAATCGCGCCCCTACACCGCGCGTATCCAGTTCTTCCATTCCTCAAACAGCTTTTCGTCGCGCGCGGCTATCACCGAGCGCTGCCAGATATCCCCCTGGGCCAAATCATCGTGCTCGATGGAACAGGCGTGACCGCCCGATTCCGACAGGATCAGCGAGCCGGCCGCATAATCCCAGAGCTTCTGCCCGCCGTGCAGATACAGGTCGTAGCGGCCGGCCGCGGTGTAGCACCAGTCCAGCGCGCTCGCGCCGAAGTTGCGCTGCGATGAGCACGGCGGATGGGTCGCCAGTTGCGAAGCCAGTTTCTTCTTGAGATGTTTCATGTCCACGCTGGCCAGCGATTGCGCCAGCGTACCCAGCGCATTGCGGCCAACCAGCTTCTCGCTGTTCAGGAACGCGCCCCTGTCCTGCTCGGCAGCGAACATCTCCTTTGCCACCGGGTCGTACACCACGCCCAGCACGCTCCTGCCCTCGCGCAACAGCGCTACCGATACCGCAAAATACGGCAGGCCGCGCACAAAGTTGGACGTGCCATCCAGCGGATCGACGCACCACAGGCCGTCATGCCCGGCTTTCCAGAGCGCGTGCTGATCGGCAGCGCTCATTTCCTCGCCCAGCACCGGCACGTTGAGCACGGCTTGCAGTTTTTTGGTCAGCGCGGCTTGCGTGGCGATATCCGCCTCGGTGCACAGGCTGCCGTCACTCTTGTGCTGGTGCGCCACCTTGAGATAGCGCGGCATGATCTCTTCCGCCGACACCAGCTTGACCGCGGCGATCACCGCCTTGAGCAGCGCGCTGATACCGATTGGGGCCGGGCGATTCATTCCGACTTCCACTTGATCGAACAGCCCATGCTGGCGATCTGCTCGCGCGGCCCCTGTCCGGTCTGCGCCACCTGCAGCATTGCGTTGAACAGATCGCGCGGCGCATCGGGCACGGCCTCCTTGCGCGACGCATCCAGCCTGCCGCGGTACTGCAACTCCATATTTGCGTTGAAGCCGAAGAAATCCGGCGTACACACCGCACCGTAATCCTTGGCGATTTGCTGGGTCTCGTCCCATACGTAAGGGAATGGGTAACCGTATTGCTGCGCGATCGCTTTCATGTTGTCGAACGAATCTTCCGCATACTCGGCGGGATCGTTCGACATGATCGCGATACTGTTGATGCCGTGCTGCTGCAACTCGCGGGTGTCGCGGATGATGCGCTCGCGGATCGACTTCACATAGGGGCAATGGTTGCAGATGAACATCACCAGCAGGCCGTTCCTGCCGCGCGCGCTGGCCAGGTTATAACGCTTGCCATCCACGCCTGGCAGGTCGAAATCGCGGGCTTTCCAGCCAAAATCACAGATGGGGGGTTGCAGACTTGCCATTTCAAACTCCTGACAACATTTTTCGATGCGTTATATTATCACGCCGACACCCTCTTACATTTGCCCCCGACCATGCCGCGTTTCTATTGCCCCCCGCCCTTGCCCGCCAGCGGCGATTTTGAATTGCCACCGGAAGCCGCCCATCACGCAGCACGCGTGCTGCGTCTGCGCGAGGGCGATGCGGTACAGATTTTCGATGGCCAAGGCCGCGAACGCCACGGGGTGATCGCCGAACTCGGCGGCAAGCGCGTCGTCGTCGGCAATCTCATCGCCGCCGACATCGACCGCGAATCCCCGCTCAAGGTGCTGCTGGCCCAGGCGCTGGCCAGCAGCGAAAAGATGGACTGGGTGATACAGAAAGCGACCGAGCTGGGCGTCACCGAGATCCAGCCCATAGACACCGAACGCAGCGTGGCCAGGCTCACTGCCGAACGCGCCGCAAAACGCCTGGAACATTGGCAACAGGTCGCGATCTCCGCCTGCGAACAATGCGGGCGCAACACGCTGCCGCAGATACACCCGCCCATCGACATCATGGTATGGCTGCAACAGATGCAAAAGTCACAGGACACGAAACTCATCCTGCTGCCGCAGGGCGCGGGCTCGCTGCACACGCAGGCCAAACCGGAGGGGCGCATCGCATTGCTGATCGGCGCGGAGGGCGGCTTCACGCAGACAGAAAGCGATACCGCGCTAAACTGCGGATTCACCCCGATGCGCATGGGCGCGCGCGTGATGCGCACCGAGACGGCTGCGATTGCGGGGCTGGCGGCATTGCAAACGCTGTGGGGAGATTTTTCGTAGGGGCGATTCATGAATCGCCCATTACGGCAGGAAGTGTGAAAACATGAAAGGGGAGGAAGCATGCCATACGTCAACATCCGCATCGCCGGCAAACTGAGCCGGGAACAGAAAAAGCAGATCGCCGCCGAGATCACCGACACGCTGGAACGCATCGCGCTCAAGCCCAAGAGCTATACATATATCGCCTTCGACGAACTGCCGGACGAGAACTGGGCTATTGCCGGACAGTTGCTGGATGAGGAATAGCGAGGCATCATCCGCATATTCCAACAGGGAGATATAAATGCCTATCACCACCTCCGCCGAATTCGTCGCCTGGTTCCGCTCCGTCGCGCCCTACATCAACGCGTTTCGCGGGCGCACCTTCGTGATCGCGTTCGGCGGCGAAGTGGTCGCGGACGGCAAGTTCGTCGAGCTGACCCACGACTTCAACCTGCTTGCCGCGCTGGGCATCCGGCTGGTGCTGGTGCATGGAGCGCGTCCGCAGATCGAGCAGCATCTGGCGAAGAGCAATCTCGAAGGCACCTACCATCAGGGCATCCGCCTCACCGACGCCGAGACCATGCAATGCGTCAAGGAAGCGGTCGGACGGGTGCGGGTCGAGATCGAGGCGCTGCTGTCGATGGGACTGGCGAATTCGCCGATGGCAAACGCCGACATCCGCGTCGCGGGCGGCAATTTCATCACCGCGCAGCCGATAGGCGTGATCAACGGCGTGGACCTGCAGCACACCGGCACCGTGCGCAAGGTGGATGTTGCCGCGCTGAATGACAGGATGGAATTCGGCGAAGTCGTGCTGCTCTCCCCGCTCGGCTACTCGCCCACCGGAGAAGTGTTCAACCTGACCCTGGAAGACGTCGCCACCGCCACCGCGATCGCGCTGGACGCCGACAAACTGATGTTCCTGATGGACACCGACGGCGTGCACGACAAGAAGGGCAAGCTGCTCAAGGAACTCACGATCTCGCAGGCACAGGATGTCATGTCCGGCAAGCGCAAACTGACCGACGATGTGGCCCTGTTTCTGCCCTGCGCGATACGCGCCTGCGAGGCGGGCGTCGCGCGCGCCCACCTGATCAGCCGCCACACCGACGGCGCGGTGTTGCAGGAGCTGTTCAGCGACGAAGGTATAGGGACTATGGTCGTCGAGAGCACGCTCAACACGCTGCGTGACGCCAGCATCGAAGACATCGGCGGCATCATCGAACTGCTGCGCCCGCTGGAAGAGAGCGGCATCCTGGTGCGGCGTTCGCGCGAACTGCTGGAACGGGAGATAGCCCGTTTCGTCGTGCTGGAACACGACCACCGCATCGTCGGCTGCGCCGCGCTTTATCCTTTCCCGGACGAAGCGGCGGCCGAACTCGCCTGCCTCGCGGTCGAAGCACAGAGCCGCGACCGCGGCTACGGCGAGGCCATCCTCAACCACATGATAGACATCGCCAAGTCGCAGAAGCTGAAAAAGCTGTTCGTGCTGACCACGCGCACCGCGCACTGGTTCATCGAGCGCGGCTTCAGCGAGGCCGATGTCTCGGCACTGCCTGCGCAGAAGAAGACGCTGTACAACTTCCAGCGGAAGTCTAAGGTGTTTGTCAGGAAGATTTAAAACCCGAGCTGCATTTCATGGAGGGAATGCCGTGTTTGTACTTGCAGCGCATCCGCGCTACTTTACCTTAGAGAACAGAACAAATGGCACGTAATTTATTGAAGTTTACCGTCCTTCCATGCTTGGTTGCTTTTGCGGCCGGTGGCCTCGTTTTTCTGGCTGTAACTTGGTGGTCCTCGCGACTCGAAATTTCAATTGTTATATTAAATGATTCAGGTCTAGAAGTTGAAGGTGTAGTTATTGAAGGGACTGGATCGAAAGTTCATATCTCAAAGATCGGCGTTGGCGCCGTAACACAGCTCAAATACAGGATTCCGGGGGAAGGAACTTATGTACTCTCGGCCAAACTACGAGAGGGTCAGTCAATTTCAACATCGACAGGGCTCTATGTAGAGAGTGGTGACCTTGTGATCGAGGTAATAGAAAGGGATGCTATCAAAACCTTTGTCCAAAAGAGCAGCTATTGACTGCTCTCTAACTCTGCGTTAGCCGTACTCTCGTTGGAGCACGCGCATGGCAACTCGCATAAGGCGTAGGGCGTCAATAAGCGTAGCGCATTGCGCCGAATGAAAACACATACGGCGGCATACCCGTTGCCCTTCGACAAGCTCAGGACAAGGTTATTGCGCCCTGCCTGATGGCGGCGTTTCCGTAGCGGCTTGCGTCTCACCCCACGGCGCAACCTTCAGTAACAACAGCATCCCCGGTATCGCCAGTACCGCGCACAGCAGGAAGAATCCCGTCCATCCCATAGACTCGACCAGCCAGCCGGTGGCGGCGTTGGCGAAGGTGCGCGGCACGGCCATCAGGCTGGTGAACAGCGCGAACTGGGTCGCGGTGTAGGCGGGATGTGTTGAACGGGCGATGAACGCGACGAAGGCGACGGTGCCCAGCCCGACGCCCAGCGCTTCGAGGCCGATCACGATCGCGAGCTGGGCGAGTTCGACGCTGGTGATCTCTGCGTGGTGCCCCACCGAGGCCAGCCAGGCAAAGCCGAAGATGGACACTACCTGCACCACGCCGAACAGCCACAGCGCGCGGTTGATGCCGATTTTCACCATCCACAGGCCGCCCAGTAATCCGCCGATCACGGCGGGCCACAGCCCGGCGTTCTTGGCGATCAGCCCGATCTGCGTCTTGGAGAATCCCATGTCCAGATAGAACGGTGTCGCCAGCGCGGTACACATGCTGTCGCCGAGCTTGTAGAAAAACAAAAAGGCGAGGATCAGCAGCGCGCTGTTCCAGCCCTTGCGGGTGATGAATTCGTGAAAGGGTTCGACCACTGCTTCGCGCAGCGTCTTGGGCGGGTTGGCGCGGTGCGGCTCCTTGACCAGCAGCGTCATCGCGATGCCGGGCAGCATGAACAATGCTGTGACGATGAACACCATATCCCAGGGCAGAAAATCCGCGAGCACCAGCGACAGCGAGCCCGGCACCAGCCCGGCGATGCGGTAGGCATTCACATGCACCGCATTGCCCAGCCCCAGCTCAACGTCAGAGAGTAGCTCACGGCGGTAGGCGTCGAGCACGATATCCTGCGTGGCGCTGAGGAAGGCGAGCAGCGTGGCGAACCATGCGATGGCGGCCAGATCGCTCTGCGGCGAAAATCCGCCCATCGTCGCGATCACCGCCAGCAGGCCGATCTGCGTCAGCAGCATCCAGCCGCGCCGCCTGCCGAAAGCGGGCACGACATAGCGGTCGAGCAGCGGCGACCACATGAATTTCCAGGTGTAGGGAAACTGGATCAGTGCGAACAGGCCTATGGTCTTGAGATCTACATGTTCGCTGCGCAGCCATGCCGGGACGAGGTTGAACAGCAGGTACAGCGGCAGACCGGAAGCGAAACCGGTGAACACGCAGATCAGCATGCGGCGGGTAAAGAGTTGTTGCCAGACGGACATGCGGCTTGTTCTTTCTATATGCGCCGTTCGCCCTGAGCTTGTCGAAGGGGAGCGACTGAATACATTTCAAGAAATGTGCTTCGACAAGCTCAGCACGAACGGATGTTATACCCCGCGCTGGAACCGGTACACCGCCGTGCTGCCCAGCAGATTCGGCAGCACTTGCACTTCACTTTCGCCGGTCATCACGCGGCGGTCCAGCACCGCCACATGATGGTCGCGGCAGAAATTCTCGAAGTCGTGCAGCGTGCACAGATGCACGTTCGGCGTGTCGTACCATTGATAGGGCAGCTCCGTGGAAACCGGCATCGTGCCGAGCAGCACGTTGAGGCGGTTCTTCCAGTAGCCGAAGTTGGGGAAGCTGACGATGCCTTCGCGTCCGACGCGCAGCATCTCCTGGATCAGCGGCTCGGTGTGGCGGGTGGCTTGCAGGGTCTGCGACAGCATCACGAAGTCGAACGAGTTGCTCTCGAAATCGGCGAGGCCGGCATCCAGATCGTTCTGGATCACGTTCACGCCGTTGGCGATGCAGGACACGATATCGAGGTCGCTGATCTCAACGCCGTAGCCGCGCACGCCGCGCGTTTCCTTGAGGTAGCGCAACAGGCTGCCGTCGCCACAGCCGAGATCGAGCACCGATGCGCCCTTGGACACCCACTCCGCGATCGCGGCGAAGTCGGGACGTTCTGCCGCAAGCCGTGTGATGTTATTTTGCTTCATGCTCATTTTCCGAACTCGCCGGCAACGTTATCGAGATAGGCGCGCATCACGTCGAAGTAGTGCGGATGCTGCATCAGGAACGAATCGTGGCCGTGCGTGGAGGTGATCTCGGCATAGCTGACGTTGCGCCGGTTATGCAGCAGGGGGCGCACGATCTCGCGCGAGCGCTGCGGCGAGAAGCGCCAGTCGGTGGTGAACGAGATCACCAGAAAATCCGCCCTGGCGCGCGCAAACGCCTTGTTCAGGTCGCCGCCGACATCGTGCGCAGGATCGAAATAATCCAGCGCCTTGGTCATCAGCAGGTAGGTGTTCGCGTCGAAGTAGGAGGCGAACTTGTCGCCCTGATAGCGCAGATAGGATTCGATCTCGAACTCGATCTCGTAGCCGTAATTGAACTTGCCGCCGCGCAGTTCGCGCCCGAATTTGTCCGCCATCGCGTCGTCGGACAGGTAGGTGATATGCCCCAGCATGCGCGCCAGCCGCAGGCCGCGCGTCGGCACCACGTTGTGCCGGTAATAATGGCCGCCGTGAAAATCCGGGTCGGTCAGGATCGCGTTGCGCGCCACATCGTTGAACGCGATGTTCTGCGCGGTCAGGCGCGGCGCGGCGGCAATCGCCAGCACGTGCCGCACCCGGTCGGGATAGGCCAGCGACCATTGCAGCGCCTGCATCCCGCCCAGGCTGCCGCCGACCACCGCCGCGAATTGCGTTATGCCCAGCCGGTCCGCGAGGCGTGCCTGCGATTCCACCCAGTCCTCGACCGTGATGACCGGAAAGCTTGCGCCGTAGGGCAGTCCGGTCAGCGGGTCGATTGATGACGGTCCGGTTGAGCCGTGGCAGCCGCCCAGATTGTTCAGCCCGATCACGAAGAACCTGTCGGTATCGATAGGCTTGCCCGGTCCCACCATGTTGTCCCACCAGCCGACGTTCTTCGGATCGTCCGCATAATGGCCCGCGACGTGGTGATGCCCGGACAGCGCGTGGCAGATCAGGATCGCGTTGGATTTGTCAGCGTTCAGCGTGCCGTAGGTCTCGTAGACCAGCTCATAGCGCGGCAGCACCGCGCCGCTCTTGAATTGCAGTGGCGTGTCGAAGAGGGCGCGCTGCGCGCTGGCGATACCGACAGATGTATTCATATTTCCCAAAAAGAAAACCCGCTCAGCCTGGTGCTAGAGCGGGTCGATCTCGCTTTAGCTGGAATGTTTAATGTGCCCCGCAAGCTGATGTCAAATCGGCACGTGCGCAGTTTCCGCGTTTTGCGAAATGCTGTCAATGAGTTTGCGGGCGATCCCGGCGGCGTATTCAGGGCTTGTGCGGGCACTTCTTTCTGGTGCAATCCGCGTAGAGTTGCAGCGAATGGTCGCGGATCGCGAAGCCGAGCTCGCCGGCAACCTTTTCCTGCCGCGCCTCGATGGCCTTGTCGTGGAATTCCTCGACATGGCCGCATTGCAGGCAAAGGATGTGGTCGTGATGCTCGCCCTTGTTCAGCTCGAACACCGACTTGCCGCCCTCGAAATGATGCCGCACCAGCAGTCCCGCCCGCTCGAACTGGGTCAGCACGCGGTACACCGTCGCCAGGCCCACATCCTCCCCGCTGCCGAGCAGCTGCTTGTAAACGTCCTCGGCGCTCAAATGGCGCTCTTTGCCGTTCTCGAACAGATCCAGCACCTTGAGCCTCGGCAGGGTGGATTTGAGTCCGGCATTCTTGAGGTGTTCGGGTCTGTGCATACGGCAACTCTCTATTGGTCCGGAACATCATGCCAGAAACCTGTTGCAATTGCAAATAAGAACGATTATCATTTGCATAAACCATGAAGGAGATCGCCTTGAAACGTTTGCTGTCCATTGCACTACTGCTTCCGCTTGTCGCGCACGCGGCCGACTACATGCTGGCGATCAGGGACCATCGCTTCCTGCCCGCCGAGCTGGCGATTCCGTCCGGCACCAAGGTCAGGCTCACGATAGAAAACCGCGACGACACGCCGGAGGAATTCGACAGCTATTCGCTGAACCGGGAAAAGGTGATCGCCGGGCGCGGCACAGCGACGATATTTATCGGCCCGCTCGCACCGGGACGCTACCCGTTCATCGGCGAGTTTCACGAAGCCACCGCCCAGGGCGCCATCATCGCCCAATAGACCGGAACTGTTACTCAGGAGAACACCATGTTAGCAACCGCCATCATCGTTTTTCGGGAAGTGCTGGAAGCATCCCTCATCATCGGCATACTCGCCGCCGCGACGCGCAGCGTGCCCAACAGCAAACGCTGGCTGGGCGCCGGGCTGCTGGCCGGCCTGGCCGGATCGGCCGTGGTCGCCGCCTCCACCGACTTCATCGGGTCGCTGGCCAGCGGCATAGGCCAGGAGATATTCAACGCCACCGTGCTCGGCGTCGCGGTGCTGATGCTGGCCTGGCACAACATCTGGATGTCGTCGCACGGCGCCGCGCTGGCCAAGAGCGCAAAATCCGTGGGACGCAACATCAGCGACGGGACCAGCGAATGTTCGGCGCTGCTGGTCATCGTCGGACTCGCGGTGCTCAGGGAAGGCTCGGAAACCGTGCTGTTTCTCTACGGCATCGCCGCATCGAACGAAGGCGGGCAATCCGCGATGTTGCTCGGCGGGCTGTTCGGCATGCTGGCAGGCATCGCGGTCGGCTACCTGTTTTATGCCGGGCTGCTGCGCGTGCCGATGCGCTGGTTCTTTGCCTCGACCGGCATGCTGGTGCTGCTGCTGGCGGCGGGCATGGCTTCGCAGGCGGCGCATTTCCTGATCCAGGCCGATCTGCTGCCCAGCCTCGCCGCGCCGCTGTGGGACACTTCGGCCATACTGCCGGAAAGCGGACTGCCCGGCATGCTGTTGCACAGCCTGATCGGCTACGACTCGCGCCCGGCGGGGATGCAGATCGTGTTCTATCTCACCGCGCTGGTCGCCATCTGGACCGGCATGAAATGGGTGGCCCGCCCTCGCCCGTCCGCCGCACAACAATAACCCTGTGTAACCAGCCCATATGTATCCATCCCTGCTGCATTCCCGTTCCTTTTTTTTGCTGATGCTGCTCGCCGGATTGCATTGCGCCCGGAATGCCAGTGCCGGCGCTGCGGACTATGTCTACACTCCCGCCGTCGAATACGGTGAGCGCGAGATCGACATCAAGTACGGCGCAACCTCGCCGCAGGCCGGGAATCGCGCGCAGGTTGCCAGCGTCGGCTTCGGTTACGGCGCAAGGGAATACTGGTTCACCGAGCTCTATTTGAAACAGGAACGCAGCGGCGGCACGGTCACCAATCTGGCCGAATGGGAAAACAAGTTCCAGCTCACCGACACCGGCGAATATCCCGTCGATATCGGGCTGGTCACCGAACTGGAAGCGCCGCTGAGCGCCAGCGCGCCGTGGGAGATCAAGCTGGGCGGGTTGTTGCAGACTGAATTCGGCAAGCTGCAGTTGAACGCCAACCTGCTTTTTGAACGCGCGTTCGGCAAGGCGGACGAAAGCGGCGTTCCCCATGTCACCAACCTGGGCTACCAGTGGCAGGCCAAATACCGCTGGCAGCCGACGCTGGAATTCGGCGTGCAGGGCCTGGGCGACCTGGGGAAATGGGATGACTGGAGCAAACCGGCCGACCAGAGCCATCGCATCGGCCCCGCCCTGTTCGGCAAGTTCGCGCTCGGTAACCGCCAGGCCATCCGCTACAACGCCGCATGG
Source organism: Nitrosomonadales bacterium (assembly GCA_016218415.1). Lineage (GTDB taxonomy): Bacteria > Pseudomonadota > Gammaproteobacteria > Burkholderiales > Gallionellaceae > Gallionella. The sequence goes on from JACRED010000011.1 coordinate 33,654, forward strand.
CTGCGCGGCACGAACACCGCTACGCCCGATCACACCTTCAGAATGCAGGTCGAGTACGAGTTCTAGGCGTTCAGCCTGTCCAGCAGGTCGCGTATCTTCATCGGGTCGTCGGCGCGCAGGATCTTCTGCGTGAGGCTGGCGATCTCGGGCAGGCTGGTGGTGAGCACGCGCTGTTTGATGCTGGGCACCTGCGCCGAGAACATCGAGAACTGGCGCAGGCCGAAACCCAGTAGCAGCCGCGTATAGGCCGATTCTCCGGCCATCTCGCCGCACACCGAAACCGGCACGCCGAGCCGGTTGGCAGTGCCGATGACGTGCGACAGCAGGTGCAGCACGGCGGGGTGCAGCGGATCGTAGAGATGCGCGACCTCCTCATCGGTGCGGTCGATCGCCAGCGTGTACTGGATCAGGTCGTTGGTGCCTATGGACAGGAAGTCGAGTTTTTTGGCGAACACGTTCAGCGCCAGCGCGGCAGCGGGAATCTCGATCATGCCGCCTATCCTGATCTCGCGGTCATACGGGATGCCTTCGTTGTCCAAGCCCTGTTTGGTTCCCTCGATGAACTGCAAAGTCTGGTTGAGCTCGGAAGCGCCCGACAGCATCGGTATCAACAGCTTGACGTTGCCGTAATGCGAAGCGCGCAGCAGGGCGCGCAACTGGGTGCGGAACAGCTGCGGCTCGGACAGGCAGAAGCGGATCGCGCGCAGCCCCAGCGCGGGGTTGTTGGCGACGCGCTTGGTGCCGTTCAGTTGTTTGTCGCCGCCCAGATCGAAGGTGCGGATCACGACGGGCTGGCCTTCCATGCCAGCCGCAGCGGCACGGTAGGCCTCGAATTGTTCTTCCTCGTCCGGCAGCTCGTCGCGGTTGAGGAACAGGAATTCGCTGCGAAACAGGCCGATTCCGGTCGCCCCGTTTTCTTTCACCTCGGCGATGTCCTCGGGCTTCTCGATGTTGGCGTGCAGCTCGACGACGCTGCCGTCCAGCGTGTTGGCGCGCGCGGTGCGCAGCCGCTTGAGCTTCTTGCGCTCCAGATCCCACGCGCTCTGGCGCAATTTGTATTCGGCCAGCACCACCTTGTCCGGATTGACGATCAGCACGCCCTGTTCGCCGTCCAGGATCAGCAGATCGTCTTCGCGCACCAGTTCGCGCGCGTGGTGCAGACCCACGACGCACGGCGTGTTCAGGCTGCGCGCGACAATCGCGGTGTGCGAGGTCGCGCCGCCCACGTCGGTGATGAACGCGGCATACTGGTGCGGCTTGAACTGGATCAGGTCGGCCGGGCTCAGGTCGTGCGCCACCAGTATCGTTTCGACATCGTGCCGCGCGGGAGGCGGCTGGTGGCCGGGTTGCCCGAGCAATTGCTTGAGCAAACGCTCGGCCACCTGTTTGACATCGGTCTGCCGCTCGCGCAGATACGCATCCTCGAATTCGTCGAACTGCGCCACCAGCATCTCGGTCTGCACCTTGAGCGCCCACTCGGCATTGCAATGCTCGCTGGCGATCATGTCGCGCGGGGCGACGCTTAACATCGGGTCGTCCAGGATCATCTGGTGCAACTCGAGGAAAGCGTCGAATTCGGCGGCGGCATGGGTGGGACGATTGCTGCGCAGACCGGCGAACTCATCGCGCGCGGCCTGCAATGCGGCATCGAAACGCGCGATCTCCTCGGCGAGGAATTGCGCCGGCAACACGTAATGCGCCACCTCCAGCGAGGTGTGCGAGATCAGGTGCGCATGGCCGATGGCGATGCCGCTGGAGACTGCAATGCCGTGCAAGGTGAAGCTCATCGATACCTCCATAAACCTACTGCGCAGCTTGATTGCGGCGTTGCGCGGTACTCGCTGCCTCGCCTACCCATAAGGTATGTCTCGTTGCTCCGTTCCGTGCGCCTTGCACTCAAGCCGCTCGCTACGGTTTCTGGAGGTATCTTCATAAGGCTATTCGCCCTCCCCGAAATAATCGTTGATCAGGTTCGTGATCGCCCGCATTGCCTCCGCCTCGTCCCCGCCGCTGGTCTCGATGGTGACTGTCGTGCCCTTGGCCGCGGCCAGCATCATCACGCCCATGATGCTTTTTGCATTCACGCGGCGGTTGTTGCGCGCCATCATCACCTCGCATTTGAATCCGGAAGCGAGCTGGGTGAGCTTGGCCGAGGCGCGCGCGTGCAGGCCGAGTTTGTTGATGATAAGTATGTCCTGTTGCAGCATCAGTGCTCCATCTGCACGATGCATTCGCGGCCGCCCTCGATGGCGATCTTCGCCAGTTCCGGCAGCGTCTTGCCGGGGCTGCACACCACGCGCAGCAGCATCGGCAGGTTCAGCCCCGCCACGCCCATCACGCGCTCGGCATGGCACAGCTGCCGCCCGATGTTGCTGGGGGTGGCGCCGAACACATCCGCGAGTATCAGCACCCCGCCGCCGGTGTCGAGCTGCTTGATCAGCGCCTCGCCTTCCACCGCTTTCTGTTTCGGATCGTCGCTGGCAAACACCGACAGCGACTTGAGGTTGTGCGGCACTTCGCCCAGCACATGCCGGACACAATCGACAAAGCTGTCGCCCAGCCCGTTGTGCGTTACCAATAAGATTCCCGCCAATTCACTCTCCCTTAAATCAGTCCCAGCACATACGCCAGCAGCAACGCCGCGCCCGACAGGATAATCCAGCCGTAACGGGCGAGCCAGCGCAGCACGTTTGCCTTCTCGACATCGGTTTTCTGCTCCTCGGCAACGATCCTGCCGATCTTGCGCAATGCGCTGATACCCACCGCGCGGCGCACCTTTTTCTCGACAATTTCCTGTTCTGTATCGTTCACGGCACCACCTGGGGATGGACGTTCCTGTCGGTAAATTCCAGCCTTTTCTGCAAGGCCTCGGTCAGATGGACATTGCCTTGCGCATCCACCAGCATCGCCTCGGCCAGATCCATTTGCCGGGCCGCCGCCCGCCAGCCATTCGGTCCCGAGATGAACAGGGGCTTGGAAGCCGCATCGGATAATACGCCGGCGCGCGGGCCGCGTGTCAGGATCGTCACCGCCTGCACGCCCTGCATCGGATAACCGCTGCGCGGATTGATCAGATGGCAGTAGCGCACATTGCCGGTCATGAAATAGCGCTGATAGTCGCCGGAGGTGCCGATCGCCTCGCCGTCATGCAGTTCCAGCGTGGCCAGCGCGCCGGACTTGCGCGGATGCTGGATGCCGACGCGCCACGGCCGTTTGCCATGCCGGCCCAATGCCATGATGTTGCCGCCGATGTTGATCAGCGCGTTGCGGATGCCCTGCTTGCGCATCAATTCGGCGGCACGATCCAGCGCGTAGCCCTTGGCATAGCCGCCCAGATCGAGCTGCACGGATTTGTTTTTGCTCTCCGCCCTGCCGCGCACGATCGTGATGTCGCTCATCTGCGGATTGGCGTCCACCCATCTGGCGATCTGTTTTTCGTCCGGCTGCACCATCCTGAACTCGTCGGCATGAAATCCCCACAACCCGACCAGCCCGCCAATCGCCGGGTTGAACAACCGGTTCGACTGCGCGGAAAGCTGCGCGGCATCCTGCAGCATAGAGACCAGCTCCGCCGAGATCGCCATGCTCTCGCCCTTCGCAAAGGCGACATTCAGCTCGCTCAATTCACCGGGCTGCCAGGCGTGCAACAGATCGTGCAGCCGCTGGAATTCATGCATCACCTCGCTCACCGCCTGTCTGGCATGCGGCTCGGTCTCGCCGTACACGCTCACCTCGACCAGCGTGCCGAACACATAGCCCTGCTCCTGATACAAAGGCGGCTCCTTGCCTTCGCAGGCGGCGAGCAGCAGGGCCGCAACAATTGCAAGGATGCGCAACAAGCCGGTCATCTACGGGTTCTCGGCAGCCTCGATCTCCAGCGACGCGGCCAGCAATGCGAGACGCGCAACCACACCGTAGGCATAGAAGCGGTTCGGCAGGTCGTCCGGCTCGCAATCGGGGTTGGGCAGCGTGCAGCAGGTCTGGAACGCCAGCGGCTCGAAGGACATGCCCGGCGCGTTGAGGTTCTCGTCCACGCCGCGCCCGGTATGCACGCGATAGAACCCGCCGACCACGTAGTGATCGATCATGTAGATCACCGGCTCGGCGACCGCCTCGTTGATCTGCTCGAAGGTGTACACGCCCTCCTGCACCAGGACGTCGTGCACCTGCAAGCCTTCTTTCACCACCGCCATCTTGTTGCGCTGCTTGCGGTTCAGGTTGGTGATCTCGCCGGCATCCTTCACCGTCATGATGCCCATGCCATAGGTGCCCGCGTCGGCCTTGACGATGACAAAAGGTTCCTGCTTCACGCCGTACTCGGCGTACTTGGCGCGTATCTTCTGCAGCACGGCGTCCACCTGCGCCGCGAGACATTCCTCGCCGACGCGCTCCTGGAAATTGACCTTGTCGCAGGTGGCAAAAAACGGATTGATCAGCCAGGGATCGATGTCGAGCAGCTTGCCAAATTCGCCCGCGACACGGTCGTAAGCGGTGAAATGCTGCGACTTGCGCCGCGTGTACCAACCGGCTGAAAGCGGCGGGAATACCCCCTGTTCAAGATTCTTCAGGATGTCCGGCGCACCGGCCGACAGGTCGTTGTTGAGCAGCACTACGCAGGGATCGAAGTCCGCCAGCCCGAGCCGGTTGCCGCGCCGCACCAGCGGCTCCAGCGTCAGCGTGCTGCCGCTGGGCAACCGGAACGCGGTGGGTTCGGTGATCTCGGGCAGCAGGCTGCCGACCCGCACGCGCATCCCGGCTTGCTTGAGGATCGTGACGAGCTGCACCACGTTCTGCAGGTAGAACTGGTTGCGCGTGTGGTTCTCCGGGATCAGCAACACCCCGCGCGCCTCCGGACAGATCTTCTCCACCGCGCTCTGCATCGCCAGTACGCACAACGGCAGAAAATCCGGATTGAGATTGTTGAAGCCGCCAGGGAAAAGATTGGTGTCCACCGGCGCCACCTTGAAACCGCTGTTGCGCAAATCCACCGAGGCGTAAAACGGCACCGGATGCTCCAGCCATTGCGTGCGGAACCAGTGCTCGATGGTCGGCATGGAATCCAGAAAACGCCGCTCCAGATCGAGCAACGGTCCGGTCAGGGCGGTGGTGAGATGGGGAACCATGTGGCTGCCTGCGAATTAAGATGCGGGCATTTTAGCCGATAGTCTAGGTGGCAGCCGTTTCATCAGCGGACTGCTGCTGCGGCGCCTCCTGCGGTTGCTCGTCCTTGGGGGCCACTTTCTTCAACCGTTTTTCCTCCTGCTTCTTTTTCTTGGCGAGCTCTTTCTGACGCTTCTCGAAGGTGTAATTTGTTTTGGCCATTTGCGATCCTGTTCAGTCCGAATAGAAATTAAGGTACGCCATGATAACAAGTCCCTTCGGCCCGGATTGATTTATGTTTCGCCCGGCGGGACGGCTGCTTCCCGCCCCGATTTTCAGGAACCCTGTTTTTTTCCGCTCAGTTTGCGCATCAGCTCCATGGTCTCCTGCGCAGTAGGCTCTTCCCTGTTGAAGAACAGCCACAGTACGGCGCCGTTGAACAGCACGAACATCACTTCCAGATACAGCAACGGCGTGACGATGGTGAGCATAGGCTCCACCATGAAAATGAAATAAAAGCCCTGAAAGGTGGGCAATATCGCTTTGGAGATCGCGTAGAAATACTCGAAGGGCGGGAACAGTAGTATCAACGTCAGGTTGGCCGCGACCATCAGCAGGATGGCGCTTTGAAAATTGAAGCGCCGTTTCGACCCGGCGACCTCCTTGACATCGCGCAGCAACAGCCAGGCAGTCGCGACGTTCACCAGCAGCACCACGATTTCAAGGAACAGCACGCTGCCGTTGACCGCTTCATTGGCGGCGAGCGCAAACACGAATTGGAAACCCGCGAATGCCAATGCCTGTGTATCGGTGAACGAAAAGGAATCGACGGGCGGGAACAGCAAAAGCACGATGAGATTTGCGGCACCCACCCATAAAGCGATTTTTTGTTTGTGGTTCATGATGCCCCCGTGCAATACGAGATAAATAATGCCTGATTAAAAAGCCGGCTGCCATCATTTTCGCCCCGGCCCCGCCACCGGTTGGCAGTCTCCGTGCTCTGACTGCGGGTGTCAATATGCCGGGCATATCATGGCACCCGGTGGCAAAAAGCGCCGCGACCCGGCTCGGGGAATTTTTTCGGCACGACCGTCAACTTCCTTCCGGTTCATCACCGGGCGCCTGCAACGTATCCAGATAGCTGTTTACTGCGGACATCTCCGCCTCAAAGCGGGCCAGCAACGCGGCCAGTCCGGAGCCTTGTCCCGTCTTGCCCGTCTTCTCCATTTCGGCACACAGTTCGCCCAGCGCCAGCGCGCCCACCGAACGGGCCGACGACTTGAGTTTATGCGCCGCGGCAACAACGGCCGCCGTATCGTTTTGCGTGCAGGCGGTACGCAATTCCGTTGCAATATCTTCTGCGCTGACGCGGAAGTCGTGCAGAAATTCGCGTATGGTCGCGTCGTCATCGCCCACTAATTTCTTGAGCACGTTCACGTCAACGGGTACTTGAAGCCCGTCCGCCCTGAGCTTGCCGAAGGGCTCTGGTTGTGAAGCTGGTGGTTCGACAAGCTCACCACGAACGGCTAAGTGAGCAGCATTGGGTGCAGCGCTTTCTGCGGTTTCTGCAACTTCACCCGCAACCGGCAACCACTTGTCCAGCACCGCTTGCAATCTGACCAGTTGCACCGGCTTGCTCAGATAGTCGTCCATGCCGGCCGCCAGGCAGTGTTCGGCCTCGCCCTTGAGGGCATTGGCGGTGATCGCGATGATGGGCGTGCGCGGTTTGCCGGTTTTGTTGGCGGCGCTTTCGCTGTCGCGTATCGCGGAGGTCAGCTCGTAACCGTCCATCTCGGGCATGTGCAGGTCGGTGAGCAGCAGGCCGTAGCTGCCGCCCTGCCACTGTTCCAGCGCCTCGCGTCCATTGCCGGCGATGTCGGCAGTTTGCCCGAGCAACTTGAGCTGCTGCAGGATGACTTTCTGGTTGATCTCGTTGTCTTCGGCAACCAGGATCAGCCGGCCCTGCCGGCGCGCCTCCTCGCGGGACAGCGGCGTTGGTGTCTCTCTGGCTGCGTCGGCCACAGCCTTGCCGGCCACATCTTTCCGGTCAGGTTGTTCAACCCAGCCTGCCGCCACGGCCACCACCTTCATCAGCGCCTTGCGGGTAAACAAATTGCCATCCACCAACACCAGATCTGTGTCTGCCAGGCGCGGCTCCCGACGCTTCCCGCGCCGGATGACGACGAAACGGGTTTCATGCTCCGGATGGGCCAGGGCTGCGGCGCGCATGTCGTCCAGTTGCGGCGCGGCCAGCATGTCGGCTGCGCTATCGATGAGCACGACACACAGGCCGGGAGGCCGGCTGGCGGCGATCCATTCCTTGACCGACGACAAGTTCGTCACCCGCTCGACCAGCGCACCCGCATGTTCAAGATAGATGGCAAGGTCATCGGCAAGTCCGTCCGTGCCGCCCACCACCAGGCAGGGCAAGCCTGCAACCGGTTCCGGTATGACATCCGCCTGCTCCGCCAACAGTTTGAAAGGCAGGCGCACGGTGAACACCGAGCCTTTGCCCGGTTCGCTCCGCACGGCGATCTCGCCGCCCATGATATTGGCCAAGTGTCGCGAGATGGCCAGCCCCAGGCCGGTGCCGCCGTAAGTCCGGGTCGTCGAGGAGTCGGCCTGGGTAAAAGGCGTGAACAGTCGCGCCCGGGTTGCCTCATCCATGCCGATGCCGTTGTCGGTCACGCAGAACTCCAGCATCACCTGTTCCGGAGTGCTTTCAACCATCCGGGTACGCACCGACACCCTGCCCTGCTTCCCGCTGGAAAATTTGATGGCGTTGTTGGTCAGGTTGACCAGTATCTGGCGTAACCTCCCCGGATCGCCGATGACGGTCGCGGGTATCGCCGGATCGGTGAACAGCATCAGCTCCACCCCTTTTTTATCGGCCATATGATCCATGGTTCCGCACGCATTTTCCGCCACATCGGCGACAGACATGGGAACGCTGTCTATCTGCAACTTGCCCGCCTCGATCTTGGATAAATCGAGTATGTCGTCGATGATGGCCAGCAGGGCAAACGCAGAGTCGTGGATGATGCCGGCCATCTCTGCCTGCTGGGGATTGAGGTTGCTCTGCTGCAGCACATCCACCATGCCGATCACGCCGTTCATCGGCGTGCGTATCTCGTGGCTCATCGTGGCGAGAAATTCGGATTTGGCGCGGTTGGCCTGTTCCGCTTCGATCTTGGCCTGTTCCAGTGCGGCGGTGCGCACCGCCACTTTGTTTTCCAGCGCCGCGTTGAGATGAAGCACCTCTGCCTCAGACCGCTTGCGCTCGGTGATGTCGATAAAGGTGACGATTGCGCCTGTCACCATCCCGTCGGCCACGATGGGATGCGCCCAGAATTCAATCGGAATCGCGACGCCGTCCTTGCGCCAGAACACCTCATCGGAAACCTGGCTTGATTGATTGGTGCGATAGGCAAGATACACTTTGCATTCGCTTTCAGGGTAGTGGCTGCCATCGTGATGGGAATGATGGATAAGATCGTGCATATGCTGGCCCAGTATTTCATATTCATTCTGGTAACCCAGCATTTGCAGGAAAGCGCGGTTGACGAAAGTGCAGTCGCCACGGGTATCCACCCCATATGCGCCTTCTGCCATCGAATTGAGCAGGCGGTGCAAGTTCTCGCGGGAAGCGCCCAATGCCTCCTGCGCACGCTTGAACTGGGTGATGTCCTCTTTGATCGCCAGATAGTTGGTTACCCTGCCGTCGCTTTGTTGCACCGGGGAGATCAGCATCGACTCGATATATTCACTGCCGTCCCTGCGCCGGTTGATGAATTCACCCTTCCATGTTTCGCCGCGTGTCAGGTGCGCCCACATGTCGCGGTAGATCGCCGGCGGGGTCTTGCCGGATTGCAGTATGCGCGGATTCTGCCCGACAACCTCGGCGCGGCTGTATCCGGTCACCTTGACGAAGCCATCGTTGACATATTCGATGTTCGCATCGAGGTCGGTGATGACGATGGAGCTGGGACTCTGTTCCACCGCCTGCGAGAGTTTGCGCAAGGAATCCTCGGCCTGCTTGCGTTCGGTGATGTCCTGCGTCGTTCCCAGCACCTTGACGGACACTCCCGCATCATCGCGCAACACTTCCACCTGCTCATGCACGTATCGCACCGCACCGTCCGGCAGCAGGATGCGATGCTCCATGCTGTGGGGCATTCCCAGCTCCACCGCCTCGCGGATGCCGCTCTCCACATGCTGCCGGTCATCCGGATGCACGGCCTGCAGGAAGGCCGCACGGGTGGCAACGATCTGCTGCGGTGCGAGGCCGAAGATGCGGTAGATTTCGTCCGACCATATCAGCGTGTTATTCACGAGATCCCACTCCCAGTTGCCGAGACGGGCGATGCGCTGCGCTTCGGTCAACCTGGCGGCGCTGTGTTGCATAAGCACGGTCTCCAGTTGCAGCTTTTCAGCCATGTCGTTGATGCCGTGAGACAGGGTCGCCAATTCGGCCACAGGCGCGGACACCGTAACACGCGTTTCAAGCCGGCCTTCGCCCAGTGCCCGAATGGCCTCGCTCAGATCGCGGATGGGGCGCGTGATCTTGCGGCTGCCGAGATAAATCAAATAGAACGGAAATATCAAAAACAACACCGTTGATCCTACCGTCATCCAGAGCATCCGCTGCTTGTATTGCCTGGTGCGAGCGCCGCTCATTTCCACGATGACCGCGCCTGTCTGCCTGACTTCAGGTTGCGCACCCGGTTCATCCAGCGACACCTGCACCGGCACGATAGGCTCGTATATCCGCAGCACCTCGCTGTTGCGAAAGACCGGCATCTGCAGATTGACCGTATCCCCGATCTGTCCTACCCGCGACCGTGCCTGCCCGGCTGCGGTATTTTTCGTCACGCCGAAAAATACCCCCGCCTCAACCAGCGCCTCTGAATCGGCATTCAGGATGATCACCCCCTGCACATCCGGTTGCTGCAAAACACCCTGCGCCATGTTCTGCAGGAAAGACTGGTTGTTGGCAAACACGCCGTATTCGCTGCTGGAAGCAAGCTGGTGCGCGATCAGCTGGCCGCGCTCCAGCAGGTAACGATCCTGATCGGAAAAATCATTCCGCAGGAAAAACACCTCCAGACTGACCGTGATGATCAGCAGCGGCGTCAAGGTCAGCCATGCAACGTACCGGCGTATGCTGTGCTGCTTCATCGGTTCGGCTCCCCGGTTTTATCCATTTGGGTATGCTCCATCTGCACGCGTATCGCCTCCCGGGCAGGCAGGCCTATCCCCAAAGATCGCGCCACCTGCTGATTCAGCGCGATAGTGAACGTTTCGGGATACCGTGGTTCGGGCAGCTGCCCGGTTCGCGCAAAATAAATCACTGCCGCACTGGTTTGCCCGGCCAGCTGCTCCGGCGAGGAAAAGACCGCACCCAGCGCGCCGGCATTGACATATGCCTGGGATATACCGACGAGCGGGACGCCGTGGCGGTAGCTGGTCAGCAGGATGTTGCGAATGTTGCTGCTGGTGTAAATCGTCCCGTCCGCTATCGCAAGCAGCACATCGCTGCCTGCCAGGACGCTTTCCAGCCTGGCAAACAACTGATCCGCCGAAGGAACCGGCTGCGCAACCAGCGAGCCGCCGCGCGCGGCAATGGTCTTGCGCAAATCCTCGATATCGATATGCGTGTCCGGCGAATAGAGCAAGCCTATCCTGCGCCGTTCGGGAAGCGCGGCGCGCAGGAACTCGATCCGCCTGGCCCAGGGTTGATCGAGGTATATTGCAGAGATCATCGCTGGTCTTACTTGCGGGGAGAGGCGTGCCAGCATCTCCCGGTAACCCGCTTCCGGAACCATCACCGCCAGCACCGGGATATCGGATCGGGCTGCTGCCAGCCCGGCGGCCCTCATGCCCACGGCGACGATCAGATCGGCACTGGCTGTTCCGAGGTCCGCCACTTCTATCATGTTCACATCGGATTTGCTTGCGGCCAGCGCGCTGCCGAACGAATCGGCGAACTGCCGATACGGCGGGCTGCTGTCGCTCATGACCAGGCTGAGGTTCAGTGTCTTTGCCTGCGCCGCAGCCGCCAGCAGCACTGCGGTCGTCAGCCAGATGAGGGCGGAGAGACGGAGCAAGATAGTAAAGCCTCAGGCGTAAGTGGCAGACAAGCCGGAATGTCAGCCGGCGTTCGGCAGCCGTAAACTTGATATCCGATGCGGCGACGACGGCTGCGGCACATGGCGCTGTCTGCATTCTGCATGAACTTGCCGGCGCTGTATACATCGGCGCAATCGGCACCCAACCGCTTCCCGATGCGTTGATGCTGGGGTCGGTCTTTATGCATACCGCGCTGCCTTGCCGTTGCCTTCAGTGTGCAGTCGCACATGGGCACGCACGGGGTGCGCTTGCGGGCGCCGTATGTTTATGTGCGGGAAATAATGCCGCGCGGTGTTAAAATCGCGCCCCCGAATTTTTCAAGATCGAGTAACACATGCTTTCCACCGCAAATATCACCATGCAATTCGGCGCCAAGCCGCTGTTCGAAAACGTCTCCGTCAAGTTCGGCGATGGCAACCGCTACGGCCTGATCGGCGCGAACGGGTGCGGCAAATCCACCTTCATGAAGATACTCGGCGGGGACCTGGAGCCAACTTCGGGCAACGTGATGCTGGACAAGAACGAGCGCCTCGGCAAGCTGCGCCAGGATCAGTTTGCCTATGAAGACATGCGCGTGCTGGATGTGGTGATGATGGGCCACACCGAGATGTGGGCGGCGATGTCCGAGCGCGATGCGATCTACGCCAACCCGGATGCCTCGGAAGAGGACTACATGCGCGCCGCCGACCTGGAGGCGACCTTCGCCGAATACGACGGCTACACCGCCGAACCGCGCGCCGGCGAGTTACTGCTGGGGCTGGGCATCGCGATCGAACTGCACCAGGGGCCGATGAGCGCGGTCGCGCCCGGCTTCAAGCTGCGCGTGCTGCTGGCGCAGGCGCTGTTCTCCAACCCGGACATCCTGCTGCTCGACGAACCGACCAACAACCTCGACATCAACACGATACGCTGGCTGGAAAACATCCTCAACGCGCGCACCTGCACGATGGTGATCATCTCGCACGACCGCCACTTCCTGAACAGCGTGTGCACCCACATGTCCGATCTGGACTACGGCAAGATCACCACCTACCCCGGCACCTATGACGAATACATGCTGGCCTCCACGCAGGCGCGCGAGCAGCAGTCGGCGGACAACGCCAAGGCCAAGGAAAAAGTCGCGGAGCTGAAGGCCTTCGTCGCGCGCTTCTCGGCGAATGCGTCCAAGGCCAAGCAGGCCACCTCGCGCGCGCGCCAGATCGACAAAATCAAGATCGAGGACATCAAGCCGTCCAGCCGCCAGTACCCGTTCATCCGCTTTGAATATGACGAGCGCGAAAAACTGCATCGCACCGCGGTGGAAGTGCAGCATGTGACCAAGGGCTACGACAGGGTGCTGTTCTCCAATGTGAACTTCCGCATCGATGCGGGCGAAAAAGTCGCCATCATCGGCCCGAACGGCATCGGCAAGACCACGCTGCTGCGCTGCCTGGCGGGCGACCTGCAACCGGACAGCGGCACCATCAAGTGGACCGACAAGGCCAAGATCGGCTATTACGCGCAGGACCATACCGCCGACTTCGCCGAGGACAAAAGCATGACCGACTGGATGACCTATTGGCGCGGGCCGAACGACGACGACCAGACCGTGCGCGCCACGCTGGGCCGTCTGCTGTTCTCCGGCGACGAAGCCAAGAAACGCGTGAAGGTGCTGTCCGGCGGCGAAAAGGGCCGCATGCTGTTCGGCAAGCTGATGCTGCAAAAGAACAACGTGCTGCTGATGGACGAGCCGACCAACCACATGGACATGGAATCCATCGAGTCGCTGAACACCGCGCTGCTGGAGTACAAGGGCACACTGATGTTCGTCAGCCATGACCGCGAGTTCGTCAGCTCGCTGGCGACGCGCATCATCGAGATATCGTCCAAGGGTGTCACCGATTACCACGGCACCTACGAGGAATATCTGCGCGACCAGGGCATGGCTTTATAAAAACTCAAACCGCCCTTCCCGCTGCGGCCATTGATGCCGCCGAAAAGAATCTGCGCGACATCCTGGCGCTGGCCATCGGGCACACACCCGCGCAATCTGCGATCGTGGTCTGGGATGGCCAATGCGATCTGGCGCTCGCGCTCGCTGCTGCCTATCGGCGCTGTCTGCCCGACGCGGCCTTCATCGACTTTGACAGCGTGACACCGGACGCGGTGCGTGCCGGGTTTGCGCGGCTCTCGCCCGGCGACCTGGTGGTGCTGGTCCAATCCACCAGCTTCCGATTGGACGCGTTCCGCATCCGCGTCGAACTGTTCAAGCACTCGATCAAGGTGATCGAACACCCGCATCTGTCGCGCATGCCGGGTGCGGAGGCGCTGCTCTACATAGACTCGCTCGCGTATGACCCGGCCTACTTTCGCGGGGTCGGCAACGCACTGAAGGCGCGCTTCGATAACGCACAGGCGGGCGTCATCGACAGCGGCGGCGAACAACTGGTTTTCGCCTCGGGATTCGAACCCTGCAAACTCAATGTCGGCGACTACCGCAACATGCGCAATGTTGGCGGCCAGTTCCCGATCGGCGAAGTGTTCACCGAAGCCAGGGATCTGGAAGATTTGAATGGACGGGTGCGCATTTCCATTTTTGGCGACACCGCCTTTGCGGTCAACAAGCCCGACAAACCCATCACCCTGGTGATCAGCAAGGGACGCGTGACCGATGCCATCGATTCCACGCCGGAGTTCGACCGGGTGCTCGCCAACATCCGCGCCGACGAAGGCGACATCTGGGTGCGCGAACTGGGCCTGGGCCTGAACCGGGTATTCACGCAAGACAGAACGGTCTGCGACATCGGCACGTTCGAGCGCATGTGCGGCGTGCACCTGTCGCTGGGCGCCAAACACGGCAGCTACAACAAACCCCAGATCAAGAAGGCGACCGCAAAACACCATGTCGATGTTTTCGCGATCACCGAATCATTCACGCTCGACAATGAAGTGATCTACCGCGACGGAGCGTGGCAGGTTGATTACCGATAGCCCGGCCATCTCCTGCGCCACCTGCAAAGCCTGCTGCTGCCGGCTGGAGGTCATGCTGATGGGTGACGACGACATTCCGCCCGAATTGACAGAACAGGATCGCTGGGACGGATGGGTCATGGCGCGTCTGGCCGACGGCTGGTGCGCAGCCCTGGACAGGAACACCATGCTGTGCACGATATACGAGCGCCGGCCGGTGATCTGTCGCGACTACCAGGTGGGCGACAGCGACTGTATCGGCGAACGGCTACAACTTTCCGCCGCGTGAATCGCATCGGCCTGGCTACCGGCACATGATCACGACTGTGTCGAACGCGCAATCGCAGCTTTGCGCGGGATGGGTTGTTTGCCGTGCAGCTATTCCGGCTCCGGCATCTGCCTGGCCAGTTTTTCCAGGAAACCGGGAGATATCTCACCGCCTTCCAGGCCGCGCGATTTTTTTACCATGTCCCACGCTTCTTTATAGTGACCCTCCAGATATAGCGATTTCGCCCAGGTTTTATAGGCATAGCCATTTTTTTGATCGAGTGTTACAGCCTCATTCAGCAAGGAATTGGCCTTCTCAAAAAACCGGCCCGCTTTGACCTTGTCGACTTCGGCGTTTCCCCGGGCTGTATATGCACCCGATGCGGCGACCAGCAATTTGGGTTTCGCGCCTGCGGCACCGACAAGCGCAAGCGCCTTCTCATAATGTTTTTCAGCTTCGGCTGCCTTGCCCTGCGCGAGCAGCAGATCGCCGAATCCCCAATACGGCAGGTATGAGTCGGGATTCAGCAACCAGGATTGGTTGAAGCGCCGCATGGCATCCGCGGTTTCGCCCTTGTCCCGGTGTTCGGTCCCCCACTTGTAATACGCTACACCCGCTTTTTCTCTCGACCCCAGCGTGGCGGTGACCGATTTGATGAAGGCCTCATCGGCTTTCTTCTGCTCGCTGGATCGTTCAACTTCGGGATGCCCGTACATGGGGACCAGATCAAGATGGGGCGGTGTCGAAGCGCATGCGGTCAAGATGGTTGCGGCCACTATGAAAAACAAAATGTCTCTGCACGTCATGGCAAATCCTCCTTGTTTGAATACATGCGTGGTTAACGCGTTGCGCACTGATTGTCCTGCCTGGGCACAGGGATACGCCCGGACAGATTACATCAAAACCGGCAGGATTGGTTGCCGTGAAGATCAAGCGGCCGCCCCCGACCTGTCATTATCCGTGCCGGAGATTTCCTGGCCGCCAATTTGTCCGGATCACACGGCGGATGGCGATGGGGAGCCGCTGCACCGCACGCCCCGGCTTCGAACGCTACTTTTTGCAAGCTCGCCGCCGATATCCGTTAAAATCGCCGCAACTCATTTTGGGGCATACCGCATGAGCGCCACCCGCCGCTACACCCTGACCATCTCCTGCCCTGACCGTTCCGGCATCATCGCTGCGGTCACCGGTTTCATCGCGCAGCACGGCGGCTTCATCGTCGAGGCGAGTTATCACACCGAGCAGGATGCGCAGCGCTTTTTCATGCGCCAGGAGATACGCGCGGATTCGTTGCCGTTCGATGCGGGCGAGTTTCGCCGCCGCTTTACTCCGCTGGCGCGGGAGTTCGACATGGCCTGGCAGCTTGCCGATTCGGCCATCAAGAAACGGCTGGTAGTGCTGGTGAGCCGGCAGGATCATTGCCTGAACGATCTGCTGCACCGCTGGCGCAGCGGCGAGCTGCTGGTGGATATTCCCTGCGTGATCTCCAACCACGAGGACCTGCGCAGCTTCGTCGAATGGCACGGCATCCCGTTCATCCATGTGGACATGCAAACCGGCAAGGCCGCCGCGTTCGACCACATCGCCGCGCTGTTCGAGCTGCATCGCGGCGATTGCATGGTGCTGGCGCGCTTCATGCAGATATTGCCGCCCGCGCTGTGCCAGCGTTTTCCGGGACGCATCATCAACATCCACCACAGTTTTTTGCCGTCCTTCGTCGGCGCGAAGCCCTATCACCAGGCCTACCAGCGCGGCGTTAAGCTGATCGGCGCGACCTGCCACTACGTCACCGACGAGCTGGATGCCGGGCCCATCATCGAGCAGGACACGGTGCGCATCGACCACGGCGACACGGTGGACGATCTGGTGCGCTACGGGCGCGACATCGAGAGAACGGTGCTGTCGCGCGGCCTGCGCTATCACGCGGAAGACCGCGTGCTGGTGTGCGGCAACAAGACCATCGTCTTCAGATAGGGAACTGTTACGCGCACCGCCCCTCTATTGCGCTGCAAACGATAGACGCCGCTTCGTTTACACATCGCTAATCCGGGCAGCCGCATGACCCCATCATTGTTCCCGTTGCGCATCGGCAGTTACTCCATCGTCCAACCGCTGGGCGAGGGCGCCACATCGACCGTCTATCTTGCGATACGCGACGGCTCCTTTGCGTCGGTCGCGATCAAGCAATTGCGCAAGGGCTGCCAGTCCGATCTGCACAAGGCCATGTTTGCCACCGAAGTCGAGCTGGGACGCAGGATGGAGCACAAGAACATCGTCCGCGTGCTGGATGCCGACCTGCGCGAGAAGAGCGGCGCCTATCTGGTGATGGAATATGTCAACGGTATCCCGCTGGACCATCACGAACACGCCGACACCCTGCTGCCGCTCGGCAAGGTGTTGTCGGTGGTCGAGCAGGTCGCCACGGCGCTGCAATATGCCGCGCGGATGGGCGTGATACACCGCGACGTCAAGCCCGGCAACATCATCCTGAAGCCCGACGGGCTCGCCAAGCTGGCGGACTTCGGCTGCGCGATCCCGGCCAGCCAGATGGGCGCGGTGGTGGCGGGCAGCCTGGCCTATATGTCGCCGGAACAGCTGGAAGGCGGAGCGCTGGACCAGCGCGCGGACATCTATTCACTGGGCGCGGTGCTGTACCGCCTGCTGACCGGCAAGTATACGTTCGAGGCCGACAACGCCTTCGACCTGCGCATCGCGGTGCTGAATTATCCGATCACGCCCATCGAGACCTACCGCAAAGCCCTGCCCCCGGAATTGATCGCCGTGATCAACCGCGCGATGCAGAAGAATCCGGATGATCGCCAGGCAAACTGGGACGAATTCATCCGCGAGTTCGGCGATGCGGCGCACGTGGTGCGCATGTCCGATTACGACATGGACGTGTATCGCGGCTTCAGCATGTCCACCCAGGCCGTGCTGTCGGACTACATGTCTGCGGACCGCGAATTCTCGCGCAGCGGGTTCTCGCGCAGCACGATGCCCGAATCGCCCGGAGGATAGATCGCGCCGCCGATCCGGCCCGTTCGGCTCCAGGTGGCCGGCTCCCGGTTGTAATGTGACCCGATATGTAATAGTGTCATGCCCCATGCAGCGAATATCAGGCGGGGATACGCATGACATCACCATACCGAATCAGCCGGGGCGATTGACGCGATGTTGCGCCTGGGCGAAAAGATAAGCGCAGCCGAGATCACCCCCGAGGCGGTCTATCTCGAGCGCCGCCGCTTCATGCTGGGCGGCGCGGCGCTGGCGCTATCCGCGCTATCCGGCCTCGGCCATGCCGGATGCGAACACGGCAACATCCCCGCCAGCAGCGAGCCGCTGACCGACATCGATGCGGCGACCCATCACAACAATTACTACGAATTCTCCACAGACAAGAAATCCGTTTCCCGTCTGGCGAAGGACTTCAATCCACGGCCATGGACGGTGGCGGTTTCCGGCGAGGTGCGCAAACCGAAGACCTACGACATCGACGAACTGACCCGGCTGGTGCATCCCGAAGAGCGCATCTACCGTTTGCGTTGCGTGGAAGGATGGTCGATGGTCGTGCCCTGGCTGGGCATTCCGCTGTGCGAGGTGCTCAGGCGTGCCGACCCGACCGGCAAGGCAAAGTTTGTCGAGTTCGTCAGCATCAAAAAGCCCGAGTCTATGCCGGGCCAGCGCTATGCCTCGCTGTCCTGGCCCTATACCGAAGGCCTGCGCATCGATGAAGCGATGCACCCGCTGACGATGCTGGTGTTCGGCATGTACGGCAAACCGCTGCCCAACCAGAACGGCGCGCCGCTGCGGCTGGTCGTGCCGTGGAAATACGGCTTCAAGAGCATCAAGGCGATCGCGCAGATCCGCCTCGTGGAAAACCAACCCCTGACTTCCTGGTCGCGCTCGGCGCCCCGCGAATACGGTTTCTACGCGAATGTGAATCCTGCCGTTGCCCACCCGCGCTGGAGCCAGCGCCGCGAGACCCGTCTGGGCGAGCTCAGCAAGCGCGATACCCTGCCCTTCAACGGCTATGCCGAGCAGGTCGCCCCGCTGTATCAGGGCATGGACCTGGTCGCCAATTTCTGACCGGCGCGATGCCCACGTTGAGCCGGCTCGCGGTCATCCCCAGACACATCGGCAAGATCAAGGTGCTGGTGTTGCTCGCCGCGCTGAGCCCGGTGGCCGGCCTGGGCATCGACTACTACAGGGACAATCTGGGCTTCGACCCGCTGGACCGCATCACCCGCTCTTCCGGTTTGGTCTCGCTGGTCCTGCTGCTGGCGACGCTCACCATCACCCCGCTGCGCCACCTGCTGACCGGACTCATGACGCGCATCCATGCGACGCACGGCAAACGCCTGTCGGACTGGAACTGGCTGGTCAAATTGCGCCGCACGATCGGGCTGCTGGCCTTCTTCTATGCCGCTGTCCATCTGCTGATCTACTTCTGGCTCGATCAGGGCGGCAGCATCGAAGACGTGATGCTGGACCTGCGCGAGCGCGCATTTCTGGCGGTGGGCATGCTGGCCTTCGTGATGCTGGTCCCGCTGGCCCTCACGGCCAATAACTACATGATGGCCCGGTTGGGCAGGAATTGGCGCAGACTGCACCGCAGCGTGTATCTGATCGCCATCCTGTCCGTCGCGCATTTCTGGATGCTCACCAAGGTCGGCGTGTTTGCGCCCCTGCCTTATATGTTTATCCTGACCGCGCTGCTGGGCTGGCGTCTGTGGTATTCATGGATACCGCATGCCCGCAAGATGATTGATGAAGGCATGGAAATACCCGAACGCGCCGCCGGAGTTTATCCGGTTGCGCAGCACGAAAATATCAATAAAAATCCGCGCCGGGAACCATAAAGGGCGATGCCGGCACAGCATGCCCCGTCTTGCGCACCAGACGATAGCCTGCGTTCCACCGAATTCAAATTCAACCCCGGGGGGTGAATGATGAAGCTCAAACCTGTCTTAACCGTCGCGCTGCTGGCTGCCGTGCTGGCCACGCCCGCGCGGGCCGTGGAACCCGCCGCCGGTTCCGCATGGGTAGAACCGCATACCGGCATCGAATTCGTCTGGATACCCGGCGGCTGCTTCCAAATGGGATCGGACGAGGGCGAAAGCGACGAGGGGCCGGTGCACAAAGTGTGCGTCAACGGCTTTTACATGGGCAAATACGAAGTCACGCAAAGCCAGTACCAGAAAATGACCGGCACCAACCCGAGCAAGTTCAAGGGCGAGAACAACCCGGTCGAGACCGTAAGCTACCAGCAGGTGCGGGTGTTGCTTGACCTGTACAACCACCAGACCGGAGAAAACCTGCGCCTGCCCACCGAAGCTGAATGGGAATACGCCTGCCGGGCCGGAGGCCGGCACGACGAATACTGCGGAGAGGGCGGCATGGACAGGCTGGGCTGGTACGGCGAGAGCCTCGAAACCGGTTCCCCCCATCCGGTCGGACAAAAACGTCCCAACCAGTTCGGCTTGTACGACATGAGCGGCAACGTATGGGAATGGGTGGAAGACTGCTACAACGTCAACTACACAAGTGCGCCGGATGATGGCTCGGCATTGCGCGGAAAGTGCCACCGGTTCGTGCTGCGCGGCGGCTCATGGGGAGACTTCCCGATGTACACCCGCGCGGCCAACCGCAGCTACTGCGTCCCCAACGGCAAGGGCGAGCATGACGGGTTTCGGCTGGCGATCACGCTGCCGTGAATGCTATGGTTGCTTCATGGGGATGGGGGTTTGCGGAAACTTTTTCGATGCCGACCCTTTTAATTTCTTATGAAATTTTTTAAACAAATAGGCAAACTTTTGACGCAATGTTTTACGTCAAATAGGATGCCTACTTCACGTTAGGCCGAAGATGAAAAAGTCCAATGGGATAACAATTTTTATTGTATTCATTTTTTCAGTCCTGAGTTTTATAAATAGCAAATGGTTCATCATTACAATAGCTGAAAGAGAATTGAATCCGATTCTGCAACGAGGTACAAAAAAGGAAACGGTTATGAAATTTCTGGAAAATATTGGTCGGCCTGCCAATGACATGACAACACATTACTCAAATGGGAAATGTGCCACTGCCCATTCCGGAAATTTTAGGTGGAATTGCGAGTATCCTAGTTACGTCCATACTGGTTGGCATCCTAGATCTTTTAGCATTTTCAACCCCAATATAGAGGTATTCTTTGTGTTCGATGAAAAAAATGAACTGGTAAATTACTACACTAGTTTTAGCCATGGTTTTGAGTGAGCTTAAGGGGCCACCCATTAGCCGGCCCGCGTCAAGCGAGTAAGTGATTCTACGGCGGCATCAGCCGCCGGGTTTTCAAGTCCCAACTCCCGCACATCAAACAAACCGCACCCGTTTCTTCAATTCATGGCTGCGAACGAATCGCGCCA
>JACRED010000001.1 GCA_016218415.1 Nitrosomonadales bacterium
CGCCCTGCTGGGAATCCTGTGCCTGGCGCTGGTGCCGCTGACCCTGAACCGTCTGCACACCTTCTCCAGCCCCCTGCTGCTGTGGGACGATGCCGAAAAGCTGGTGCGCGGCAAGCCGGATGCGATCGGGGTGGAGCGGATATATTACAACCGCGGTACCGAACTGGGAAAACTCCAGCGTTACGAAGCGGCCCTTGCCGATTTTAACAAGGCCATCGCCATACACCCTTTTGATGACTTATATGGCAACCGTGCTACTGCGTACTATTTTTTGGGGAGGTATCGGGAAGCGCTAGGAGATTACGATCTCGCCATTGAGCTCAATCAGACAAATCCCAACGCTTACCAAGGACGCGCCTTGGCATACCGCGCGCTTGGCGATTTTTCTGCGGCGGAGAAAGATTTTCAGAGGAGTTGTGCGCTCGGACTATGCCAACAGGAATAAAGTACAGCATCATAATTCACAGATGGCTGAGTTGGAGCTGCGTCGCCGCCGCAAGATGCCAACAGGAATAAAGTACAGCATCATAATTCACAGGCACTCTTGAAATTGGGAAAAGATGGCCGTGACTTTCTCAATTGCAAGAGGTTACGCAGGCTTTTTAACGTATAAACAATATGTTACCTGTTGGCACGTTATATGCCAATGTTCAGTGTGGTTAAGTCCGCTGTCAAAAAGCGAGCAAGAGATTACTGGGCCCGGGAATTATTGGTAAAATTTGCGACGCGTGAGTTTTGTGTCGGTTGGACAATTCGTTGTTCACGCCTGTTCCTGCCGTGAGTTTCTAATGCGATAAAAAATCAGACAGTTTCGCTGTGTTTGGCGCGAGCTTGGGCGCAGCATGTTTTTGGAAATCGTGTAGAGCAGCGCAAGTGAACTTCGTTTGCACTTACATATCGAACGCAGCCTTGGGCCGGTATGCAGGCACTGCCTGCAGGCTTGTCTATGTGGATTATTTGTTCGGGAGGGGCAGATTGGTTTTTGCTGCCCGGAATAATTAAGGGATCATTTGTTGTCTGTGTGGCGGAAAAGTACCGCTGCACACAGACAGTAAGCTTGTAATTTTATTGAAAGATGTCATGTTTTTGATGCGCGGGACAATAAGAACGGCAATAGTTCTCGCTTGGATGATTCCTGTCTCTGTGTGGGCAGCGGGTGGCTACGTGTACGAAACCAAGGGTGATGTGTCAATTGCCACGGGGAAAGAGGCATCGCATCCCGCTGTAAAAAACAGCAAGGTCATGACCAACACGGTTGTCAGCACTGGTGAGCAGAGTCATGCCATTCTGAAGTTTGAAGATGGGCAGATTGTGGCTATGCAGGCCAACACCGCTTTTAGTGTTCGCGAATATCGGTTTGAGCCAAAAAAAATCGAGAACAGTAATGTTGTTTTCTCCACGCTCAAAGGCGGGCTGCTTTTTATTACCGGGCTTATCGGTCAGCGCAGCAAGAAATCATTTCGACTCACCACCCCGAACGCAACTATTGGCGTCCGTGGAACGGAATTCATGGTTGTGATGATCGATGGCGCCCTCTATGGGAAAGTAATTTCGGGAAGCGTCAGTATGAATAATAAAGCCGGTGCGGCTATATTCAAGGCTGGCCAGTTCATTCTCGCCTCCTCGCCGGGCACCAAGCCTGTGGCCATCCCTGCGGAAGCCTTGCCGTCGGGAGTGTTCGGTCAGCTTGAGGCGATTCAACTCCCTCCAGCCGACCCCGCGCCGTTGCCAGTATCGACAGCCGATGAAGCGATTTCTATCCCGTTGGTCGATACGGCATCTATCGTCACGGGCAGTGCCTTGCTGAGCATGGCTGCTGCATTCGCAGGGGGTGCTTCTGTCGTGGCCATGCCTCCCGGAGTATCCGCAGCGGGTCTGCTTGCTGTCGCTGCAAGTGGCGATGTGCTCCCTTCTCCGGTATCGGCCGGCATCGTTACTGCGCAGTCCGAAGCAATCGCGCAAACCGGTGCGGTCGCAGCAGCCGGTAGTCCGGCAGCCAATCCCGCCCTTGTCGTCGCCAAAGCCCCAGAAGCATGGTATGACGATATCGTGGCGCCATCCAGAAATACACCCGCCGCCGCTAGCACTCCAGCGCAGGCTGGTGTTGCAGCCGGCGACGCACGCCTTTTCGGCAAGCATAATTTCACCCCGGGCAGGGTGGGAACCGGCGAAATCTGCGTGTTTTGCCATGCACCGCAGGGATCAGAGACTAATGTTGCCGTTCCATTATGGAATCGTTCCATTTCCCCGCTGAGTGAATACAAGGCATATTCAAGCGTTGGGAGCGCCACCGCTGCCGCAACAGGCTCCATATCCATGGCTTGTCTTTCCTGTCATGATGGCACGCAGGCTCCCAATGTCGTCATAAACTCGCCGGCCAGTTATGCAGACCCAGGCATCTACCCCAAAGGCTACGAACCGACCCAAGTCAGCAGCAGCAACTATTTGAAGGATCACCATCCGGTCAGCATGTTGTACGGCGGCGGTGGGCAGAGTGATAAGCAGCCGGATGCTCCGGTGGATGCACTGGCCACGTTCAACAGCGCAAGCTATGACGTTCTTGCAGTCAGAAAACTCACTGCTCCCTCCGATGCCACTGCCAGAAGCGTTCCATTTCAGGATTCTGTATACAAAGAGGGTGAGGCAGGGCAGTTTACCAAACAGGACTTCAATCTGACTGAACACAGCGGCAGCGGCAGCGGAACGGTTTGGTGGCTGGAAAGCAAGGGCACGGGCAAGGGGCGCCAGAAATCCGACTTTTACCTGTACACGCGAACCGACACGGTCGATGGACTTACCCTGAATCGCCCCTATGTGGAATGTTCGAGCTGTCACGATCCGCACAGTTCAAATCCGACTTTTTTGCGCATCAACTCCAGTCGCAGTGCGGTGTGCCTGACCTGCCACGCAAAGTAACGCTTGCTTCATTCATCCCTGCATGATTCCGCTTGCTTGGACGATATGCAGCTCTGAGCTGCAAGTTACCCCGCCCTTTCTGGATGTATGGCCCAGCAAATATTCTCTCCGTTCAGAACGACTGGTCACTTCAGCCTTCCGGCAGCCAGTCAAAATCCCTAAAGTGGGAATTTTGCGTCAATATTTCTCTTGATTTTGAGATGCTCCACCCCGGAGAAAATATTTATGCATTTAAAACAGCAATTTAAATATTGGCACGCTATGTGCTTTTATTCATGCACCGGCAATCGATGTGCTGGTATCAACAAAGAAGCACTGCTTTTTTAACCTTAACAAGAGGACTTCATTAATGAAAACTTCAATGACTAAAGTATCAGCTGCTCTGGCGCTCATGGCGTTCAGCAGTGTTGCAATGGCGAGCATCTCCACCACACGTCACAACCTGGGCGCTGGCGGCACAGCCGGTAACCACGTTGTCGCGGGCGGTGGTGCGACAACTGAAATCTGCGTATTCTGCCATACACCTCACGGTGGCGATACAAACGTGATCGTTCCTTTGTGGAACCGTGTAACGACTACAGCTTCTTTCCAGACCTACGCCACTTTGGGCACCGGCACACTGGACGCTACTGAAGCTGCAATCGGTTCCATCTCTATTGCTTGCTTGTCCTGCCACGACGGTACACAAGCGATGGACGTGGTACTGAATGCTCCTGGCTTCGGCGGCGCAACTACCAACCTCACTATCACTGGTACTAGCACATGGGTTGACGCAACTCAAATGAGCTTGGCTCCATTGAACGGCGAGTTCGTTTACATCAGCACCGATCTGCGTAACGACCATCCGATCAGCATCCAGTACGGTGGCGGTAACTTGACCACCAATGCTCCAACTGGCGTGACCAAAGATCCAGACTTCAATGCGCCGGCAACCGGCACATGGAACAGCAAGACTGTTTGGTGGCTCGACACTGGCGTTACTGGTATCGGCACAAAGCAGAAGTCTGACCTGCCACTGTATACACGTCTCATGGGCGGTGCTGACCAGCCGTTCGTTGAGTGCGGTAGCTGCCATGACCCACATAGCAACAACACAACTTTCTTGCGCCCAGCAGTTGGCAATGCAAACAGCACCGTTTGCTTGACCTGCCACAACAAGTAAGTTGCAGTAAAGCGCCGCAAGGCGAGCCAGGCGGAAACGCCTGGCTTTTTTTTTGCTGGATTTCCGGAATTCGCGTTTCTGTCTGGATTTTCCGGCGCAGACACGTGATAATACGAAAATGGTTATGTCTTCGTTCGCCTTGGCTGCGGCTGACGGCGGAGTTTCTGCTTGTCCTGTACTGCGCAAGCCGTGTGGAGTCGTGATGTCCCGGAACAAGTGGGGCGGCCACTCCTTGGCTGTACGGGATCGGGATGACTACCTGGTGGGGCAACTATTCTCAAAACCCTGTTCCAAATATAGATCAACATGAAAGGCACACAACAGTGAAATCCAAACAAACTCGAAGCTACATCAGCCTGGCAATGCTCGCCGTTGGTATGCTGCTGGGGGCTGATGCGCTGGCCGCCGATGCCGCACCGAATGTATCCAGCCCGGTTGCCGCGAACCAGCCGCCCGTTTTCGCTACCGTGGGGAAAATCACCATCACCCAGCGTGACTACGATGCCGCGTATGCATCGGCAGCGCGCAACAAGTTTTATCATGGCAAGCCCAACGATCAAGAATTGGCAGTATTCCAGCGCGAGATCGGCGATAAGCTCATCACCGAGGCGTTGCTGGTGAACGAAGCCAAGAGCCGCAAACTGAAACCGGATGCCGAGTTCGTCAAACAAAAGCTACAGGTGCAGGATGAACGAAACGCAGGCAACCCGCGTTGGCAGCAGATTCGTGCGCAAGTGTTGCCCAAAATGACCCAGCAATTGGAAGAAACCAGTCTGCGCAGCAAGCTGGAAGAGATTGTGCGCAAGGTGCCCGCGCCGAACCAGAAGCAGCTCCGCAAGTTTTATGATGAGAATCCGAAATTGTTCACCGAGCCGGGGCAAATGCGAGTCTCCGTCATTCTGCTCAGTGTAGACCCCTCGTCGCCTCCGGAAACCTGGACTAGGGCGCGCGATTTTGGCAAGGATCTCATCAAGCAAATACGCGAGGGGGCGAGCTTTGCCGAATTGGCGGCAAAATATTCCGGCGATGCCTCGTCTGCGCAACAAGGGGGGGACATGGGATATTTACATGCGGGCATGTTGAATGGCGTGCCAGAGGAGGCGGTGAAAAAGCTAAAGCCGGGCGAAATCTCCGATGTCGTGAACTTAATGGAAGGGGTGGCAATATTCCAGTTGACCGAGCTTAAAGAGCCGGTCCTGAGCAACTTTGACAGGGTCAAGGAGCGCGCTGGCGCGCTGTGGGCAGAAGCGGAAAGCAACCGTATCTGGGAGTCATTCAAAGAGCAGTTGAGGAAAAAGACGCCGGTCAAGGTGGATGAATCTCGTTATGTTCCGCTCGCCGTTCCGGCTGTAAACAATAATGGCGCTCCACCAGGGGCAGCCAAGTAATCTCGTTCCGGATAACCGGGCACAATTGTTGCTGCTTAAGCCATTATGTTGGTATCCAAAGGCGGCAGCACCGAGGTTGTCCGGGCGTGAATGCAAATAAATCGCGTGCTTGGGAACTAAAAGAGCGGTGCGTGAACCAATTCTGCTCATATGCTGCTGCTCGTGTGTTTTAAAATTGCGCCGGATGTCGTTGGAATGGGTGCGATAAATGGGGCTGAGGAAGCTCACGTGGGATGCCAGCTGTATAGCAGATTAATCAGGCAAGAAAGAAAGTATGGCCGGTATTTGCCTGCCTGTGCGGCTCTAGCATTCGCGGATGAAATTGCTTTTGGATTAAAAGCGCCCATACCCTAAACACGATAACGAAATGCCAAGAGCAAAACAGGTCAAAAGCAAAGTGATCGGTATCAGCCGG
Organism: Nitrosomonadales bacterium; assembly: GCA_016218415.1. Lineage (GTDB taxonomy): Bacteria > Pseudomonadota > Gammaproteobacteria > Burkholderiales > Gallionellaceae > Gallionella. The sequence continues at coordinate 5,882 of JACRED010000001.1, forward strand.
ACATCCGGTATTCTGGTGCTGGCATGGCTGCTTTTAGGCTGGTCCCGGCAAGTTTTATCTGCCGAAGAGTCGGCAGTGCCGGAGCCGACTCTGCAACTCGCCCCGATTCAAATTGGTTTTAGTAAAGGTGGAAACATCGGTTATTTGCAGCGATACGATGATATGGGCAGCACCAAATCACTGCAACGTATTTACGGATTGACGGTGGGTGTAGGCGTTACCGCCGAGTCTTTCATCTGGCAGCCTTGGCTGGTCAAGGTGGGGACGCATTTAAATGCCTCTGTCAATTCCGATATAAGCGACTCGGCGAGCAACAGCTGGAGCATGTCCAAGTTGGCCCGCAGCGGCGAGTCTGTCAACCGCACTATTACCGGCGGTGCTGACATGAGAGTCCTGCCACTCAGCCGCTTTCCTTTCGAGGCGAGTTTCACAAGGAACGATAATCGTCGCGAAATCGGGCTGGTCAAATCCCGGTATGCCACGCTGACGGACACCCTCAGATTATCTCAATCCTACCGGAATCCCAGCGGGAGATCGCGTTATCTGGTGACGTACAATCTTGGCCGTGCAGAAGATATCGATTCAAATGTGGAAAAAAATAGCCTCGTGAATCTCGATATTTCGTTGCAGCCTTTTACCCGGCAGACACTGCAAATTGATGGAGTCAAGGAGCGCCGTACCAGTACGCTGACAGACAGCACCTACTTGAACAACAGTTTCATATCCCGCCATACCTACCGGCCGGATGCGGCATTGTCCGTGGCAACCATGGCCAGCTACTCGGATACGGGTTACCGATTCTCGCAAGGACAGGGGGAAACGGGACTGGAAACACTGCAATTCAGCAGTGCAGGAACCTGGCGGCCCCCCGATAGCCGCCTGACCATGACCGGCGGTCTGCGATTGTTTGATGCGAGCAGCCGTTACAACGGAACCTCTACCTCGCAAGACAGTTACACGGGAGCAAATCTCGGTGCAAACTATGCGTTGAATAACTGGCTGCGTTTGTACGGTAGCGCCGATGTTTCCGATAGCCAGGGCAAGCAGACCGTATCCTCGCTCGCTATCAGCAACCTGAACCTGTCCATTGCCGCCCAACACAGGCCGAAGGCGATCAAGGTTGGTAGCTTTAACTACAACAGATATATAGCCGCGAATTTATCCAATAGCACCACTGCCAGTTCAGCTAAAAATTCAGCCGGCACCACCAGCGCTGCGGGCTCTACTCTGGCATTTTCGTTGCGACTGCAGCATGGGTTGGATAGCAATGCCGAACTCGGTACCGGTCGTCTGACCTCGGCCGTCAGCCAAGCCCTGACAACCAGCACTTCGCGCAGTTCGACCGCTTCCCGTGGTACTTCGCCGATTGTCAATTTGATCCACAACGGCTCATTGTCTTGGCTAAAAGGCAGAACCGGCCTTCGTCTGAGCGGCAGCGATACCCGTGAAATGACGCAATCCAAAGGATATTTTCAGAGCATAAACCTGCAGGGTAGTCAAAGTGAGAGTTTCCGCGGTAATGGAATTTTAAACGGAGATTTGACCATTAATATGTCGCGTCAGGGATACGATGCCGCACCGATACCCGCGACCGAGTCCTTGACTTCCACCGCCACCCTGAATTACATCAACCCGCGCGTATTTAAAGTTCGCAACCTGGCTTTCAGGTCTTCGCTGCGGGTTATCAGTGCAGACCTGCTGCAATCAAACAGCATGAATCAAAATACACAGAACCAAGGGCAGTACTCCTGGGACAATACGCTGACTTATACGATTGGAAAGCTGCGCACAGAAGTCAGGGGGGTTATTGAGGAGGTGCACTCGTCTAAACAGGCCTCGCTGATATTTTTCGTAAGCAGGTGGTTCTAAACAGGGCCGATCCACCAGCTAAACTTTGGCAATGATTACAGGCTTCGATTAAAAGGCTCACATGCGCAAACAGGAGCCAGACTGGGAATGGGAATGCGGCGTTTACTAAAATTGGCATTCGATAAGCATGCTGCGATGAACTGGCGGCTGCTATTAATCCGCGCCCTCGCACTTTGGGCAGCTTTATTGGCTTTTGCCGGACCAGCCTCGGCTGAGTATGGCGACGTGGTCATCAACAACTACGCGGAAACGCAGGGTATGCGCCCCGTGGTTTTTCCGCACTGGTTCCATCGTATCCGTTTTGCCTGCAAGGTCTGCCACGCCGACCTTGGTTTTAAGTTCAAGGCGGGCGGAAACGACATCACCATGTCCAAGATCATAGAAGGCCAGTTTTGTGGTGCCTGTCATAACGGAAACCTTGCATGGTCGGTAAAGAACTGCAATCTGTGCCATTCCGGCAAGCCGGGTACGCCAACCCAGGTGCATGAAAGTACATCTCAGGAATTGGCCGTTCCTGCCGAGCGGGGGAAGAAGTAACATGAGCCGGTTTTTCTTTCCACATCTAGTGCTCGTGTCTGTGCTGGTTGCACCGGCAAGCAATGCGGCAACCGAACCGCAGCCGGCCAAGAAGGGTCCCTCCACAGAAGTGCCCGTTGTCATACAACCCGGAACCGCTACCAAACCCGCGGAGGGGTTTCAGGCCCCGTCGCTGACCTACCAGACCCAGCAATCGGGAACGCCGCTGAATGCATCCAATTCATTTAACCGGCTGTTGAAAACTGCGCGGCGTCACCAGGCGCCTACCGATGATGGTATTCACGATCCCGATAATGACGGCACCAAAATACTGCAACCCCCGCTGGAGGCTTATGCCAATCTGCCGAGAACCGCGAGCGACCTCGGTAATGGCGTGGACTGGGTGAAGGCGATGGACGAGCATATCATCAGCCCGCGCTGGGATATTGACGATCCCGAGATGCAGCCGTTAGTCATGGATATGAACATCATACGTTTCCCCAGGGGATCCATTCCGAACGAACTGTTTCCGCACAGGCAGCATACATTGTGGCTGGACTGCTCCAATTGCCATCCCGCTATTTTCATTCCGCAAAAGGGAGCAAACCAGATCAGCATGGCTGCGAATTTGCTCGGGCAAAAGTGCGGCACCTGTCATGGCAAGGTTTCCTTTCCATTGTCCGAGTGCAAGCGTTGTCACTCCCAGCCCAAAGTACTTCCGGGACGGGAAGGGGTGAAGCCATGACAAAAATCGCCATTGCGCTGTGGATCCCGTTTCTGGCGCTGAACTGGGCACAATGTTTGCACGCCGAACCGCAAACAGCAGCGCCTCCCAAAGTGGTTGGTCAAACCGGCAACCCTTCTTCACGCACCATGATTCAGCAAAAACTCCAACTGGTGAAGATGATGTTGGCGACTTCAACTGCGATGGAGAGAGCTTCCCGCAAGGATGATGCAGCGGTCAAGCAGCAAGTGGCGGCAGCGCTTGCTGTCTATGCCAGCGCCAATGATGCCCTGAATGCGGATAACCTGGCGCGGGCGGAGGAGTTGGCGGACGAGGCATTGCGCATGATTGAAGAGCTGTCGCGCAAGGCACCCGACCAGCAACAGGCCGAGGCGGGCCAGCGCGCACGCTATGAAGAACTGCTGAAGGAATTGCGCAATGCCGAGGCAACCTATCAGGATCTGCGTCAACGTACGGCTCCGGGAGGCAAAGCGTCGGGGCCAGGTATTGAGCGCGCACGCAAACAGGGCGACCAGGCGCAAGCGCTTGCCAAAGACGGACGTTACCGCGAGGCGGCGGAGTTGCTGAAAGACGCCCATGCTGAAATCATTTCCGCACTGAATAAATTGTTGGGATCGGCAACGCTGACATATGACCTGAAGTTCAAGTCGGATGCCGAGGAATATGAATACGAGTTGGCGCGCTACCATAGCTACGAGGAACTGGCGCCGATTGCCTATGTCGAACTGAAGCCCGATCAGGGTACGATCAAATTGAGCGAACGTTATGTGCAGGAAAGCCGCACTATGCGCGACACCGCAAAGCAGCAGGCCGCGCAGGGAGACCATAGGGCGGCTATCAATACGCTTCTGGAAGCGATCAAGCGTATGCAGACTGCGCTACGTGTGGTGGGGTTGGTGTTGCAGGAGTGATCTGAAATACCTGTGATAAATTTTAAGGTTTCGCCTGAATCCGCAACCGGGATTTCAAAGCGACAGGGTATTTTGCTGACTCCACCGGAGTAAATATCAATGGTACAAAATTTAATGAAAGGGTTGCTGGCCTTGTGCATCGGGCTGGGAATTGCACAGGGAGCGTTCCCCGCCGAACCCGCTTCCACGGAGAAACCGGCTTGGCTGCCTTTGGCTCAAGACGACCTGCATGACCCGGAGGGACCCGGAATAAAGTTTCTGCAGGAACCCGCCGAGTCGTTATCCACGTTACCATCGGATGTGGTTGGTAACCGTGTAAACTGGGTACGCGCTCTGGATAAAGGCTTTATCGATCCGCGGATCAACCTTTATTCCAACAAAAAGCAGAAAGTGCTCGATCTGGACGTGATCAGACGGAAGACAGGGGAAATGAACATGGTGCGTTTCCCGCATCGACAGCACACCGAATGGCTGGACTGTACCAATTGCCACGAATGGCTGTTTAAATCCAAGGCGGGCGCTACCAAATTCAGCATGTTCGACGTGCTAAAGGGCGATTTTTGCGGGCGTTGCCACGGGGCTGTTGCCTTTCCCCTGACGCAGTGCAACCGTTGCCATAGCGTTCCGCGCAGGGTATCCGCAACACCCGCAGCAGATGCAGGCCGGAAATGACATACTTATACCCGCAAATCATATTCAGTAAACTTTTCGGGGCTTGCCTGCTGGCCTCGCTGATGTTGCTTGCCCCGTTAACGGCGCAAGCCGAATATGGCGATGTGGTGCTTAATAATCGGGCGGAGCAATCCGGTATGCGTCCGGTCATTTTCCCGCACTGGTTTCATCGCATCCGCTTCAAATGTAAGGTATGCCATACGGAAGTTGGCTTCGAGATGCGTGCCGGAGCAAACGATATCCTGATGGCGGATATCATCGACGGCAAGCTGTGCGGCAAGTGTCATAACAACAAAATTGCCTGGGGACCGCAAAATTGCCACCTATGCCATTCCGGATTGCCGGGGCTGAAAACCGGAATACGCGGCGGAGACAGCACAGGGGGGCCGGGCAAATGGTAAGCATGCAATCTTTATCCGGAAGCAGCGCCCCACTTGGCACAAACCGGGAGTGGTTCACATGATGTGCCCGTTCATCCGCTGGTCAATCTTACTTGCTACTTTGGCGCTGGCCGGGTGCACAATGGGCTGGCTTGACGACTCGGGGAAACGCGAATTTTTGCAGCCATGGGTCGAGTTGACAGGCGCACAGATGAGCATGTCTGCGGGTGCGCACAGAACTGACTATATAGTGTTTCAGCGACCCGCCGCGCTAAGTGTGCGCGGCAATGCTCTGTATCTTGCCGATGCAGGGTTGCGTCGCATATTCCGTTATGACCGCAACCAACAAATGTTGACGCCGTTTGCCACGAATCTGCCTGTTGAAACGGGGATGAGTATTTATGCGGCTACGGATGAATCGGTTTATATCACCCTGCCTTCAACCAGCAAGGTTCTGCATTTCAGCTGGGGTGGGATCCCACTCCCATCATTGGCCGCACCCGGCATCGTGGCACGCCCTATTTCTGTTGCAGTGGACGAGCGTACCGGAAACGTGCTGGTGGCAGATGACCTGTACAATCACATCGTTGTATTCAGTAATCTGGGCGGGATGCTTGCCATCATTAAACCCCCGCAAGTGCAATCCATTTCCGCCATCGCAACCGGCCCCGACGGAATCTATGTAATAGATCGTCTCGCAAAACGGGTTGTCGTTCTGGGGCCGGAAGGCGGATTCCGTTATGCTTTTGCGGCAGATTCAGCAAGCGAACCCGGCAGCATTGCCGTGAATCGAGATAATCTGGTATTTCTGGGCGACAATTTTGACAACACGGTCAGAGTTTTTAAAGCGCAGGTCTCGAAGGAGACGTTGCTGGTAGGGAAGATCGGTGGCGTGGGCGCTTCCGACAACTTTAACGGTATTGGCGGCCTTGCGGTAGAAGACGACATGCTGTACGTGGCGGACAGCTTGAATGCGCGCATCCAGGCGTTTTTGATCAATCCCGACGCAATGGGATCGGGGAGATGAATTGAACCTGCGGCGCATATCGACACTTATACTGCTGGCGCTAAGCATGAGCCTCGCCGGTTGCGCTGAAACGCATCTGGTGATGAATCTCAGCGCGTCTGGCCAGGATGCCGAACCCAAAATCTGGCCTGCACCGCCGGATGAGCCACGCTACCGCTATGCGGGCGAATTGACCGGCGAAGACAATTTCCGGCCCGATAACTGGGCAAATCGCAGTACTGCGTCCAAACTGTTCGAATGGCTGGTCGGACTGACCGGTTTTCGCGATGAGCCGGTTGTGCTGCAGCGCCCGCAAAGCGGCATGGTAGATGCTGAGGGGCGCATCTACGTTACGGACATCAGCCGCGGCGCGGTATATGTATTCGACAAAATTGCCGGGGAGCTGAAAGTCTGGGAGATGTCAGGCGACAGGGAGCGATTCGTGGCCCCGATAGGCATCGCCTCTGGAATGCCCGGTGAAGTATTGGTGGCGGATGCGGAATTGCACAGTGTGTTTCGCCTGAATGCCGATGGGAAATCCGTGGGCGAATTTGGACGCGATGCGCTGAAGCGCCCCACCGGTCTGGCGCGAGACGCGCAGCGCGGGCGGGTTTATGTCGCCGATACTTACGCCCACGACATCAAGGTGTTTGGTGACGACGGCAAACTTCTGAAAGCCATCGGTCAGCGCGGAGAAGAAGACGGACAATTCAATTTTCCAACGTATCTGGCTTTCGCCGGGGACAAGCTTTACGTCACCGACACGCTGAATTCCCGCGTCCAGATATTCGATGCGGACGGCAACATGGTCGGAAAATTCGGCCAACGCGGGTTGTTCGTGGGCAACATGGTGCGCCCCAAGGGGGTGGCCGTAGACAGTACCGGAAATATTTACGTGGTAGAATCTTTGCACGACAATTTGCTGATCTTCGACAGCCAGGGCCGTACCTTGCTGGCAATCGGCGGCAACGGAAAAAACGCTGGCGAATTCTATCTCCCCGCAGGGGTCTGGATCGACAGCCAGGATCAGGTTTATATCGCCGACATGTTCAACGGCAGAATCACGGTTTTGCAGTTTTTAGGAAGCTCGCAATGAACAGACCACACTGCTCATCACAAACGGGACGCACCCTGGTTCTAGGTATCGCGCTGTTGCTGGGTAGCGGAAGCATCGCGCTGGCCGCCATCGTATCGGACGTGAGCGCCACCAAACATAACCTGTCCGCTGCCGCAGACGGTTCGGCCACGCGTACCGGGACGGTGCCCGCACGCACTGTCAAGGCAACGGGCGAAACGCAGATATGCGTGTTCTGCCACACACCGCATGCCGCGACCAGTGGTATTGCCGCACCGCTGTGGAACCGGACGCTGTCGACCGCGACCTATACCATTTACGATTCCGCTTCGATGGATGCATACACGATTGCGAATCCTAAGCCGGTTAACCCGGGTGCAGGCTCAAAAGTGTGCCTGTCCTGCCATGACGGCACACTGGCAATCGGTATGGTCGGCGTGCTTAATTTTGCAAAGGATGTCGCCATCAATATGAGCGGCACCGACTTTCTGGGCGGGATGCCGGGAGGCTCCGGGATCCTTACAGGTTATACGCGCAATCTGGGCATAGACCTGGGTAACGACCATCCCATCGCCTTTACCTACGACAATATCCTCGGTGGCGCCGGCGGCACCGACGGTGAATTGCGCTCACCACCTGTCGTTGTTGGCGCCACCACCGTGGTCGGCAACCGCAGCCCCGGCGTGAAACCGACCTATCCTCTGGAAAGCAACCAGATGCAATGTCCGACCTGTCACGATCCGCATCTTAGCGATACAGTCACCACCAATCCACCGCTCAAATTTATGCGCGGCAACCGATTGCAACAGGCCAGCCCGCTGGGCGGAAACTACGTTGTGGCCGACGATATCATGTGCCTGGCCTGCCACGACAAGGCGGGAACGAGCTGGTCGAATTCTGCGCACGCCAACTCTCTGGTCGCCGATCAGGCTTATCTGGATCCGGAAGCTGCAGTGCGTGAATTTTCCAACGGGACCCAAGTATGGCAGGCTTCATGTCTGGGCTGTCATGACACGCATACCGTGCAAGGCTCAAGGCATTTGCTGCGCGAAGGCACGGACAGCGTGCTCAGCCCCAAGAGCGGCGGCAATCCGGCGATCGAACAGACCTGTTTCCAGTGCCACAGCCCGTTGGGCACAAGCATTCTTACGCCGCTCACTGCAGTGCCGGACATCAAAACCGATTTTACTTTGAACTTCCGCATGCCGATAAACAACGCAGACCAGGGGGTGGCAACCGAGGCGCACAGCATCGGTGGCAACTTCGACGACAGCGTGGTAACCGGTGATTCGAATGCCCACTGTAACGTCGCCACTGACAGGTGCGGCAAAGACTTCGTGGAATCACAAACGCGTCTGGGCAGAATCACGGCCGGTGTCGATACCGCCAAGCGCCATGCCGAATGCACCGATTGTCACAACCCGCACCGTGTCACCAAGACTCGTCTATTCAACGACGATGCGACTCCTCCGCTCACCCCCGCGGCGGCAGGCACCCACAAACATGCTGTTTCCGGCGCCGGGGATGTTGCGCACAGCAACATCGCTTCGGGATCCTTGCGCGGCATGACCGGTGTGGAGCCGACCTATACCTCCAACGAGTTTGGCGCCAACCCCTCGGGATTTACCGTGAAGCGCGGCGATGCCGGAATCGGGGTATCCACCGCTGTTTCCAGCACCTGGGTGACACGTGAGTACCAGGTGTGCTTTAAATGCCACTCGAATTATGCCTATGACACTGCAGTGGGTCCGCCGACTTCCGTGGTTACCCCGCCTTTGTCGCTGGGAACCTATGGGGGCAGTACCTCAAACGGTACCAACGGAATGAACAAGTACACCGATGTGGCCATGGAATCCAAGGCGCCAGCCAGCCACAAAGGCGCACCGGCATCCACTTCCGACTCGGGCGCGCATACGAATTTCTCGGGCAACAACCACCTGTCATGGCACCCCGTGACGGATAACACCGGGCGTACCGTTGCTGTGCGCGGCAACGCCAGTCCGAATCTGTGGCGCGCCCCGTGGAACGGTTCTAATGTCGATGGCGGCACTACCCACGTTGCTGCCGTCGGGAATCAGACCATGTATTGCAGCGATTGCCACGGATCCGGCAACGCGCTCACCGATGGTTCCGATCCAGTCAACGGCGAAAACGGCAAATCATGGGGGCCGCACGGCAGCAATAATGCTTTCCTGCTGAAGGGGCCGTGGAATACTGCAACCCAGGTTGGTGTTGCGACCGACACGCTGTGTTTCCGTTGCCATGATGCGGGTCAGTATGGCGATGGGGCAGTACCACCAGCAGGAGGCACATTGGCCAGCGGTTTTGGCGGTGCAGGCAACGATGCCTGGGGCGTGCCTATCACCAACCTGCATCAACGGCACGCCTTTTACACCACGTTGGCAACAGGAGGCACTCCTACAGTTCCGCCTTCCATGTGGAACAACCTGCCCGTTTCCTGGAACACTTCATACCGCTGCACCATGTGCCATACCGGCACGGCGCACGGCTGGAAGAACAAAGGCTTTCTGGTCAACCTCGACGATCTCGGTCTGGAGCTCAATGCGACCGGCGGCGCGATTGGCGGCGAAGTCACGCTGCCGACCGCCACGCCTCCCTCGACAACCCTGACCGCCGGTCAGGCTGTGCCCAAGGGCACGAAAGCGGCCGCTGCTGCCACGCCACCACCGGCCGCCGGTTACACCAACGGCCCTTATTATCAGGGGGCTTATCTGCGGGTGACCAATTTTGCGGCTCCCGGCACCTGGGTGAAAACCGACTGCACGGGCGGTTGCCACTAGTGGAGGTATCAGGAAGATGCCGGTTTGATCCGGCATCTCCTGTCAGGCCGTTCCTAATCGCGGCTTAATGCTTCGACTGGATATACAGGCGGTCATCCAGCATCCCTTCGCTGAAATATTGCCATACCGCTTTCTGCGTGTTTTCCCTGAGCTGATCGCTGATACCCCCGGGCAGACCCTCCAGTTGGAACGTGCCATCCAGATATAAGGGAATGACTTTTTGTCCCGGATGCCAGAGCGACCTGGCCAAATGGTTCACTGCGTTCTGACTGACGCCCACCGTTTCGAGTATCGTCGGCAACAAGTCGATCTGCTGCGCGTATTGACCGGTGTCCATCCCCTTCAGGACTTCGGGATTTGCGGCATAGATGACCAGCGGCACCTCAAACTGTTTGGCAAAGGCGTTGGGGCGCAGTGCCGGCCCGGCATGATCGGCGGTGAATACAAAGAGCGTGTTCTGGAACCACTTCTTGCCGGACGCGCATTTCATGAACTGTTCCAGGGAAGCGTCCGTGTAGTGGATCGATTTCAGGATCGGGTGGCTGCCATCCGGATGCCGGTCGCGCTCGGCCGGTGGCACGCTGTAGGGCTGATGGGAGGAAAGCGTGAACACCGAAGACATGAATGGCTCCGGGAAGGCCGAATACTGCTCGCATATCCAGTTCAGGAACGGACCGTCATAAATGCCCCATTTTCCGTCGTCGCCTTGTTTGTCCGGGAAATCAGTGCGCGCGTAGTGATGTTGGAAACCGGCCCCGGGTGCGAATGCGTCGAAGTGCATGCTGTTTTTGTTGGCGCCGTGGAAAAAGCTGGTGTGGTATCCCTGCTTGGCCAGTACCGATGCTATTCCGGTGTAATGATTCAATGAGAACTCGGAGTCGATGAACGGATCGTCCATCAGCGCGGGAACCCCGGCCAGTATCGCCGGGATGCCGGCTATCGAGCTTTTCGAGTTCGCATAAAAATGCGGGAAATACGCCCCCTGTTTTGCCAGTCGGTTCAGGAACGGTGTGAACTCCGGGTTGCGCAGCTCGGTGTATTCCTTGGAGAAGCTTTCCAGCACGATCACCACAACGTTGGCCTTGGGTAGTGGCGGCGTGATAGCAGGGAAAGCATCGGGCCGGTTCAGGTATCCCAGCATCTCACTGGTTGCAAAGTAATGAACCCGCTCAACCGTCGGCTTATCCAGACTCTTCAGCAAGGTAAAAGTGGAATTCAGCACCATATGGTTCGCCATCGGGTCGGTGAACAGGCGTCCGTCGACGGGCATGATCGGTTTGGACTGGAAACCGCCGCGGAAGAACACGGCCGCGACCAGCAGCGTCAGTAAGGTCAGTGCCATCTTCCGGTAAACTGGTATCCGCAGGGTGATTTTTTGGTACAGCACATAGGTTGCGTAGCTATAGAGACCGATGACCGCCAGGCCGAACAGCGCGATGCCGAGATAGGCGCCGATCACATTCAGGTTCTGCCCCTCGCCAAGCAGAAAGAGGGAAGCCTTGGTGAAGCGCCGCGCGGTGAAATTGACCAGTTCCGCATCGGCGCAGTTGATGATGAACAACACGACGTTCAGCAGCCAGAATGCGCCGAACCAGATCAACTTCGGAATCCTGAAACGTACTATCCAGTAAAGCGCCATCAGGAACAACACGCTGGTCGCGGCGACCGCCGACAGATCGAAACGCAGCCCGTGACCGAAGCCGCGCAGGATGTCGTACGTCGAGTCGAATTGCAGGCTGTTCCAGTTCCAGATCAGGAACTGCAGGCGGAAAACGGAATAGACGGCCAGATGCAGCAGGACATAAGCCACGATCCACATTGACGACGCCCCGGCGGCTACTTTGACAAGCTTGCGCGCGCGCGCGCGATCGCTTCCGCAACTTGCAGCGGAGCGGTGCCGCCGATGTGATTGCGGCTGGCGAGCGAGCCTTCCAGCGACAAAACCTGGTAGACCTCTTCGCCGATGTCCGGCGAGAACTGCCGCAGATCGGCAAGACTGATGTCGGTCAGATCGCAGCCGCGCTGCTCGGCAAAGCGCACCGCGAGCGCGACAGCCTCATGGGCATCGCGGAACGGCAGGCCTTTTTTGACCAGATAGTCGGCCAGATCGGTCGCGGTGGCATAGCCCTGCAATGCCGCGCTGCGCATGGCTTCAGGCTTGACCTTGATGCCTGTGATCATGTCGGCGTAGATGCGCAGCGTCCTGGTCAGGGTCTCCACAGTGTCGAACAGCGGCTCCTTGTCTTCCTGATTGTCCTTGTTGTAGGCCAGCGGCTGGCCTTTCATCAGCGTCAGCAGCGCGACCAGATGGCCGTTCACCCGTCCGGTCTTGCCGCGCACCAGTTCGGGCACGTCGGGATTTTTCTTTTGCGGCATGATCGACGAGCCGGTACAGAAGCGGTCGGCGATGTCGATGAAGCCGAAGCGCGGGTTCATCCACAGAATCAGTTCCTCGGAGAAGCGCGACAGGTGCGTCATGATCAGCGCGGCGCAGGCGGTAAACTCGATCGCGAAGTCGCGATCCGAAACCGCGTCCAGCGAGTTCTCGCACACCCCGTCAAAACCGAGCAGGTCGGCAACGTACTCGCGTTTGATCGGATAGCTGGTGCCGGCCAGCGCTGCCGCGCCCAGCGGCAGGCGGTTCACCCGCTTGCGGCAATCATGCAGGCGTTCCGCATCGCGTTTGAGCATCTCGAAATAGGCCATCAGGTGGTGCGCGAAGCTGATCGGCTGCGCGACCTGCAAGTGGGTGAAGCCGGGCATGATGGTGTGGGCGTGCTGATCGGCGAGGTCGAGCAGCGCGCCCTGCAGCGCTTTGACCAGCATCAGCATATCGTCTATCGAATGGCGCAGATACAGGCGCACATCCGTTGCAACCTGGTCGTTGCGCGAGCGCCCGGTGTGCAGACGCTTGCCGGCATCGCCGACCAGCGCGGTGAGCCGCTTCTCGATGTTGAGGTGCACGTCCTCGAGTTCCAGCGACCAGGCGAATTCGCCCATCAGGATCTCGTTCTCGATCTGCCCGAGGCCGCGTTTGATGTCGTTCAGGTCCTGCGTGGAGATGATGTCGCAGGCCGCCAGCATCTGCGCATGCGCCAGCGAGCCCTGAATATCGAACATCGCCAGCTTGTAATCGAAGCCCACCGATGCGGTATAGTGCTTTACCAGTTCCGCCACCGGTTCGGAGAACCGCCCCGACCAAGTATCTTTATCTTGCATTGCTGCCCCCACTTGTCCCAGAATAAAGCGTCAAAACCCAATGCCATAAGGCATGATAGGCCCGCATGAATAAGGCGCGCAGTATAAAACAAAACGATCGTCCCGACGCGTTGCCCAACTTTCGCAACCTCGGCATCACACTGCGCATTCTGCTGATCAGCATAGGCTTGGCATTGCTGCTGGCGTTCATGCAGGCAAGCGCGTGGCGGGACGTGCCGCAGCAGATGATGCAGATCGCCACCATATTCACACCGGTCCTGCTCCTCAGCCTGCTGCTGCTGTGGGCAGCCCAGCCCCGGCTGGAGCGGCTCAGCTACTTGCACGGGGCGCTGGCGGTGACCGCGCTGCCGCTGTTGCTGACTTGGGCCATTTATTATCTGGGCAACCGGATATTTGACCCTGTGGGCGGCAACGACAATTATTTTAATGCGGCCCGGTATGGTTTATTCGCCATAACCGTGTGCGCCCTCCTGTTGCTGTATTTCTGGCTGCGTTCCCAGGCGCTGTCCAGCGCCCTGCACGATGCGCGCTTGCAGGCTTTGCGCGCGCGTATCCGGCCGCACTTTCTGTTCAACACCATCAATACCGTACTCTCCATCATCCGCACCCAGCCCAGAGAGGCCGAAACCGCGCTGGAAAACATGGCCGACCTGTTCCGTATGGCGATGTCGGATATGCAGGATCTGGTGCCGATACACAAGGAGATACAGTTGAGCAGGCAATACGCCGAGCTTGAACAATTGCGCATGGGGGAGCGGCTGGGGATAAGCTGGAAAATCGAGGGTGTCCCGCAGGATGCGCTGATCCCGCCGCTGCTGTTGCAACCCCTGCTGGAGAATGCCGTATACCATGGCATCGAGCCGTTGCCGAAAGGCGGCAATATCGATATCGTACTGCGCTGCAACGGCGACGAGGTGCAGATCAGGGTGGAAAACCCGTGTGCGCCGCACAACGTCCGGCAGAGAATGGACGACACGACCGGATCCTACAATCTGGCCAATCTGTCGCTGCAACCGACAGACAAGAAACCCCACAAGGGGAACAAGATGGCGCTGCACAATATTCGAGAACGGCTCGCGCTGTTGTTTGATTCCGAGGCGCGTTATAAAGTTGAGACCGGCAAGGATTTTTACCGGGTGGAAATCGTCTTGCCCTATGTAAAGGAGCGGCCATTGTGACTACTGTCGAACTAGCGTTGCGTGTTTTCATCGTGGATGACGAGCCCCCGGCGCGCAGCCGGTTGCGCGATCTGCTGCACGATTGCAGCGAGCAGCTGGCACTGGAGGTCGTGGGCGAGGCGGGCAACGGTCAGGAAGCGCTGGACAAGCTTGCTGAAACCAAAGCCGATGTGGTGCTGCTCGATATCCGCATGCCGCAGATGGATGGCATTGAACTCGCGCAACACCTGAACAAACTGCCCAAGCCTCCGGTCATCATCTTTACGACGGCTTACGATGTGTACGCGATCAAGGCGTTCGAGTTGCACGCGATAGACTATCTGCTCAAGCCGATACGCCTGAAAAGATTGTTCGAGGCGCTGACTCGCGCGCGCGAAGCCGTGCCGGTGCAAACCGAAGTGTTGCGCGACTTGCTGCCGGAGCCGCGCAAGAACCTGTCCATCCACGAGCGCGGCAAGATCCACCTGATACCCGTCGATAAGGTGCTGTATCTGCGCGCCGAATTGAAATACGTCACGGTGCGCACTGCCGAACGCGAGTACCTGATCGAGGAATCGCTGACCGCGATGGAGAAGGAATTCGCCGCGCGTTTCGTGCGCATCCACCGCAACTGCCTGATAGCCAAAGATGAGATCGAAGGCTTCGAACGGGGCGGCGAAGAAGGCGGCAGCGGCTGGATGGTGAAGCTGAAAGGGCTGGACGAGCTGCTCGCGATCAGCCGCCGCCAGCAGCATATCGTCAAAGAGGCGGGCTGACGTTAAATTACGACGTTGACCAGCCGGCCCGGCACCACCACGATTTTTTTCGCCGCGCCGCCCGCGAGTTGCTTCTGCACCGCTTCATGGGCCAAGGCCAACTGTTCGATGACCGACCTGTCCGCATCCTTAGACACGCGCAGGTTGCCGCGCAGCTTGCCGTTGATCTGGATCACCAGCTCGATCTCGTCCTGTTCCAGTGCCGCCGCCAGCGGCTCAGGCCATGAAGCGGCGAGGATGTCGTCGCCGTAACCGAGTTCACGCCACAAGGTGTGAGTGATGTGCGGGCAGATAGGAGAGAGCAGGCGCAGCAGGATGGAGCAGCCTTCGTGCGCGACTGCCGCGCGACCTGCACCGGCATCCTTCAGCGTCTTTTCCAGCGCATTCAGCATCTTCATGCCAGCCGACGCTACGGTATTGAACTGGTGTTTGCCGAGGTCGTAGTTGGCCTGCTTCAGCGTCAGATGCACCTCGCGGCGGATGTCTGCCAGCACTGCGGACAGCTTGTCCGGCATGGCTGTCGCCGCCTCGGCAGACAGTGCATAGCCGAACGTCCACACGCGCTTGAGGAAACGGTGCGCGCCTTCCACGCCTGAGTCTGCCCATTCCAACGTCTGCTCGGGCGGCGACGCGAACATCATGAACAGGCGCGCAGTATCGGCGCCGTATTGTTCGATCAACGACTGCGGGTCCACGCCGTTGAGCTTGGATTTGGACATCGTGCCTATGCCCTGATAATCCACGGCGCTGCCGTCTTCCATGCTTCTGGCGCCGGTCACGCGACCGGTCTCGTCCTTCACCACCACCACTTCGTCCGGCGCAAAGTATTCGATGCCGCCCTTGTCGGTGCGACGGGAGAAGATGTGGTTGAGCACCATGCCCTGCGTCAAAAGATTTGCAAAAGGTTCGTCGTATTTCACCAGGCCAAGATTGCGCATTACCTTGGTCCAGAAGCGCGAATACAGCAGGTGCAGGATCGCGTGCTCGATGCCGCCGATGTATTGATCCACCGGCATCCAGTAGCTGGTCTCCTCGTCCACCATCGCGTCGTTCTTGAAGCCGCTGGCATAACGAGCGTAGTACCAGCTCGAATCCACGAAGGTGTCCATCGTGTCGGTCTCACGCTTCGCGGGCTTGCCGCATTGCGGGCAGGTGCAATTCAGGAAGTCGGCGCGCTTGTGCAGCGGATTGCCTGAGCCGTCCGGCACGCAGTCTTCCGGCAGTTTCACCGGCAGTTGATCGTCGGGCACCGGCACCGAACCGCAGGTGTCGCAATGGATGATGGGGATCGGACAGCCCCAGTAGCGCTGGCGCGAAACGCCCCAGTCACGCAAACGCCACTGCACTTTCTTCTCACCCAGACTCTTGGCGGAAAGGTCGGCGGCGATGGCATCTACCGCCGCCTCATAGTTGAGGCCGTCATATTTTCCGGAGTTGGCGCACGTGCCGTGTTCTTTGTCGGCATACCACTCTTGCCATGCGGCATCGCTGAAAACTTGTTCCTTGACGGAGATGGACTGCTTGATCGGCAAGTTGTATTTTTTGGCAAACCCGAAATCCCGCTCGTCATGCGCAGGCACCGCCATCACCGCGCCCTCGCCATAGCTCATCAGTACATAGTTGCCCACCCACAGCGGCACCTGCTCGCCGGTGAGCGGGTGCGTGACCTTGAGTCCGGTGTCCATGCCTTCTTTTTCCATGGTCGCCATGTCGGCTTCCATCACCGAGCCGTGTTTGCATTTCTCGATGAATGCGGCCAGCGCAGGATTGTTTTCGGCGGCATGCGTGGCCAGCGGATGCTCGGCGGCCACGGCGCAGAAGGTTACGCCCATGATGGTGTCGGCGCGCGTGGTGAATACCCACAACTTGCCGTCGTTGATGGCCGCACCCGATGCATCGCGGATGTCGTGGGTGAAGGCGAAGCGCACGCCGAAGCTCTTGCCGATCCAGTTGGCCTGCATGGTCTTCACGCGCTCCGGCCAGCCCGGCAGTTTGTCCAGATCACCCAGCAATTCATCGGCGAGTTGGGTGATACCCAGGTAGTAGCCCGGTATCTCGCGCTTCTCCACCAGCGCGCCGGTGCGCCAGCCGCGTCCGTCTATCACCTGTTCGTTGGCGAGCACGGTCTGGTCCACCGGGTCCCAGTTCACCACCTGCGTCTTCTTGTAGGCGATGCCCTTTTCCAGCATGCGCAGGAACAGCCACTGGTTCCACTTGTAGTAGTCCGGCTTGCAGGTTGCCAGCTCGCGCTCCCAGTCGATCGCGAAACCCAGCGACTTGAGCTGCTGCTTCATGTAAGCGATGTTGTCGTAGGTCCATTTGGCGGGAGGCACCTTGTTGGCGATGGCCGCATTTTCGGCGGGCAGGCCGAAGGCATCCCATCCCATCGGTTGCAACACGTTGTAGCCGCGCATCTTGTGCCAGCGCGACAGCACGTCGCCTATCGTGTAGTTGCGCACGTGGCCCATGTGCAGTTTGCCGGATGGGTAGGGGAACATGGACAGGCAGTAATACTTGGGCTTGCCTGCGTCCATGGTGGCGCGGAAAGACTGCGTTTGCTCCCAGTATTGCTGGGCCTGTTGTTCGATAGTTTTGGGCTGGTAATCCTGCTGCATTTGGTTTTTCTGCGGTGATTTCAATGAAGCCGCCATTATAGCGGCATCGCCAGAGCAACGCTTGACGCCGATTCAGAAAGGGTGGCCGCCATGATATGGCCGGAAACCGGTGGTCATCCGGGCCAAACCCCGATTTATCGGCGTTTGGCAGGGCGGGCGACGGAACTCGTCAAAACAGTACGCCGAGCGCAGTGGTTGTGTCCGGGTCTTTGTTATAGAATCGCGCCTCAAAATTTTTATTAATCTGTTCAGGAGTTCAAACCATGTCCCGCAAGCATCCCGTCATCGCTGTCACCGGCTCGTCCGGCGCAGGCACCACCACGGTCAAACGCGCCTTTGAAAACATCTTCCGCCGCGAGCATATTCATGCGGCCGTAATTGAGGGCGACAGCCTGCACAGCCTGGACCGCATGGCGTTCCGTGCAGCGGCTGCCGAAGCAGCGAAGTCCGGCAATCACTCGTTCAGCCATTTCGGTCCGGAAGCCAACCACTTCGACAAGATCGAAGAGATGTTCAGGGTTTATGGCGAGACCGGCATGTGCAAGCGCCGCTATTACGTGCACAGCGATGCAGAAGCAACAGAGCATAACAAGCACTTCAATCTGACCGACCTCAAGCCGGGCGTGTTCACTCCCTGGGAAGACATCGAAAAGGAATCCGACCTGCTGTTCTACGAAGGCCTGCACGGTCTGGCGAAGAACGACCAGTACGATGCGGCAAAGTATGTGGACCTCGGTATCGGCGTGGTGCCGGTAGTCAACCTCGAGTGGATACAGAAGATACACCGCGACAAGGCCGAGCGCGGCTATTCCGCCGAAGCGACCGTGGACACCATCCTGCGTCGCATGCCGGATTACATCAAGTACATCACCCCGCAGTTTTCGCGCACCCACATCAACTTCCAGCGCGTGGCCACTGTGGACACCTCTAATCCGTTCATCGCGCGCGACATCCCGACGCCGGATGAAAGTTTCGTGGTGATCCGTTTCCGCGATCCTAAAGGCATGGACTTCCCGTACATGCTCAATATGATCCCGAACTCCTTCATGTCCCGTGCCAACACCCTGGTGGTGCCCGGCGGCAAGATGAGCCATGCGATGGAAGTCATCCTCGCGCCCATCATGCACGACATGATCGAGAACAAGAATAAATAGCCGTTCGATTTAAGAGGCGGATTTCACCCGCTTCGGTTGCGCATCACAATGCCGAGACCGAAGCGGGGTGAAATGCATGGGCAGCGCAGGATTTTCTGCAGTGCGGTCGGTTGCCAAGCCGATCTCTTGGGCCTTGATATCCAATTTCACCAGCCGAGCCGGTAGCGAGTCGCATTTCCCGAGTGCCCGTTACTACGCGATGGCAGTTTGTTCGCGCGATTGCGCTGCCGCCATTTGCGCAAGTATTCGGTTAGAATGCGTGCCTGAAATTTGCAAACTCCTATACATTTAACAAGGAATTCATCATGTATCAAATAGCCCCGAGCATACTCTCCGCCAACTTCGCCAGGCTGGGCGAAGAGGTCGACAACGTTCTCGCCTCAGGCGCGGACATCGTGCATTTCGACGTGATGGACAACCATTACGTCCCCAACCTGACCATAGGCCCGCTGGTCTGCGAAGCGCTGCGCAAGCACGGCGTGACCGCACCCATCGACGTGCACCTGATGGTCAAGCCGGTGGATCGCATTATTCCCGACTTCGCCAAGGCCGGCGCGACCTACATCACCTTCCACCCGGAAGCCTCCGAACACATCGACCGCACCATCGGCCTGATCAAGGAGAGCGGCTGCAAGGCAGGCCTGGTGTTCAATCCGGCCACGCCGCTGGACGTGCTGGAATACACATTGCCCAAGCTGGACATGGTGTTGCTGATGTCGGTCAACCCCGGTTTCGGCGGCCAGAAGTTCATCCCTTACGTGCTGGACAAGGCGCGCGCGGTGCGCAAGATGATAGATGCGGGCAAATACAACTGCCGCCTTGAGATCGATGGCGGAGTCGGCCCCGCAAATATCCGCGAAGTTGCGGCGGCGGGAGTGGATACATTTGTCGCCGGTTCGGCAATATTCAGCAAGCGCAACGAAAAGGACAAGAACCGCTACGACAGCGTAATTGGCGAGATGCGCGCCGAGCTCGCCAAGGTTTAAAAATCGTGCGCGCCCTTCATGCATTGTCGCTGATATCCGCGCTGTCGCTGGTCGGCTGTGACCGGTTAAGCGGCGCGGCCGATCAGAAGATTATGGATGCCCAGGCGGTTGGTTATGCCTGCCGGGTTTCACAGAAGACGCCGGAAGACTGCATGAAGGAGAACGAGATACACAGCCCCACCTATGTACTGTTGGGCTGGAAACAGGCCGACAAAGAAATCAACGAACGCCTGCTCGATCCCACGATGGGTAAACGCGCTGCAAATGCTCCGGCAGCCGCTGAAGCCGCTGCCGCACATGCGACGCCGGCAGCTCCCGCTGCCGAACCGCATAATGCACCCGCAGACGCAAAGGGCGCATCCATCAAACCGGAAATCAAATTGCCGCCCATCGTTAAAGCGCCTGATACGAAGGTCTTGGCGGCCGACAAGAAAAAATCCGCCGAACCCGGCGCCAAGCCTAACCATTAAGGAACAAGTCATGCAACAAGCGGCCACTATCAGCAGATTTACCGTGCCTGTCACTGTGGCGGCCATCGTCGTCGACCTCGACGGCACGATGCTGCATACCGCGCCCGAACTATGCGAAGCGGCCAACCGCATGTTGCGCGATATCGACTACGCGCCGGTGTCGCAGGAATTATTGGCGAGTTACATCGGCAACGGCATCAGCTGGCTGGTTAAACGCGCGCTGACCGGCGACATGCACGCCACGCCGGATGCCGCACTGTACGACCATGCGCTGCCTATCTTCGAGAAGCACTACACCGAGCTGTTGCTGGACAGCAAACCGTTCGGCAGCGTAATCGCCGGACTGGACGCGATCAAGGCGGCAGGTTTCCACATGGGCTGCATCACCAACAAGGTGGAGCGCTACACGCTGCCGCTGCTCAAGGGTGTCGGACTGGCAAAGTATTTCGACATCGTGCTGGCGGGCGACACATTGCCGGAGAAAAAACCGCATCCGATGCCGCTGCTGCATGCCGCAAAGTTCTTCAACATCCCGATCCAGCAACTGCTGCTGGTCGGCGATTCGCTGAGCGACACGGTCGCCGCGCGTGCCGCCGGTTGCCCGGTGTTCTGCGTGCCCTACGGTTACAACCACGGCGAGCCGGTCGAGACGCTGGAACTGGACGCGGTGATCAAAGACCTGACCGGCGTGTTGCCGTTAATCAAACGCGTTTAATGATGAACAACCTCCGTTCTTTGAAAATCGCCGCCTGGCGATGGTGTTTGTAGGGGCGTAAGGCATTACGCCCACACTTTTGCAAGGGGCGTATGCCATACGCCCCTACGACACAATTAAACGCCGGAGGTTTTTCATGCTGCACCCCATCACCGAACAAGAATTCAAATCACTCGCAGCACAAGGCTATAACCGCATCCCGCTGGTCGCGGAAACCTTTGCCGACCTCGACACGCCGCTGTCGCTGTATCTCAAGCTCGCCAACAAACCGTTTTCCTACCTGCTCGAATCGGTGCAGGGCGGCGAACGCTTCGGGCGCTATTCCTTCATCGGCCTGCCCGCCGATACGCGCATCACGGTGCGCGGCAAGCAGGTGACGCTGACGCACGGCAATAATGAAACCATCCATGAAGTCGAGAACCCGCTGGATTTCATCAGCGAGTACCAGTCGCGCTTCAAGGTCGCTCCCCTGCCCAACTTGCCGCGCTTCACCGGCGGGCTGGCCGGTTACTTCGGCTACGACACGGTGCGCTATATCGAGCCGCGCCTCTCAAAAGTACATAAAAAAGATACCCTCGGCACGCCCGACATCCTGCTGATGCTCACCGAGCAACTTGCGGTGATCGACAACCTGTCTGGCAAGCTGACCTTCATCGTCTACGCCAATCCTGCTCAGGACGACGCTTACGAGCTGGCGCGCGAACGCTTGCGCGAGCTGATCGGCATGATGCGCCTGCCGGTACATATCCCGCACGCACCCGCGACGCACGGCGGCGAAGCGAAATCGGAATTCGGCGAAACGGCTTTCAAGGACGCGGTCGTCAAAGCCAAGCAATACATCTTCGACGGCGACATTATGCAGGTCGTGCTGGCGCAGCGCATGGCGCAACCGTTCCCCGCCTCGCCGCTGTCGCTGTACCGCGCGCTGCGCAGCGTGAACCCTTCGCCCTACATGTTTTATTACGACATGGGCGACCATCACGTAGTCGGCGCGTCGCCGGAGATATTGGTGCGGTTGGAACACGATGCTGGCGAAACTGACAGTTCTCAGAACCAACCGCATAGCGCCTCCTCCCGCCCCACCGTGTCGGAGCCGCACCTCTCAGGCTCCACAGTCACCGTGCGCCCGATCGCCGGAACCCGCCCGCGCGGCAAGACGCAGCAGCAGGATGCCGAACTCGCCAAAGAACTGCTGGCCGACCCGAAGGAACTGGCCGAGCACCTGATGCTGATCGACTTGGGCCGCAACGACATCGGCAGAGTCGCGCAAAACGGCAGCGTCAAGCTCACCGAAAAAATGATCATCGAGCGCTACTCGCACGTGATGCACATCGTCTCCAACGTCGAAGCCGAACTCAAGCCCGGCCTGAACGCGATGGACGTGCTTAAAGCCACCTTCCCCGCCGGCACGGTCAGCGGCGCGGCCAAAGTGCGCGCGATGGAAATCATCGACGAACTGGAACCCAGCAAACGCGGCATCTACGCCGGCGCGGTCGGCTACCTCGGCTTCAACGGCGACATGGATCTCGCGATCGCGCTGCGCACCGCCGTCGTCAAAGACAACATGCTCTACGTGCAAGCGGGTGCAGGCATCGTCGCCGACTCGGTGCCGGACAGCGAATGGATGGAGACGCAGAACAAGGCCAGAGCGGTGTTGAGGGCGGCGGAGATGGTGCTCGACGGGCTGGATGCGGAAGTGCATCGTTAAACAAAAGTTCGCGCAGCGATTCGTTCGCTTCC
Organism: Nitrosomonadales bacterium; assembly: GCA_016218415.1. Classification (GTDB taxonomy): domain Bacteria; phylum Pseudomonadota; class Gammaproteobacteria; order Burkholderiales; family Gallionellaceae; genus Gallionella. Next base: position 28,689 of record JACRED010000001.1, read on the forward strand.
TCGCCCGCGAGCGGGAGAGGATTGAGGTGAGGGCGGCAGGCCACAGAGCCGAGTTACACTTTCAAAAGTATGGCTCTTGACACCATAATCAGCCGGCACTCATAATCCAGCCGTGAAACCTAACGCAGAGCTGCTATACCGCGAGAAACGAACCTATGCAGGCGGCATCGTCGAAATGGTCGTCTGGCGAGTGCCCGAACCTGTCCCGCCATCGGAGCATCCATACAAATACCGGCTGGTGTTTGTGCGGGACGGCAAGCGGTTGGTCGGTTATGACAACGAGCGCGGCAAGGGCGACCACAGGCATATTGGCAAAACCGAGACACCTTACAGATTCAGGGATGAAGACCAACTGCTCAAAGATTTCTGGCAAGACGTGATGGAGGCAACGAAATGAAAACCGCTAACGCAATACTGCACCTGACCGTGGGTGAACCCATGCAAACCAGCCTTGCGCGCGCCAGCGCCGCGATGAAGTCTGCGAAACAAGGCAAGCGCACACAACCCTATTTCGGCGTCGGTTTCGATGATGTTGGCGAACTGTTTTCAGTCTTTACCCCCAAGCGCTGGGAACTGATCGGCGCGTTGCGCGAAGGCGGTGCGATGACAGTTGCGGAACTGTCACGCCAGCTCAAGCGCGACTACAAGAACGTATATAACGACTGCGAGCGCCTGATTGAATGGATGGCAATTGATAAGGATGACAACGGCTTGGTTTTCGCGCCTTACAACGAGATCGTCGTGGATATGAAGTTGCCGAACAGGCGCGCGGCGTGATGGTTGATCTATGCTGCCCAACTGAAATACTACAAACCTTTGAACGGGAGTTATAGGGGATGTCCACGCAACGATATACAGTTACACCGCATCCGATAGAAACCCTGCTCACATGGGTCAAATCTGGTGAAATCGCCATACCGGAGATTCAGCGCCCATTCGTGTGGGAAGCGACAAAGGTGCGCAATCTGCTTGACTCGCTCTACCGGGGTTATCCAGTGGGCTATCTTATTGCATGGCGCAACCCCACGGTGAAGCTTAAAGACGGTTCATCATCAGCTGGTAAGCGTGTATTGATCGACGGACAACAGCGAGTTACGGCACTGATGGCAGCGTTGCTCGGTCAGCAGGTGGTTACCAAGGACTACGAGCAGGTGCGCATTCGCATCGCCTTCAATCCGCTAGAAGAAAAATTTGAAGTTTCCAATCCCGCCATTACAAAAAACACCGCGTGGATTACAGATGTTGGGGAAGTTTTTTCACCTGGTGCAAGATTGTTCGACCTAGTAAATGCGTATTGTGTGCGCAATCCCGGCACTGATCAGAGCACTGTTTTCCAGATTATTGAAAAGTTGCGAAAGATTACCAATAACCTTGTGGGCGTAATCGAGCTGGATGGCGATTTGGACATTGAGACAGTTACAGAGATTTTCATTAGGGTGAATTCTGCGGGCGCTGAGCTAAGCCAAGCGGATTTTGCTATGTCAAAGATAGCAAGTAATGAGAGCTATAGCGGCAACACCCTGCGCAAGGCAATCGACTACTTTTGCCACTTGGCTGTTGCCCCTGAGTTCTACGGAAAAATTAAGGAAAACGACACTGCATTTGCAACTACCGATTTCTTTAAAAAGATGGAATGGCTGAAAAATGAGAATGACGACATTTATGACCCCTCTTACACGGATATGCTGCGTGTGGCGTTCACCTCTGAATTCAAGCGTGGCAAACTATCCGACCTAGTGGCTTTACTCTCGGGTCGAAATTTCGAGACGAAACAGTTTGAAGATAGCATCGCGGAACAATCTTTTGGACGACTTAAGGTTGGGGTGATGAATTTTATTAACGAAACGCACTTTAAACGTTTCGTGATGATCATTCGCTCGGCGGGTTTCGTAGATGCCTCGCTTATCGGTTCGCAGAACGCGCTTAACTTTGCTTACATCCTCTATCTCACTCTACGCGTGCAGGGCAAGCCACCGGCAGATATTGAAACAGCAGTTCGCAAGTGGTTTGTAATGTCTATGTTGACCGGGCGTTATTCTGGCTCACCAGAAAGCACGATTGATTTCGATATTCGTCAAATGCACGATCAAGGATTTGACGCATACGGCACTGTAACGTTTGCAGGCGAAATGTCGGATGCATTTTGGAATACGTTATTGCCACAACAGATGAATACTTCCAGCTCCAGCAGCCCGTATTTCAGAGTCTTTCAAGCCGCTCAGGTAAAGCTAGGTGATCATGGATTTTTGTCGAGAGACATTTCAGTTCGCGATTTAATTCTTAACAAATCCGACGTGCACCATCTTTACCCTCGTAATCACTTGAAGGGGCAGGGCTTGAATCGAGGGCGCTATAACCAGATAGCGAACTATGCTCTGACGCAGACCGAGATCAATATTGCAATTGGCGACAAATCTCCAGAGATTTATTTCAAGCAAATTATTGAACAGTGCGATGGAGGAAAAAAGAAGTTTGGCGGAATTACAGACATTACGGAATTAAGAGCCAATTTCAAAGAAAACTGCATTCCACAATCCATGATGTCTGCAAACGTACCAGACTATGACTCTTTCCTTGAAGAGCGGAGAGAGCTTATGGCCTCGAAGTTGAAGACGTATTTTCAGGCACTTTGATAAGAATGCGAAGGCGGAAAAGCGTAGCGCCATCCACCGTATGCTGAATCCGCAATAACAATTATGCTCCGCCTGACCGAAATCAAACTGCCGCTCGGCCATCACGAGAGCGAACTCCATGCTGCTATTCTCAAGCGGCTGGGTATTTCCGCCGATGAGCTGATCAGCCATGCCGTGTTCAAACGCGGCGTGGATGCGCGCAAGTCGCACGCGATCCTGTATACCTACACGCTGGATGTCGCGGTGCGCAACGAGGCGGCGATACTGGCGCGCTTCAACAATGACCCGCATATCAAAATTTCGCCCGACACTCGCTACCACTTCGTCGCTCAAGCTCCTAAAAATTTAACCTCGCGCCCCATCGTGGTCGGCATGGGTCCCGCCGGGCTGTTCGCCGGATTGCTGCTCGCGCAGATGGGCTTTCGCCCGCTGATCCTGGAGCGCGGCAAAGCAGTCCGCGAAAGAACAAAAGACACCTGGGGGCTGTGGCGGCAGGGGGTGCTGAACCCGGAATCGAACGTGCAGTTCGGCGAGGGCGGCGCGGGGACGTTCTCGGACGGCAAGCTGTACAGCCAGATCAAAGACCCGCGCTACCTGAGCCGCAAGGTGCTGGAGGAATTCGTCAAGGCGGGCGCGCCGGAGGAGATACTGTACGAGAGCCATCCGCATATCGGCACGTTCAAGCTGGTGGGCATGGTGGAGAAGATGCGCGCGACGATACAGTCGCTGGGCGGCGAGATTCGATTTGAGAGCCGTGTCGATGACATTGAAATCGAAAATGGGGCGGTCACCGGCGTGGTACTCGCTAGCGGCGAACGTATCGCGACGGATCATCTGGTGCTTGCGGTCGGCCACAGTGCGCGCGACACCTTCGAGATGATCCACAGGCGCGGCATCTATATCGAGGCCAAGCCGTTCTCGATCGGCTTCCGCATCGAACACCCGCAGTCGCTGATCGACCGCGCGCGCTACGGCAAGAACGCGGGCAACCCGCAGCTCGGTGCGGCGGATTACAAACTGGTGCATCACGCCAGCAACGGCCGCTCGGTGTACAGCTTCTGCATGTGCCCAGGCGGTACAGTGGTCGCGGCAACTTCCGAACCGGGGCGGGTCGTGACCAACGGCATGAGCCAGTATTCGCGCAACGAGCGCAACGCCAACAGCGGCATCGTCGTGGGCATCACGCCCGAGCAGGATTATCCGGGTGACCCGCTGGCCGGTGTCGAATTTCAGCGCCGTTGGGAGTCGCGAGCGTTCGAGCTGGGTGGCGGCACTTATCAGGCACCCGGACAACTGGTCGGCGACTTCCTTGCGGGCCGGCCATCGACGAAGTTCGGCGAGGTGTTGCCGTCGTATACGCCCGGCGTGCACCTGACCGACCTGTCTACCGCGTTGCCCGATTACGCGATTGACGCAATCCGCGAGGCTTTACCCGCTTTCGCCAAGCAGATCAAAGGATTCGATCTGGCCGATGCGGTGCTGACCGGCGTCGAGACGCGTACCTCCTCGCCGATCCGTATCAAGCGCAACAAGGACGATTATCAGAGCATCAATACCCGCAGCCTGTACCCGGCCGGCGAGGGTGCGGGTTATGCGGGCGGGATACTCTCGGCGGCGGTGGACGGGATTGAGGTTGCCGAAGCGGTGGCATTGAGTATGATGCGTAGCAACAGCTAACAACAAATCGTCGTTCCCGCGAAAGCGGGAACCCAGTTATTCAAACAGGCTGGATCCCCGCTTTCGCGGGGATGACGAAAATGAACAGGACGTGAATATGTTACTAATGATCGACAACTACGACTCCTTCACCTACAACCTGGTGCAGTATTTCGCCGAGCTCGGTGCGGACGTCGTGGTGAAGCGTAACGACGAGATCACCGTCGAGCAAATCGAAAAAATGAATCCGCAGCACATCGTGGTGTCACCCGGCCCCTGCACGCCAAACGAGGCGGGCATCTCGGTCGCGGCGATCAAGCATTTCGCCGGCAAGATTCCATTGCTCGGCGTGTGCCTCGGCCACCAGAGCATAGGAGCGGCGTTTGGCGGCAGGATCATCCACGCAAAGACGCTGATGCACGGCAAGACCTCATTGATACATCACAACAGCAACAGCGTGTTCACCGGTCTGCCCAACCCGTTCACCGCGACGCGCTACCACTCGCTGGTGATCGAGCGCGAGACGCTGCCGGATTGCCTGGAAGTCACCGCATGGACCGACGACAACGAGATCATGGGCGTGCGCCACAAGACGCTGGCGGTACACGGCGTACAGTTCCACCCCGAGTCGATCCTGACCGAACACGGGCACGACATGCTGAAGAACTTTCTGGAGGGCAAACCATGAAACCGCACGATGCGCTGAAACGTATCATCGATCACCGCGAGATATTCCACGACGAGATGGTGTCGCTGATGCGCCAGATCATGGGCGGGGAAGTATCGCCGGTGATGATCGCCGCGATCATTACCGGCCTGCGCGTCAAAAAGGAAACCATAGGCGAAATCTCCGCCGCAGCGAAGGTGATGCGCGAACTTTCCACCAGGGTCGAGGTGGCAGACGAAGCGCATCTGGTCGATACATGCGGCACCGGCGGAGACGGCGCGCACACGTTCAACATTTCAACTGCCGCAGCTTTTGTCGCGGCGGCGGCGGGCGCAAAGATCGCCAAGCATGGCGGACGCTCGGTATCGTCGCAGTCCGGCAGCGCCGATGTGCTGGAAGCGCTGGGCGTGAATATCAACCTGACGCCGGAACAGACTGCGAAGTGCATGGCCGAAGTCGGTTTCGGCTTCATGTTTGCGCCCAACTATCACAGCGCGATGAAGCATGCCGCCCCGGTGCGCAAGGAGCTCGGCGTGCGTACCCTGTTCAACATCCTCGGCCCGCTGACCAACCCGGCCGGAGCGAAACAACAGCTGATGGGGGTGTTCCACCCCGATCTGGTCGGCATCCAGGCACGCGTGCTGCAACGCCTCGGCAGCCGGAGTGTGATGGTGGTGCATGGCGAAGACGGCATGGACGAGATCACCATCACCGGCAACACCATGGTCGCCGAACTCAGGGATGGGGAAGTGCGCGAGTACACCGTCCACCCGCAGCAGTTCGGCCTGAACACTGCCGCACTCGAGGATATCAGCGTCGCCAATGTGCAGGCCTCGCGCGACATGCTGCTCGACGTGCTGGACAATCAGCCGGGCCCGGCGCGCGATATCGTGCAACTGAATGCCGGTGCGGCGATCTATGTCGCAGGACTCGCAGACACGCTGGAAGCAGGTGTCGCAAAAGCCGACCAGATGATCACCAGCAGGGTGGCAAGAATCAAGCTGGATCAACTGGTCGATCTGAGCAACAGTTTCAAGGCTTGACTGCCGAACTCATCCGATCAACAGACAGTTTTCCATGCGCACATTTTTTCCGGCCTTATTCCTGGCATCCTTACTACCCACAACTGCATGGGCCGACACCCCCGGCGAGGTCAAGGTCGGCGGCTATCTGCGCGAAGCGACCCTGCGCGGTTTTTCCGGCAAGGACAAGAAATTTTCCGACTTCAAGGGCAAGCCGCTGATCATCAACGTGTGGGCCAGCTGGTGCGGCCCCTGTCGTGCCGAGATGGGCTCGCTGGACCGGCTTGCGCGCCGCTATGGAGGGAAGCAGTTCAATGTGATTGGCATCTCGACCGACGACGATGGCAACGCGGCAGCCTCATTCATCAGAAAGTCCAACATCTCGTTCGAGAATTTTCTCGACAGCAGGGTGTTTCTGGAAAAGATGCTGGGCGCCAACACGATACCGCTGACGATACTGGTGGATGCCAATGGCCGCGTGCTGGAGAAAGCCCGCGGCGCATACGAGTGGGACAGTCCGGAAGTCGTCGATGCGATAGGGGAAGCGTTCCGTATCAAGTTGAAGCGCTAAGGATTATGGATTTCCGCCAGCGTGTCCGTCACGGTAGGGTAACGCAGCTTCACCTTCAACTCCCGCTTCATCCGCCGGTTGGTCAGCCGCCGCGATTCGTTCATGAATGACAGCAGCATCGGGGACAGCACGCGCTGCGCCTCCTCACGGCTGACGCGGGGCACGCGCGGCATGCGATAGGCATCCGCTACAAGATCGAAATACTCGCCCATCTTCAGGTGACTGTCGTCGCTGGCGTGGTACACGCGACAGGCCTTGCCGTGCTGCAATGCGGCGACGCTGATGCGTGCCAGATCGTCGGCATGGATGTGGTTGGTGTAACTGTCCTCGCCGGCGACGATGCCCGGCGTGCCTTGCTGGATGCGGCTGAGCGGCAGGCGGTCGGCGGCGTAAATGCCGGGCACGCGCAGGATGCTGGCGTTCACCCGGTTGCGCCTTGCCCAGTCGCGTATCTGCTGTTCGGCATCGACGCGGCGCTGTGCGCGCGGATTTGTTGCGTTCAGCGGATGCGTTTCGCTGATCCACGCGCCCCCGCAATCGCCGTACACACCGCTGGTGCTGATATAGATCATGCGCCGGGGTAGCGCGCCCTGCGACAGGGCGCTGAGCAGGTTGCGGGTGCGGGTGTCATGGACGCCACTGTTCGGCGGCGGCGCGAAGTGCAGCACCGCATCGGCCAATCCGGCGATGCGCTTGAGGCTGGCGCGGTTGTCCAGATCGCCGAGTATCGGCATTACGCCGAGCGCGCGCAATTTTGCGAAGTAGGATGGATTGCGCACCAGGGCGTATACCCGGTAGTGACGCGTCAACAAGGGGATAGTGCGCAGGGCGACATCGCCGCAGCCGATAACAAGAACGCTTCTCATGTCGCGATTATGCGTTAAAATCCGCGCCTTTGCGCAATCCACAAATTTCACATGACGTTCAAAACTGTTATTCAACCCAGCGGTCACGACTTTCCGATCGAAGCCAGCGAAACCGTACTCGAGGCCGCGCTCAAGCACGGTTACGTGCTGCCCTACAGTTGCCGCGACGGCGTGTGCGGCGTGTGCAAAGGCAAGGTGTTGCAGGGGCAGGTGGAATTCGGCAAGCATCAGTCCGACACGCTGACCGATGCGGAAAAAGCGCTGGGCATGGCGTTATTCTGCTGCGCCAGGCCGCTTTCCGATCTGGTGATCGAATGCCGCGAGGTCAGCGCGGTCAAGGATATTCCGGTCAAGACGTTGCCGTGCCGTGTGCAGAAGATGGAGAAGCTGGCGCCGGATGTGATGGTGCTCTCGCTCAAGCTGCCCGCCAACGAGCGATTGCAGTTCCTGGCCGGCCAGTACATCGATGTCCTGCTCAAGGATCAGAAGCCGCGCAGCTTCTCGCTGGCCAATGCGCCCCACGACGACGGTTTCCTGGAACTGCATATCCGCAACATCGCGGGCGGCGTATTCACCGAGCATGTATTCAACGAGATGAGGGAACGCGACCTGCTGCGCTTCAAGGGCCCGCTGGGGACATTCTTCCTGCGCGAAGATAACGACAAGCCTATCATCTTCGTCGCCAGCGGCACCGGCTTCGCGCCGATCAAGGCGATCATCGAACACGCGCTCTTTGTCGGGATCAAACGACCGATGCATTTTTACTGGGGCGGTCGCAAACTGGCCGATCTGTACATGCTGGACAAGGCCGGGGAGTGGGAGCGTAGCGGCATCCGGTTCACGCCGGTGCTGTCCGAAGCCTTGCCGGAAGACAACTGGGCGGGGCGCACCGGCTTCGTGCATCTGGCGGTGATGGAAGATTACCCCGACCTGTCGGGACATGAAGTGTATGTCTGCGGCGCCCCCGTGGTCGTGGAAGCGGCGCATCGCGATTTCACCGCGCAGCGCAAGTTGCCGGAAGACGCGTTCTTTTCGGACTCGTTCACCTTTGCGCCGAAAAGCTAGTTGCGCGTCGAGATGCGCATTTCGCCGTCGTTCTGCTCGACCTTGAATTGCTGCAAAACATTCATGCCAAACAAAGGCTGACTGAGACTTTTGGACACTACCGCCGGGACATCGGTCAGCGTAAACGGTCCGAACATCAGCCTGGAAATGATGGCGGTACACGCTTCCGCGACACCATTGGCGGTCTGCATATAGATCTTGTTGCGGCAGCTCATTTTCGCCGAAAGCGCAAATGACATCGGCAGGGCAATGCCGGATGCGCCCGTGTCCACGAGCAGCGTCAGCGACTTGTCATTCACCGTAGCCTCCAGGAAATAATGGCCGTTGCCGCGCTGCTTGAGAACGAGCATGCCGTCCAGCTGTTGCATTTCCGCCGCGCCCCATGAAGAGACGGCTTGCACATCCGGCTTGCAGGGGGACTCCTGGTAGATCAGGTTGCCCTGCTGGTTTTTGCATTTGTATACGGCCGCTGCCGATGCGTTCCCGCCCGGCAGGATCAGGATGAGGGCGGCTGACATTGCAACGATACTATTTCGCATAATTTCAAGGGCGGGCAGGGGTTAACGGTTTCCCAGTTCCAGCGCGCTCTGATAATACCTGGACGCATCATCCGATCTGCCCAGACGTTCCGCCAGCCGGCCCAGCGCGGTGTAGGCCGCATGGCTCGGTTGCAGGCTGATGCTGGCATCCAGATAGTTCTGTGCTTTGCCCCACAGTTTCTGATGCAGGCATAATTTCCCGAGCGCAAGCAATAGCCCGGCATCCTGCTGGTGCAACTTGAGCCACTTTTCAGCCTGCTCGATCTGCGCAACGCCATCCTCGAACGGGCGATCACCGGACAGACAATCTCCGTACAGCGCGACCAGTTCGCTGTCCCATTGCGCATTCAGGCTGTCCGTAAGCAATTGCTGCGCTGCCGCGCACCCGCCATGCCGGATCAGCGCGCTCGCGGCTGCGGCTGCGATTTTGCTGCGCCGCTTGAAGTTCGCGGGAATGTTTTTCAGGCAGGCGGTCAGACCCGCCAGATCTTCCTGCTGGCGTATCTTTTCCAGCCACGCCTGCTGGCGCAATTGCTCGGCCATCGTCGCGTCTATCGAGTCGCGCTTTTCCAGCTGGTCGAGCACATGCAACACCTCGTCCCAATTGCCGGCCTGCTGCTGCGCCTTGAGCTCCAGAGACAGCGCGCCGGTGTGACCCTTGACCCCGCTGTCGCGCAGTTTCTGCAGGGTATCCAGTGCGGCGCGCGGATCGTGCTGGTCGAGCATGAATTTGCTGGCGGTCATCAGGCGCATCGTCGAATCGCCTATCGTCTTGCCCTCCGCGGAAGACAGATAGGCGTCGCGTTTTTTGTATTCGCGCAGTTCGTGCGCGGAGCGCGCCGCGATGACGGGGTACAGCGCGGAGGATTCGCCGGATTCCATCGCGCGCACCGCCGCCTTCTCCGCTGCCGCATAGCGGCCCTCGAAAAATGCGCCCAGCATCTCTTCCAGCAATTCGCGCGATTTGGCCTGGACCCGCTTCAGGCGAAATTTCCGCACATAGGACGGCAATTGCAGAACGACAATCGCCACGCGCACCAGCATGTAGCTGCACACAAAAGCCAGCAGCAGCAGTGAGATAAACAGCGTGAGCGACAATTCCGCGCGATACGGCGGATACACCACCAGCACATAGGCGGCATTGTGCGATGCGGTGGTCAGCGCGGCCGCCGCGGCGAACAGGCCAAGTATCCACACCAGATATTTCATCGCGCGCCCTTTTTGGAGTAGCCGCGCTCCCCGGTGGTCTCCTGCGTCAGGCGATAGTTGCGCACCGCCTGCAGGCTGCCGCTGATGTCAGGCAATTCGATACTGATGCTGGAAGCGGCCAGTCTTTTCAGTTCGGCCAGCATGCGCGCGCCCTGGTTCGATTTGCCGTCGAAATAACGCGCCGTCCAGAGCTGCGCGGTTTTCAGTTCGGCCCTGAAGCTGTTCTCGTCGCGCGACAGCAGCGCAAGGCGCGCCGACAGCAAACGCAGCTTGAGATTTTCGCGCAGGAAGAATTCCTGGTCGGGCGGCAGCAGCGGGATCTCTGCTTTTCCGGTGTTCTCGATGCGCACCAGCAGCTTCACCTCCTGCCAGATTTCGCGCAGCAACTTTCTCCATGCCGGCTCGTCTTTGGGCGGCTCGGCTGGCTGGGCCGTTTCGTTCGTCACGCGCTGCTGGTAGACCAGCGGCAAGCCGTCCACCGCCGAGGTCAGATTGTCGAGTTGCAGGTTGATGCCGGAAATATCCGCGCTGGGCAGGGCGCGCAGCTTGTCCATATCCTGGCTGATGATCTTGCGCAAACTGTTGAATGCCGCCCTGTCCATGCGCTGCAAGCGCGCATCGCCGCTCTGCATCGCGATCAGCGCGGCCTTCACATTGGCGGACAGTTGCAATTGCTGCGCGGCGATCATCAACATCTGCTCGACTTCCGCCAGCGCGGTCTCGTCACGGCTGACCGACAGATCGTTATACAGCGCCTCCAGCGCGGCGCGCTGATTCTGCGCCTCGGCATAGCGCGCTTCCAGCATCGCTATTTTGACGGACAGCTCCCGCACCTGATCCTGGTTCTGCGCCAGCAGCATCTGGCTGGCCTTGCTGTTGGCCGACATCTCGGCGATCTTTTCCGCCAGCTGCCGCTGCATGTCGCCGATCGCGCGATGACCGTCTAGCCATTGCCACAGGAAGATCACGGTCAGCACCGCCAGCGTCAGTTGCGTGAGGTTGAGGCGGGCGAACGCCTCGGCTACCGGATTCCTGCGCGCCGGTTGAACATGGGCTGATGGCGCCGAAGAATCCGGTGCGGTGTTGTCGGGTTGCGGTGTTTGCTCGTTCATGCTTGATCTTTCCCGGCGGCTTGCTGTTCCGCCCATTCTTGCAGGGCTGACAGTAAGCCATCATCACCAGAATCAGTCAAACGGACCCGCTGCCAACCCTGCTGCTTCGCGAGTTCGGCGATGCGCGGATGCGGCACGAACAGCGCGGTGTCGCGCAATGCTGCGCGGGCCTTATCGTCCAGCATCTGCCACAGATAAGCCAGCGCCTCGCTGCTGGTCACGGTGATTGCGTCCGGTTTTTCTGACAGCAGCATGGAGGCGTCCTGCTGCGGCTTGCTGCGCTGGTAACAGGCGGCATATTCCACCGTCGCGCCTCGCGCCTTGAGCGTATCGCCCAGCAACTCGCGCCCGCCGTCGCCGCGAAAGATCATCACCTTCCATCCGGCGACATCCTGCAACTCCGGCAAGGCCAACAAGCCCTCGCTGTCGAAACGCTCGGTGGGCGCGATGATGTCGGTGATGCCAAGTTCGCGCAACGCCTTCGCGCTGCCCTGGCCGACGGTGGCGATCCTCAGATTCCCTCCCCCTTGCAGGGGGACAACCAGCGACTTGCCCGCTTGCGGGCTTAGTCGATTGGCTGGTAGTTCCATCAGGGCTAGGGAGGGGGTAGAAACGTGGCTGTCCCTCACCTCTTCTACCCCCATCCCACTTGCCCCCTCGCTTCGCTCTCCCCCTCTGCAAGGGGGAAGGAGCAGTTCGCAGTTTACTTCCCGGATCGCCTCCACCCCATAACGCACCGCATTCGGGCTGATAAAGATCGCAAGATCGAACTGCGCAAGCCGGGAGATTTGTTCGTTCAGTTCGCGAGTATCCTGCACCGCCGCGATGTCCAGCAACGGAAACAGCAACGGCTCCCCGCCCGCCTGGGCTATGCTCCGCACCAACTGCACCGCCTGATCGCGCGGGCGGGTAACGACAATTTTCAGTCCGGCGAGAGGTGAGGGGGAATTCATCACTTGCAATTTAGCCACGGATTTATACAGAGTTACACGGATACAACCAAGTAGGTTGGATAAGGCACAACATGCCGCATCCACCAAACTTTCGTAGTGTTATGCATCCTCTAGATACTGGTTGAAGAGTGTTGGAAGCGCTTTCTCCTCTTCCGCAAACCAGTCCATTATTGCATCAATGTTTTCTTCCAAAGTGGTGTATTTAGAGTCCAATGGTTGGGGGTCGCTGCCTCTGGATCTATCAAGTGCGCGTTGTAGCTGAACTGCTTTGTTCGAAAGTTCTGAAACTTTTGACTCCACGCTTGGCATTTCGAGCGGCCCAAATTTTTCGAACTCTAATCTGAAGGAGTCTCGTCGATCCATGAGTTCCATCGTGCCGCTTACGATTTTTTGCAAGAAAGCAGTGCGATACGTTGTGCAGTAGTGGGCAAAGTCCTTTACAAGATTACAAGCGCTCAACCGAATGGGTCTAAGGTTGTAGTGTTTTGTGATCCTATTTGCCTCAGCAGCAAGACGATTAGCCTCATTGGCACGAAGAATGGCGACTACCGCAATTAATGCAGACAGAATGGAGACTAATAACGCAAAGTAATCTAGGCCCACTGCTCTCACCTAAGATGCATAACGTGTTTTAAAGCGCCAACTCCGCCAAAATCACATCTGCCCCCTGCTTACGCAACTCATCTGCAATCTTGTTCCCCAGCACTTCGGGATACGCGATGTCGCCGGTCATCTCGGACTGCATCATGCGCTTGCCGTCCGGGCTGGCGACGAAGCCGCGCATACGCAGCTTGCCGCCCTTCACTTCGGCGAATCCGCCCAGCGGCACCTGGCAGCTGCCGCCCAGCGCGCGGCTCAGCGCGCGTTCGGCCAGCACGCAGGCGGCGGTGTCGGGGTGGTGCAGCGGTTGCAATGCGGCGATCACATCCGCACGATCACTGCGGCATTCGATGCCCAGCGCGCCCTGGCCTACGGCAGGCAGGCTGTCTTCGCTGGAGATGATGCCGCGAATACGCGCGCCGAGACCGAGGCGTTTCAGCCCGGCGGCGGCGAGGATGATGGCGGCGTATTGGCCCTCATCCAGCTTGCGCAAACGGGTCTGCACGTTGCCGCGTAGCGGTTCGATGTTCAGGTGCGGGAAGCGCGCGCGCAGCTGGCTCTCGCGGCGCAGGCTGGATGTACCCACCACGCTGCCTGCGGGCAACGCGGCGAGATTTTCAAATTTGTTCGACACAAAAGCATCGTGCGGGTCTTCGCGTTCGCCGATGGCGGCCAGCACAAAGCCTTCCGGCAGATTCATCGGCACGTCTTTCAGCGAATGCACGGCGAGGTCGGCGCGGCCGTCTTCCAGTGCGGTTTCCAGTTCCTTGACGAACAGGCCCTTGCCGCCGATCTTGGACAATGTGACTTCGAGAATCTGGTCACCCTGTGTGGTCATACCCAATATACTGACCTCGGTTTGCGGATATAATGCGCGCAGCCTGTCCCGTATATGTTGAGCCTGCCACATCGCGAGCGCGCTTTCGCGCGAAGCTATCACTAGACGGGCAGGGGCTTGTTGGGATTTCTGGCTCATAGTATTTCCTGAAATGTAATGAATAATAATCGGCGCATTCTAGCATAAGGTGCGCCGTACTTTTGTCCCGAGAACGTGATGAATCTGATTGCCGCACCTACCGATATATCCAGCAAAGACCTGCCGCTGCGCGACGATGTGCGCCTGCTCGGCCGCATCCTCGGCGACACGCTGCGCGAACAGGAGGGCGAGGAGTCCTTCCAGCTGATCGAGAACGTGCGCCGCGCCGCAGTGCGCTTCCGCAAAACCCAGGATGACCGCGACCGCGTGCAGCTCGAGCAGACACTGGACGCGCTATCGCCCAGCGAGACGCTGGTCGTGGTGCGCGCATTCAGTTACTTCTCGCAGCTGTCGAATATCGCCGAAGACCTGCACCACAACCGCCGCCACCGCGCCCACCTCAAGTCGGGCAGCGCGCCCAAGGACGGCACGCTGCAACTGGCGCTGGACCGGCTGGAAGAAAAGAAGATCGACAACCGGCGGTTGCAGTCATTCCTGAACAGCGCGCTGGTATCGCCGGTGCTGACCGCGCACCCCACCGAGGTGCATCGCAAGAGCATCCTCGATTGCCAGCTGATTATCTCCAGCCTGCTGTCCAACCGCGACCGCATGGACATGACGCCCGACGATCTGGCCGACAACGAAGAAGCATTGCACCGCTTCGTGCTGATCCTGTGGCAGACGCGCATGCTGCGCACCTCCAAGCTGACCGTGCACGACGAGATCCGCAACGGCCTTGAATACTACCGCTACACTTTTTTGGCCGAGATACCCAAGCTGTACGCCGGTCTGGAGAAACAGCTGGAAACGCGTTTCGACAAGGACATCAAGGTGCCCCCGCTGCTGCGCGTCGGCAGCTGGATAGGCGGCGACCGCGACGGCAACCCCTTCGTCACCCACGATGTGATGTCGGACGCGGTGCAGCAACATTCCGCGCTGGCATTCGAGCATTACCTTAGCGAGACCCATCTGCTCGGCACCCGCCTGAGCCTGACCGACCGTCTGGTGGAGGTCACGCCCGAATTGCGCAAACTGTCCGATGCTTCGCCGGACAAGGCCTCCGCGCGAGACGACGAACCCTACCGTCGCGCGCTGATCCTGATCTATTCGCGCCTTGCGGCCACCGCCAAACATCTCGGCCACGACCTTTCGCACCTGCCGCCGGTGGACAAGCATGCGCATCCCTATGCGACATCGCAGGAATTCATCGCCGATCTGGATGTGCTGATCGATTCGCTGTTCAAGCACGGCGCGGTTTACCTGGCGCGCGGACGGCTCGCCAACCTGCGCCGGGGCGCCGAGGTGTTCGGTTTTTACCTCGCCCCGCTGGATATGCGCCAGCACAGCGCGCTGATCGAACAGACAGTCAGCGAGCTGTTCTCGCACAGTTCCGGCAAGGCCAACTATGCCGACCTCGACGAAGCTGCCAAGCGCACCGTTCTGCTGGAAGCTTTGCAGGCCGGCAAGATATTGATGACCGACATCAATCGTTATTCGGATGTCCCGCAGAGCGAGCTGCGCATCATGCAGGCCGCCGCCGAGATCCATCAGCGCTACGGCCGTGCGGCGCTGCCCAACCACATCATCTCCAAGACCGATGCGGTCAGCGACATGCTGGAACTCGCGCTGATGCTGCAACAGGTCAAATTGCTGGAAGGCAGCGACATGCTGCATGTCAACATCATCCCGCTGTTCGAGACCATCGAAGATCTGCGCGGCTGCGGCGTCATCATGGACGAGCTGTTCGCCATCCCCTGGTACCGCAAGCTGCTCGCCAGCCGCGCCAACACGCAGGAAGTGATGCTGGGCTACTCGGACAGCAACAAAGACGGCGGCTACCTCACCGCTAACTGGGAGCTGTACAAGGCCGAGGTTGAGCTGGTGAAGGTGTTCGAGAAGCACGGCATCGAACTGCGATTATTCCATGGGCGCGGCGGCACCGTGGGACGCGGCGGCGGCCCGAGCTACGAGGCGATCCTGGCGCAGCCGCCGGGCAGCGTGAACGGGCAGATCCGCATCACCGAGCAGGGCGAAGTGATCGCCAGCAAATACTCCAATCCCGAGATCGGACGGCGCAACCTGGAAACACTGATCGCCGCGACCATGGAGGCCACGCTGCTGCATCACCACGGCGCGGACAGCACGATGCCGGAATATCACCGCATCATGGAAGTGCTGAGCCGCGACGCCTTCGCCGCGTATCGCAAGCTGGTATACGAGACACCGGGCTTTACCGACTTCTTCTTCACTGCGACACCGATACGCGAGATCGCCGAACTCAACATCGGCAGCCGTCCGTCGTCGCGCAAGGCCTCAGACCGCATCGAGGACCTGCGCGCGATCCCCTGGGTGTTCAGCTGGGGGCTGAACCGCGTGATGCTGCCAGGCTGGTTCGGCTACGGCAGCGCGGTGAAGCAATTCATCGCGCGCGAGGGCGATAGCGGGCTGGCGCAATTGCAGGCGATGTACAAGAACTGGCCGTTTTTCCGCGGCCTGATGTCCAACATGGACATGGTGCTGTCCAAGACCGACATGGGTATCGCATCGAGTTATGCCGAACTGGTGGAAAACGTGGAGCTGCGCGAGCGCATCTTCGGCGCGATCAACCGCGAGTGGGAGGATACCGTGGAGATGCTGTTCGCGGTCACCGGCAACAGCACGCTGTTGCAGGACAATCCGGCATTCGCGCGCAGCCTGCTGACGCGCACACCGTACATCGACCCGCTCAACCACCTGCAAGTCTCGCTGCTGGAGCGGCACCGCGCCGGGGACAACAACGAGCTGGTCAAGCGTGCGATCCACCTGACCATCAACGGTATCGCGACAGGATTGCGCAACAGCGGATAGAAAACGCTGGCTCGACTACGGGCAAGCAACCGATTACGAACAATTTGACGATAGAGACCTTCGAACAGGAGTACCAAGATGCAAACGCAAAAACTTCATGCAGGGATATATATTTTCGGCCTGTTGTTCGGCATGCTGCTGGCGGGTTGCGGAGCCAATGTGGGCAAAGCCATCAGGGTTTCCGACGAGCAGCTGGCCAAATACGACACACTGTCGGCAGAGGATGCGATCGCCGCGCTGGCCAAACGGATCGAAGAGGCAAGAAGCGCAAACATGCCTTTTCTTGCACCCAATTATTTCAAGGAGGCTTCCGAAATACTGGACTATGCCCATAAACAGTCCGCAAAAAAATCCAGGGAGACATTGATCGGCGATATCGCCAAGGCGGATGCCCTGCTTGATAAAGGCCAGGCCGTCATGGCGACCGTTCAGATTCGCTTTGCAGCCGAGCTTGAGCAGAAAAACCTGCTGGATAAACACAACGGCTCCAGGATCTATCCCAAGGAATATGAAAAAACCATCAGCCAGCTTTCTGACCTGATTGAGAAAATAGAGTTGAATGCAGCCGACGATATTGAAAAGGACAGGTTCAAGCTGCTCAAGAACATGCAGGACCTGGTTGTTAAAACAGTTCAATACAACACTCTGCATGAGAGCGATGTGATCAACGAGGATACGCAGAAGAAAGATGGCAAGAAACTCGCGCCCGCAACGCTGGCGGAAGCGCTACGCGTCTATCAGGATGCCATGAGCCGGATCGCCGGCGCGCCGCTCGACGAGGCATCGGTGAAGCGCGCCGGAGACGATGCGATGTTTGCCGCGCTCCACGCGCGCCATGTCAGCGAACGCGTGCTGTTCCTGCAGGATCAATTCAAAAAATCCGTGGAACAGATCGTGCTGGACGAAGAAAAACTCCTGCTCGACATCTCCGCCGGATTGGGCCACAAAGACCCGCGCGACCTGCCTCTGGAAAAACAGGCCGAAGAACTGGCGCGTTTTGCCAGAGAGATCGTGCCGCAAACCAATACCAAACCGGCGGATGGCGGCGCGAATTCGCAACAGCCGGGCGCGGGAGAGCCGGTCATCACCGGCGTCAATCCACCGCCCAGTGTGCAGGTCAAAGAACTGCCTGCCAATGACCTCCCGTCCGGTGAACCCGCACCGGCAACGCCCGCCGCGCCAGCGACACCGGATGTGGCAGCGCCAGCAACACCCGATGCGGTAACGCAATAACCGGCAAGACCCCTGCGCCGACGCGTGCAGGGGCCCCAGCCATCCTGGCTGGTGCAAAAGCCAAACTTCAAGCCGAGTCACGCGCCTGTTTCCCCGCACTATCCCCGCATCCGGTTGCGCACGAATGAAGTTGAAAACGGGCTTGTGCAACGCCGGGTTCCGGGTTGCCTAGCGGTCCGAAATCCTAGATAATTCGCCGCTATCGAAGCGGCCAGGCAAGACGCCGCATTCCAATTCCGGAGCCGACCTCTCATCCACATGAACATTCAATTCCAGCGCGCAGTCGATCGTTATGTGGGTGTGCCGATTTGCGCGTTGTTCTCGCTGGTGAACCGTATCCTGCCGAAGGATCCCGACGGTACGCCCCCGAAAAAGATCCTGATCATCCTGCTGTCCGAGATGGGCAGCCTGGTGCTGGCGCAGCCGATGATCATGCGCCTCAAACAGCAGTATCCCGAGGCCTCGCTGCACTTCCTGATGTTCGGCAAGAACCGCGAAGTGCTGGATCTGCTCGGCGTGGTTCCCCCCGAGAACGTGATCACGCTGGACGACAAATCGCTGAAAGGACTGGTCGGTGACAGCATCAGGGCGATACGCACGATGCGCAGGCTGAAGATAGACGCGGTGATCGACTGCGAACTGTTCGCGCGCATCAGCAACATTTTTTCCTATCTGTCCGGCGCGCCGTTGCGCGTGGGCTTTCATCGGCATACGCAGGAAGGGCTGTATCGCGGCTCCTTCCTGACCCGTCCGGTGCTGTATAACCCCTACCGGCACCTGACCCAGCAATTCCTGACGCTGGCCTCCGCGCTGGAATCCACGACCGACCCTGTCGCCAAGATGCTGCCCGAGCCCTATACCGGCGCAACCCCGGTGCTGGAATTCACGAATGAAGAACTGGCCCATGTCACCCGGGAGCTGCACACCTTCTTCCCGACGATCAAGGACAGAAAGCTGGTGCTGATCTACCCCAGCGGTGGCATCCTGCCGATACGCGCCTGGCCGCTGAAGAGCTATTTTCAGTTGGCCAAGACGCTGCTCGGCGAAGGCTATGCGGTCGGCGTGATCGGCATGAAAGACGACCGGGAGATCTCGCAATCCGTCGTGGATCACTGCAAGGATCCGCACTGCGTCAATCTGGCGGGATACACCCGCTCGGTGCGCCACCTGCTGGCGGTGTTCCACCGCGCCGCGCTGCTGGTCACCAACGACGGCGGGCCGGGACAATTCGCCGCGCTCACGCCCAGACTGCCGACGATCATCTTCTTCGGCCCGGAAACCCCGCTGCTGTATAAATCGCTGGGCGACAATGCGTACTGCTTCCACCGCCAGCTGCCGTGCTCGCCCTGCCTCACCGCCTACAACCACCGCACCTCGCCATGTGACGGCGACAACCAGTGCCTGAAACAGATCACGGTCGAACAGGTGCTGGCCAAGGCGCATGAGATGCTCGGGAAATCCGCATGAACGCGTTGGCCAGATTCGCGCGTCACCCTTTGACGGCCTGGGTATTCAAGAAACGCTTCATGAAATTCGGCACCGTCGGCGCGTCCGGCGTGGTGGTCAATCTGGCGATGCTGTATGTCTGTCAGGAATTCCTGTTCACCGCGATCCAGTCGCACGACATGCGGCTCAATGTGTCGCTGGCCGTCGCGATTTTTTTTGCGACCGCAAACAACTTCCACTGGAACCGCTACTGGACCTGGGCTGATCGCCACCATCGCCCGGACAAACACATCGTTCTGCATTTCGGCCAGTACGCGCTGGCCTGCTGGGTCGGCATCGTCGTGCAGGTGATCCTGACCAAACTGTTCACGCTGTATCTCTACTACCTGATCGCCAACGCCTCGGCCATCGTGATTGCCAGCCTGTTCAATTTCCTCGTGAACAACTTCTGGACCTTCCGCAGCCACAAACCGGTAGACGAGATCGCGCTGCCCATCATTCCCGAGCCGGAGACCGAGACCTCAGATGAACCCTCGGCCAATGAAACTCGCTGAATCAAAGTTTCGTTTTGCATGGTACGTATTAACCTGCCTGCTGGCGGCATTCACCTACTTCTACGGTCTCGACAGCGAGCATGCGCCGAAGAACGGTGATGAGTATCCCTACGAGCACATCGTCAGGCTGACCGCCGCGAGCGGCGAGCTGCTGCCGCTGCAGTCGCAGATGGACAACATGCGCAACACCAAGCCGCCGCTGCTGTTCTGGCAGGGCATCGCCTCCACCGGCTGGGGCGCGGACTGGTCGCTGTGGCAGTTGCGCTACCCGAGCGTGATCTACACCTTGCTGACGGCGGCGATGTTGTTGCTGCTCGGGCGCAAACTGTCCGGACGGATCGAGACCGGTTTCATTGCGGCGCTGACCTGGCTGGCATTTCTGACCACCTACCGATATGGCCGCCCCTTCCTGACCAATGCGCCCGAGGTGTTCTGGCTGTTTCTGCCGTTCTTCGTGTTGCTGTACTGGCGGCAAACGTTTTTATCGCGCTTCGTCATTCCGCTGCTGCTGGGCATCGGCATCGGCATCGGCTTTCTGTACAAGTCGTTCGCGCTGGGTTTGCCCATGACACTGGGGCTGACCGGCTGGTATCTGCAACAGCGCGATTACCGCGTTGCAGAATTCCTGAAGCAGGATGCGCTCAAGGTCACAATCGCCATCGCGGTCGCGGTCGGGATGTTCGCGCTGTGGTTCGCGGTCGATCCCGATCCGCAGGCGGTGTGGCAGGAATTCGTCGTCGGCGAGAATGTCGGCAAGTTCGACCCGCACGGGCCGAGTTATTTATCGAAACTGCTGTGGAGCGGCTCCAGCATCTGGAGTTACACGGCGGCGTTCCTGACCAATCCGGGCTTGCTGACTTTCCCTGTCGTCGCGATGTTCGTGCTGGTTTACAAGCGCCGCTCGCAGCTGGGCAGCGACGAAAAACTGCTGCTGATCCTGATCGCCGCGTTCTTCATCAGCTTTGCGCTGCCCAGCCAGCGCTCGGGGCGTTACCTGCTGGCCGCGATGCCCGCTGTGGCGCTGCTGTGCGCACTGAACTGGCAGTTCATCAACCGCAAGGTATTCGTCGCGACCCTGGTTCTTTCAGGCATGGTGGTCGCGGGACTGGCTTACCTAGCCATGCGCCTGCAAACAGAATTGGCCGATGCGCAGTTGTACCCGCCGCTGTTCTGGCTGTTGCTCGCGTTCACCGCGCTGTTGCTGCTGGCTGCGCTGTTCATGCCCGGCTTGACTCGCCCTGCTGTGAACGTCGTGGCCTTGCTGGTGCTGCTGAGCTTTGCCGCGTTCCTGCGCCCGTTCGACGGCCCGCCGGGAAATTTTTCCGCAGATGCGCAGCAATATGCCGCAGGCAAACGGGTGTGGGTGCCGTGCAACTTCAGGGCGAAGGACGAGGGGCACCGCTTCGTGCTGCCCGGTGCGGATGTGCATGGCTATGCCGAGTTCCAGAACTTCACCGTGGCCGATCTGAGTGCGCGCTATCCGCTGTTCGCGGTGCGATTGCCGCTGCGCGACGAACCGCAGGCATGCGACGGGTGCAAAATCATCGGCCAGCGGCTGACGATACGCGACCGGCAGAGTTCCGCCGAGGTGAAGGCGATGTTCCGCGAAGGCAAAGTATTGCAGACACTGTTCGCGCGGGAAGTGCTGATGGAATCGCCAAGGGCGGCTAACGCGATCGTTGCGCAGTCGATGGCGGAGGCGTGCCGCTGATGGCGCTGCCTGTTACACGCGGTCGCGCGCTGCTGCTCGCACTGATTGCAGTCGCCTTCAGTGCGGCGTTCTACAAATCCCTGCATCGCCCTGAGCCGGCCTCATTCCAATTGCCCGCGATCCGGGAAGCGGCACAGGCTGCACCGGAAATGCGCACCCGCTTCGTTTCATCGCGCCGGAACATCGCCACCCACGCCGCATCGCTGGTCGAGCTGGGCGACGGGCGCATACGCGCATTCTGGTTCGCCGGAAGCAAAGAGGGGGCGGAAGACGTAACGATACAGACCGCCGTCTTTGACCCGGTGCGCGGCCAGTGGGGCGAGGAGACGAGCGTCACCGACCGTGATAAGACGCAACGCGCGTTGCTGCGCTTCGTCAAGAAACTGGGCAATCCTGTCGCGTTGCGCGCAGCGGACGGCACGCTGTGGCTGTATTACGTGACCGTCTCGGTCGGCGGCTGGGCGGGCAGTTCGATCACGGCGATGACATCGAACGACGACGGCGCGACCTGGAGCACGGCGCGGCGACTGGTCACCTCGCCGTTTATCAACATCAGCACGCTGGTGAAGGGCGCGCCGTTCCTGTACGACGACGGCAGTATCGGTCTGCCGGCCTATCACGAGTTCATCGGCAAATTCGGCGAGCTGCTGCGCATCGCGCCGGATGGCTCTATCATCGACAAGCAGCGTTTGAGTTCCGGCAAGCTCGCGATACAGCCGGTGATGCTGATACAAAATCCACAGCAGGCGATGGTGGTGATGCGCCATACCGGAGCAGCGCCGAAGCGTGTGATCGCGATGACGACAAACGATGCAGGGCGGCACTGGAGCACACCGGCGAAGAGCGCGCTGGCGAATCCAGACGCGGCTGTCGCGGGGGTGGCGCTGCCGGATGGACGTCTGCTGATGGCGCTCAACGATACCGAGACGAACCGCGAAGTGCTGTCGCTGGCGGCCTCAGCCGATGGCGGCGCCACCTGGCAAACCGTATATCGACTGGAAGACCAGCGCAATCAGGCTGCCGATCCGGCAAGCTATGCACGCATCACTGCGCAACTGGCAACCGCGACCGATAGCAGCATCACCGACCCATCCGGCTATGCGGCATCCGCACAGCGCAGCAAATGCGCGGGCCAGAGTTGCGGCTATGAATTCTCCTATCCCTATCTGATTCAGGCGCACAACGGCGACTTCCATCTCGTCTACACCTGGAACCGCAGCTTCATCAAACACGTCCGCTTCACCCGCGCCTGGCTGGATCAACAAATGAAAGCAGCTACCCATGGTTAACTTTACCAACCTGACCGGACTGATTGGCGTGGCCGTCGCGATGGCGGCAGCGCTGTTGCTGGCGCCGGGCATTACGCGATTTCCATGGTCGCGCCGGGCAGTGCTGGCGGGAGTGTTTTTTGTTTTGGCGCTCATTCCGTTCGGCGGGATGCCCATCGCCGCCTACCTGCGCGGCGTGACAGGCGACTTGAGCATCACCACGCTGGTACTGTTGTGGTGCGCATTGCTATCGGGGTTGCGCAACCCGGCAATCGTCAGCGCAGAGCCGGTCGAATCACGGGGACTGCCGATGCTGATCGCTATCGTTGCAATGTTCTTCTATCCGCTGTCTCTGGGTATCGGCATGTTCGACCCCTACCGCCCGGGTTACGGCGATCCGGTCTTGATCGCCGCGCTGCTGCTGATCGCGCTGGCGGCATGGTTCAGAAAATCTGCGCTGATCACGTTGTGCATCGCGCTGGCCGTCCTCGCCTGGTCGCTAGGCTGGTATGAATCTGCCAATCTGTGGGACTACCTGCTCGATCCTTTCATGGCAATTTATTCGCTGTGTGCGCTCGTGCTGCAAGCAGTGCGCATTGCAATGAGGGCGCGCGGCGCCCGAATGTAACGTCTCTTGTTTGAATGGTTCCATTCGGCAGGGAATGGAAGCGCGATCACGCACTATCTGTTGCGATGTGTTTCAACCAATCCTGCTATCGCTCGGACTCGCGCCTGTTCCACCGCGGCAGCGATGGCCTGGGTGTCGCTGCATTGCTGCGCGATCTTTCCCGCATCCACCGCGCGCGCGGCGGACAACAGTTGCAGCAGGTAATCCGCCTGAGGGTAGGCGTCGTTTTCGTGGCCGGTGCGTCCGCGCGCGTCCGAGGCGCAGGCTTGCAGCAATTGCGCGAAGCGTTCCGGCCTGCGCCAGGCGTCCGCGGACTGGAATAATTTGATGACGGTGTCGGCGCGCAATTCGGCGGCGCGATGGATGTCGCCGTGAAAGCGCGCGGCCAGCAGGGCCAGGTCGCGGCATTCGCCGGAGGCGCGCAAACGCTGCGAAAGATTTTTCACCAGTTCGACGCTGCGCAATTCGTGGCCGATGTGGCGCGGCAAAATATCTTTCGGTGTCGTGGCCTTGCCGAGATCGTGTGTAAGTGCGGCGTAGCGCACTTCCAGCGCGTAGCCTTGCCGCGCCGTATCGTCGATCACCAGCATCGTGTGGAGGCCGCAGTCGATCTCGGGATGATATTTTTCCGGCTGCGGCACGCCGAACAGCGCGTCCACCTCGGGGATGATCTTCGCCAGCGCGCCGCAACTGCGCAGCGTCTCGAAGAAGCGCGACGGTGCATTTTCCATCAGGCCGCGCGCCAGTTCCTGCCAGACGCGTTCCGCGACCAGCGCATCCACTTCGCCGTTGTTCGCCATCTCGCGCATCAGCACCAGCGTCTCGGGCGCGATGCCGAAACCGAAGCGCGCCGCAAAACGCGCCGCGCGCAGGATGCGCACCGGGTCTTCGCCGAATGCCGGGCTGACGTGGCGCAGGATGCCGGCGCGCAGGTCGGCGATACCGTTGTGCGGGTCGATCAGCTTGCCGTCGGCATCTTCGGCGATTGCGTTGATCGTGAAGTCGCGGCGCAGCAGGTCCTGTTCCAGCGTGACATCCGGCGCGGCATACACGGCGAAGCCCTGGTAGCCGCGCGCGGTCTTGCGCTCGGTGCGCGCCAGCGCATATTCCTCATGGGTCTTGGGATGCAAAAAGACCGGGAAGTCCTTGCCCACCGGCTGGTAACCCTGCGCCACCATCTCTTCGGGCGTGCTACCCACCACCACCCAGTCGTGATCCTGCACCGGCAGTCCGAGCAGACGGTCGCGCACCGCGCCGCCCACGCAATATATTCTGGCTTCAGGGGACATCGGACAGGGCTTTCTGGTTATCCGCCGATTTGGGCGCAATAACACCCAGCCGCTGCTTGAGCGAGCGCGGCGCGGCGCCGAACTGGTCGGCGTAATACACGGTATTGCTCATCACCTTTTTCACGTATTCACGGGTTTCCTCGAATGGAATGGTCTCGGCATAGATCGCACCTTCCAGCGGGCGGTCGCCGCGCCACTGGAGCGCGCGCAACGGTCCGGCATTGTATGCCGCCGAGGCCAGTACAGGGCTGTTGCCTGACTGGGTCAGCACCGTTTTCATGTAATAGGTGCCGAGGCGCAGGTTGGTGTCGAGCTGGTGGAGCAGCGATTTCCGGTAATTCTTCAGGCCCAACTTGTTGGCCGCCCAGCGTGCGGTGCCGGGCATGATCTGCATCAGCCCGGCAGCGCCGACGCCTGATTTTGCGGCGGGGGCGAAACGGCTCTCCTGGCGCATCAGCCCGTATACCCATGCCTCATCCAGCCCGTTCTCGCGGATATGCGCTTGCATCGTGTCGCGATAGGGCGCGAGATAGCGCAGGCTGAAATCGTGCAGGCTGACGGTCTTTTCCGCCGCGCCGATCGCGCGGTCGTACATCTCGTTGCGCCGCGCGACCTCGGCCGCAGTGAGCAATTCGCGGTCGTTGAGGTTGCGCAGCACCCAGCGCCATTCCTCCAGCGCTTCGCTGCGCAATCCCGTGCGGTATAACACCAGGGTGCGCTGGACACCGGGCAGTGCCGACATCGCTGCGATGGCCTGCTCGTCCGACTTATAGGTGGCTGGCGCCTCGCTCAACACGGGCGAATCAGCCAGTTCGTCCGCCGCCAGTTGTCCGTAAAAATTGTACTCGCCGCTCAATGGCGCATACAGGGCTCGTGCCTCCACGGACCTGCCCAGTGCCTGGAGCGCGCGCGCCTTCCAGTAGCGCCAGGCGGACTCGCGCTGCTGCTGCGCGCGCATCGCGTTCACGGCAGCCAGCACCTCTGGCCAATTCTGCGCGCGCAATGCCGCACGCACGCGCCAGGCCAGCTGCTGGTCATTGAGCGGCGTGTTCGCCGCAGCCTTGTACCACTTCAGCGCACGCCCATCCAGATTGCGCGCCGCTTCATACGCCAGCCTGCCGTAAAAATAATGCCGCTCGGCCTCGGGGAAGCGGGCCGATATTTTCGACCAGCGCGAGGCGGCCAATTCGGAATTCTGTTTCGCAAGGCGTTGCAGCGCAAACAACGCGATGATGCGTTTCCCCTCGCTTGCATTTGCAGGGGACAATTTTGCCAGGTAGCGATCGGGATCGGACGCGGCCTTGACCAACTCCGATGACAGCCCCGGATGTTTATCCTCCAGCAGCCCGGCAAGCTTGACCGCAAGCGACACATTGTTGATTTCCAGCGCCAGGCGCAGCCGCTGGCGGATGTCCTGTTCGGAGATGGCGCCGGCAGCGCGCGCCGCATCGAACACGGTGTCGCAGCTGTCCGGCAGGCTCTTGCCGTCTAGCCATAACCCGCGCGCTTCCTGCAACACCGCCCCATCATGGGTGCGATAGCGGGATTGCAGGGCGTAACAGCTTACCTCGGTATCCCTGTTGCCCAGGCGGGAAAACTCCGTATCGAACAGGTCCCACAGCTGATGCTTGCCCAGCGCCTTGAGCCATTCGATGCGCAACAGGTCGATGACCGGCGTGTTTGCCGGACGGGCAAGAAACGCGCTCACCTCCCCTTCGAGCGCGCCCGGGGCGGGCTGCGGATCGGCATTCTGTATGCCCAGGCGCAACTGGTAATAATCGCCATACACTTCCAGCGGGGTGTTTTTCAGGCGTTGCGCGAACAGGGCCAGCTCGTCCGCCTCGCCGGCAAGAAATGCCTCGTAGACCGCGGCAAAATCGGCATCATTGAACGTGTGCGGGCCGGCCGGTTGGACCCCGGAGTATGGGAACACCAGCGGGACGCTGCCCGGGCTGTCCGCAGTCTGGTTGGCCAGTGCAGGGGGGGCGGTCAGCATCAACAAATAAAGGAACAACTTCATTGCAAACCGTTAACTAAACTATCGTGCCGAGCATAGCACATCAGGGTATTGCACGTTCCCCGGCCGTTTACGCGGGAGTCTCATGCACAAACCTCCAAAAAACTCCCAATTCCTGCAATAATCGCGGTGGCAAATGAATAATACTGAAAAAGGATTCCTGCATGATGAGTCAAGACGATTTGAAACGCGCGGTAGCCAAGGCTGCGATCGAGTATGTGCCGGCAGATTGTATTGTGGGCGTGGGCACCGGTTCGACCGCCAACTTTTTCATCGATGAGCTGGCCAAAATCAGGCACAAGATACGCGGCGCGGTCGCGAGTTCCGAGGCTTCGGCGAAGCGTTTGCAGGGGCACGGCATAGAAGTGCTGTCGCTGAACGAGGCGGGCGACCTGCCGGTGTACGTGGACGGCGCGGACGAGATCACGCGTCATATGCACATGGTCAAGGGCGGCGGCGGCGCATTGACGCGCGAGAAGATCGTCGCGGCGGCGAGCAAAAAGTTCATCTGCGTGTGCGACGCCAGCAAACTGGTCGATGTGCTGGGCAAGTTCCCGCTGCCGGTCGAGGTGATCCCGATGGCGCGGAGTTCCGTGGCGCGTCAGCTGGCCGCGCTGGGCGGGCAGCCGAAATTGCGCGAGGGCTACACCACCGACAACGGCAACATCATTCTCGACGTGCACGGTTTGCAGATCATGAATCCGGTGGAACTGGAGTCCGCACTCGATCATATCGCGGGGGTGGTGACCAACGGGCTGTTCGCACGCCGAGCCGCTGACGTGCTGCTGCTCGGCACGCCGGAGGGCGTGAAGACGATGACTGCGTAGCGGTTGTCATCTGTGCTTAACAATCTTCCCTTATCCTGTGCTGTTGTTTAATTTCAAGGAACAATCATGAGCAGTAGTGACCATATCTCCCGCCAGTTCGATGCCGATCTGGAGGCCATCCGCGCCAACGTGCTGCAGATGGGCGGGCTGGTGGAAAGCCAGATCAAGAGCGCCGTCGAGTCGCTGGTCAGCGGCAATGTCGCACTGATGACCAAGGTGATCAACGAGGATCACCGCGTCAACGCGATGGAAGTGAAGATAGACGAGGCGTGCAGCCAGGTGATCGCGCGCCGCCAGCCTGCGGCGGGCGACCTGCGTCTGGTGATGGCGGTGATCAAGACCATCACCGATCTGGAGCGTATCGGCGACGAGGCCGAAAAGATCGCGCGCATGGCCAAGTTGCTGTCGCAAAAGCAGGGGCTGGCGATACCGCGCTACCAGGAGATCAAGCATGCCGCAGATATCGCTTTGGACATGCTGCGCAAATCGCTGGATGCCTTTGCGCGGCTGGATGTGGTGATGGCCGCGCAAGTGGTGCGCATGGACGACCAGGTGGACGAGGAATTTCGCGCGATCATGCGCTACCTGATCACCTTCATGATGGAAGACCCGCGCACCATTTCCACCTCGCTGGAAATCCTGTTCGTCGCGAAGGCGATCGAGCGCATCGGCGACCACGCCAAGAACATGTCCGAGTACGTCATCTACATGGTCAAGGGGCGCGACGTGCGCCATATCACCGTGGATGAGATCGACCGCGAAATTCAGCAGTAAGGCTTAATGGGGAGAGCGTAGCGAGGGGTCGGGGAGTGGATCGGCACGAGGTGCCTAAGTAGTAAGTGGGGAAACGCATTCCACGACCCCTCACTCCCAACTCACCACTTCCCACTTTCCACTTTCCACTCACCAGCCCTTATGCAACATCAACCCATCCTTGCCGCAGTCGATCTGGGGTCGAACAGTTTTCGGCTACAGGTAGCGAGGGCCGAAGGCGACCAGCTTTATATGCTGGACGGTTTGCGCGAACCGGTCCGGCTGGCAGCCGGACTCACCGACGAAAAATTCCTCACTGCCGAAGTTCAGCAGACCGCCTTCGCCGCGCTGGAACGTTTTGCCGAGCGTTTGCGCGGCCTGCCGTCCGAGGCGGTGCGCGTGGTCGGCACCAATTCGCTGCGCGTGGCGAAAAATGCCGCAGATTTCATCCCGCAAGCCGAGCACATCCTGGGGTTTCCGATAGAAGTCATCGCGGGTCGCGAGGAAGCACGGCTGATCTATCTCGGCGTGGCGCACGGACTGCCGCAATCGGATGACAACCGGCTGGTCATCGATATCGGCGGAGGCTCAACCGAATGCATCATCGGCAACGGGCTCAACCCGCTCAAACTGGAAAGCCTGTACATGGGCTGCGTCAGTTTCAGCAGCCGTTTTTTCCCCGACGGGAAAGTCACCAAACAGACACTCAAGCAGGCCGAACTCGCCGCGCGCAACGAGTTCCAGACCATCGCCGCAGATTACCGGGGGCAGTGGCGGCGGGCCATCGGGTCGTCCGGCACGGCCAAGGCCATCGCCGAAGTGCTGGAATTGAACGGCTTTAACAGAAGCGGCATCACCCGCGCGGGTCTCGATGGCTTGCGCGCGCATTTGCTCGATGTGGGCGACGTGCAAAAACTCGATCTGCAGGGCTTGCGGCCCGACCGTATGCCCGTATTTGCGGGCGGTTTCGCCATCCTGTATTCCGCATTCTGCGAGCTGGACATCGCCGCCATGGACACCGCGCTGGGCGCGCTACGCGAGGGAGTGCTGTACGACCTGTGGGGGCGCTTTCACGATAACGATGTGCGCGAAGTGACGGTGGGGCAATTCATGCGGCGCTATCATGTCGATACGAAGCAGGCGGGGCGGGTGGCAAAGCTGGCGCACGCGCTTGCGCGGCAATTCCTCGGCGAAGAGGCCGACCTGCATCTGCTCGACTGGGCGGCCAGACTGCACGAGATCGGCATCAGCGTCGCGCACAGCGGTTACCACAAACACACCGCCTATATCACCGCCAATGCCGACATGCCGGGCTTCTCCAAAAAGGAACAGGCGCGCCTGAGCATGCTGACACTGGCGCAGCGCGGCAACCTCGCAAAGCTGCAGGCGCAACTCAAGGATGCCGATTCCTGCGCGCTGGCGATGAGCCTGCGCCTTGCCGTACTGTTCTACCGCAACCGCAGCACCATCGGCTTGCCGGAACTGCAAGTCCGTTTCAGCGGCACCAAATTCCATCTTTCGATAGACGCAGACTGGCTGGCGCAAAACCCGCTGACCGAGTCCGCGCTGCAGGAAGAAGTGAAGCAGTGGAAAACGCTGGGGCTGAACGTCCAGATAGCGGTTTCCTAATTCGTCGCCTTGAGCTGCCAGGCCGCATGGCAGGCGGTGCATTTTGCCAGCGTGGCGGCGACCATTTTCAGGATCTCCGTCGAAGATTTTCCGGTTTGCGCCGCCTGGGCGATATCGTCCATATCGCGGTGCACGCTCATTCCCAGTTGTTTGAATTCGAGCGGCAATTTCGCCATCAGTGCCGGGTTGACATCCGCGGCTGAGGCCATTCCGGCCATGGCGGCGGCTTTGCCGACATGCTGCATGTCGCCATTGTTCGCGCCATCCAGGATGCCTTGCGTCGCGACCAGCAGGCCGCGCATTTCGGCCAGCACCAGGTCGCGTTCGCCGGACTGCAATACCACGGCGGTACGGCCGTCTGTTCCCGCGGTCGTGCTGCCGCGTATGAAGAACCATGCGAATACGGCGATGGTGACGACCCATAGCAACAGGGCGATCTGAGCAAGCTTGTTTGATTTCATTTTGATTGACCGGGTGAGTGACGAAGCGGCGCAAGATAAAGAGTTGCGGTTGCGCTGTCTGTGCTAAAAATCACACAAGGACCGAGCGCAGGATACATCAGGGGGTAGCGGTTGGATTACAGCTACCCGCTTATTTGAGCCACTGAAACCCGACCTGCTCATAATTCTCGCCTTCCGTGAGCAGCTCGGTCAGTTTGATGGTGCGGCTTTTTTCTCCCAGCATCACCTCATAAACCGTATCGGGCACATAGCCGCCCGATTCCATCAGCATCGTGGCATTCGCATAGGAGTTGTTCGCGTCCGGCAGCAGGATCACCGACAGATAGTCGTAAGCGAACGAGCCGGAGCTGGACTCCCATGCGGACACTTTTTCGGCCCCTTTGCCTAGCGTGCGCAGCCACACCGCCAGCGGTTTCTTGGCGAGCATTTCGATGCCGACATGTACCGCGCCCCTGGAATCGGTATGCAGCCGCCGGATCGCGCCTACCCACCATACCGGATTATTTTCGGCTTTGAGACCGCACAGGTCGCCGATCTTCACCCACGCGCCCCCGCTTTTGGGGATCACGCCGCCTATCCCGGTGGTGCTCACATCCGAGATCGCCCATTTTTCGGTGGTGTAGTCGAGATTGTCTTCGGTGGCGGCGAGATTGATGCCGGAACGTTCCTTCAGCTTGGCCGCCTCTTCTTCGGAAAGATTCTCCGCGTTGTCGATGTCCATGCGGGTGACCAGCCTGCTGATGGTGGCGTAGCCGTGAACCACATCAATGGTGGTGCTGATGCTCCTGCGTTCCTGATGCCGGCGCGGATGATCCTTGCCCCAGTACAACTGCAAATGTTTGAGCACGGTCAGCTTGCCGGACGGGGAGAACTCGCTGCCGAAACGCTGCTCCTGCTGGATCATGCCCTGCACATGCTGGTCGATGATGTCGGCCACTTTGGAAACCGCTTTGGTCGCGCCAAAGAAGCGCATCGTCGGTGTCGCCTGAAGGTCGCCGGTCACATGTATGGGCGGGCCGGGCCGGGCCAGATCGAAATAGTATGGGCAATCCGGATCGGGCCTGTCGCTGAAATCAAAAGCGTTCATCATGCGGGCCGCGATGCGGGAACACAGCTCGATCTGATCCTGCGCCAGCGTGCCGGGAGAAGACACATACAGCAGCATCGCCCGCAGCAGCTCCCGTTGCGGGCTGATGTGGATCGCCTGTCTGGGGTAGGCGAAAGCCAGGGTGTCGGCGATCTGGTTGGCAAGGGCAAAGTTGTAGCAATCGAACAGCTGATCCCAGACCGATTGTTCGATATCCGCATAATGCATCATCTCGATTTTCATCTGTTCTGCGGCGGCGCGCATCTGCCGGACACAAATCACCGGTAGGCGTTCCCTGAGCTCGGTGGGTTTTTTTTCCGCCTGCCGATACGTTTGCATGCACACCGCGTATGCCTCGGCCAATGTTTTCATGAAATCGTGCAGCCCTTGCCACAAATGCATGCCGTTGAAGTCCTGCAAATGCGGTTCGCCCAGATACAGCTGCAAAAGCTCCGCATAGCGCGGCTGCCCGGTTTCATCCAGCAGCATGATGATTTCCGCGCGCACTTCCGGCCGGAAGCCCGGGGTATCCTTTACCGAATTCAGCCAGGAGGTGATCTCATCCAGCGCCTTGAACGCATTATCCTTGGGCAATTTGGCCAGCAGTTTTCTGGCCTCCTCCATATTGAACATGGGATGGTCCGGCTTTCCTTCGAAGATCTTGGGCATGGAAAACATGGTCAGGCACCTCAGGGCGTTGGGGGAATACCCTGTATGTGCGGCAATCATATCGGAACAACCGGTACAGGAGAATACGGATACGCAGACACGACCAACCCGGTTGGCGTTACTATTCCAGTTTCGGAGCTGTAGAAATGAATAACCTGGAGGATAAAAATGGCAGCCCAACCTGAAATCACCAACATGGCATTGTTCTGCGATTTTGAGAACGTGGCGCTGGGCGTGCGCGACGCCAAGTACGCGCAGTTCGACATCAAGAAGGTGCTGGAGCGCCTGCTGCTCAAGGGCAGCATCGTGGTCAAGAAGGCCTATTGCGACTGGGAACGCTACAAGGAATTCAAGGCGACGATGCACGAGGCTGCCTTCGAACTGATCGAGATCCCGCACGTGAGGCAAAGCGGCAAGAATTCCGCCGACATCCGTATGGTCGTCGATGCGCTCGACCTGTGCTACACCAAAGCACATGTCGATACCTTTGTCATTATCAGCGGCGATTCGGATTTCTCGCCGCTGGTATCCAAGCTGCGCGAGAACAACAAATACGTGATCGGCATCGGTGTGAAGGACTCGACTTCCGATCTGCTCAGCGCCAACTGCGACGAGTTCATTTTCTACGACGATCTGGTGCGCGCGCAGGAAGCGAAGAAGAAGCAGGCTGCCAGGAAGGCGCCGGCCAGGCCCGCCTCCGGTGCAGCCAAACCGACTGAAGCGAAGGCCGAGGAAGACAAGCGCCAGGAAGCGCTGGACTTCATCGTCGAGACTGTCGAAGCCTTGATCGCGGAGAGGGGCTCGGACGAAAAGATCTGGGGCTCGATGGTCAAGACCACCATGCAGCGGCGCAGGCCGGGGTTTACCGAATCTTCCTACGGCTATCGCTCGTTCAAGGAATTGGTCGAAGATGCGCAGAAGCACAAGCTGCTCGCTGTCGTGCGCGACGAAAAATCGGGGCAGTACACGGTACGGTTGCTTGCGACCGACTGATGTCCCGGCTGATTGCGGCCATGGGAGCAATTGTCGAACGCGGGTTTGCGCCAATTTCATCCGGTATGGTTGCTGTTTCCGGTGCGCAATTCAGCTGTGTACCGCTGCCTGCCAAACTTGCCAAGTATCGCCGCCACTTTGTTATCATGGCGGGCATTTATCACTCCTGACCCCGGGCAGAACAGAATATGAAGATTCTACTTGTTGAGGACGCACGCTCCGTTGCTGCGTTGATGGCGGCACGGCTGACATCATTTGGCCACGAAGTCAGGCTCGCCGAGAACGGCCAGGTGGCATTCGACAAGTTCTGCGAGTCTCCTCCCGATCTGGTGCTGATGGACATCGAGATGCCGCTGATGAACGGATTCGAGGCAACCCACCGGATACGCTCCTTCGAGGCGATGCAGAAATGGGCATGGACGCCGATCATTTTCCTGACGGCGACAGATACACCGAATAACCTGGTTATGGCAATAGAGGCCGGCGGAGACGACTTCCTCGCCAAGGGATTATCGGAAGACGTTTTAAATGCAAAGATGAAAGCGATGGCGCGTATCGCCGCGATGCGGCAATTGCTTTCGATCGCCAATCTCAAACTCGAACAGCAGGCCAGCCGTGACGGGCTGACGGGGCTGTTCAACCGCCGCTGGATGGATATCAATGTCGACAAGGCGTGGGCCGATGCGATACGCACAGGTGCTCCCTTCGCGATCATGATGCTGGATGTGGATAACTTCAAGAAGTATAACGACCTGTATGGGCACCAGGCCGGCGATGACTGTCTGCGCGCTATCGCGCGTGCCATTGAGATGGTGGTCTTCGAAACCAACGACGAGGGCCTGACGAAAGATGCTTTTGCGTCGCGCTACGGCGGCGAGGAATTCGCTGTCGTGATCCCCGGTGCTTCAGTGGCGGGTTGCGAAAGTTGCGCCGAGCGCATACTCGAGTCGTTGCGCAAATTGGCGATCAAACACGAGCAGAACGGGAATTGGGGTATCGTAACCGTTTCCATCGGTGGATGCAGGCACGAGGTATCTTCGGGCGCTGTCGCGATGCTGTTTCGGGACGCCGATGCCGCGCTCTATCGTGCCAAGGAAGGCGGCCGCAACCGCATTGAGTTCGCCGCCGAGTGAATTCCCGCAACCGGTCCCGGCACGGCTTGGATATGCAGCAGGCCCGCAGCTTGAGCGGTGCTTCATCCTGTCCCGCAAGCGAGTTCACAAGCAATCCGGTGGCTTCCGGGTGATATAATCCGCGCCTCTTTAAAGGTGCCGTTTCATGTCTGTCGTATTGAATTTCAAAACCCATTTGTCAGAATTGTTCGCGCAGGCGTTGCGCGAGGTCGCGCCTGATTTTCTGCAAGCCGAGATATTGATAGAGCGCCCCAAGCTGGCTGCTCATGGCGACTATGCCTGCAATCTCGCGATGCAGCTGGCCAAGCCGCTGCGAAAATCCCCGCGCGATATTGCGAATGCGTTGATCGCGGCGCTGCCGAAATCCGATGCGGTCGAAAAAGTCGAGATCGCGGGCGCGGGTTTCATCAATGTGTTCATCGCCACTGCAGCCAAACAGCACGTGGTGCAGGGCGTGTTGCAGGCGGGCGCGGGGTACGGTCATGTGCACCTCGGCGCGGGGCGCAAGGTGGGAGTGGAATTCGTCTCGGCCAACCCGACCGGGCCGCTGCATGTGGGCCACGGGCGCGGTGCGGCGGTCGGCGATTGCCTGTGCAACGTGCTGCATGCGGCGGGCTGGAACGTGACGCGCGAGTTCTACTACAACGATGCGGGCGTGCAGATCGACAACCTGACGCTGTCGGTGCAGTTGCGCTGCAAAGGAGTCACGCCGGACGATCCGTCCTGGCCGGAATCAGGCTATCGCGGTGATTACATCCTTGATGTGGCGAACGCCTACATGGCGAAAGAAGCCGTCGAGGCAGACGACCAGCACATCACCGGCAAGGGTGATGCGGACGATGCCGAGGCGATCCGCCATTTCGCCGTGGCCTATCTGCGCCGCGAACAGGATCTGGATCTGCGCGCGTTCGAGGTGGAGTTCGACGTGTTCTCGCTGGAGTCGGCGCTGTATACCGACGGGAAGGTCGAGGAGACGGTGAAGAACCTGATCGCCAGCGGCCACACCTACGAGCAGGACGGCGCGCTGTGGCTGCGCACCACGGGTTTCGGCGACGACAAGGACCGCGTGATGCGCAAGAGCGACGGCGGCTACACCTACTTCGTGCCGGACGTGGCCTATCACCTGGACAAATGGAAGCGCGGTTTCGTGCGCGTGATTAACGAGCAGGGCGCGGACCATCACTCCACCATTACACGGGTACGCGCCGGTTTGCAGGCGCTGGATGTCGGCATTCCCAATGGCTGGCCGGACTATGTGCTGCACCAGATGGTGACGGTGTTGAAGAACGGCGAAGAGGTGAAGATATCGAAGCGCGCCGGCAGTTATGTGACGTTGCGCGACCTGATCGACGAGGTGGGCTGCGACGCGACGCGCTATTTCCTCGCCGCGCGCCATCCCGATTCGCAACTGGTATTTGATATCGACCTGGCGAAATCGAAGAGCAACGAGAACCCGGTGTACTACATCCAGTACGCCCACGCGCGCATCAGCGCGGTGCTCGCGCAATGGGAGGGCGAGCGCAAGGCCTTGCTGCAGGCGGATGTCAGATTGCTGGACAGCGAATACGAAACGGCCTTGCTGCAGCGCATGATCGATTATCCGCAGGTGATCGAGAATGCAGCGCTGGAGTTGGCGCCACACCTGATCGCGTTCTATCTGAAGGAATTGGCGGCCGATTTTCACAGCTACTATAATGCGTCGCGATTTCTGGTCGAGGACGAAGCGCTCAAATTGGCAAGGCTGGCGCTGATCGCGGCGGTCGCGCAGGTGATGCGCAATGGCTTGGCGCTTTTGGGCGTGACCGCGCCGGAAAAAATGTGACGGACAGGGAACAATCGAAATATGGGCAGGTATACGGGCAACAAGGCTGAAGCGCCGCGCAAAAAAGGGAACCCGTTGTGGGCAGGCTTGTTCATAGGCATGGTGGTCGGAGCCGGTTTGGCTGCCGGGCTGGCTTGGTTCCTGATGAAGACGCCTGGCCCGTTTTTGCAAAAGACACCGACGGACAAAGCGGTGGTGGATACCGCAAAAGCGTTGCCGCCGGCTGAAACCACAGCCATGCCGACTACACCGGCACCTTCCGGGGCTAACAACGGCAAGCCTCGTTTTGAGTTTTACAATGTGCTGACCGGAAAACAGGATACGAAAACTGCCGCGCCTGCGAAATCGGCAGACAAGGCCAAGCCGCCCGAGAAGTCCAGGTCGGTGGAAAAAGCCAGTCCGACGGACAGCAAACCGGCACCTGCCTATGAGCCGCAGATATTGCAGGTGGGTTCGTTTTCCAGCGCCGACGATGCCGAAAAGCTCAAGGCCAAACTCGCCCTGATCGGCACCGAGGCGCATATAGTGACCGCCAACGTCCCGGATAAGGGCGTGCGCTATCGTGTGCGTCTGGGGCCATACAGAAGCGCAGAAGAGATGAATCGCGCGCGCGGTTTTCTGAAACAAAATGGCATGGATAGCACACCAATGCGTGCGCAGTGAGCGTTGATATTTTTATTGTTAATTTTTAAGGAGCGATGCATGAAAAATACGATCCAGAATCTGGTTGTTGCGGCGGCGCTGTTGATCAGCGGCGCGGTCTTTGCCGCTGTCGAAGAAGGCAGGGATTACACTTTGTTGCAGCCCGCGCAACCGACCAGCGGCAAAAAAATAGAAGTGCTGGAATTCTTTTTTTACGGCTGTTCGCATTGTTTCCATTTGCATCCGAAATTGAGCGAGTGGGAAAAGACCATGCCCAAAGATGTCGAGCTGATCCTGGTGCCGGCCATTTTCCGCGATTCCTGGGAGCCGATGGCGCGCACTTTCTACGCGCTTGATTCGCTCGGCAAGCAGCACCAGTTGCATGAACCGCTCTACAAGGCATGGAACGTGGACAACATGCAGCTGTTCGAGGAAGCGCAGATACTCGATTTTGTAGCGCCGCGCGGCGTTGACCGCGCTAAATTCTCGGCGGCATACAACTCGTTCTCGATGCAGAGCAAAGTGACGCGCGCCAAGCAGATGATCCGCAGTTACGGGGTCAGCGGCACACCGACCCTGGTCGTGGACGGCAGATACGTGATCAGCGGTTTGCAGCCCGATGACGCCATACGCGTGCTGAAGGAAGTCGTCGATATGGCGCGCAAGTCGCACAAGAAGTAAGCCGGCAAGACAGCGCGCACAGGTCACGATGAGTAATGGCAAGGGATCGTTGCGCGTAGTCAGCCTTGCATGGCCATCCGACTGAACATGCAAAAAACGCACGTTAAATCGGTGGTCATCAGTGGCGCGTCAGGGGGCATAGGTCTGGCCCTGGCGCGCCATTATCTTTTGCGCGGTGCGACCATCGCCGCTCTCGCCAGGCGCGACGAGCTGTTGCAGGCGCTTGCCGCGGAATTTCCCGGCCGGGTTCATTGCTATGCGCTGGATGTGCGCGATGCGCCGGACATGCGGCGGGCTGCCGATGATTTCATCGGCCGGGTTGGCGTGCCGGACGTGGTCATCGCCAATGCAGGGGTGAGCGTGGGCACGCTCACCGAATATACAGAGGACATCGATGCTTTTCAGCAGGTGATGGACATCAATGTGCTGGGCATGGTGAAGACCTTTCAGCCCTTCGTTGCCGCGATGCGCAGAGAGCAGCAGGGAACGCTGGTCGGCATAGCCAGCGTGGCGGGGTTCCGGGGGTTGCCGGGGGCGAGCGCCTACTCAGCCTCAAAAGCGGCGGCTATCTCCTATCTGGAATCCTTGCGTGTTGAACTGCATGGCAGCGGGGTGAAAGTCGTCACGATCTGTCCGGGCTATATCAGGACGCCGATGACCGCCGCCAACCCTTATCCGATGCCGTTCATGCTGGATGCCGATGCGGCGGCAAGCCGGATGGCGCGCGTCATCGGACAGCAAGCCGCATTTGCGGTGATCCCGTGGCAAATGGACATGGTCGGGCGGGCGCTCAAGCTTATGCCGCGCGGGCTTTATGACAGGCTGTTTGCCAGGGCGCCGCACAAGCCGCGCAGGAACCAATAGTCGGATTGATTGTCACTGCAGGGTAGTTATGCGGGCAGCATCTGAATCACCTGCATGGAATGGGGAATAGCAGAGCCGCTTTGCCAATTCCGGGAGTTTTCTGTATTCTGCGAACCTGTTTGACACAAAGTCCGACATGCCTCCAAATCAAGAGGCTTTTTCTAACCTGTTAATTTAAGGAAGTCATGATGAAAACCATTTTTACTCTGCTGGCGCTGTTTGCGTTTATCGGCACAGCCGTTGTAGTTCCACAATCGAATGCGATTGCCGCAGCCGAATACGCCAACAAGGGTAAAGTGCTGGACGTGATCGACACCTCCATGTACACCTACCTCCAGGTCAGCGGAGACAAGGGCCCGATCTGGCTGGCCGCTTCCAAGACCAAAGTCGCCAAGGGCGCCACCATCGGCTATCCAAACGGCGCAGTGATGACCAACTTCTACAGCAAGTCATTGAACCGCACGTTTGACACCATCATCTTCCTGGACAAAGTCGAAGTCCTGAAGAAGTAAAGAGCGGCACGCTACAAACCAAAACCCCCGGCTCAGTGGCCGGGGGTTTTTTTTATTGCGTGCAAGAACTTGGCAGGCGTTAACCTGCCAGCTTGCGTTTCAACACATCGTTCAATTGCGCCGGATTGGCCTTGCCCTTGCTGGCTTTCATCGCCAGTCCGACGAAGAAGCCGAACAGTTTGTCCTTGCCGCTGCGGTATTCCGCGACCTTGTCGGCGTTGGTGGCGATAATTTCGTCCACGATAGCCTCGATCGCGCCGCTGTCGGAAATTTGCTCCAATGCTTTTCTTACAATGATTGAGTCAGCATCGCCGCCTTCAGTCCACATCGTACGGAAAACTTCTTTGGCACCAGAATTGGAAATTCTTCCTTTAGCCACATAAGCCAATAGTTCTGAAAGTTGGTAAGCTTTGATTGGGCATTGAGTAATATCCAACTCCTCGCGATTTAGCTGTGCCGTTACCTCACCAATAATCCAATTTGCACAAAGCTTTGGGTTGTCTATATCGTTTTCAGTGTCCAAGTGCATCCGTGTTGAGTCAAAAAAATCCGCCATCTCGCGTGATGCGGTGAGCATGCTGGCATCGTAAGCAGACAGGCCGAGGTCGTTCACATAACGTGCCTGCTTCGCCTGTGGCAGCTCTGGCAAGGTGGCTCGCACTTGTTCCTTCCACTCTTCGCTGATTTCCAGCGGCAACAGATCGGGGTCGGGGAAATAGCGATAGTCGTGCGCGTCTTCCTTGCTGCGCATCGCGCGGGTCTCGCCGGTGTCCGGGTTGAACAATATGGTGGCCTGCTGTACTTTGCCGCCGCCCTCTATGGTGTCGATCTGCCATTGCACTTCGTAGTCGATGGCCTGTTGCATGAACTTGAACGAGTTCAGGTTCTTGATCTCGCGGCGCGTGCCGAGTGGCTGGCCGGGTTTGCGCACCGACACGTTCACGTCGCAGCGGAACGAACCTTCCTGCATGTTGCCGTCGCAGATGCCGATCCAGCGCACCAGCGAATGCAGCGCCTTGGCATAGGCCACCGCTTCGGCGGCGGAACACATATCCGGCTCGGAAACGATCTCCAGCAGCGGGGTGCCGGCACGGTTCAGATCGATGCCGGTCATGCCGTGGAAGTCGCCATGCATCGACTTGCCTGCATCTTCTTCCAGATGGGCGCGGGTGATGCGCACTGTTTTTTCATAGGGCTTCGCATTACCAGAAAGCGGCTCGACCTGGATGGTCAGCGTGCCCTGTCCCACCACCGGCAGGTCGAACTGGCTGATCTGGTAACCCTTGGGCAGGTCGGGATAGAAATAATTCTTGCGCGCAAATACCGAACGCGGCGCGATATGCGCGCCGACCGCGAGGCCGAATTTGATCGCGCGTTCAACCGCGCCCTTGTTGAGCACCGGCAGCACGCCGGGCAGCGCGATGCTCACCGCATCGGCCTGCGTGTTCGGCTCAGCGCCGAACGCGGTGGATGCGCCGGAGAAGATTTTTGTATTGGTCGAGAGCTGGGTGTGTACTTCCAGCCCGATGACGATTTCCCAAGTCATGTCTTTTTGATTCCTTCCGGGTCCTTACAGTCCATGCGGCGCGCGGCTGTGCCAGTCGGTCGCCAGTTGATATTGGTGCGCCACGTTCAACATACGCGCCTCGTCGAAATAGTTGCCGATGATCTGCAAGCCCACCGGCATATTATTTGCCCCGAAGCCACAGGGGATCGACATTCCGGGCAGTCCGGCCAGATTCACCGCGATGGTGTAGATGTCGGACAGATACATCTGTACCGGATCGTCGCCTTTCTCGCCCAGCTTGAATGCGGTGGAAGGAGAAGTCGGCCCCATGATGACGTCGCACTGCTTGTAGGCTTCGATGAAATCCTGCGCGATCAGGCGGCGGATCTTCTGCGCTTGCAGGTAATACGCATCGTAGTAGCCGTGGCTCAGCACGTAGGTGCCGATCATGATGCGGCGCTTCACTTCCGCGCCGAAGCCCTGTGCGCGGCTCTTCTCGTACATGTCGGCGAGGTCACTGTACTCCGGCGCGCGGTAACCATAGCGCACACCGTCGAAGCGTGACAGGTTGCTCGACGCCTCAGCCGGTGCCAGCACGTAGTACACCGG
Organism: Nitrosomonadales bacterium; assembly: GCA_016218415.1. Taxonomy (GTDB): domain Bacteria; phylum Pseudomonadota; class Gammaproteobacteria; order Burkholderiales; family Gallionellaceae; genus Gallionella. The sequence goes on from JACRED010000001.1 coordinate 69,740, forward strand.
CACGGACAATTTGGAGTTCGGCAGGCTGATTTCAACAATCGTCGCGCCGAGCTTCTTGTATTCGGCGATGGCGGCCTCGACCGCCTTGGCTACATCAGCACCCATGCCTTCCGCGAAGAACTCTTTCGGCAGGCCGATGCGCAAGCCGGTCAGCGGTTTGTTCAAGTCGCGTGTGTAATCTTCCTTGTCGCGCTGCAGTGAGGTGGAGTCGCGCTCGTCGAATCCCGCCATCACGTTCATCATCAGCGCGAGGTCTTCGGCGCTGCGTCCCATCGGTCCGGCCTGGTCGAGGCTGGAAGCGAAGGCGATCATGCCGTAGCGCGACACCACGCCGTAGGTCGGCTTCAGACCGGAGATGCCGCACAGCGCGGCAGGTTGGCGGATCGAGCCGCCGGTGTCGGTGCCGGTCGCTGCCGCGCACAGACGCGCCGCAACGGCTGCTGCTGTGCCGCCTGAGCTGCCGCCGGGCACACGAGCGGTGTCCCAGGGATTCTTCACCGTGCCGTAATGCGAAGTCTCGTTCGACGAGCCCATCGCGAACTCGTCCATGTTGGTCTTGCCGAGGTTGATCGCGCCCGCGTCGTTGAATTGCGAAATGACGTGTGCATCGTAGGGCGAGACGAAGTTGTGCAGCATCTTCGAACCGCAGGTAGTGAGCCAGCCCTGTGCACAGAAGATGTCTTTTTGCGCGAACGGGATGCCGGTCAGCGCTTCGGCTGAATCGGCGGCAATACGGACATCGGCCGCGCGCGCCTGCGCCAGGCTGGTTTCCGGGTTCAGCGTGATGTAGGCGTTGAGCTGCGGATTGAGTTTGGCGATACGGTCGAGATAGAGCTGCGTGAGTTCGACGCTGGAGATTTTTCTGGCGCGCAACGCGCTGCCGAGTTGCTGCAAACTGGAATTAAGCATGGTGGAAACTATTCGATAACCTGGGGAACGAGATACAGACCCGCTTCGACTTGCGGTGCGATGGCCTGAAAAGCCTCGCGCTGATTGGTTTCCGTGACCTTATCCTCGCGCAGCCGCTGCGCCACATCCTGCGCGTGGGACATCGGGGCGATGCCGCCGGTATCGACCGCCTGCATTTCGGCGATCAGGTCGAAAATGCCGGACAGTTGCGCGCGTGCTGTTTCGATCTCGGCATCGTTCATTGCCAGCCGGGCCAACCGGGCGACTTTCCGGACATCTGCGGTAGTTAAAGACATAGCAAAAACTTTATGGAAATGAGGCTAATAGGGTATCATATAAGGCATTACCGGCGCACCACTTTGACTATAGGACACGACATGTTTGGATTTTTGAAAGGCTATTTTTCCAATGATTTGGCAATCGACCTTGGCACGGCGAATACCCTGATCTGGGTACGCGGTCAGGGTATCGTGCTGGACGAACCATCGGTGGTGGCGATACGCCAGGAGGGCGGGCCGAACGGCAAGAAGGTCGTTCAGCAGGTCGGGATTGCCGCCAAACAGATGATGGGGCGCACGCCGGGCAACATCACCGTGATCCGCCCGATGAAGGACGGCGTGATCGCCGACTTCACCGTCACCGAGCTGATGCTCAAGCATTTCATTCGCAAGGTATACAAGGCCGGCATCTTCAGCCCCAGCCCGCGCATCGTGATCTGCGTGCCGTGCGGTTCCACGCAGGTGGAGCGGCGCGCGATCCGCGAATCCGCTGTCGGCGCGGGAGCGCGCCGCGTGGAGTTGATCGAGGAGCCGATGGCTGCGGCGATCGGCGCCGGCTTGCCTGTGGAGGAAGCGACCGGCTCGATGGTGGTGGATATCGGCGGCGGCACCACGGAAGTGGGCGTGATGTCGCTGGGCGGTGCGGTATATTCCGGCTCGGTGCGCGTCGGTGGCGACAAGTTCGACGAGGCGATCATCAATTACATCCGCCGCAATTACGGCATGCTGATCGGCGAGACGACCGCCGAGGAGATCAAGAAGGCCATCGGTTCAGCGTTCCCCGGCAGCGAGGTGCGCGAGATGGAGGTGACCGGGCGCAATCTGGCCGAGGGCGTGCCGCGCAGCTTCACGATTTCCAGCAACGAAGTGCTTGAAGCGATGACCGACCCGCTCAACAACATCGTCAGTGCGGTGAAGACCGCGCTGGAGCAGACGCCGCCGGAGCTGGGCGCGGACATCGCCAACAAGGGCATGGTGCTGACCGGCGGCGGCGCATTGTTGCGCGATCTGGATCGCCTGCTGATGGAAGAGACCGGCCTGCCCGTGCTGATCGCCGATGATCCCCTGACCTGCGTGGCGCGCGGTTCCGGCATGGCGCTGGAACACATGGACAAGTCGACCAGCATCTTTACAACGGAATGATTCTGGTGAGTGGAGCGTGGGGCGGCACTTCGTGCCTCAGCAGGGAGTGGAAGGGGGCGCATCCCACATCCCACTTCCCACTTCCCGCTCCCCATTGAAGATGGACAGCACGCAATCCTTCCGGTTTTTCAACCGCGGCCCCAGTCCGGTGGCTCGACTGGTGTTCTTTTCGTTGCTGTCGCTGCTGATGTTGTTCGTCGATGCCCGCTATCATTATCTGGAATCCGCCCGCAGCGCACTGTCGGTGCTGGTTGCACCGATACAGCGCCTGGCGGCCGTGCCGGGGAGCCTGTGGGATCAGGCCGGCAACTTATTCATCACGCAGAACGCGCAACGCCGGCTGATGGAAGAGAACGAGGCGCTGCGCCAGCAGCACCAGAACGATGCCGCGCAACTGCTCCAGCTTCAGGCTTTGCAGCTGGAGAGCCAGCAGTTCCGCAACCTGAACGCATTGCCGCAACGCAGCGAATTCGCCACCCAGCTGGTTGAGATCGTGTACTCCGAACGCGACGTGTTCAAGCGCAGGGTGCTGGTCAGCAAAGGGGCGGATGCCGACGTGAAGATCGGCCAGGTGGTGATGGACGATACCGGCATCGTCGGGCAGGTCACCCGTGTCTATCCGTGGCTTTCCGAAGTGACCCTGATCACCGAAAAAGACCATGCCGTGCCGGTGCAGGTATTGCGCAACGGATTGCGCACGATCGTGTTCGGCGCGGGGGATACCAGCCAGCTGTCGCTGCGATACATGCCTGTCGGGGGCGACATACAGGAAAACGACATCCTGGTGACGTCCGGGATCGACGGCATCTATCCGCAGGGCATCCCGGTCGCGCAGGTGATCAAGATCGAACGCGATGCGGCCTATCCGTTTGCGCGTGTCACCTGTCTGCCGGTGGCGGGGGTAGACAAGCATCGCCACCTGCTGATCCTGTCCAGTCTGCCCGCACTGCCGGAACGCCCGGTGGAACAAGATGCTGCGACGACCATCGACAAGCGCGCAAAGATAAGGAAAAGCAAATAATGCCTACTCTTGGGATGCGCGCCAAATCCGAGATACAGCGTCCGGTCAGCAACATCTTTATCGTATTGAGCGTATTCGTTGCGTTGCTGCTCAACGGATTGCCATGGGAAGGCGTATGGCTGGTACTGCGTCCAGATTTTGTCGCCGTGGTCATGCTCTATTGGTGCACGCACAAACCATTGCGCGTCGGTATCGGGCTGTCCTGGGCGGTGGGAGTGTTTGCCGACGTGGCCGATGCCAGCCTGTTCGGCCAGCATGCGCTCGCTTATACCCTGCTCGGTTTCGGCGGCGTGATGCTGCATCGCCGTTTGCAGATGTTCGACCTGCGCCAGCAAACCACGCAGGTGTTCGGTATTCTTGCGCTGACCTACGCGGCCTACGCGCTGGTGCATTGGCAGATGAGCGGCTCCATGGTGTGGTCGTATTTTATCGGCTGTCTGACTTCGACTTTGCTGTGGGCGCCGCTCAGCGTGACGTTTCAGGCGATGCGGCAAAGGCGCGCGGATCGTGAATGAAGAAGCAAGTCGAGTTTAAGAACCACCAGCGGGAGATATTCCACTTCCGGTTGCGGCTGGTGGTCAGCATCGGCTTTGTGATGCTGCTGCTGGTGGTGCTGCTGGCGCGCCTGTTCTATCTGCAGGTGGTGAGGCAGAGCTACTACCAGACGCTGGCGGAAAGCAACCGTATCGCCGTCGTTCCCATCGTTCCCAATCGCGGACTGATACTGGACCGCAATGGTGTGGTGCTGGCGCGCAATTATTCCGGCTACACGCTAGAGATCAACCAGACCAAAACGGCCGACATGGAGGCCACGATAAACGAGCTTGCCACGCTGGTCGAGATCACCAACAAGGATCGCAAGCGATTCAAGAAACTGCTCACCGAGAGCCGCAACTTCGAGACACTGGTGATACGCAACCGGCTGAGCGACGAGGAGGTAGCACGGTTTGCCGCGCAGCAGTACCGTTTCCCCGGGGTCGAGATCAAGGCGAGGCTGTTCCGCGACTATCCCTACGGCGACAAGATGTCCCACCTGCTCGGTTATATCGGACGTATCAATCAAACCGATGTGCAACAGCTGGAAGAAAACGACCTGGCGTCGAATTATCGCGGCTCGGATTACATCGGCAAGACAGGTCTGGAACAGAGCTATGAAAACGACCTGCACGGTATCACCGGCATAGAGCAGGTCGAAGTGGATGCGGGCGGGCGGGCGGTGCGCATGCTTTCAAGCACCGCGCCGGTTTCCGGCAACACGCTGATACTGAGCGTGGACGCGAAGTTGCAGGAGATCGCCATGGAGGCGTTCGGCGACTATCGCGGCGCGATGGTGGCGATCGACCCGAACAACGGCGAGGTGCTGGCCTTCGTCAGCAAGCCGGGCTATGACCCCAACCCGTTCATCGACGGCATCGATACACAAAGCTGGGACGAGCTGAACAACTCGCCCGATGTGCCGCTCAACAACCGCGCGCTGCGCGGCCAGTATCCGCCCGGCTCGACCATCAAACCCTTCATGGCCCTGGCGGGGTTGAATTTCAACACGCGCAGCCCGGAGAAAACCATCAGCGATCCCGGCGCCTATTACCTGCCGGGCAGCAGCCGGCAATATCGTGACTGGAAGGCGGGCGGACACGGCAGCGTGAACATGTTCAAGGCTATCCAGATGTCCTGCGATACCTACTTCTATGGCCTGGCGACCGAGATGGGCATAGACAATATCTTCAATTACCTGTCGCGCTTCGGCTTCGGCAAGAAAACCGGCATCGACCTCGAGGGTGAGACTTCCGGCCTGCTGCCTTCGCAGGAATGGAAAATGAAGCGCTACCAGCAGATCTGGTATCCCGGCGATACCGTCTCGGTCGGGATCGGGCAGGGCTATAACCTGGTCACCCCGACCCAACTGGCCTTTGCCACCGCCACGCTGGCAAACGACGGCGTGGCGTACAAGCCGCATCTGGTAAAAGAGGTGCGCAGTTCGCGCAATGGCGAAAGCCGTATGATCGCCAGCGAACCCCTGGGCGATCTCACTATCGACCCCAGGCATCTCGATCTGGTGAAGCGGGCCATGGCGGCTGTCTTGCAACCCGGCGGCACGGCGGTATACGCGTTCCTGGGCACGCCTTATCTGGTCGCGGGCAAAACCGGAACCGCCCAAGTGGTCGCGATGAAACAGGGCGAAAAGTACGATGCCAGCAAGATAGACGAGCGGCACCGCGATCACGCATGGTTCATCGCTTTTGCGCCCGCCGAAAAACCGATGATCGCGCTTGCGCTGCTGGCCGAGAACGGCGGGCACGGCGGCGGAACGGCAGCGCCGATCGCGCGCAAGGTGCTGGATTACTACCTGCTCGGCAAGGTGCCGAAGCCATTGCGCGATGCAGACGTGAAGGAGGGCAGCGAACATGACTAAACGACAGCTTTGGCTGCGCTTCATCGCGCATCTCGACCGGCCGCTGCTGTTTGGCATCGGCCTGCTGATGCTGGCCAGCCTGTTGGTGCTGTATAGCGCGGACAATGCCAGCTGGGGGCAGCCCCTCAAGCAGGTGCTGAATATCGTGGTGGCGCTGATCTGCATGTGGATGGTCGCCAATATGCCGTTGCACTACCTGATGCGCACCGCCGTGCCGATCTATGTGCTGGGCATGGTGCTGCTGATCGGCGTGGCGCTGTTCGGCGAGATCAGCCACGGCGCGCGGCGCTGGCTGAATCTGGGCATTTTCACGATCCAGCCGTCCGAGCTGATGAAGATCGGCGTGCCGCTGATGATGGCCTGGTACTTTGAAAAGAATGAAGCCACGCTCACGCTGAAAAATTATTTCATCGCCGCGCTGCTGTTGTTCATGCCGATCGGATTGATCGCGCGCCAGCCCGACCTGGGCACCTCGCTGCTGATCTCGGCCAGCGGATTTTACGTGCTGTTCCTGGCAGGCCTGAGCTGGCGCGTGATCGGCGGGCTGTTCGTTGCGGGTCTGGCCAGCGCGCCGGTGCTCTGGTCCATGCTGCACGATTACCAGAAGCACCGCATCATGATGCTGTTCGACCCGTCGCAGGACGCGCTGGGCAACGGTTACCACACGATACAGGCGACCATAGCCGTGGGCTCCGGCGGCATGCTCGGCAAGGGCTATCTGAACGGCACGCAGACGCATCTCGATTTCCTGCCGGAGCGCACCACCGACTTCATCTTTGCGGTGTATTCCGAAGAGTTCGGCCTGCTCGGTAACCTGATCCTGTTGTCGCTGTATGCCTTTGTCGTGATGCGCGGCTTCGTCATCACCGGGAATGCCTCGACTTACTTCACGCGCCTGATGGCGGGCTCTATCACGCTGACCTTCGCCACCTATGCGTTCGTCAACATGGGCATGGTCAGCGGCATTCTGCCCGTGGTCGGTGTGCCGCTGCCGCTGGTCAGCTATGGCGGCACGTCCATGCTGACCCTGCTGTTGGGTTTTGGTATGCTGATGAGCATAGAGACGCATAAAAAACTGGTTAAGACCTGAGGAGATCGCATGAGCGGCAAAATCATCATGGTGGTATTGGCAGCTTTGCTGCTCGCCGCTTGCGGCAGCACGCCCCAGCGCAAAGGGGCGGGCGTCGCTACCGCGCCGGCTGGCGGCGGCTATCTTGCCGGGGACGGTCCGGGCGCCGATGCGCCGGCGGATATCGACGCGATACCCGATGCGGTGCCGCGCAGCGAACCGCTGCACCGCTATGCCAACCGCCCCTATGTGGCGCTGGGCAAGAGTTACACGCCGCTGACCAGTCCCGGTAACTTCAAGGAGCGCGGCATCGCCTCATGGTACGGCAAAAAATTCCACGGCCAACGCACTTCCAGCGGGGAGACCTATGACATGTATGCGATGAGCGCCGCGCATCCCACTTTGCCGTTGCCCAGCTATGCGCGCGTGACCAACCTGGCCAACCAGAAATCCGTCATCGTGCGCGTCAACGACAGGGGTCCGTTCCTGCATGACCGCGTGATCGACCTGTCCTATACCGCCGCGCACAAGCTCGGCATCCTCGGCAACGGCAGCGCGGAAGTCGAGGTCGAAAGCCTCGCTCCCGCAGCGACCATGGGCAGCCTCAAAACCGATGTCGTGCAGATACGCCCGCTGGAAAGCGCCGTGCCCGTTGCGGTTACCCCCCAGCCACTTGACGTCTTACCGCTGGAAAGCAGCGATACCAGGGTGTACCTGCAACTCGGCGCGTTCGAGTCGCAGCAGAACGCCGAGGCCTTTATGGAGAAGATGCGCAACGAACTGGGCAATACCGGCAAGCAGTTCAGGTTATCCGGCAAGGATGGCATGGTGCGCGTGCATATTGGGCCGTATGCCAGCGTGAGCGAAGCGCGCAGCAACGCAGATAGCCTGGAAGACAAACTGGGGTTCAAGCCGATGGTGAATCTGCCATAGGGTAAATCCGGAGCCTGAATTTACGTCACCCGCAACACCAAGCCTTTCAAATACGCCCCCTCCGGAAAACTCAGCAGCACCGGATGATCGGCGCTGGCATGCAGGTAATGCACGATCTGCGCATCCACACCGGCATCGAGCGCCGCACCGGCGATGATCTTCTGGAACAGGTCTTCTCCGATGCCGCCGGAACAGGAATAGGTGCAGAGCAGGCCGCCCGGCCTGAGCAGCTTGAAGCCGAGCAGGTTGATGTCCTTGTATGCGCGTGAAGCTTTTTCCGCGAAGGCGGCGGTGGGCGCGAACTTCGGCGGGTCGAGGACGATGAGATCGAATTTTCTGTTCTGGTCGCGCAGTTTGCGCAAGGCTTCGAACACATCGGCGCATAGCCATTCGGCGCGTGAGACATCGAGATCGTTCAACGCCACATTGGCTTGCGCGAGTTGCAGCGCTTCCTGCGATGAGTCTATGGACAGTATCGACTTCGCGCCGCCGCGCAACGCGTAGAGTGAGAATCCGCCTGTGTAGCAGAAGCAGTTGAGCACATCGCGGCCGGCAGCCCATGCACCGGTCAGCGCGCGGTTGTCGCGCTGGTCTAGATAGAAGCCGGTCTTTTGTCCTGCCGCGACATCCACCCTGAAGCGCAGGCCATGCTCGATTACTTCCACATTGTCCGGCAACGTGCCACGCAGCACGCCGTTGCGTTCTTCCAGCCCTTCCAGTCCGCGCGAATCCGAATCGGAGCGCTCGTAAATGCACACAGGTTTGCAGAGTTCATACAGAATATCGGCGATGGTCTCGCGCCAGCGTTCCGGCCCTGCGCTGCCGATCTGCATCACCAGCACGCCGCCGTATTGATCGACGATCAGGCCGGGCAGGCCGTCCGATTCGGCGTGGATCAGCCGCATGCCACTGCTGTGTTCGGCCAGTTGCAGTTCACGTCGCATCCCGAGCGCGTTGGTGATTCTGTTGCGAAAGAATCCTGCATCGATATCTTCGGATTCGCGCCACGACCATACCCGCGCGGTGATCTGCGAGTCCGGGTTGCAGGCGGCCCAGCCGAGAAAATTCCCGGTCGCATCGCGCACCGGCAGCGTATCGCCGCTGCGGGGCGCGCCGTCCACATGTTCGATCGCGCCGGAGAATATCCACGGGTGGCGGCGCAGCAGGGATTTTTCGCGGCCAGCTTTGAGGGTGATGGCGGGCCGGGCGGAGGCATTGCCGGTGAGCGCCGCAATGTGCGGGGCGATCTTTTGCTCGGCTGGCGGGTTATTGCCGCGCCTGGTCCGGTTGCGGAAATCCCGGTTGCCTTGCGAGGGGCGGTGCGGAGTCGAGTGAGGTTTGGTCTTCTGGTGGGTCATACTGTTGCTTTGGATTTTTTCTTCGCGCGCGGGTGGGCCGCGTCGTAGATTTTGCTGAGATATTGGAAATCGAGGTGGGTATAAACCTGGGTCGTGGAGATGCTGGCATGGCCGAGCATCTCCTGCACCGCGCGCAGGTCTCCGGAAGATTGCAGCACATGGGTGGCGAACGAGTGGCGCAGCAGGTGCGGATGCACGTTGCTGGTGATGCCCTGCTTGATGCCCCATTGCTTCATGCGCAGTTGCACCACGCGCGGCGTGATGCGGCTGCCGCGCGCGCCGACGAACAGCGCGGCCTCGCCGGTCCTGGCGAGCTGGTCGCGCACTGCCAGCCACGCTTGCAGTGCGGCGATGGCATATGTGCCCAGCGGCACGATGCGGGTTTTGCTGCCTTTGCCGGTGACGCGCACTTCGCCCGCGTTCATGTCGAGCTGTGCCGGGTCGAGGCCGACCAGTTCGGCGAGGCGCAGACCGGACGAGTAGAACAGTTCGAACATCGCCTTGTCGCGTATTGCTGCGGTGGAGTCGGTCGGCAGGTCGACCATGCGCGCCGCTTCGTCGGGAGACAGCGCCTGCGGCAACGTCTTCGGCGATTTGGGCGCGCGCAGGCCGACACAGGGATTGTCGGCGAAGCCGTGATCGCGCATCAGGTAAGTGAAAAAGCCGCGCCATGCCGACAGCATACGCGCCAGCGACCTGCCGCCCAGGCCCCTGCTGTGCAGTTGCGCAATGTAGCGGCGGATGTGGTGGATCTTCAGGTTGGCGAGCGGGGTGTCGGCGGCCAGTTCGAACAGATGCCGGAGGTCGCGGGCGTAATTCTCCGCGGTCAGTTCCGAATAGCGCTTTTCATTGCGCAGCCACGCCAGGTAGCCGTTCAGGTAATTTTGATTGGGTGCGGCGGCTGTCATATCGAATGGGCGATTCCAATCACTCTGCAGGGGCGCGATTCATCGCGACCTGATCTATTCGTGTATCAGAAAAATGGCGCGATGAATCGCGCCCCTACTTGGCCAGATGCGGATGCAGCGCACTGCTCACGGTTTCGGCGATGCGCGTCAGGAACACCGTGCCCATGCCGGGGTAGAAGCGCCGCTTGTCTTCGCTGGCGAGCACCAGCATGCCTATGGTTTCACTGCCCGCATGCAGCGGCAGATAGGCGAAGGAATGCAGTTGCGTGCTATGCTCGCCGAACCAGGCGGCGGTGTCATGCGCGGCGTGGTGCAGGCAAACCGGCTGTGCCTGCGCATCGGCAAAGGCCAATATCTCGGCGCTGGGCGGCTGGGTCTGCCAGAGGTGCAATACGGCGTGCGGCACCGCAAAGATGTCGCGCAGCAGATGCGGAATCAATTCCCGTAGGGTGTCCAGGTCGCGCGCGGGAAACAGCGCAACGACGAATTCATGCACCTTGTGTTGCAGCCCGTCATTTTCCTCGGCGATAGCGATCACATCGCGTAGTCTCTTTTCCAGCTCCTTGTTCTTCTCGCGCAGCGCGAGCAATTGCCGCTCGCTCAATGAAATGGTGCGTCCGCCGTGGGGATGCGGCAGGCTGATCTGCGTTAACGCTTCGATGTGCTGCTCGAAGAACTGCGGGTTGTCCTGCAAATATTGTGCGACTTCTTCTGCTCTCATGTGTTCATTCCTATATGGTTATCTCGCCGGTAAACACCGTGATTGCCGGGCCGGTCATCTGTACGGCTGCGCTGTCGCTATCCCAGGCGATGGTCAGTACGCCGCCACGCGTTGCCACGTTCACCGGACTGTCGAGCAGGTTGCGCCGGATGCCTGCCACCACGGCCGCGCACGCCCCGGTGCCGCATGACAGGGTCTCGCCCGCGCCGCGTTCATACACCCTCAGCCGGATGGATTTCCTGTCCATCACCTGCATGAATCCGGCATTGACACGTTTGGGGAAGCGCGGATGATGTTCGATCAGCGGCCCCAGTTCTTTCACCGGCGCCTGCTCGATATCCGCCACCACCTGCACCGCATGCGGGTTGCCCATCGACACTGCGCTGATCTCCAGCAACTTGCCGGCCACCTCCAGCGGTTCGCTGATTGCATTCTGTCCGCCGGTGAACGGGATGCGCTCCGGATCGAATATCGGCGCGCCCATATTCACCGTCACGCGCCCGTCCTGCTCCAAGCGGGGGCGGATCAGGCCGCTGTGCGTTTCCACGACGATCTCGCGCTTGGCCGTGAGCTTCTGGTCATGCACAAAACGCATGAAACAGCGCGCGCCGTTGCCGCACTGTTCCACCTCGCCGCCATCCGAGTTGAAGATGCGGTAGCGGAAGTCCGCCTCCTTGTTCTCGGTCTTCTCGACCAGCAGAATCTGGTCGCAGCCCACGCCAAAATGCCGGTTGGCCAGCAGGCGCAACTGCTCCGGCGTCAGCTCGATTTTTTGCCGAACACCGTCCAGGACAACGAAGTCGTTGCCTGCGCCGTGCATCTTGGAAAACTTGAGCAACACTAGGTAACCTCCAAAATCTATCCCGCGATATCCGCGTTACTTCAATTCCCTGTGCCGGAAACAATCCGTGGTGTGGTCGTTCACCATCCCGGTCGCCTGCATGTGCGCATAGCAGATCGTCGAGCCGACGAACTTGAAGCCGCGCCGTTTCAGTTCCTTGCTCATCGCGTCCGACTCGGGCGTGCTCGCCGGTATATCGGCGAGGCTGCGCCACCTGTTCTGTTTCGGTTTGCCGTCCACGAAGCGCCAGATGAACGCATCGAAGCTGCCGAATTCCCCCTGCACCTCGAGGAACTTTTGCGCGTTGATGACCGCGGATTGCACTTTCAGCCGGTTGCGTACGATACCGGGGTTTTGCAGCAGCGATTCTATTTTATTTGCGTCATAAGCGGCAATGCGCTGTGCGTCAAAGCCGTCGAACGCGGCGCGGTAATTCTCGCGTTTGCGCAGTATCGTGATCCAGCTCAGGCCGGCCTGCGCGCCCTCCAGAATCAGGAACTCGAACAGGCGCCGGTCGTCGTGCAACGGTACGCCCCATTCCGTGTCGTGGTAGGCGCAATACAGCGGGTCGTCGCCCGGCCAGGCGCAGCGCTGCTTGTTCATGACCGGACTATCATGATGCGCGGGCGCCGAACTTGACCGCATCGCGCCACATGCAGCGATCCATCACCACGGTGATGCCCGCCTCGCGGGCGCGCTGCGCGGCCTCATCATGCACGACCCCTTCCTGCAGCCAGAGATTCTTGATGCCCAGCCTGATGCAGCTTTCCACGATGGCGGGAACGTATTCGGGCGCGCGGAACACATCCACGATGTCCGGCAATTCGGGCAGGCTTTCCAGATCAGGGTACGCCTTTATTCCCAATACCTCGGCGACCATAGGCCGCACCGGCATGATGCGGTAACCGAAACCCTGCAAGCCCTGTGCAACGCGAAAGCTTGGGCGCGCCGGATTGGGGGACAGACCCACCACAGCGATGCTGTGTATCTCCTGCAACAGTTTGCGTATCTGCTCCGGTTCGGGGTTGCTGAAAGTCATGTCGCGCTTGGAGTGGTAATCATGGCAGGCGGCACGATAGCATTTTTTCGGCGCGGCGTGGCGTGGACGGTCAGGCCAAAAAACGTTATGCTGCGCGCCTTCTCAGAACGCGCCCGTAGCTCAGTTGGATAGAGTATTGGTTTCCGAAGCCAAGGGTCACAGGTTCGACTCCTGTCGGGCGCGCCATCTTGAAGAATAATCGGCATGTTCCGTCTGATTCACCGCTTGCAGGCATTTGAAAATGCTATGTCCGTTTTAGAACGCGCGATGCGGGGGATGACAGTCTTTTCAGAATTCGACGTACCTGCTCGTCACACCACTTTCCCGGGGTTCATCAGCCCAAGCGGATCGAGGCTGTGCTTGATGCCGCGCATCAGTTCCAGTTCCAGGCTGCTCTTGTAGCGGGTGATCTCGTCGCGCTTGAGCTGGCCCAGCCCGTGCTCGGCGCTGATGCTGCCGTTCAGTTCGCCCACCACCTCGTACACGATACGGTTCACGTCATGCTCGTGCTGTTCTACGAACACCTTGTTCCGCGCCGCATCCGGCATCGAGGCGTTGTAATGGATGTTGCCGTCGCCCATATGCCCGAACGCCACGATGCGGATGCCGGGATATGCGTTGCACAGCGCGGCATCGGCGCGCGCGATGAATTCCGCGACATGGCTGATCGGCACTGACACATCATGCTTGATGCTGACGCCCTCGCGCTTTTGCGCTTCGCTGATGTTCTTGCGCAGTCTCCACCAGCGCTCCGCCTGGCCTTTGTCCGCGGTATCCTCGAATTCGATGACGCCGCCGGACGATACAAGCGCATCGCGCAATGCCGCATCGAGCGGGACGTGGAGCACGTCGGTCAACTGGGTGATAACGACCCACTCATGTTTTTCCGCGAACGGCTCATCTGTATCGGGGATGTGTCTGAAGACAAGGTCAAGGCAGGAACGCGAGATGATCTCGAATGCGGCTATCTTGTCGCCACAGGTGGCGCGCAGGTGTGACAGCAACGCCACGGCAGCGGCAGGGTCATGCACGGCGATGCAGGCTGTCGCCATCGATTTGGGGCGCGGAACAAGTTTCAGCACGGCGGCAGTGATGATGCCCAGCGTGCCTTCCGCCCCGATGAACAGATGCTTCAGGTCGTAGCCGGAGTTGTCCTTGCGCAGGCTGCGCAAGCCGCTCCACACGCGACCGTCCGGCAATACTACCTCCAGTCCCAGCACCAGATCGCGCGCGTTGCCGTAGCGCAGCACGCCGATGCCGCCCGCGTTGGTGGAAAGGTTGCCGCCGATCTCGCAGTGCGGCGCGATGGCGGTGAGGCCGAGCGGGAACAGGCGCTCCGCCCGTTCTGCGGCTTCATGCAGCGCGGCGAGCTTGCAGCCCGCCTCGACGGTCACCGTGTAGTTGGTGGCGTCCAGCGCGAGGATGCGGTTCATGCGCGAGAGGTTGATCACGACCTGATTGCCGCCGTTTGCCAATGGCACCGACCCGCCGCACAAACTGGTATTGCCGCCTTGCGGCACGATGGCGATCTGGTTGGCAACGCACAGCTTCACCAGCTCGGAGACCTGTTGCGTATCTGCGGGGAATACCACCGCCAGTGCCGTGCCGGTATATCGTCCGCGCCAGTCCGTGCAATACGGTGCGGACGGGTCGCCGGTCAGTACGAAATCGGCGCCCGCGATTGCGGCTAACGCATTGAGGGTCGTCAACACTTGCTCCGCCCGTTCATCTCAAGGGCCAGGCGTCAGGATATTCCGGGGCGGAGCAACGGAATCCACATCTGGTACAGCGATGAAAAGATCATCACCGTGGAGGCCAGGCTGTAGCCGAATCCGCCTATGATCACCACCCACGCGAAGCCGGGCTCCAGCTTGGTCAGCCACCATGACACGATATCCACGATCAGGAATGCGAACGGCGTGGCGATCAGCAGTGCTTTGACCGGTGAACTGAAACCCGTGGCAAAACTGAATATCCAGCCCACGAAGAAAAAGATGAAGGAGATGCCGAACAGATGAATATGCGAAACCCGGGTCAGGCTGGCGATGCTTGCGCCATGGTCGGTCGCCGCCATTTTCATCATCACATCCTTCTCGCCGATATTGGCCAGACCGGGCATGTTGGCATGGCAGGCGCTGCAATGTTCTTCGACGAGCGGTTTGATTTTGGTCTCCCAATCGCTTTCCGGCGCTCCTGCACGAACCCATTTGATCATCGCCAGCCTGGCTTCAGGCGGCGCATTTTCCTTCATCGAGCCATTCAGCTTGGATTCCAGCTTCGAGGCATTTTCGCCATCGTGGTTGCCGTGATAGCTGTACACGATGTCATCGACTGACAGGCCGAACTTGCCGTCCGCCATGCCGTGAGTCAACATGATTTGCGCACCCGCCATCAGCAAACCCAGACCGATGACCAGCAGATAACCGGTGAAAAGCGACTTGATGGGCAAGGACAGGTCGGCCAAAGCGGTATCGTTTATTTCTTTCATGTTGTCTCTCCCTATCGTTGATTTCTGCCGGCCATTATACCTCCCTACCTGGCGGACCCTGCATCCCCATCTCGGGGGGTGATTCAAAACTCCAGCGGGTCAACATCCAGCGAACAGCGCAGTTTTTGCGCGGGCAGCGTGTCCAGCAAGGGTTGCCATGCGCGCAGGAACTGCTGCAAGACCTTGCGCGATGTCGCCTGTATCAGCAACTGGGCGCGCAGGTGGTTGGCGCGACGCGGCAGCGCGGCGGGCACCACGCCGAGAATTTCCACAGCCTGCTGCAATTCCTTCGCGGCGGCGCGCGCCTGGTTGAGGTACGCATACACATCGGTTTCGTTTTTCCCCTCGGCGCGCAGCATCGCCTGATACATGAACGGCGGAAAACCGGCCATCTGCCGTTCGGCCAGCTGCGATGCCGCCCAGCCTTCGAAGTCGTGCGTCTGCAACGCGCGGAACAAGGGGTGGTCCGGGAACGCGGTCTGGATGATAACCTCGCCGAGTTTGTCGGCCCGCCCGGCGCGCCCCGCCACCTGAACCAGTTGCGCGAACAGTTTTTCCGGCGCGCGGAAGTCGCTGCTGTACAGCGCGCTGTCCGGATTGAGCACGCCGACCAGCGTCAGCGCCGGGAAGTCGTGACCCTTTGCGAGCATCTGCGTGCCGACCAGGATGTCCACCTCGTTGGCGTGTATCTGTTCGCGCATCGTCTGCCATGCGCGCTTGTTGCGCGTGCTGTCGCGGTCCACGCGCAGGATGCGCGCGTCGGGGAAACGTTCCTGCAACACGCTTTCGATCCGCTGCGTGCCGCTGCCGACCGGATGCAGATCGGCATTGCCGCAATCCGGGCAGGCTTGCGGCACGCGTATCTGGTAACCGCAATGATGGCAGCGCAGGCGCTTGTCGCTGAGATGCAGCACCAGCTTGCCCGCGCAATTTTTGCAATTCGACAGCCAGCCGCATGCGCTGCACATTAGCACCGGGGCATAACCGCGCCGGTTGATGAACAGCAGGCTTTGTTCGCGGCGCGCGATGCGCTGTTCGATTTCGCGCAACAGGTTTTCGCTGATGCCGTGATGCATCACCGTCTGGTTAATATTGATGCAGCGCACCGTCGGCAGGCGCGCCTCGGCTAGCGCGCGCCCGATCAGCTTGAGCATTTGATACCGCCCGACCTGCGCGTTGTGATAGCTTTCCAGCGACGGCGTCGCCGAGCCCAGCACGATGGGCACGCCGCACTGGCTGGCGCGGAAGATCGCCACGTCGCGCGCCGAATAGCGCAAACCGTCCTGCTGCTTGAACGAGGCATCGTGCTCCTCGTCGACGATGATCAGCGCGAGTCCGGGTATCTCCGCGAACACCGACAGCCGCGTCCCGAGCACGATCTGCGCTTCGCCGGTCTGTGCCTGTTGCCAGTTGTGCAAACGCTCGCCCTCGGACAAACCGCTGTGCAAACTGATGAGATTCACATCCGGAAAACGGCTGCGGAAATAATTTTCCAGTTGCGGCGTCAGATTGATCTCCGGCACCAGCAGCAGCACCTGCCCGCCGCGCTGCAACACGGCGTGCATCAGATGCACATACACCTCGGTCTTGCCGCTGCCGGTGATGCCGTGCAACAGGAAACAGGCGTAACCCTGCGCTGCGGTGACCGCATCTACCGCCTGCTGCTGCTCGCCGGTGAGAATGTGCGCATTGTCGAATGTGTGCTGCACTCTATTCCCTCCCCCTTGCAGGGGGAGGGTTAGGGAGGGGGTAGAAGCGCCGAGCGCCACACACTCAACCCACCCCTCCGCCACCAGCGCTTTAAGTTGCGCGCCAGCCGTCGCCGACAACGCCTTGAGCTGCGCCAGATTGCACGGCTGTTCGGCCAGCTTCGCCAGAATGCGCCGCTGCACCACTTTGCGCTTCGGGAATGACTCGAGGTCGAGTGCCGCACCGTTGTCAGTCAGGCGGTAACTCAGGATCGGCTTGCTGATGACCGGTTTGTCCGAACGCAGCCGCACGGGCAATGCGGACAATACCGTCTGCCCGATCGGGTAGCGGTAATAGTCGCTGCAAAAACGCAGCAGGTCGAGCAGCCCCGCCGACAGCGGCGCGCTGTCGTGCAGCACCTGTATCACGGGCTTGATGCGTTCCGGCGGCACATCGGTTGTGCACACGCACTCCATCACCACACCGACCATCTGCCGCCGCCCGAACGGCAGGATCACGCGCTGACCTGCCCCGACCGCAATACCATCCGCCACCGTGTAATCGAACAGGGTGGGCAGCGGGACATCAATGGCAACGCGGATTATTGGCATCATCGTTCGGGGAAACAAACGCTGCGATTGTCGCAGAAAAGCAAAAGCCGCAGGAGGTGCCTGCGGCTTCCGTTTGAACCACGCAACCGGCTTAGTGGTACTTGCGGCTCAGTTCATGCACCGCCTGAACCAGCGCTGCCGCGTGCTCAGGGTTGGAATGCTGCGAGATGCCGTGACCCAGGTTGAACACATGGCCGCTGCCGTAGCCGTAGCTGCCGAGGATGCGCTCGACTTCGGTGCGGATCGCATCCGGCGAGGCGAACAGCACGGCCGGGTCCATGTTGCCCTGCAGCGCGACCTTGTGGCCGACCTTCTGGCGGGCAATGCCGATGTCCATGGTCCAGTCCAGCCCCACCGCGTCGCAGCCGGTGTTGGCAATGCTTTCGATCCACAGGCCGCCGCCCTTGGTGAACACGATGGAAGGAATCTTCACGCCGTCCTTTTCCTTGATCAAACCATCCACGATGCGATGCGTGTAGGCCAACGAGAATTCGTGGAATGCCGCATGGGACAACACGCCGCCCCACGAGTCAAAAATCATCACGGCCTGCGCCCCGGCTTCGATCTGTGCATTCAGGTAATTGATGACTGCCTGGGTGGTCACTTCGAGTATGTGGTGCATCAGCTTGGGTTCGTTGTACATCAGCGTCTTGACCTTGGCGTAGTCGTCGCTGCCGCCGCCCTCGACCATGTAGCAGGACAGCGTGAACGGGCTGCCCGAGAAGCCGATCAGCGGCACGCGGCCGTCCAGCGCCTTGCGGATCTGCGATACCGCGTCGGTCACATACTTCAGGTCCTTGGCTATGTCAGGCACACGCAGCGCCTTGATGTCGGCCTCGGTTTTCAGCGGACGTTCGAACTTCGGGCCTTCGCCTTCGGAGAAATACAGGCCCAGCCCCATTGCGTCCGGCACGGTGAGAATATCCGAGAACAGGATCGCGGCATCCAGCGGGAAACGGTCCAGCGGTTGCAGCGTGACTTCGGTAGCATAGTCGGGGCTCTTGCACAGGCCGAGGAAGCTGCCGGCGCGTTTGCGTGTCTCGCGGTATTCGGGCAGGTAACGGCCGGCTTGGCGCATCATCCACAGCGGGGTGTATTCGGTCGGTTGACGCAGCAGGGCACGCAGGAAGGTGTCATTTTTCAGTTTGAAGTTCATGGTTCTCTCTTTATGAATTAAATTCTAAGACTGCTTAACGAGGCAAAACGGAACTACCCATCAGATACTCATCTACTGCGCGCGCGCACTGGCGGCCTTCGCGTATCGCCCATACCACCAGCGATTGTCCGCGACGCATGTCGCCTGCCGCGAACACCTTGTCCCTGCTGGTGCGGTAATTTTCGGTGTCGGCCTTGATGTTGCCGCGCGCGTCTTTTTCCACAGCGAAGGCATCCAGCACCTTCTGCTCGGGGTTGACGAAGCCCATCGCCAGCAATACCAGATCGGCCTTCATCTCGAATTCGCTGCCGGCGATCTCGACCATCTTGCCGTCCTTCCATTCCACGCGCACCGCGCGCAGCTTTTCGACCTTGCCGTTGCTGCCGACGAACTCCTTGGTGGCGATCGCCCAGTCGCGCTCGCAGCCTTCCTCATGCGAGCTGGAGGTGCGCAGCTTCAACGGCCAGTTTGGCCATACCAGCGACCTGTTCTCTTTTTCCGGCGGGCGCGGCATCACCTCGAACTGGGTAACGGACAGCGCGCCGTGGCGGTTCGAGGTGCCCACGCAATCCGAGCCGGTATCGCCCCCGCCTATCACAACCACGTGTTTGCCCCTGGCATCAATCGGATTTTTGCCGTCGCCCGCCACTTCCTTGTTCTGTGGGATCAGGAACTCCAGCGCGTAGTGCACGCCGTTCAGATCGCGGCCTGGAACAGGAAGATCGCGCGGGAACTCCGCGCCGCCGGCCAGGACCACCGCGTCGAATTTCTTCAGCAGTTCATCTGGGCTGAGGGTCTTCTTCGCGTCGTTGGCCGTGCCCCCGGCAGGCGCGTCCTTGCCGATGAAGGTGTTGGTCTGGAATTTCACGCCTTCCGCTTCGAGTTGCGCCATGCGCCAGTCGATGACGCGCTTGTCGAGCTTGAAGTCGGGGATGCCGTAACGCATCAGGCCGCCGATGCGGCTGTTCTTCTCGAACACCGTCACGCTGTGGCCGACGCGCGCCAGTTGCTGTGCGGCGGCCAGTCCCGCGGGGCCGGAGCCGACCACGGCGACCTTCTTGCCGGTCTTTTTTTCCGGCGGCTGGGGCACGACCCAGCCGTTCTCGCCGGCCTTGTCGATGATCGCGTGCTCGATGGACTTGATGCCCACCGCGTTGTTGTTGATGTTCAGCGTGCACGCCGCCTCGCAGGGGGCGGGGCAGATGCGTCCGGTAATCTCGGGGAAGTTGTTGGTGGAATGCAGCACGTCCAGCGCCTCGCGCCAGTTGCCGCGATACACCAGATCGTTCCAGTCCGGGATGATGTTGTTGACCGGACAGCCCGAAGTGCAAAAAGGAATGCCGCAATCCATGCAGCGCGCCCCCTGAATCTTGGCCTGCTCGTCATTCAGATGCAGCACGAACTCACGGTAGTTCTTGCGCCTGTCCGCCACGGGCAGGCTGGCTTCGTTGATGCGCATGAACTCCATGAAACCGGTTGGTTTGCCCATTATGCGGCCTCCTTCTGTTTTGCCTGTGCCGCCGCAATCTCCTGCAGGGCGCGCCGATATTCGGTCGGCATCACCTTGGTGAACCTTGGCAGGTACTGGGTCCAATTGTCCAGAATCTGTTTGGCGCGGGGACTGCTGGTGTAACGCAGATGTTTTTCGATCTGTTCGCGCAAGGCGAATTCGTCCGCCTTGTCGAGATGATTGAAATGCACGCGGCCATGCGATTCCACTTCGCCGGTCTCGCTGGCTTCGGCCTCGGCGGGAACAGCTTCGAGCGCCACCATCGACAGATTGCAGCGCTTCTCGAAACCGCCGTCTTCATCCAGCACATAGGCCACACCGCCGGACATGCCCGCCGCGAAATTGCGCCCGGTCTGCCCCAGCACGATCACCATGCCGCCGGTCATGTATTCGCAACCGTGGTCGCCCAGGCCTTCCACGACGGCGATCGCGCCGGAGTTGCGCACCGCGAAGCGTTCGCCCGCTACGCCGCTGAAATAACACTCGCCGGAAGTTGCGCCGTATAGCACGGTGTTGCCGACGATGATGTTCTCGTGCGTGACCAGCTTGGCGTCGGCGGGCGGCATGATCGCGATACGTCCGCCGCACAGGCCCTTGCCGACGTAGTCGTTGCCTTCGCCGCGCAGCTCGAACGAGATGCCGGGCGACAGGAACGCGCCGAAGCTTTGCCCCGCCGTGCCGGTGAATTTCACGTTGATCGTGTCGGCAGGCAGACCGGTCTGGCCGTAACGCTTCGCGACTTCATGCGACAGCATAGTGCCGACCGTGCGGTTGACGTTGGCTATGCGGCTTTCCAGCGTCACGGCCTGCTTGTTGTTCAGCGCGTTCTGCGCCTGCACAACCAGCTTATTGTCGAGTGCTTTGTCCAGTTCGTGGTCCTGCGTTTCGGCATGGCGGCGCGCCACGCTGGCCGCGACGGCGGGCTGATGGAACACCTTGGAGAAGTCCAGTCCCTGCGCCTTCCAGTGCGCGATGCCGTGCTTCACGTCGAGCAGATCGCTGCGTCCGATCAGGTCGTCGAACTTGCGCACGCCCATATGAGCCATCAGCTCGCGCACTTCTTCGGCGACGAAGAAGAAATAATTCACCACGTGCTCCGGCTGGCCGGTGAATTTCTTGCGCAACTCGGGATCCTGTGTCGCGACGCCGACCGGGCAGGTGTTGAGATGGCACTTGCGCATCATGATGCAGCCCTCGACCACCAGCGGTGCGGTCGCAAAACCGAATTCGTCCGCGCCCAGCAGCGCGCCGATCAGCACGTCGCGGCCGGTCTTGATCTGGCCGTCCACCTGCAACGCGATACGGCCGCGCAACTGGTTCAGCACCAGCGTCTGCTGAGCTTCGGCCAGGCCCAATTCCCAAGGCGTACCCGCGTGTTTGATCGAGGAGATCGGCGATGCGCCGGTGCCGCCGTCGAAGCCGGATACCACGATGTGGTCGGCCTTGGCCTTGGCCACACCGGCGGCCACCGTGCCGACGCCCACCTCGGAAACCAGCTTCACCGAAACCGACGCGGTCGGGTTGGAATTTTTCAGGTCATGGATCAGCTGCGCCAGATCTTCGATCGAATAGATGTCGTGATGCGGCGGCGGCGAGATCAGCCCGACGCCGGGCACCGAGAAGCGCAGCTTGCCGATGTATTCCGACACCTTGCCGCCAGGCAACTGGCCGCCTTCGCCGGGCTTCGCGCCCTGCGCCATCTTGATCTGAATCTGGTCGGCGCTGGCGAGATATTCGGCGGTCACGCCGAAACGTCCCGAGGCCACCTGCTTGATCTTCGAACGCAAGGAATCGCCCGCTTTCATTTCGCGGTCGGATTCGATACGCTTTTTGCCAATGATGTCGGACAGCATCTCGCCGCCCTTGAGGGTCCTGAAGCGCGCCGCGTCTTCGCCGCCTTCGCCGGTGTTGGACTTGCCGCCGATACGGTTCATCGCGATCGCCAGCGTGGTGTGCGCCTCGGTCGAAATGGAGCCCAGCGACATCGCGCCGGTGGCGAAACGTTTGACGATCTCCTTCGCCGGTTCCACTTCGTCCAGCGGCACAGCCTTGCCCACCGGTTTGATGTCGAACAGTCCGCGCAGTGTTTTCAGTTTGGCACTCTGCTCGTTGATCAGCTTCGCGTATTCCTTATAGGTCGCGGCATTGTTGGTGCGCGTCGCGTTCTGCAACTTGGCGATGGAGTCCGGAGTCCACATGTGCTCTTCGCCGCGCACACGGTAAGCGTACTCGCCGCCCGCTTCCAGCGCATTGGCCAGCACCGGGTCGGCGCCGAACGCATTGCGATGGGTGCGCACGGCTTCCTCGGCGACTTCCTTCATGCCTATGCCTTCGATCTGTGTCGCTGTGCCGGTGAAATATTTGGCGACGAATTCCGCATTCAGGCCGATGGCTTCAAAAATCTGCGCGCCGCAATAAGACTGGTAAGTGGAGATGCCCATCTTGGACATCACCTTCATCAGGCCTTTGTTGATCGCCTTGATGTAGCGCTTCTTGGCTTCCTTGGCGTCCACGTTCGCGGGCAACTTCATCGCCATGATGGTTTCATAAGCCAGCCACGGACAGACCGCTTCCGCGCCGTAGCCGGCGAGCAGGGCGAAGTGATGCACTTCGCGTGCCGAGCCGGTATCTATGACCAAGCCGGTGCTGGTGCGCAGCCCCGCGCCGACCAGATGATGATGGACCGCAGCGCAAGCCAGCAGGGCGGGGATGGCTGCACGTTCAGCGGACATCGCGCGATCCGACAGGATCAGCACGTTGTAACCGCCCTCAACGGCCTTGTCAGCCGCCGCGCACAATGCTTTCAGCGCCTTGTCGCACCCTGCCGCACCCTGCTTGGCCGGATAGCTGATGTCCAGCACCAGCGACTTGTATTGGTTCTTCGTCAATTTGGCGATATCGCGCAACTTGGCAATGTCGTCGTTCGACAGCACCGGCTGGTGCACTTCCAGCCGCAGCGGCGGATCGGTCTCGTCGATGCCGAGCAGGTTGGGTTTGGGGCCGATGAACGAGGTCAGCGACATCACGATCTCTTCGCGGATCGGGTCGATAGGCGGGTTGGTCACCTGCGCGAACAGCTGCTGGAAATAGTCGTAGAACGAACGGTTCTTGTTGGACAGCACCGGCAATGCGGCATCCGTGCCCATTGAGCCGGTCGGTTCCTCGCCCGCATTGACCATGGGGGCCAGTATGAACTTCAGGTCTTCCTGCGTGTAACCAAACGCCTGCTGCGTATCGAGCAGCGTCGCGTTCAATTTGGTCGCGCTCTTGGCAGCGGGCAGGTCGCCGAGGAAATAGCGCGATTGATCGACCCACTGGCGATACGGTTTCGCGGTCGCGAGCTGCTTCTTCAGTTCGGCATCATCGACGATGCGCCCGGCCTGCATGTCGATCAGGAACATCTTGCCCGGCTGCAAGCGCCACTTCTTGACGATCTTGTGCTGCGGAATGTCCAGCACGCCCATCTCGGAAGCCATCAGCACCATGTCGTCGTCGGTGATCAGGTAACGCGCCGGGCGCAGGCCGTTGCGGTCCAGCGTCGCGCCTATCATGCGCCCGTCGGTGAAAGCCACGGCGGCGGGGCCGTCCCACGGCTCCATCAGCGCGGCGTGGTATTCGTAGAACGCGCGGCGTTCCTCGTCCATCAGCGGGTTGCCCGCCCAGGCTTCGGGGATCAGCAGCATCATCGCGTGCGGCAGCGAGTAACCGCCCGCCACCAGCAGTTCCAGCGCGTTGTCGAAACAGGCCGAGTCGGACTGGCCTTCGGTGATCAGCGGCCACAGCTTGTCGAGGTCTTTGCCTAGCAGTTTGGAAGACATCACCGCATGGCGCGCCGCCATCCAGTTCACGTTGCCGCGCACGGTATTGATTTCACCGTTGTGCGCGATCATGCGGAACGGGTGTGCCAGATCCCAGGTCGGGAAGGTGTTGGTCGAAAAACGCTGGTGCACCAGCGCCAATGCGCTGACCACGCGCGGGTCCTGCAAATCGAGGTAATACTTGCCGACCTGATCGGCCAGCAGCATGCCCTTGTAAACGATGGTGCGGCAGGACAGCGAAGGGCAATAAAACCCCTTCCCCTGATTGTCCGGCAGCGCGCGTATCGCATGCTCCATGGTCTTGCGGATCACGAACAGCTTGCGCTCGAACGCATCTGCATCGGCGCAATGCTTGCCGCGCGCGATAAATATCTGACGCACGACAGGCTCGACCGCCTTCACGCTGACACCCAGCCCGCTGTTGTCTACCGGCACATCGCGCCAGCCTATGAGTGTTTGCCCCTCGGCTGCAATCTTGGCCGCGATGATCTTTTCGCATGCGGCGCGCGCTTTTTCGGAGCGCGGCAAAAACAGCATGCCGACGCCATAGTCCCCGGCGGCCGGCAACTGGATGTTGCCCCAGCCCATCTCCTCGCGCAGAAACTTGTCCGGTATCTGAATCAGTATGCCCGCGCCGTCGCCGGCCAGCGGATCGGCACCCACCGCACCGCGATGGGTCAGGTTCTCCAGTATCTGCAAACCCTGGCGCACCATGTCGTGGCTTTGCTTGCCCTTGATGTTGGCGACGAAGCCTACCCCGCAAGCATCGCGCTCCTGGCGCGGATCATACAAACCTTGTTGCATTGGCAAAGAAGAATTACTCACGTGTTCCCCAGTTCAAACTATAAAGCCCAAATCACCGAATCAGAATCAATCTGAGCCGAAAATGGCGACACAACGTCACCACGTCAAAATTCAAAAGCGAAAGGGCGGAAATTCTACCTTGTCTGGGTATGATGGGCAACCACGCCGACGCGCACGCATTGATTCGGCATGGGTAAATTGCTTCGCCCGCTCGGGCCGGGGTATCGGAAGCTTGATGTTTGGCTGTCGTTCAGCCTTAAACACCATTGACGAACCCGTCACTTGCATCAGTCAGCAATGATTGCCCGCTTCCTCTAACAAGCTGGTCCATGTGCAAATCGCGTCGTTCCCATGATGCCTGCGGAAAGCCAACCGCCCGGATAAATTGTGTACAATCCCGCCGGACATGAATTGCGGCGTTATCCCGGGGCAAGTACCGCCGCCAAAAGTACCGGCTTCAACCGATGCCCGCGACACAAACGACAAGGAGCAGGAGATGGCAAAGTTCATACAGGCGGGGCGTGCGGCATTGATCGTGACCATGATAGCCGGGCTGGGCGGTTGCAATGAGAAAGAGAAAGCGCCGCCACCCGCCGTTGCGCTCACCGTCGGCGGTACGGTCTCCGGGCTTGCCGGCAAAGGACTGGTGCTCCAGCTCAATGGCGCGGACGATCTGGCGGTCAGCGCCAGCGGCAAATTCAATTTTCCCAAAGCCTTAAACAAAGGCAACGCTTACGCTGTCACCGTCAAGGCCTCGCCCTCCGCGCCAGTAAAACAAACTTGCACGGTCAGCCAGGGTAACGGCAGCATCGCCGGAGCGGCAGTCAACAACGTCACCATTGCGTGCACCACCAACAGCTATGCCGTAGGCGGCAAGGTCGCCGGGCTTACAGGCAAAGGATTGGGACTGCAACTCAACGGAACCCACGATGTCGCGATCGAGAAGAACGGCAATTTCATTTTCCCCGGCATCCGCCTGCCCGATGGCAGCGACTACCGCGTTGCCATCAAAACCATGCCTGCCCGGCAAATGTGCGCCATCGAACCCATCAGCGCCGCGCCGGACAACGACACCATCCATATCGTTTCTGTAACCTGCTCCAGGAAGAGCACCGTTAAATAATCGCGAAGAATTTGTCCAGCTATTGCGGGTGTATCGGGACAGCGGGCATGCGTGAGATTCATTCATGCCTCGCCCGAGAGTACAAATTATAAAATTCCCCCCTGAAGGGGAATGCGAAATAAAACCATCGAGAATCAAATCAGGGGATATGCCATGAATAAGTTATCTTTGGCGATGATTGTTTGTTCTATCGCGATGGTTCTTGTTGCCTGCACTGACGGAAGCACTTCAAATTCATCGGTTGCATCGGATATCCCCGATTACTGGGCGCCGACAGTCCTGTCCACGACCCCGGCCAATGGCGCAATTGTACCCGGCAATTCCGCGATTACTGCCACGTTCAGCGAAGCCGTCGATCCCGCCACAGTAAACACCTCAACCTTTCTTGTTGCAGGCATTATGGGTACGGTCACGTACAGCGGCACGACCGCGACATTCACGCCATCAACTCCGCTGGCGTCTGGCACTACATACGCTGTTACGATCACTACAGGAGTTAGGGACTTCGCGAATAATTCGATGGGCTCGAATTATTCGTCGACATTTACGACTGCTCCACCTGATTTAATACCACCTGCCGTTTCATCTACCAGCCCGATTGATGCCGCATCTGCGGTTGCTACAAATGCCGCCATTAACGCTACATTCAGCGAAGCCCTGGACCCTGCAACCGTTACATCAGCTACGTTTACTTTGCTGAATGGCACAACACCGGTTGCTGGTACTGTAACGTATACAAGCACAACCGCGACATTTACACCCTCAACACTATTGGCCGGCGGCACACTTTATACAGCCACGATCACAACAGGCACTAAGGACCTGGCGAATAATGCGATAAGTTCGAGTTACACATGGTCGTTTACGACCGCGGTTCCTGATCTTACGCCGCCCACTATTTTATCGACTAGCCCGGCGGGCGCGGCATTGTCTGTTTCCTTCAATACGGCCGTCTCAGCCACTTTCAGTGAGGCGATGAACCCTGCAACTGTCTCGGCGGCAAACTTTACCTTGATGAATGGCGCAACGCCCGTTTCTGGATCGGTGACGTACAGCGGTACAACCGCAACATTTACACCTTCAGTACCATTAGTCCACAGCACGCTTTACACGGCTATGGTTTCTACCGGCATTAAGGATCTGGCAGGCAACGCGATGTCGACAAATTGTTCTTGGACATTTACTACGTTTACGCTGACTCCGTCACCGCCACCGCCCCTGAACCAATCGGTTGCATACCAAAATGACTACGCTCACTCAGGGTATGTAACTTTGGGTGCGCCTATTACTTTCCCGGCTACGCCGACCTGGTCCGTCACACTCAATGGTGCGGTTTCGTATCCGCTGATCGCAGGGGGAAAAGTGTTCGTCACTACAGCAGGATTGGGAGCAGGTTACGGTACGGAGTTGTATGCACTCGATAAACTCACCGGCGTTGTTGCATGGGGGCCTGTGGCGATTCCGGGAACCTACTTATGGTCCGGACTTGCCTACGATCATGGCAAGGTGTTTGTAGTCAATTTTAATGGTCTGCTGAAATCCTTCGATGCGGCTACGGGCCAAGCAGGCTGGAGTATACAGTTACCTGCATACTGGATTGATGCACCACCAACTGCAGTCAACGGCATAGTTTACGTGGGAGCTCAATCTTATGGGAGGCTTTATGCAATTGATGAATCGAACGGCAACATATTATGGACTGCTCAGGTAGCTGGCGGTGGGAAGAGCTCGCCTTCGGTATCCAGCGACGGGGTCTTTGTTACCTATCCTTGCCAAGCTTACAAGTTCAACCCGTTCTCCGGGGCAACCCTTTGGCATTATTTGGGAGGTTGTTCTGGAGGCGGTGGCAGGACATCGCCCTATGCCAATGGCCTGCTGTATATGAGGGACTCGTCAAATCCAACGGGGCTGATTTTCGATGCTGCGACAGGAACGCAGACTGGCACTTTCAATACCGATTTGTGGACCCCGATCCCTGCTTTTTCTGCACAAGCAGGTTTCTTCCAGAGTGCCGGAACGCTACAGGCTATCGATTTGGTTACACATAACGTCCTTTGGAGCTTTACGGGTGACGGCCTGCTTGTCTCCGCGCCTATTGTCATCGACCAAGTTGTTGTGGTTGGCTCCAGTTCCGGCAATGTTTATGCCGTTAATGCGGTTACTGGTGTGCAGATTTGGAGCGGAACCGCAGGTGCCGCAATTGCGGCACCTGATGAACATAATGTTTCTCAACCGCTTACAGGCTTCGGTGCGGGTGAAGGGTATTTGGTGGTTCCTGCCGGGAACGTGTTAAGCGCGTGGCATATTTCCGGTCCCTGACTCTGGCGTACTTTTCGATATTGTCAGGAAGCAGAAAACGAGAATCGTTTTGATCAGATAAGCGGCTTGCCAGTCGCTATATCGCTACTAGTGGAGTAAAGCATGAAAAAAATTTCAATCGCCGCACTTTTTTGTTCGTTGATGGCAGCACCCGCAATCGCGTCCGACTTGTATGCATCCATCAAGCTGGGGCAAGTTTTATATGCCTACCCGAGCAACGGTTCTTCAAGCACAGGCGGGGGCTATGGCAACGGGACCATGACCAATGACATGCAAACCGGATTCGGATTGTTGGCGGGTTACGAGATCAACCGGCATTTTGCCGCCGAGATGGAAGTCAACAATCTGGGCGGTTTTGAAATCAATAGCCGGACAGTCAAGGGCAGAGCCGTTGCGGTAAGCGGGGTCTATTTTCACAGGTTCAATGAGAAATTCTCGCTGGGCGGCAAACTGGGTATCGCCAGAAGCACACTGACGGCAACCATGAAGCCCGGTTATGTCGCGGCTTTTCCTTTGACCGCAAACAGCACAGGCATGAAGCTCGGCTTTTACGGCCAGTTCAATTTCAACCCAATGTTTGGCATTCGTGTCGGATGGGATCTCTATCCGGTGGGCGACAAGGACAGCTCCAGATCAGGCGCCCTGTTGTCGTATGTCGGCGGCGTGATCAAGTTTTAATCCGGCATTTCCAACGCTTGGGGGCCGGATTGATAACAGCGTAAGCGTGGCCCGGTAGACGCATCCGCCACGCTGTCTCAGACGACCGGTCCCTGCCCACCGGTCGCTTCCATGACTCGATAAAATTCCTGCGTGGTAAAATCCAAACCGTTGTCCCTATGCACGCAAAATGCTTTTTATTCCCATGTCCCAGCGCTTTATTCCACTCGTTCTGACTGCAACACTCCTGTCGGCCTGTTCCTCCACGGCTCCGATCAAGCCGGCGGATTTGCCGCGCGGGGATTACGCCTATACGCAGCGTTATCTGACCTGGCTGATCGAAAAGGAAATGGATGACAACGATGTCACGGGACTGAGCATCGCACTGGTGGACGACCAGAGGGTGGTGTGGTCGTCCGGCTTCGGCTATAGCGATGCGGAAAAAAGAGTGCCCGCCACCCCGCAGACCCCCTATCGCATGGGTTCCATCGCCAAGATCATGACCGCCTCGGCGGCGATGCAGATGGCAGAACACGGGCAGATCGATATCGACCAGCCGTTGTCCCGCTACCTGCCCGAGTTTGCGATCAAGTCGCGATTCGACAGCAACGGAGCGGTCACGCCGCGCAACATCATGACCCACCATTCCGGCCTGCCCTCGAATTATCTCAAGGGCATGACGGACAACAACCCCAAGCCCATCTCCACACTGGTCGCCGACACCAGGGACGAGTACGCCGCCTATCCGCCCAATTTCATTTTCGCCTATTCCAATCTCGGCATGACCTTGCTGGGAGCCGCGATAGAACAGACCAGCGGGCAGGACTACAGCAGTTACATGAAGCAATCCTTATTCGAGCCCCTAGGGATGCGCAATACTTATTTCGCCTCGCAGCCTGCGCTCAATGGCTACAACGCGGGCAAACTGTCCAGGCCCCTGCCGTTGCGCGACCTGCCCTCCGGCGGTCTGGTATCCAATGTGGATGACCTGGCCCGCTTCATGAAAATGGTATTTGCCGGCGGTCGCGCAGGCGACCGGCAAATCCTCGAGCCGGAAACGTTGCGCGAAATGTTGCGCCCGCAGAACGCCTCGGTGCCGCTCGACCTTAATTTCCGCATGGGACTGGGCTGGATGCTCAGCGGGTTCGATGTCAGGAACGGCGGCGTGGTGGCCGGTCACGGCGGCTCGCTGCTGGACTTCCACAGCCTGATGCTGACGCTGCCGGAGCACAGGCTCGGCGTCATCGTGGCATCGAATTCCGCCAGTTCGATCGGCGCGGTGAACAAGATCGCAGCCGAGGCGCTGAAAGTGATGCTGGAAGCAAAATCCGGCATCGCACCGCCGGCAGAAAGTCCCAGGGACGCGCTGCCGCCCACGCGGCTTTCTCCGCAAATGATAGACGCCTACACCGGTTATTTCGACACCGTGGTCGGGCTGGTCAAGGTGAGCAACCGATCCGGCGACCTGAATGCCGAAGTCATGGGGCACACGTTTGAATTGCCCCCGCAGGGCGACGGCTGGCTGGGAATCAAATACAAACTGATGGGATTGATCCCGGTCAGCGTCAGCGCGCTGGACGAGTTGCGCCTGACCCAGGGGCGGGTCGCCGGTCGGGATGTACTGGTGGGCAAGATCGGCAACGAGACGACCATCTTCGGGGAGAAATTGCAGAAAGCCGCGACACAGCAATGGCTGACGGATTATGTCGGCAAGTACGAGCTGATCACCCGCAGCGACGGCCCGGTGCCCGGCAACATCTCGCTGCGCAACGAGGACGGCATGTTTATCGGCGAATGCACCTTTGCCGAAATGCCGAACTTTGTGCTCAGGGTGGGCATCAACCCGATCTCCGAAAACGAAGCGGTCATTTCCGGGCTGGGCTCGGGCAGGGGAGAAACCATCCGCATGATCCGCGACCAATCGGAACGGCGTCTGGTGTTCTCGGGATTCGAGTTGCGCAGGGTGAACTGATTCGGCATTCATTAAGTT
Organism: Nitrosomonadales bacterium; assembly: GCA_016218415.1. GTDB lineage: Bacteria > Pseudomonadota > Gammaproteobacteria > Burkholderiales > Gallionellaceae > Gallionella. Next base: position 100,538 of record JACRED010000001.1, read on the forward strand.
TGCCCGCGTGCAATCTCCATTCCCGCATTTCCCAGCCGCCAGTAGCGCGTGTCCGGTGAAATCATTTCCGCGAAACTGTTCGCCGCGACGAAGTTTGTAGGCGGCGCATCACAGCGCGCAAGGCGCAGCCAATCGCTGCGGCGGGGCGCTTCTTCGACCCAGCCCAGCAGCATGCCGTCCGGCCCGGCCTGCTGCGCGGCCAGCAGCGCCAGGCTCGCCGGGTCGCGCGCCATCACGATGCCGGCATCGCCCTGCCAGTTCAATGCCGACGCCAGCGCCGGCAATAGCTGGCCGGTCTGGCTCTGCAAAAAGCTGAACGGCATCGGCAGGTCTTGCCGGTTCTGCTCCAGCACCTGGCCTATTGCAGTGACGGCGCCGCGCAGGCTGCACAAGCGCAGCACGACATCTTCGGGCAGCGCGGATTCCTGCGCGGCATCCAGACAATCGAGCGCGCCGTAGAGCGCGAGTTCGGCGAGCATGCCGATGCGGCGGGGACGTTGCCCGAGGCGGGCGGCGAGCCGTTCGCGCCAATCGTCGGGCAGGTCGCCGTGGCGTGTTCTGCCGGTGATTTGCCAGGTGCTGTTATTCACATATGCCATCTTTCAGCGTGCCGCTGTATCTTCCAGTATCACGGCGGCATACCCGCCGCCGAAGCCGAGTATGTCCGCCAGAACGTAGCGCGGCGCTGGCGGTTTGCTTTGCGCCAATGCGTGGCTGAGTTCGCGATCAGGCGGATAGTCGGGCTGCGGCCAGATACCGGTTTCCAGACACGCGGTCAGCAATGCGATCTCCGCCGCGCCCGATGCGCCCAGCGTGTGTCCTGTCGCCGCCTTGAATGTGACCAGCGGCGGCATCGTGTCGAAGACCTGCGCCATGCCGGACAATTCGTTCGCATCGTTCATCGGGCTGCCCGCCGCCTGCAATTTGATCAGGCCGATGTCGGCCGGTTTGAGTCCGCTGTCGGCCAGCGCCTGTACGCACATGCGCGCAACGGTCTGCGGGATCGCGCCGGTCGGATCGCGGCCGTCGACGATGTTGCTGCCGCCGCACACGCGCCAGCGTGCCGGGCGGCCGGATAAGCGCAGCACCGCGACCGCCTCGCCCAGCGTGATCCCGTCACGATCCGCGCCTAGCGGTTCGGGTTGTTTATGTGTCAGCAATTGCATCGCCGCAAAACCCGAGATCGAAAACCGGTTGGGCAGCTCGATGCCCAGCACCACGGCATCGTCCACCGCCCCGGAACCGATCAACCTGTAAGCCATCAGCAGCGCTTGCAGCGATGAGGTGCAGGCGCTGGAAACAACATATACCGGACCTTCCCAATTCAACCATGCGGCGACTGCATCGGAAAATTCAAGGCTGTCTCCAGAGCAATCCCCATCGATTTCAATCGCGCCTATGCCCAGCGAGGAAGATGCGATAAACAGCGGCGCATGGCGGGTTGACGACAACCCCGATTCTTCAGCTGCCGAGCAAAGCAGTTGTTGCGCGCGTTTGCGCCAGTCCTGTTCGGGGTGATCGATGGTGTAGCAGGGCCAGTCCGTCCCGCCCGGCAAAAGCACGCGCTGCGGTGCAACGCCTCCGGCGGCAAGCGTCGTGAGCGCCTGCGGCAGATTCTCGCCCAGCGCCGAGATCAGGCTACGCCCGCGCAAATAAACCGGCCTCATTTTCGGCGTGCGGCCAGGTATTCGGCGAGATGGGCAACGCTGACCAGGGCGCGCCGGGTTTCCTTGCTGTCGGGCATGCGCACCCCGTAGCGCTTCTGGATTTCCATCGAGATCTGCAATGCGTCGAGTGAGTCCAGCATCAGCCTGGCCTCCGGGCCAAACAACGTTTCGTCGTCGGACAGGCCGCCCGGCGGCGCGGCCTTCTCGACGGCTTCGAGGATCATGTTTTTCAGTTCGGTCCTGAACGCTTCGGGATTGTTGCTCATCAACCGACCCTGCGGCGGAATAACAGCACGGCAATGACGATCATCAGCGCGGCAAAGCCCATCAGCTTGGCGGCAGGCAGCAGCACGCCGCCGATATCGCTGCCGCGCAGCAATACCGCGAGCATGCCCTCCAGCCCCCAGTTCATCGGCGAAAATTCCGCGATGCGTTGCATCACGTCGGGCATCACAAACTTGGGCACCATTACGCCGCCGATCGCGGCCATCAGGATGTTGACTACCGGCCCTATCGTGGCCGCCTGCGCCTGGGTGCGCACCAGGCTTGCCAGCGCGAGCGCAAGACCGATCGCCGCCATGCTCACGCCCAGCAGCACCAGCAGCAGCGCGCCCGAATGTATGCCCGCCAGCGACAGCGCGTCCCCGCCCAGCAGCGGCATCAGCCACACGCCCACCGCCAGCATCAGCGTGGCTTGCAGTCCGTTGATCACGAGATAGGGCAGGGCTTTGGACCAGAGCATCATGCTGACCGGCACGCCCAGACTGGCCAGTCTGGCCAGCGCGCCGCATTGCCGTTCCTGCAGAAACAGATTGGACAGCGAAGCGACCACAAAGAACATGCCGAACACCAGCCAGGCCGGGACATTCTGCTGCACGGCGGTGGGGCGCGATCCGGCGGCCAGACGTTCGGCGTCGACCAGCGTCTGCGCGGAGACCGTCACATCGTCATTGGGAATCCTGTCTGCGGCGGACGGTCTGCCGCGCGGCGCTCCCTGTGCCATGCGGCTCGCGGTCAACAGCGCGCGGGCGCGCATCTCGCTGGCGATCATCACCAGCTCCGCCTTGTTCGCCGCGAACACGCCGCCCTCCAGGCCGGGATCGGTAACCAGCTTGAGCCGTATCCCGCTGTCCATTGGCCGGCTCGCCAGCGCAGCTGAAAAACCTTTTTCGATGACCAGTGCATAGCTCAATTTTCCGCTCTGCACCTTGTTCGGCCAGTTTGTGCTATCCGGCTGCGCCTTGCCATGGCGCTTCTCCCACTCGTTCACCAGCGTGTCGGCCATGGTTCCGCTGTCGCGGTTTTCAATCGCATAGGGCAGGGCCTTGACCGGCGGGTCGTAGACATCTTTCAGCGCGAGCGACATGATGATGATGAACAGCGCAGGCATCAGGAACAGCGCGGCCATGCCATGCACGTCGCGTATCAGGGCCAGCAGTTCTTTTTTGATCAGGGCGATCAGCATGGTCAGTCCCGCAACGGGCGGCGCGTCAGCGTCATAAAGAGCTGTTCCAGATTGCCGCGACCGAACTCGGCATGGCGGATCCGTCCGCCCGCAGCTTCCACCGCGGCCAGCAGCGCGACGGGCGTTTGCCCGGCGGCAAGGGTCACCAGACTATCCCCGCCGGCTTGCGCCACCGTGCCGAAACAATCCAGCAGCGCGTTCAGCGCTGTGTCGCTTAAGCCCGCCACGCCGAGGCGAACCTGGACGATGACGCCGCCCAGCAACTCGTCCAGCGTGCCGTCGCGCAGCACCGTGCCGTCGTCGATGATGACCACGCGGTCGGCGATCGCCTCGATCTCTTCCATGTAATGCGAAGTGTAAATGATGGCCGCCCCGTTCCGTGCGAGTGTCTTGACCGCATCGAGCAGGAAAGCGCGCGATTGCGGATCGACGCCGACGGTGGGTTCGTCGAGCAGAATAATCTCCGGTTCCGGCAGCAGCGCGATGGCCAGATTCAAGCGGCGTTTCAAACCGCCGGAAAGCCTTTCCGCGCGCGTCTTCGCAAAGCGCTCCAGCTGCGCGAAAGCCAGGCATGCGGCGATGCGCTGCAACTTGCGCGAGCCGCCCAGCCCGCCCGCCGAGGCAAAGCACGCCAGGTTTTCCAGAACCGTCAGCATCGGATAGAACGCATAATCCTGCGGAGCCACCGCGATGCGCGCGGGCGTGTTGCGGCGGATGACCGCAAGCGGCTGACCGTCTATGGCGATGTCGCCGTGCTGCACCGGCAACAGGCCGGACAAGTGCGAGATGAGGGTGGTCTTGCCCGCGCCGTTCGGCCCCAGCAGTCCGAGTATCCGCCCGCGCGCCGCATCGAGCGACACACCCTCCAGCGCGGGTTTGTCCGCGCCCGGATAGCGGAAGGATAAGTCCCTGATTGCCAGCATCAGGCCACGGCGCGCTTCAGCGCCCTGAAAAATTCGGCCTCATTTTCGGCCTGCCCGCGCAGCATGCCGGCCAGCAGCGCCGGGTCGAATGCTTCGCGGCCCTTGATCATGCGCACCGCCTTCAGGCCGAATGCGCGCCAGCCGTCGCCGATCTCGTTCATGCGCTCGGCCAGCGCGCGCAATTCCGGCAGCCCGGCGATGTCGGCCGCCTCCTGCAGGAAGGAGGCGTACAGGAAACGGAAACCCGCGCCGCCGGTGCCGATCTCCTCCTGCATGCGCACGATGTGGCCGACGTAGTTGAGGCCATACTCATCGGGCTTCAGCCTCGCCACCTTGCCGGCCAGCATGCGCATGCCGCGCACGCCGACCAGCGGGATAGGCCCGAGCATGATGCGCGCGGTTTTCCGGATCGCCTTGCGGACCGCGTCGGGCGTGACTTCGGTATTGCCTACGGTTTCCGGGTAATACAGCAGGCCTTTCGGCGCCAGCACGCCCTTGGCGAAACGCGCGCGCTGCAAGTCTGCGGCGGCGCAGCGCTGCGGCTCCTCGGCGACCGGGTCGCTGATCAGATATTCGTCGCCCTGCTTGCCGTACACCAGCAGGTTGTGCGCGTTGAAATGAAAGCGCATGTCCTCGGGAAAGTAGGGCAGCCAGAACACCGAAGTTTGCAGTCCGACCACCTTGCCCTGTGCCAGTAATTCATCCAGGCGCCGCATCCCCGCCGCCGGATCGCGGAAAGTTTCAAAGCGGAAGCGTGTCCGGAACGGCTTGGCCATGCCCCGCAGGATGAACCTGGGCGGCATGCGATAGGCGATCAGCGGAAAACCGGTAAGCTTGACGAAAGGCAGGTAGGCGAATGACAGCGCCGATGACAGGCCGAAGGCCATCGCCTCGGAAATCGCCGCGCCGTGGTGTGACATCAGCGCGGCGGCGACCCCGCTCTCGCAATGTGCCGCATGGCGATGCCGGAATTGTTCGTTGATCATGTTCATGGCAGCTGGCGCAATTGCCCGGCGCTGATGCCCAGCGCGTCGGCGTATCGTTCCAGGATATGCTGCGGCAGGCGGGCGAATTTTTCGGGACGGAAGTGGCGGCGGATGCGCCATTGCCAGATCCCGGTGACCTGCGACAGCAGCGGCACATCCATGCGTTTGGCGCACATCCAGTATTCCAGCGGCGCGGTTATTCCGGCAAGCGCGCGCGCCCTGGCGTCGTCCGCCAGCGCGTTCATCCGGGCGATGGCCTGAACCGTCACCGTCTCGTCCACCTCGCCGCCGCGCGAGGGCACCAGCACCATGCGCCCGTCCGCGTCTCTGGCATACAACGCCTTGCGGTGCCCCCCGAGCGTCCGGTTGCCTTCCTGGGGGACGGCATCCACATCCATCAGACCGCCTCCATGAAAATGAAGCCGCTGGAGAAGCGCCCGCTTTCCGGTATGTACATCAGCAACTTGTGCCCTTTCCTGATGCGCCCGGAACGGAACAGCTCATCCAGCATGATGTAGGGCGAGGCCGAACCGGTGTTGCCCTTCCCGGTCAGGTTGGTGAACCAGTTCTCGCGGGGAATATCCAGCCCGGCTGCGGCCACGCCGGCGGCAACCGGCTCGGCAAAATAATTGGACGAGATGTGCGGCAGGAACCAGTCTATGCGTTGCGCGCCCAGATTGTGTTTGTCAGACAGTATTTTCAGCGGGTCGATCAATGTGGCGCGTATGACATGTTCATTGAGCAGGCGCACGTCCTGTTTGACCACGAAGATGGATTTGTTCGCCCATTCTTCCGGGGTAAAACATTGCCAGCCGGTGAGCGACTGGTCGGGGTTTTTTTCCGCGCCCGCGTACATGCAGGTCGGCAGTTCATGGGCCGCAGACGACAGTTCCACCCACTTCACTTTCAGGCTGAGCGGTCCGCTGGGCTGGTTCTCCAGCAATACCGCACCCGCGCCATCGGACAGCATCCAGCGCAGGAAATCCTTTTCGAATGCGATCTCCGGACTTTCTTCCAGCTCGCGCACTCTGTGTTCGGATTCGGCCTGGTAATTGCGCCCGCGCAGCATCGGCGAGGGCATCTCGGACGCAACCGCCACCGCGCGTGCGGTATCGCCCGCGCTCACGGACAGCCACGCGTGCTTGAACGCCGCGGCACCCGCCACACACACGCCCGATAGCGACACGACTTCAAGGCGCGGCCAACCGAGTTCGCCGTGCACCATCACCCCGTGCCCCGGCAGCAACTGGTCGGGATGCGAGGTGGCTGCGGCAAGGCAGCCTATCCCGCTCAACTCGCCCAGCGCGCGCACCGCCTGCGCCGCCATCTCGGCGTTGCTCATCACCGGTTCTCCGGTGACGCGGTCCAGCGCATAGTGGCGGCTGAGGATGCCATTGCTGCGCAGCACGATGCGGCGCGCCCTGGACGGGCGCCCGCCGACCATGCCCAGCACGTTCTCGATCTCGTCATTGCCCACTGCTTCCAGCGGCAAGAAGGATGAGGTCCTGGTCAGAAATACATCAATTCCCATACAAACTCATCCTCTCGGTACCCGAACCCGATGGCGCATCGAACTGCCGCTTCAATGCCGCAAAACGCCTGTGCATCAATGGCCGCAGCAGTGCCTGTATCAGCAGGCTTAACGGCACCACGGTCAAGATCAGGGTAATCAAAAAAATCACGTATAAAACCAGAAAGGGGCGGCGGCGCTTTTGTCCCGGCCCGCCGACACTGCGCAGCAGTTTACCCCATAGGAAAAAGCTCCGTGTCGCGGCCTTTTCGCTGGGCAGCAGATGCGGGTCGGAATCCACAGCCTTCAGGCCGGACAGCAAGGGAGCATTGCCTTGCTCCTGATTCTTTGCCAGCGCGTCGCGCAAAGCCAGACCAAAACGCCGCGCCTGCTGTATGGCCTGCCCGGTTACGCCCGCCGGCGGCAGCGCCTTGAGCACCTGCCGCCTGCCGGTCCACATCCATAACGGCGTGGTCAGCAGGCTCGCCATGGTCGGGCTGGGATCGACCAATACCACGTTGTCCAGCAAACGCGCTCCGCAATCGCCGAGCAACGCTTTCATTTTCTCCTGCGCCAGCATCCACATATTGCGGCACGCAATCACCGTCACCACGGGTTTGCCCGCCAGCATGCGAGCAGCGACCGGGTGTCTCAGAAAGGCCGTGACCGGAAGGGAAGGCGCCAGAAACCAGACCTGGTAGGGCAGGATGACCAGATCAAACTCTTCATCACCGGACAGCGAGAGCGGTTGCAGGGACGGCGGCACCAGATGTGCCGATTCCGGAAAAGCATCCAGAAAACGGAAAAATGTCCACGGGAACGGATAGGGATGCTCGGGGCGCAGCAGCTCGACATGTACTGAAATCGCCGGGTCGCTTTGCAGCGGTTCGATGATGCGCCTGGTGATTTCCGCCAATTGTCCGGTCTGTGAATAAAGGGGAACCAGCACGCGTTTGACCGGGCGTATCTCCGGCGACTCAGTTGTATTCAGTGTAACCACAGGTTCGACAACGCCGGATTCCATAATTGAGCCGGATTCTATCATTGCAGCACATCATCACCAAACGGCCGCCGCCGTCAATGCGGTGTATCGCTTGCCGTGTTGTACGGGGACAGGGGGGAGTGTGTTATCGCGAAGACGCAAGCGGCATATCGTCCATCCCGGATTTATTGCCGTGCGCGTCCTGTCCGATCAGCCTGCCCGTCGGGCGGGAAAATCAATCGTCGTGCAACGGCAATAATTCATCCACGCCGTACAAGCGCGCCAGACTGAGCAGATCGGCAGGCCAGCCCACCACGCGCAAATCGTGCTGGCCGCGTTGCGCGGCCCGTTTCCAGCCCAGCAACATGCTGATCGCCGCGGAATCGACCGCCTCAACCCCGGAAAAATCTACCTGCAAGTCGCCGCGGCTGAGGTGCTGCAAGCCTGTTTCAAACAATGCGGGGACGGTTTCTATGGTCAGGCGGCCCTGCGCCGCGATTTGCGCTGTGTCCGATGAACTCACTTGGCCTCTGCCTTGTGCAATGCCGCGTTGGCATTCTTGTCGGACAGGGTTTTGATCAGGCCGTCGATCCCGCTCTCCTGGATTTGCGAGGCGAACGTGCCGCGATAATTCATCACCATGCTGACCCCTTCGATGTAGATATCGAAAACCTTCCAGCTGTCCGCATTCTTCCTCATTTCATAATTCACCGGAATGGCGGGTGTGCCGGGCTTGCTGATGGTGGTCTGTACCGTGACCTCGGTCGCATCATCGGCCATTTTCAGCGGCTTCACCTCGATGATCTGGTCACGGTATACACTGAAGACCTTGGTATAGGTGCGTACCAGCATGTTGCGGAACTCTCTGGTCAGCGCCTGCCTTTGTTCGGGTGTGGCAGTGCGCCAGTATTTGCCCACGGCCAGCTGGGTCATACGCTCAAAATCAAAATGGGGCAATACCTTGGCATCAACCAGCGCGAGTGTTTTTTGCAGGTCGCCCGCCTGGATATCCTTGTCCGCCTTGATGACGGCAACAACGTCCTTGACGGTGGTTTTGATCAGCGCATCCGGCGCGACGATTTCGGCCTGTGCAACACCGATTGCGCACAACAGTCCGGCAATCACTCCAAACAGGTTCTTCATGGGCTACTTTCCTCGATTATTTGGCCGGTTCTTCCGCCTTGTTGTAAATAAACTTGCCGATCAAATCTTCCAGCACCACGGCCGACTGCGTCTTTTTGATCTGCTCCCCGTCCTTGAGCATGTCGGTATCGCCGCCAGGGATCAGTCCGATATATTGCTCCCCCAGCAAGCCTGAAGTCAGGATGTTGGCGAAGGTGTCCTTGGGGAATTGATAGCGTTTGTCCAGGCTCATCACCACTTTCGCCTCATATCGTTCCGTATCCAGCGTGATTTCGGTCACGCGTCCCACCAGCACCCCCGCGCTTTTGATGGACGCCTTGGGCTTCAGCCCGCCGATATTGGAAAAATACGCCTGCACCCGATACGACTCGGACACGTTGTACGTGCTCAGGTTCCCGACCTTCATCGCCAGCATCACCAGTGCGGCGATACCCGCCACCACAAACAAGCCCACCCAAAGATCAACAGTCGTGCGTTCCATAACTCACTTCCCTCCGAACATCATTGCAGTCAAAATAAAATCCAGCATCAGGATCGCCAGCGACGAGGTCACCACGGTGCGCGTGGTCGCACCCGAGACGCCTTCCGCAGTCGGCGGCGCATCATAGCCCTCGAACAGGGCGATCACAGTCACCGCCGTGCCGAACACGAAACTCTTGATCACGCCGTTCAGGATATCCTCGCGGAAATCCACCGCCGCCTGCATCTGCGACCAGAACGACCCCTCGTCGACGCCGATCTGCACCACACCGACGAAATAGCCGCCGAATATTCCCATCGCGCTGAACAGCGCGGCCAGCAGCGGCATCGAGATCACGCCCGCCCAGAAACGCGGCGCGACGATGCGCGCGATCGGGTTCACCGCCATCATTTCCATCGCGGAAATCTGCTCGGTGGCTTTCATCAGGCCGATTTCCGCCGTCATCGCCGAGCCTGCACGGCTGGCGAACAGCAGCGCGGCCAGCACCGGCCCCAGCTCGCGCACCAGACTCAGCGCCACTAGGGAGCCCAGTGCCGATTCCGATCCGTATCGCTTGAGCGTCTCGTAGCCCTGCAACCCAAGCACCATGCCGACGAACATCCCAGCCACCAGGATAATAATGAGCGACATGACCCCTGACGAGAACAGCTCTTTGATAATCAGGTGGAAACGCCGGAAGCCGCTGCCCGAATACAGTATTGTCAGAAAAAAGAAGCGCGTGGCCAAACCGATGCGCCATACCGCATTGACCACCTTGTGTCCGATTCCCGCAAAAGCTTTTTTAATTGGCATGGGTCAGGCCTGCAAACTCAAATCATTGCGGTAATCCCCGCCGGGATAATGGAACGGCACCGGCCCGTCCATCTCGCCGTGGACAAACTGGCGCACAAAATCCTGATCCGATGCGCGGATCTGGTCGGGCGTGCCTTCCGCCTTGATCACGCCATTGGCCATGAAATAAACGTAGTCCACGATCTTCAGCGATTCCTGTATGTCGTGCGTCACGATGATAGAGGTCGCGCCCAGCGCATCGTTCAGACGGCGGATCAGGTCGCCCACCACCGACAATGAAATCGGGTCCAGTCCGGCGAACGGCTCGTCGTACATGATCAGCATCGGATCGAGCGCCACGGCACGCGCCAGTGCCACCCGCCGCGCCATCCCGCCGGACAGTTCGGAGGGCATCAAATCATGCGTGCCGCGCAGGCCCACCGCATGCAGCTTCATCAGCACCATGTCGCGTATCAACTCTTCCGGCAGGTCGGTGTGCTCGCGCATCTGGAACGCCACATTGTCGTACACCGACATATCGGTGAACAGCGCGCCGAACTGGAACAGCATGCCCATCTTGCGGCGCATCCGGTACAGGCCGTCCTGATCGAGCTCATGAATTATCTGTCCATCCATCCTGATATGGCCGCTGGTCGGCTTGAGCGCCCCCCCGATATGCCGCAGCAGCGTGGTCTTGCCGCAGCCGCTCAAACCCATGATGGCAATCAGCTTCCCCTTCGGGAAGGTCATGTTGATGCCCTCCAGAACCGGGCGTTTATCGTAGGCAAAATTAAGGTCGCGGATTTCGACCAGGGCTGCCGGAGATAAGGATGGGGACAAGATTGGAACCTGTAAAATCGGGAGGACGCATTCTAAACCACTGCAGCATAAATCCCCAACTAATTGACCGCAAGGTATATATACCCTATTGAGATTACGTGCACTTGCCGTTATGCTCCGCATCCAATTGCCATTGGTAACACGCACAAATTGAGTTCCGTTTCTACACTGCCCAGCCTGTTAATCGTTGATGACGACCCGCTTATTCGCGAGGGATTGGCGGTCTCGTTCAGGAATCATTTCACGATACACCAGGCTGAATCGCGTGCCGCGGCGATAGAATTGTTGCGCCAGTTGCCGCTTCCGCCGCAGTTGGCGCTGATCGACCTGGGCTTGCCCCCGGTCCCTCACCGTCCGGACGAGGGCTTTCACCTGATAGCGGAGCTGTTGGCACATTCGCCCAAGATCAGGATTTTCGTCCTGTCCGGGCAGGACGAGCATAGCAATGCGCGCCATGCGCGTTCGCTGGGGGCAATCGACTTCATCGCCAAGCCCTGTGCACCGGAAAAGATCAGGGAGTACCTTGATGGCGCGCTGAAGGTTCAGGAGCGCGAGCCCGGCGATGCGGGCGGCGACAAACAGTCGCTCGGCATTGTGGGACAAAGCGCCGCAATACAGGCGCTGCGCAGCCAGATCGTGATGTATGCCACGATCCCTTTTCCGGTGCTCATCGAGGGGGAGTCGGGTTGCGGCAAGGAACTGGTTGCTGCTGCAATACAAAAACTGGCCGGCAATCCCGGCTCGCCGTTCAAGGCGCTCAACTGTGCCGCGATTGCGCCCACGCTGATCGAGCCCACCCTGTTCGGTTACAGCAAAGGGTCATTCACCGGCGCGACCAGCGCGCAAGCCGGATTTTTTGAGGAGGCATCGGATGGTACACTGTTCCTCGACGAGGTCGGCGAGTTGCCGCTGGAGTTGCAGACCAAGCTGCTGCGCGTGCTGGAGAACGGCGAATATCAGCGCGTCGGCGAAACCGCGACGCGCAAAAGCCGCGCGCGCATCATCGCCGCGACCAACCGCAACCTGCGCGACATGGTCAGGACGGGAACATTCCGCGGCGACCTTTACCACCGCCTGAACGTGTTTTCCATCTCCGTCCCGCCACTGCGTGAACTGGGGCCGGACAAGCTGGTGCTGCTTAACCATTTTCGCGCCTATTACGCGCAGCAAATCAGGCAAAAGCCCTTTGAGTTGCATCCCGAAGCGCTGCTGCGCTGGGAGCAATACAGCTTTCCCGGCAATACCCGCGAGTTGCGCAACATCGTGATCCGGCTGGCAACCAAATATCCCGGGCAAACAGTCGGCGCGGCGCAATTGCAGGACGAATTCGACCCGGTGGAATTGCCCGCATCACCTTCCGGCTCCTCGCCGGATTCGATAAAGCAGCTGCTTCAACAGGGCAGCTTCAACCTGGACCGGCACCTGCTCGAGCAGGAAGGCTACTATATCGCCGCAGCGCTGGACATCGCCTCGGGCAACATCAGCGAAGCCGCCAAACTGCTCGGCATCAACCGTACCACACTGCATAGCCGTATCAGTGCGCACGAGAAATCCAACGCATAGGGCCAATTTATGTATCTAGAACACTTCGGTCTCAACGAGCCGCCATTCCGGATCACCCCGGTCACGGTATTCTTCTTTTCCGGCGCCAATCGCGGCGAAATCCTCGATGCGCTGATCTACTCCATCAGCGAGGTCGAAGGCATCATCAAGGTCAGCGGCGAAGTGGGCAGCGGCAAAACCATGTTGTGCCGGATGCTGCTTGAAAAACTCCCGCAGCATATCGAACCCATCTATCTGGCCAATCCCAGCCTGTCGCGCGAAGAGATGCTGTACGCGATCGCCGACGGCTTGGGCCTGAACATCAAGGATGAGCGCGTCGGCATCATCATGCAGAACATCCAGAACAAGCTGGAGGCCAAGGCCAGGGAGGGAAAGCGCATCGTCGTGCTGGTGGATGAAGCCCATGCCATGCCGCTGGACACGCTGGAAGAATTGCGCCTGCTGTACAACCTGCAGGTCGGCAACGCCAAGCTGATGCAGATTGTCCTGTTCGGGCAGCCGGAGTTGAACGCCAAGCTGGAGCAGCCCAACATGCGCCAGCTCAAGGACCGCATCGCGCATCATTTCCACATGCAACCGCTGTCGCGCGGCGTCCTTGAGAATTACCTGATGTTCCGGATGCGCGCGGCCGGTTACCACGGGCCGAACATTTTTTCCGAGGAGGCCATCAAGCTTATTGCGGACGCCTCCAACGGGTTGATGCGACGCGTCAATATCCTTGCGGACAAATCGCTGCTGGCGGCATTCGTGGAAGACACGCATAACGTTGAAGCGCGTCACGTGAAGGCGGCGATGCGCGACAGCGAGCTGGGCTCCGATCGTCCGGAATCGGGCAAAAAAATGTTGCTGGGGATCGCGACTGCCGCATTAGTGCTGGCGGGTTTGATCGCATGGTATTTCATGGACAAGCCGCATACGTCTCCGGCGACAGTGCCGGCATCCGTCGCGCCCGCATTGCCGGCACAGCCTGTTGCGTCGCAGCCAGACAGTGCTGCCCCGGCAGCGACGGGTGCTACGGCAAACCAACCCGCCGCCACGATGGCGGTGGATGCTAGCCCGGCACCGCAAGCTGCCGCCGTTGGCGCGGGAACACAACCTGCGACGAGTCCAGCGCCGAAACCGGAACTTGTGGCTGCGGCAAATGTACCGCTTGCCCAGCCCGGTCTGGAAGGGGGCAAACCCAAGGATGCCGTCCCTCATCCATCCCAACCCACGTCTGCACCGCCAGCGCACAGCGATGCGGCAACCGGTAAACACAGCCTGTACGAGCAACGCCTGGAAGCGGGCAAGCAATTGGTCGCCCAGAAGAAAGCCGTCGCCAGCATCCAGCTGTTCTATAACGAAGAGATCAAGCCGGAGCGTATCGAAGGTTTCCTGAAACGCGCCGATGGACTGGGCAAACTTGCCGAAATCTATCTGCTGCCGGCCAAATTCGGCAGCAAGGACGGCGTGCGCGTGCTCTACGGCGCATATCCGTCGGTAGACGCGGCACGCAGCGCAACCAGGGATTTGCCGCCGCGATATCAAAATGCTTTCGCCACATCCATCTACATATTTTGAAAATCGGCCGGGGTGATGGATGCGGGCGGTTCCAATGGCACTGTTCGGCCCCGATATTTCCGAGTTTTTGCGCGTGCCGGGTTTCTAGCAATCCAGATAAAGTTATCCTGATAAAGTGTTGAGCAATAGCGGTAAAGCTGCTAGGCTACAGCCAAAATAACGAGAGGGAAGAGGCATGCGTTTGTGCAATAAAGTTTTTCTCTGTGTTATCGGAGTGATGCTTGCAAGTTGCGGCACCAAGCCAATCCAGCCTTCCGACAAACACATACAGCGGCCCGACGCTGAGCCTGGAATAGAAAACGCCATTCCGCAGCCGATCACCAGCAGCGTCGTATTGTCGCCACCCAAGCCGGCCGGCAAAGTCGCGACCTACAGCGTGATCGTCTCCAATGTGCCCGCGCAGGAGATTTTGTTCGCGCTGGCGCGTGACGCAAAGATCAATCTCGACATCCACCCCGGCATCGCCGGAACGGTGACGATCAACGCCGTGAACCAGACGCTGCCGCAAATCCTCTCGCGTATCGCCAGGCAGGTGGACATGCGCTACGAACTCGACAACGGCACGCTGACGGTGATGCCGGACTCCCCCTACCTGCATAACTACAAAATTGATTATGTGAACATGACGCGTGATTCGGACGGCGCGATCTCCGGCTCGACCCAGGTCGGGTCGGGTTCGCCGGGCGGCGCCACGGGCAGTTCGGGCAGCAGTTCATCGTTGGCCATCAAAAATACCTCCAGGAATCACTTCTGGGAGACCTTGACCCAGAACATCAAGGACATTCTGCGCGAGACCGACAAGGTCCTGCCCTCGGGCTCCAGCGAAGTGGTGGTACAGCAAACCAATGCGGGCAGCAGTACTGGCACGGGCGCGCAATCAGCCGGCAAGAAATCGGCCGCCAAAGTCGGCATTGAAAACAGCCCGAACCCGGTCAGCATCGAGGAGGAGGGCGTGACTGTTACGCGGCGCAACACTTTCCGCGAGGCTGCCTCGGTCATCGCCAACCCGGAGAACGGCATCATCACGGTACGCGCCACCGGTAAACAGCACGAAAAAATTCAGGAGTTCATCGACCAGGTCATGAGCAATGCGCGGCGTCAGGTGCTGATCGAGGCAACAGTTGTGGAAGTGCGCCTGAGCAACGAGTACCAGCAGGGTATCAACTGGTCGGCGTTGCGACTCGGTGGGACAGGCTTCCAGCTGACCCAGGCGGGTTCGGCGGGTTTATCCTCCGCCAATACCGGCAGCATGTTCGTGCTGGATTATGCCAACCCGCTTTCCAAATTGGGCAACCTGGCTGCGCAGGTTTCCCTGCTGGAATCGTTCGGCAATGTAAAGGTGTTATCCAGCCCAAAACTGAGCGTGATGAACAACCAGACCGCCATTCTGCGCGTGGTGGATAACCTGGCATATTTCACTATCGATGTGAAAATCGAATCGGCCACTTCTACCAGTCCCGGAACGACAACCTACACATCCAACCTTAACACGGCCTCCATCGGTTTTACGATGAGCGTCACCCCGCAGATCAATGACAACGACACCGTGCTGCTGAATATGCGCCCCTCGATTTCGCGCTTGCTCAGTTACGTCAATGATCCGAATCCTGTTCTGGCTGCAGCCAAGGTGGTCAGCAGAATACCGCAAACCCAATCCCGCGAAATGGAATCGGTGCTGAAAATTGAAAACAACCAGATCGCCGTGATGGGCGGTTTGATGCAGGACAGCGTGAACAATCTCACCGATGAAGTGCCGTTCCTCGCCAGCATCCCCTTGCTTGGCAACCTGTTCAAGCAACGCAACGACAAAACCGAGAAAACCGAACTGGTGATCTTCCTGCGTCCTATCGTCATCAAGAATGCCGACGTGAGTGCTGATTTCAGGGAGTTCCGCAACAGCTTGCCGGATGAAAATTTCTTCAAAGAATCCGCCAGCGGCAAGCACTAGGAAATTCCGATATGAGCCTGCTTTTGGATGCGCGAAAAAAATCTCAGCAAGCCGAGTCCGCTCAGGGCGGCAGCAGCATTCCCGAACTGGAGCTCAGCCTGGAGGAGTCGCATGGGACATTGTCATCCGGGTCGTCTGAAAGCAGGAGCATCGAACATGCGCGCAGTGCGGGACAAAATCTCTTTGACGTGAAGACTCATGCGCCAACGCTTGCCCGCGCGAGCATCAACCGCAACCTGTTGATTGCGCTGGGCGGCACAGTCCTGTTGCTCGCGGCGGGCGCGGGTTACGTGTGGTACGAAATTTCCGGCCCCGCTCAACCGATGCGTCCCATCAAGGCGCCGCCTCCGCAAACTGCCCCGGTGCTTGCTACGCCGCCACAGGACAAGCCGGTCGCAGAAATCGTCCCGGACGTTGTTGCACCGGGGGCTTCCGTTGCTGTGCCGTCAAAAAATGCCGCGCAGTCGTCATCCGGAAAGTCTACTACTCCTACCCTTGCGCGCAGGAAGAGTCCCGTGCATATCGAGCAGCTCCAGGTCGAGCCCATCGATCCGATACTCAACGACGCTTATCAGGCTTATCTCGGCGGGCAATTCGATCAGGCGCAGCAGTTATATCTGAGGGCGCTCAAGCTGGATGCGCGCAATGCCGACGCCTTGCTTGGTTTGGCCGCCATCGCGCAGCGGCGCGGCGCGGACAATATTGCGGCGCACTATTACGCGCAAGTTCTGGAACTCGATCCGCGCGATGCCGTGGCGAATGCCGGAATGGCCGCCCTGACTACCGGGGGCAACAGCGAAAGCCGCCTGAAGACGCTGCTCAACGAGCAGCAGGATTCATCTGCCCTGCATTTCGCGCTGGGTAACCGCTATGCGGCTCAGTCGCGCTGAGCCGATGCGCAACAGTACTATTTCAAGGCTTACAAACTCGAGTCCGGCAATGCCGAGTTGGCGTTTAATCTGGCCGTCAGTCTCGACCGGCTCGGACAGAAAAAATCTGCCGCGCAATACTATCAACGTGCCCTGGAACTGGACTCGAAGAGCAGCGCGGGGTTCGATCATGCACAAATCTCGCAACGCATTGAAGAACTGACGCATTAAATCGTGAAGCCAAAAAATCAACTGCCGGAAAGCCTGATTTCCGGCCTCCAGCCGCACCAGCAATTGGGACAGATACTGGTCAGCAAAGGCGTGATCAGCGACGACCAGTTGCGCATCGCACTCCAGGAACAACGCAAGACGCACCAGCCGCTGGGCCGCCTGCTGGTTCGCCTGGGCTTTCTCTCGGAAGCCACCATACGCGATGTGCTGTCGGAAAACCTCGGGCAGGAAAGCGTGGATCTCGCTTCGGTCATCATCGACTCGATCGCGCTGAGCCTGATTCCCAAGGATGTCGCGCGCCGCTACCAGTTGCTTCCCCTGTCGGTCGATTTGATCGGGCGCGTGCTGACGCTGGCGATCGCCGATCCCGACAACATCATCGCGCTGGACCAGGTGCGCGCCCTGCTCAAGGACGAGTACCGCCTAGTCACCCAACTGGCCAGCGAATCCGACATCCTGCGCGCGATAGACCAGTATTACGGCTTCGAGCTTTCGATCGACGGCATCCTGCACGAGATCGAGCCCGGCGAGATGGAGTACCAGACGCTGCAATCCGGCGTGAACGAATTCAGCCAGCCGGTGGTGCGCCTGATCGATGCGCTGCTCACCGAGGCGGTGCAGCGCGGCGCATCGGACATCCACTTCGAACCGGAAAGCAGTTTCTTGCGCATACGCTACCGCGTTGACGGCGTGTTGCGCCAAGTGCGCAGCCTGCACAAGAGTTTCTGGCCGGCTATGGTGGTGCGCATGAAGGTGATGAGCGGCATGAACATCGCCGAAACGCGCGCGCCGCAGGACGGTCGCATCTCGCTGCGCCTGTCCGGACGACCGATCGACTTCCGGGTGGCATCGCACCCCACCACGCACGGCGAAAATATGGTGCTGCGCATTCTGGACCGCCAGAAGGGTATTGTGCCGCTGGACCAACTGGGCCTGGATGAAGCCGCGCTCAACATGCTCAAGATGATCATCGCCAAGCCGGAAGGCATCGTGCTGGTGACCGGTCCGACCGGCAGCGGCAAAACCACCACGCTGTATTCGGTGCTGAGTCATATCAACACCGAGTCGGTCAACATCATGACACTGGAAGACCCGGTCGAGTATCCGCTGGCGATGATACGCCAGACTTCGGTGAACGAGTCCGCCAAGATGGATTTTGCCAACGGCATACGCTCGATGATGCGCCAGGACCCGGACATCATCCTGGTCGGCGAGATCCGCGACCATCCCACCGCCGAGATGGCGTTCCGCGCCGCGATGACGGGCCACCAGGTGTATTCGACACTGCACACCAATTCGGCGATCGGCGCGATCCCGCGCCTGCTCGACATCGGCATCCTGCCCGACATCATGGCCGGCAATATCATCGGCATCGTCGCGCAGCGACTGGTGCGCGTGCTGTGCAACGAGTGCAAATATCCGTACACGCCGGATTCACAGGAACGCAAACTGATCGGTGTCGCCGCCCATCAGGACATCACCCTGTACCGCGCGGCCGGTTGTGAGATGTGCAACCATCAGGGTTACAAGGGGCGCATGACCATCATGGAATTGCTCAAGATGGATTACGATCTGGATGATCTCGTCTCGCATCGCGCCAGCGCGCGCCAGATCAGGGAGGCGGCACTCGCCAAGGGCTTCAGGCCGCTGGCGATGGACGGCATCCGCCGCATCCAGCAAGGCATCACCTCGCTTGCGGAAGTCAGCCGCATGGTGGATCTGACCGACCGGTTGGGCTAAGGGATATCCGCATGGCACTTTATTCCTACCGGGCGATGGACGATCAGGGCAAGACCCACAAGGGCTTGCAGGATGCCGCCAACCAGGTGGATCTGGAACTGCGCCTGAAACGCAGCGGACTGGATCTGATCGATGCCAAGGTGGACAGCGGCAGACTCAGTGTGGGCCGGAGCAGAATCAAGCGCACCGAATTGATCACCTTCTTTTTCAATCTCGAACAGCTCACCCGTGCCGGTGTGCCCCTGCTGGAAAGCCTGGCCGATCTGCGCGACACGATGAACGACCCGCGTTTCCGCGAAGTCATCGCCAACCTGGTCGAGTCCATCGAAGGCGGCAAGAAACTCTCGCAGGCAATGGCGCAGCATCCCGATGCATTCGACAAGATATTCATCAGCCTGACCCATGCCGGCGAAGAAAGCGGGCGGTTACCCGAGGTGTTCCTGCACATCACTGAATCCCTGAAGTGGCAGGACGAAATGGCTTCGCACACCAAGACCATCATGCTCTACCCGGCCTTCGTCGGCACCATAGTGGTCGCCATCACGTTTTTCCTGATGATTTATCTGGTTCCGCAACTGGTCAGCTTCATCAAGGGCATGGGACAGGAAATTCCGATCCAGACACGCGCGCTGCTGGCCACATCGGCCTTCTTCGTCAGTTACTGGTATGTGCTGGTCGCGGTGCCCATCGTGTTGCCCGTTGCCGGAAAGCTGCTCATCGCTTCCAGCCCGCAGATGCGCTTCAGATTCGACCAGCTCAAACTGAACCTGTGGGTTACCGGTCCGATCCTGCGCAAGATCATCCTGGCGCGATTCGCCAATACGTTTGCGATGATGTACGGCTCGGGCATCAGCATCCTCGACTGCATTGCGAATTCGCGCGACGTGGTCAACAACCGAGCCGTCGCAAAAAGCCTGGATGATGTCACCCACGAAATCGAGTCGGGCAAGAATCTGACCCAGAGCTTCCAGAATACCGGCATGTTCCCGCCTCTGGTGATACGCATGCTCAAGGTTGGCGAGGCCACCGGTTCATTGGACAAGGCGTTGCTCAACGTCAGCTATTTTTACGATCGCGACGTGAAGGACTCGATCAAGAAAGTGCAGGTGATGATAGAACCGACCATGACCATCGTGCTGGGGGCGCTGCTCGGCTGGGTGATGTTGTCGGTGCTGTCGCCGATCTACGACATCATCGGCAAGGTGAAATTCTGATGAAACGCGCGCTGCTGCTATTCCTGAGTGCGGACCGGCTGCATGCCCAGCTGATGTTGGGCGGCAAGATCGCGCTGCAGCACGAGTTTGCCGACACTCCGGAAGGACATGAGAGTTTCGCGACTTTCCTGCAAACCACCAGGTGCCCGGCATATCTGCTGACCGATCTGATTGAGGAGGACTTCCGCCATGAGATCGTCCCGCACCTGAGCGGCAAAAGCCGCACCGCACTGTTGCACCGCAAATTCGACCAGTTCTATCGCGGCACGCCGTTCCATCAGGCCACCTTGTTGCAGCGCCAGAAGACCGGGCGCAGGGATGACGATATGCTGTTCTCGGCGCTGACCAATCCTTCGTATATCACGCCCTGGTTGAATATCATGCTGGTGCAGCAAACCCCGCTGGGCGGGATATACTCAGT
Organism: Nitrosomonadales bacterium; assembly: GCA_016218415.1. GTDB lineage: Bacteria > Pseudomonadota > Gammaproteobacteria > Burkholderiales > Gallionellaceae > Gallionella. The sequence continues at coordinate 120,852 of JACRED010000001.1, forward strand.
ACCGCAGATCAGCGCGCCGCTGGTCAAGAATCATCCTTCCAACCATTTGCTGCTGATTTCCTGGGAGAAATTCTCCGGGCTGCGCCAAACATACTTCAGCGAGCATCGCTTGCAGATTTCCCGGTTGACGCCGGTTCATGAAGGGCAGACTTTCAACAATGCCGTTGTGAGAGAACTCGCGCGCACGTACCAATACTTGAAGAGCCTCAGCTTGCTCCCATCCGGGCAAATACTCGATGTGCGCATCCTGTGCCATGCGAATGACCGGGACGAACTGAGAAACAATCTGCCCGACAGCGAAGATATGCGTTATGACTTCGCGGACATCGAGGAAGTCGGCAGGAAACTCAAGATCGATTACCGTTTCACCGACTCGGATGCCAGCCAGATATTCCTGCACCAACTGGCTGTGCGCCGTCCCCCGACCCATTACGCCAATGCGGAGCACACCCACTTTTATACCCTCCGGCAATTGCGACTCGCGCTCAATTGGGGCAGCGGAGCGTTGCTGGCAGTCAGTATGCTGTGGGCGATATCGACCATTATGCAAAGCGGCGGCAATGCCAGCGAAACAGAAACGCTGCGCTTGCAGGCGCAACGCACCCTGAAAGAAATCCAGCTGATCACCCAGGGCTTCCCCGCTACCAGCGTTGCAGCCTCGGACATGAAATCCAGCGTAACTGCGATGAGCAAGCTGGATCAGTACCAGACGGCCCCGCAAAACGTTTTGCAACCACTGAGTGCCGTGCTCGACCATTTTCCGCAAGTCCAGATAAGCGATCTGGGTTGGCAAATCAGCGCGACCGAACCGGTGGCAAGCAACACGCAAGCCGATCAGCCGGCCCAGGTCATCACCATGAAGGGGAGTCTGCAGGGTCTGGGCAATGACTATCGTGCCGCGCTGACCTATCTGGATCGTTTCCAGCTTGAATTGGGGAAGCGCGGTTACCAGGTGACTACGCTTGCCAGGCCGCTTGATGTCAGCCCCAGCGGCAGCCTTGCCGACCAGCGCGAAGCGCGAGAAAATGCGCTCGGGTTTTCCCTGAAACTGGTTTGGAGGCCGCCGCTATGAAATTCTCCAACGCTGATTTTCGGATGATGCGCTGGAACATCGCAGCGATTTCCGCATCTGTTGTTTTGAGCGGACTTGTCCTGTACGGCAGTCAGGAGTATGCGGATCACGCCCAGAAGGATTTTCGCACCGCGCAAAACCAGATGAACGATGCCCGCAATCGGCTGAATATGGCGCACCAGGATAGTGAAAACATGGCGGCTTATTCCAAAGGCTACAGCGCCCTTGAGAATCGCAGAATCATCGGCGACGACCACAGGCTGGATTGGATGGAGGGGCTGGACAAGCTGCGCCAGCAGAATCTGGCCATCGACTTTCGCTACAGCATCGCGCCGCAGAAAAACTACGCCCCGCAACCCGCCATCGACAGCGGCAATTTCGATATCCACTACAGCGAGATGAAGCTGCAATTCGAACTGCTGCACGAAGGCCAGCTATTGAATTTCTTCAACGCGCTGCGCAACCAGATCAAAGGCCAATATCAGCTCGAAGGCTGCACCATGCAACGCGCATCTGCCGCCGATGATAGTGATGCGGATGATACTGCGTCCACCACGACACACATCAGAGCGGAATGCAGCGGCGGCTGGATCACGTTGAAGAACCGGAATGCCCAGTCATGAGAATGAATTGGAAAAACGGTATGGCTGCATTTTCCGTAGGGGCACGGCGCGCCGTGCCCCTACTTTGCGCGCTCGTATTAATGGCCGTGCCTTCCGCTCATGCCGCCGAGCTGGGCCGGCTGTTCTTCACCCCGGAACAACGCGCCCAGCTGGACTTTAACTATGCGCGGGTGGCGCGACCGGATAGCGGCAACGACAGCGCGCTGACGCTCAACGGCATCGTGCAAAGACATGGCGGCAAGCGTACCGTATGGATCAATGGCGCGCCCCAGGCTGCCGGGAGCAGTGATGAAAGAGCGCCGGAAAGCGCGGCGGTCGAAATACCCGGACAAAGCAAATCCGTGAAACTCAAGGTCGGACAACGCGTCTTGATGGGCCCATCGGTCAGCCCGGATACAACAAGATCGGACATGGCCAAGCCAGGCGATTCCAAGCACGATACAACGGGTGAGGATTAAACAGCCATGCCATCCAACGCTGCCATTTTGATTGCGTGCCGCAGAAAACAGCGCGGCGCTGCTTTGATGGTGATGCTGGTAATCCTCATCATAGGCGCCGCCGTGTTCCTGGTAAAAGCGCTCAATTCATCCGAGATGAAACAGGCCCGGCAAAAACACAATGCTGAAGTACTTGCGCAGGCGAAGGATGCGCTGATCGGATATGCCATCACTTACGGCGACACGCACACCGGTCAAGTGTATGGCTATCTGCCGTGCCCCGATTTTACTGGAGGTAACCCGGAAGGCAGCGCAGAAGCAAGCTGTGGCACAAAGAATCTCAGCCAGCTCGGGAGGTTGCCATGGAGGACGCTCGGCCTGCCGCCGCTTGTGGATGGTGACAAGGAATGTCTTTGGTATGCGGTATCCGGCACCTATAAAAATAATCCCAAGACTGACTTCATGAACTGGGATACCAACGGGCAGTTGCAGGCATATGCCAGCGACGGGACCACCCGTCTGGATGGCGACGACAATCAGGTTGTCGCGGTGATTTTCGCGCCGGGCGCGACGCAAAACAACCAGTCCCGTGGCGGCGGCAGCGCCCCCGTTTGCGGCGGCAATTACAATGCGTCCGATTATCTGGACAACGACACTGTGCACGGCATCAACAACGCGGATGTCGTCACAGGACATTTTGTGCAGGGGCGCGCGGGAGGCGACATCAACGACCAGTTCATATTCATCACCAAGCAGGAACTGTGGGCTGCGATGGTAAAACGTCCGGATTTTATCAATAACCTGAAAGGCTTGGCCTTTCGAGTTGCAGGTTGCCTGGCGGACTATGGCCTGAGCAATCCCGACTCTGCCAATAAAAGCCTGCCCTGGCCGGCGCCTCTGGTGTTAAGCGACTATGCGGTCAATAACAATTACGATGACAGCCCGAACACCTTGTCCGGTCGCGTCCCTTACAAGGTCAACACCTCGAATGGCATCACCAACAATGACATGATCGGCGATATTTTGATGCCAAATATGCCCAATAATAATAGTGGGAATGGCGAGAGTAATGGCTTAAATTGTCCTTACTCTGCAGCAAACCCCACCAACGATTTTCAACGCCTTTATCCATGGTGGGATAACTGGAAAGATCATCTGTTCTACGTAATCTCGTATGAGTATCGCCCAAAGAACAGCGATACCAACTCTTGTGGAAACTGTGTGAGCATCAACGGCAGCGGCGACTATGCCGGGCTGGTCATTCTTGCGGGTAGCGGTCTGGCGGGACAGGTGCGTGCCAGCGTCGCCACGAACAATAGTTCGCGTGGCGTCCTGGGCAACTATCTGGAAGGACGCAACGCCAGCAATCATCCCAATAGCAATGGCAACGCCGATTATCAGACGCAAGCTGCAAGTTCCACGTTCAACGATACGGTGTATTGCATCGACACCAATCTCAACCCCATTTTGTGTCCATGAAGCCTCATTGCATTCGTAGATTTCGCGGATTCTCGCTGATCGAGCTTGCGATGGTATTGATGATCGTGGGTTTGCTGCTAGGCGGGATGATGATTCCGCTCTCAGCCGTGATGGAGAACAGGGGGATATCGGAAACAAAAAAGACCCTGGAAGACGCCAGGGAAGCGCTGGTTGGCTTTGCGGTGATCAATGGCCGCCTGCCCTGTCCGGCCTCGTCTGCCAGCAATGGCACCGAGAAGTTCGTCTCAGGCGGATCGGCTGCCACGGGCGGCTGCGCAAACTTCAACAACGGATACTTACCCGCCGCAACGCTGGGCATCACACCGACCGACACCTCCGGATTCGCGGTGGATGCGTGGGGGAACCGCATCCGTTACGCGGTCACCTCATGGAGCAGCAATGCCTTCACCAAAACGAACGGCATGAAATCGGTGGGAATTTCTACTCTTGCGCCTGATCTGCTTGTGTGTTCAACCGCTAGCGCCAACTCGACAAGCTGTTCGGTAAGCAACTCCACGCTGGCTTCAGGTGTGCCGATAATTATTTTCTCAACTGGCGCAAAGTCTGGGGCGGGAACCGACGAAAATGAGAATGCAGACAATGACAAAGTCTTCGTTAGTCACTCTACCACCTCAAGTTCGGCAGCAAATGGAGCGTTTGATGACCTTGTCATTTGGCTCTCTCCCAATGTGCTGATCAACCGCCTGATTCAGGCAGGCCAATTGCCATAATTGAGGTCCACGATACTTCATGTAAAGAATAACGGCTTGCATCGCTGCAAGCCGTTTTATTGGTGGGCCCTCGCGGACTTGAACCGCGGACCAAAGGATTATGAGTCCTCTGCTCGAACCAACTGAGCTAAGGGCCCGTAAAACTAGTTGTTCTCGCTATCCAGGAAGCTCTTCAGTTTCTCGGAGCGGGATGGGTGGCGCAACTTGCGCAGCGCCTTGGCTTCGATCTGGCGGATACGCTCGCGTGTGACATCGAACTGCTTGCCGACTTCTTCCAGTGTGTGGTCGGTGTTCATTTCGATACCGAAGCGCATCCGCAATACCTTGGCTTCACGCTGCGTCAGGCTGTCCAGAATATCCGCCGTCGCGCCGCGCAGGCTCTCGTATATCGCCGCATCGATAGGCACGGTGGTATGCGAGTCCTCGATAAAATCGCCCAGATGCGAATCGTCATCGTCGCCCACCGGCGTCTCCATGGAGATCGGTTCCTTGGCGATCTTGAAGATCTTGCGGATCTTGTCTTCCGGCATTTCCATCTTCAATACCAGTGTCGCGACATCCGGCTCCTGGCCGGTCTCCTGCATGATCTGGCGCGAGATGCGGTTCATCTTGTTGATGGTCTCGATCATATGCACCGGGATACGGATGGTGCGCGCCTGATCGGCGATGGAGCGTGTGATCGCCTGGCGTATCCACCAGGTCGCATAGGTCGAGAATTTATAACCGCGACGGTATTCGAACTTGTCCACCGCCTTCATCAGGCCGATGTTGCCTTCCTGGATCAGGTCGAGAAATTGCAGGCCGCGGTTGGTGTATTTCTTGGCGATGGAGATCACCAGACGCAGGTTGGCCTCGATCATGTCGCGTTTGGCGCGGCGTGCCTTGGCTTCGCCATTGGTCATCTGGCGGTTGATCTCCTTGAGGTCGCGGATCGGGATACCTACCCGCTGTTGCAGTTCCAGCAGGTGCTTCTGCTGCTCCACAATGGCGTGCTGGTAGCGTTCCAGCGTCTCGTTATACGGCTTCTTGGCCTTGAGTTCCTGCGCGACCCATTCCAGATTGTCCTCGTTGCCCGGAAAGGTCTTGATGAAGTGGGGGCGGGGCATCTTGCCTTTGGTGACGCACATCTCCTGGATGCTGCGTTCGCTGCGGCGCACTTCTTCGACCAGGCCGCGCATGGTGTCGCACAAGGCGTCGACCTGCTTTGCGGTAAAGCGGAACTTCATTAACTCGTCCGAGATGCCGGCCTGCAGCTTGTCATATTGCTTGCTGCGGTAACCGTGTTTGTCGTAAGCCTTGCCCATCTTGATGAACAAATCGGAAATCACCGCAAAACGTGTCAGCGCATCATCCCTGAGTTGCGCAAGATTGGCTGCTGCTTCGGCCGCTGCGGCTTCCTCGTCCTCGTCCTCGTCGGCGCCGTTGCCATTGTCGCTGACCTCTTCCGCTTCCTCGTCGACTTCGGCGCCGATGACCGCCTCGTCTTCGACATCGACAAAGCCATCGATCAGTTCATCGATGCGCATCTGGTTGCTTTCGATCTTCGCGGACAAGGAAAGGATTTCGGCGATCGTTGCCGGACAAGCCGAGATCGCCTGAATCATGTGTTTCAGGCCTTCTTCGATGCGTTTGGCGATCTCGATTTCTTTTTCGCGGGTGAGCAATCCGACCGTGCCCATTTCGCGCATGTACATACGTACCGGGTCGGTCGTGCGGCCAAACTCCGAGTCCACGGTGGAGAGCGCGGCTTCGGCCTCTTCCACCGCATCCTCATCCGCCACGGCTGGCGCCACATCGGTCATGATGAGCGTTTCAGCATCAGGCGCCACATCGCACACTGACACACCCATTTCATTGATCATACTGACCACGCCTTCGATTTGCTCGACCTCGAGCATGTCCGGCAGATGATCGTTGATTTCAGCGTAAGTCAGATAGCCGCGCTCTTTGCCGAGCACGATCAAGGCTTTCAGCCGTGTTCGCCGTGCCTCGATATCCTGTAGCGGTTCAGCAACCAGCGGCTCGACAACGACGGCCTGCTTCTTCAGTTGTTTTTTCTTGTCTTCTTTAAGCTTTGCCATGTTCAGATTCCCGATCGCATAAGACCAATATTTGCGGTAAACCCGCAGAAAAGCGGTGGATTATACCCGAATCCGTCAATATTTTCCTGCGACAGGAGCAGGCACGGCAGGCTGCCGGCAATCCCTCGGATATGGCCTAATGGCAACCCGGGTTCAATGACTTCAGCGTGCAGTAAAGTTCAATATCTTCGTGTGCCTTGGCAAAGTCTCCAAGCGCACGGTAGGTCAGGGCACGCCCACTGTAGGCGTCCGGATGTTTGGGCTGCAGTTCAATGGCCCGATCATAATCGTGTAGCGATTCCTGATACTTTCCCAGATAGTAATAAGCGGCGGCGCGATTGCGATAGGTCAATGAATTTTCCAGCGGGGATAGTGCAATTGCCTTGTTGAAATCGGCAATGGCCGCTTCGTAACGCCGGAGTTTCCCCAGTTCGCCGCCGCGGTTGATATAGATTCTCGCCGCATCAATCGCATCCGGCTTGCCGCGCACCAGCTTTTCGGCATCGTCCCACAGCAGCAGGGGGCTGGAGAAGGTGTGCAGACGGTTCAGGGTCAGCGGCACCAGCGCCAGGCACAGGATTCCCAGCAGGGCGAACGCCCGTGCGGGCTTCAGTCCGCCGACCGCCAGCGGCAGCGCGGCCAGCAGTCCCGGCATCCACAGGTAACTGCGGTACAGCACGAAGGGCTCCTGAATGCGCACCGCAGAAAACTCGGTCAGGAACATGATCCCGGGAAACAGCAGGGCGAATCCCAGCAGCCCGGCCCGGCCCCGTTCGAGCAGCAGCCAGACGGCCGCGCAGCAGTAGGCCAGGAACGCGGCGAACCCGAGCGTCTGGGCGCCGAGCAGCGACAGGGCGAACGGCTCGCGCATGTCCACCGACATCCAGCCCGGATTGGGCAGCAGCCACAAGCCCAGATACTTGAAGAACAGCGCCGACTGGGTGAGGATGCTCAGCAGGTGGAGATTCGGCAGATCCGCCAGGCCCGCCAGACCGTGGGTTCTCGCGAACTGCTCGAGCATGATCAGCCCGTGGGGTTCATAGGCCTGTCCGAGGATGCCTCTGGCGCGCAATACCACCAGTGCGGTGACCGAGGCGATCAGGATCAGGATGTAATACGGAGCGGTCTGTTTGAGCAGGGCGGCCGAGGGTTTGCGGATCAGCAGGGTCAGGGCGATGGCCACGCCGGGGGCCATGACGCTGTGTTCCTTGGAGAGCACGGCGGCGAAGTAGCACAGGGCGGCGCCGACCATCCATGCCCAGCCCCCGCGCAGCAGGCCTTCCAGATAGAGTATCAGCATCAGCAGGACGAACAGCGTGGCCATCAGGGTGGAGCGCTGGATCAGGTAGACCACGTCGTAAACGGCGACGGGGTGCAGCGCAAAGAGCAGCGCGCCCAGGAAAGCGAAACCGGTCCAGGCGGGCCTGCCCGCCGCCGGGTCATCGGCCAGGGTCACCCGGAACAGCCGCCGCAGCAGGAAGAACAGGGCGATGGCATTGGCCGCGTGCAACAGGACATTGCCCAGCCTGAGCTTGAATACGTCGAGTCCGAACCAGCCGACCGTCCAGCTCAGGGTGGCATA
>JACRED010000013.1 GCA_016218415.1 Nitrosomonadales bacterium
AGCAGTAGCGGCGAAGAAACCGGCAGCAAAGAAAGTCGCTGCTAAAAAGCCAGCTGCGAAAAAAGCAGTAGCGGCGAAGAAACCGGCAGCAAAGAAAGTCGCTGCTAAAAAGCCAGCTGCGAAAAAAGCAGTAGCGAAGAAACCGGCAGCTCCTGCGGCGGTAGTGTCCAAGCCGACAGCGATGCCTGCACCTTCCGCTCCTGCACCTGTTCGTCCGGCAGCAACATGGCCGTTTCCTACACCGGGAATCAGCAAGCCGAACTAACCGGGAGCGTGGCTGTGGTGTCAGCCCCTGATGTCCGGGCGGCAGAATTGTTTTGGCAGTAAGGGGCTAGCCACAGTAGGCTTTGGTTTTTGGGCGCACTACGGTGCGTGCGCCTTTTTATTTCGCCAACACAGGGTTGGTGCGTTCTTTTGTCCTCATTGCAAACAGAGACAGTTTGCGATGGGCTTTTTGCCCTCTAAATATTTGTATTAATTGCTGCAAGGGTACTTTAATTTAAGTAGTTGATTTTGCATCAGCCTGCTTCGATGCGGGCATGGGCAAAATGTCAGCCGATCACGCAGCGCCGCAATACAGCGCCTATAGAACAACGCAACATTGTGCAGCGTGATCGGCGAGTCGGTTCAGAGCGAATTCATGCGCCATCTATATTCCCCACTGCCGCGTGTGTTCGGACATCTGCGCAGCCTCGCGTAGCCCTGGTTAACTCCAGTCAAGTCACTGGTTATAGAATGTTCCGCTGTGATGCATATTTCTGATGGCTACAATGGCGGCCATGATAGCGCTCAACCCCCCCTGTTACCGACGTTCTGATTAAGCGATGAGCTTGTATATTGCCGAACTGCCATACAAAGCCGGTGCCGCGCATTACTACGCAGCGCTCGCCGACCTGCCCTGGGCGGCATGGCTGGATAGCAGCGGCATGGCACGTTTTGACATCCTAACCGCAGCGCCGCAGCGCATGCTGGCAGTGGATGAAAATACGATGCATGGCGACCCGTTTGCATGGGTGCGCAGCGAACTGGGAGAAGCGGTATCTCCTGTAGAGAACGTGCCGTTCGCCGGTGGCGCGCTGGGCTATTGGGGCTATGACCTGGCAAGGCGGATGCATGGATTGCCCAGTGCAATGCGGGAGCGCGAAAACCTGCCCGACATGGCGGTCGGCATTTACGACTGGGCATTGGTGCTGGATCATCAATTGCAAGTCGCGCGTTTGGTGTCTCGTCGCCGATTTGCCGAAACAGCAGAATTGCTGAAAATGGTGCTGAAGCGTCTGCAAAGCAGGGCGCCGCCTATCCCCGATACGTTTCGGGTGCAGGGGAGGCTCGCTTCCAATTTCACGCCGGACAGCTACGCCGCAGCTTTCACGCGGGTGCAGGAATATTTGAAGGCAGGCGACTGTTACCAGATCAATCTCGCGCAACGATTCAGCGCAGCCGCCACCGGCGATGCGCTGGGAGCTTATCTCAAGTTGCGCAGTATGAGTCCGGCACCGTATTCGGCATTTCTCAATATGCCTCACTCGCAGATACTGTGCGCCTCACCGGAACGTTTCCTGCGCGTGCAAAACGGCCGCGTGGAAACCAAACCGATCAAAGGCACGCGGCCGCGCAGTGGCGACGCGCAACAGGATAGACGGCTTGCCGAAGAACTGCGCGGCCATCCCAAAGACCGCGCGGAAAACCTGATGATTGTTGATCTGCTGCGCAATGATCTGGGCAAAAACTGCGTGCCGGGCTCGGTGCGGGCGCCCAGGTTGTTTGAAGTGGAAAGTTTTGCCAATGTGCATCACCTGGTCAGTACGGTGGAAGGGGAATTGGCGGAAGGGCGAGATGCATTGCATCTGTTGCGAGATTGCTTTCCCGGCGGCTCTGTCACGGGTGCCCCAAAGCTGCGCGCGATGCAGATCATCGATCAGCTGGAACCGAACCGGCGCGGTATCTACTGCGGCGCGATCGGCTATGTGGGCTTCGACGGCAATATGGATAGCAACATCGTCATCCGCACCCTGGTTCACTCTGGCGGTGAGATTCGCTGCTGGGCGGGCGGTGGCATCGTCGCGGATTCCGAGGTTAATGCGGAATATCGGGAAACTCTTGATAAGGCATCCGCCATGCTTGAGCTATTGCGAAATTATGGAGGTGAGTTATGAAGGTTCTGCGCAATTCTTCCGAGCGCGGCTACGCCCACCACGGCTGGCTGGAAAGCTGGCATAGCTTTTCGTTTGCCGATTACCGCGACCCGGCACACGTCCATTTCGGGCCGCTGCGCGTGATCAACGAGGACATCGTGCAGCCGGGCACCGGCTTCGGTACGCACGGGCACCGCGACATGGAGATCCTGACCTATGTGCTGAGCGGTGCGCTACGGCATCGCGACAGCATGGGGCATGGCGAGGACATCCGCTACGGGGAAGTGCAGGTGATGTGCGCGGGCACGGGCGTGCAGCACAGCGAGGTGAACCCCTCGCCGATTGATGCGGTGCACCTGCTGCAAATCTGGATCATCCCGGACAGCCAGGGCTTGACGCCGGGTTATCAGCAAAAGCCTTTCCCGCTGGAAGACAAGCGGGCGCGCTGGTGTCTGCTGGCTTCGCCCGATGCCGCGCAAGGCTCGCTGCTGATACACCAGGACGCACGCGTGTATGCCGCACGGCTGGATGGCGCGGAAACGCTGGATTACCCGATTGCCGCCAGACGCAGAATCTATCTGCACGTTGCGCGCGGCAGCTTGCAGGCCAATGGTTGCGCACTTGCCGACGGAGATGCCCTGATGTGCAGCGATGAGTCGAGCGTGAATCTGGCGGCGGCGAAGGATGCCGAGGTGTTGCTGTTCGACCTGAAATAACCGGGATGGTCCCGGCTGTTTTCCCGCCGGCCGATATGTCCAGCGCCGTGTTGATGGCCAGTCAACGCCCCATTTGATGGGCTTTGTGCGGCGTTAGCCAGGGTGGGGGTATGCTACAATTCCCTGCGTTAAATATTGATATGAAAAATGATGGCGCACAACGCAATTTCCGCTCAACAGGAAGCCGGCATATCCCCTGATGTGCTGGTGGTGGGCGGCGGCCCTGCCGGTTCGACCATTTCGACATTGCTGGCCGAGCGCGGCTACGATGTCGTCCTGCTGGAAAAATCCCACCATCCGCGTTTTCATATCGGCGAATCGCTGTTGCCGATGAATCTCCCGCTGTTCGAGCGTCTCGGACTCAAGGAACAGGTCGCATCCATAGGCATGCTCAAGTACGGGGCGGAGTTCGTTTCGCCGGATCATGACGAGACCAGCCTGTTCGAATTCGGGCAGGCGCTGGACAAATCGTTTCCCTATTCCTACGAGGTGCGCCGCTCCGAACTCGATGAGATCCTGTTCAAGAATGCCCGGGCAAAAGGCGCGCGCGCATACGAGGGCTGCGATGTCAAAAGGATAGAGTTCCCCGAGGGTGAGCGCCCTATCGTGGTTTCTCAATCGGAAGACGGACAGGAGCGCGAATGGCGTCCACGCTTTCTGGTGGACGCGACCGGGCGCGAAACTTTTCTGGCGAATCAATTCGGCATCAAGCGACGGAACAGGAAACACGCCAGCGCGTCCGTCTACGGGCATTTTGCCGGAGCCGAGCGGCGCACCGGCAATCAGGAGGGGAATATCACCCTGTTCTGGTTCGAGCACGGCTGGTTCTGGTATATCCCGTTGCGGGATGGCTCGGTCAGCGTGGGCGTCGTTTGCTGGCCTTATTACATGAAGTCGCGCAAGACGGATATGGAGCGGTTCTTTTTCGACACCATCGCGCTTTGCCCGCCGTTGGCCAAACGGTTGCAGGCGGCCAAACTCGTCGCGCCGGTCACCGCCACGGGAAACTTCTCGTATTCTGCGGAACGCTGTTCCGGTAACAAGCACATCATGATCGGCGATGCCTTTGCGTTTATCGATCCGGTATTCTCATCGGGCGTATTCCTGGCGATGAACAGCGCATTCATGGGGGCAGAGGCGGTCGATGCCTGCCTGAAGAACCCCGCCGGCGCAGCCCGCACCCTGAAGGAATTCGACAGGGATTCGCGTTATGGGCTGAAGATATTTTCCTGGATCATTTACCGCATGACCACGCCGGCGATGCGCAATCTGTTCATGAAACCGAGCAACAAATTCCGCCTGCAGGAAACCCTGCTGTCGGTATTGGCCGGGGACTTGTATCGCGATACGCCGATCCGGATGCGGCTGTTCATTTTCAAGGTCGTTTACTACCTGTTGAGCATCAGGATGCTCGGTCAGAGCTACGCCGCCTGGCGCAGGCGCAAGCACTCGATCAGGAATGTTGCGTTTGAAGCAACCGCGCCATGACGGAACGCTCCGCCCCTCGTAACAGGCCGGTCTCGCTGCGCTATCTGTCGCCGGATGCGCTGGATGCCTATTTGCAGCAGCAAGGCGACCGCGTCGCATGCGTGGTGGGATTCGGAGTCCGGCCTGTCGCCGCCACAGCGTCCGGCCAACCGGTGTTGTGGGTCGATATGCCGGTTTACGGCAGCGATGCAGCCTATGAGGTCTGGACCAGCGACAAGCCGGTGACCCGGTATCAGGATGGCTTGCTGACCGGTGTGGTCAACGAGGACGTGTTCTTCGGCGGCATGGCTGTCCGCCTGGATGGCGCGGAAGATCTGGGCGGGGCGACCCAGCGCGCCTTTACCGCCATATTCGATTTCCTGCAGCGCAGCGGCTACCCGAACCTGATCCGCGTCTGGAATTATTTCCCGGCGATCAATGCCGTGGAAAACGGCATGGAGCGTTACCGGAGTTTCAGCGTGGGCCGCCATGAAGCATTTGTGCGCTGCGACAGAAAGATCGAAGACTCGCCGGCTGCGTGCGCATTGGGCAGCCGCGACGGACCGCTGGTGATTTACTTTCTGGCCGCGCGCTTTCCGGGACTGCAGATCGAGAATCCGCGCCAGATCAGCGCCTACAGTTATCCCAAGCAATACGGGCCGCGCAGCCCGACTTTTTCCAGAGCGACGCTGGCCTTTAAAGACGACCCGCGGGTTTTATTCATCTCGGGTACCGCCAGCATCCTGGGACATGAAACGGTGCATCCGGATTCGGTGGAATTGCAGACACGCGAAACGCTGGCGAACGTTCGCGCGGTGATCGATCAGGCGGTGCTGCAGGGATTTCCCCCGGTGGATTTCGCCCGCGATCTGGCGCTCAAGATCTATGTGCGCCATGCGCGGGATTTCCCTGTCGTGATGGATATCGTCGGGAAGGAATTCGGCGCCGTGTCGGAGATGATCGCTTTGCAGGCGGACATTTGCCGCACTGACTTGCTGATGGAGATCGAGGCGGCGTGCTGGAGCGGTGCGAGGTGAGCTTTTCCGGCAAGGCCGCCGTTGTGCTGGGCATGTGCATGACCATAATCTCTGCGGCGAACGCCGCACAGGCCCCGTTGTGGGAATTCGGGGCGGGCGGCGCGTTCATCGACTTTCCCCACTATCGCGGCTCGGACGAGCGGCAGGTTTACGTGCTGCCGATGCCGTATCTGGTCTATCGCGGCGAAATCCTCAAGGTCGATCGCCACCGGGTGCGCGGCATGTTGTATGAAAGCGAAACCGCAGAGCTGGATGTGAGCGTGAACGGTTCGGTGCCCGTCACCAAAAACGATGCGCGGCAGGGCATGCCCGACCTCGATCCCACGCTGGAAATCGGGCCGGCGATCAATGTCCGGCTCTTTGAAGCCGAATCGAAACAGGCGCAGCTCGAATTGCGCCTGCCATTGCGCTACATCATCGGCAGCGACTTCACCTATCTGCGCGGGGTCGGCTGGATGTTCCATCCGCAACTGAATCTGGACGTGCAGAATGTTTTCGATCAGGCGGGATGGAATCTCGGCATGGCCGTGGGACCGCTGTATACCGACCGCCGTTACAGCGAATATTTCTACGGCATCGATGCTGTCTATGCACGTGCGGATCGCCCGGCTTACAGCGCCTCCGGCGGCTATGCGGGCAGCCAGTTCGTCGCCGCGCTGACCAAGCGTTTTCCGAAATTCTGGATGAGCGGATTCGTGAAGTGGGACACGTTGCGCGGCGCCGCGTTCGAGACCAGCCCGCTGGTGAAAGACAGGCAATTCGCCACGACCGGATTCGCGATCACCTGGATATTCGCCGAATCCTCAACCAGGGTGGAAACAGATGAGCCGGACTAACGCGGTGACACATGGCCGGGGGCGCATCGTCGCCGGCCTGCGTTCCCTGTATGAATATATCGTGCTGTTCGGCTCGCTGTTCCTGTTCGGCCTGGCGGGTCTGACCTACACCCTCATCGGCGCGGTGCTGTACCCGCTGTTGCCGCGCCGCTTCGGCGCGCGAGTCGGGCGGCTGATCATGACCGGCATCTTCCGGCCCTACATCGCCATCATCAAAGCCAGCGGCCTGGTGCAGTGCGACCTCTCCGCGCTGGATGCGCTGTCCAACGGCGAGACCATCATCGTCGCGCCCAACCATCCCAGCCTGATCGACGTGGTGCTGATCGGCTCGCGCCTGACCAACATCGTCTGCATCATGAAGGCCGACATTCAGGACAACATCCTGTTCGGCGGCGGCGCGCGGCTGGCGGGTTACATCCGCAACGACTCCACCGGCAACATGGTGCGCAGATCGGTGGCGGAACTGAAGGGCGGCAGCCAGCTGCTGATCTTCCCCGAGGGCACGCGCACGACATCGCAGCCGGTCAACCGATTCAAGAGCGCCTTCGCACTGATCGCCAAAAAATCGGGCGTGCCGGTGCAAACGGTGTTCATCGAGACCAACACGCCCTTCCTCGGCAAGGGCTGGCCGCTGCCGAAGAAGCCGCAGTTTCCGCTGGTCTACAAAGTCACGCTGGGCAGGCGCTTCGAGGCGGGCGACGACACCAAGGCGTTTGTCGACGATCTGGAAAAGTATTACCGGGAAGTGCTGAACAAGTCTTCCGTTCGTGGTGAGCCTGCCGAACCATGACATCCACCTCGCACCTCGTCCTCATCCCCTCCTATAACACCGGCGCAAAAGTCCTTGAGACCGTGCGCAATGCGCTGGCCGTCTGGCAGCCGGTGTGGGTGGTGGTGGACGGCAGCACCGACGGTACGACGGAGATGCTGCAAGTGCTCGCGGCGGATACGCCGGAGCTGAAAGTCTTCGTCCTGCCGCACAACCAGGGCAAGGGCACGGCGGTGCTGCACGGATTGCAGCAGGCCGATGCGGCAGGCTACACCCATGTGCTGACGATGGATGCCGACGGCCAGCATCCGGCGCACATGATCCCGGAATTCATGGCGGTCTCGCAACAGAATTCCGCAGCCGTCGTGCTGGGCAAGCCGGTGTTCGACGCCAGCGCGCCCGCGTTGCGCGTCAACGGGCGCAAGGTCTCCAACTGGTGGGCCAACCTCGAGACACTGGGCGCGGGCATCGGCGATTCGCTGTTCGGCTTCCGCGTCTATCCGGTCCAGCCGCTGCGCGAGATCATGGAGCGCAGTCCGTGGATGCGGCGCTTCGACTTCGACCCCGAAGTCGCCGTGCGCCTGTGCTGGCACGGTGTAAAACCGATCAACGTTGCTTCGCCGGTGCGCTACTTCAGCGCGGCGGAAGGCGGCGTATCGCACTTCAAATACCTGCGCGACAATACCCTGCTGACCTGGATGCATATCCGGCTGATGTGCGGCTTCGTGCTGCGCCTGCCGCTGTTGCTGTGGCGGAGATTTATCCGTGATGACGGCGGCCCAATAACATTCAAGTAGCGTGGCACGAGATTGTTCCCACGTGACCCCTTGAGTTGCCTTAAGTTGGCTACTTGACTGCCGGGCTAGGTTACATTCTTGCTATTTAAAAACCCTTGCCTTTTCCTGCAACTTCTCAATTTCAATGTTTCTTTTTTCGATGAGCTTATTTAGAGTTGAAATTTCGGTGTCCTTACGTGCTACCAAGTAAAGATCGTTTCGACACGAGTAAATAATTGCATGCTTTAACTCACTGATGCTTTTAGGGCGCTCACCTGACTTCCAATCTCCGCATGCATCTCTAAGTTGAATAACAAGGGATCGCGTATATTCATGCGCAACAAGACCACCTTTCCCATACAACCACTGATTGAGCTCCTGTGAGATTGCTTGGCACTTTTGTGGTGTTAATTCGACTGGGGATCGGGATGAAATAGGAAGAAGGGTCTGCCATAGCTTTGGATATTCATTCAGACGGACATCGAATTGTTCTTTTGCAAAACTGAGAGTAATCGCGGCTTGCTTCTCTAACTGGTATTTCGCAGTGCTATAAGAAATGTAGCCTGTTATCACCGCCGTAGTAATTGCTGCAATGAGCGCGATAGCCGTGCTACTGAGCTTATCCTTGTTTGTTTGCTTTTCGTCGTTTCCCATCTTTAAACCTCCGCCAATCTACTGGATGCATTAAACCTAACGAAGCTGTAGAAAAAGTCTCTTCATGCCCGCATCGTGCTTTAATTTTCATTGTATAGCAACTTTGGATTTTCGCTATTTGCACATCGCCGCACCTCAAACGATGCATTGAATGCCCCCACAATATTATTTGGCTGTTTCTGGCGAATATAACTCAGGCCATCGCCCCGTTAATCGAAATAATTTGCCCTGAGATATAAGTGGCGCGGTCAGAGGCGAGGAAGGCGACCAGGTCGGCGACTTCTTCGGGTTTGCCGGCGCGTTTCATCGGCACCATGTTCTTGATGGTTTCCGGCGGGAAGGCGCTCTCGGTCATAGGCGAGACAATGATGCCGGGCGCGACGCAATTGACGGTGATGTTGCGACTGGCGAGTTCCAGCGCGAGGGATTTGGTCGCACCGTGCAGGCCGGCCTTGGCGGCGGCGTAGTTGACCTGGCCGCGGTTGCCCATCACCGCCGCGAGCGACGACAGGTTGATGATGCGCCCCCAGCGTTTGCCTATCATCGGCATCAGCAGCGGTTGCGTGACATTGAAGAAGCCGTTCAGCGACACGTCGATCACGCTGGACCATTGTTCCGGCTTCATGCCGGGCATCACCGCATCGTCATGGATGCCGGCGTTGTTCACCAGTATCTGGATCGCGCCGTCGGCGAGGATATTTTCCAGTGCGGTTTTGGTCGCGGTCGCGTCGGTGATGTCGAAGGCGACCGCTGTTGCCGAACCGCCGCTGGCGGTGATCTCTTCGGCGAGTTGCTGCGCCTGCGCCAGATTGCTGTTGGCATGCACGATCACTGCGCAGCCGTCTTTCGCGAGCTGGCGGCACACCGCTGCTCCGATCGCGCCGCTGCCGCCTGTCACCAATGCGCGTTTCACGATTTGATCTCCTCTGCATCCAACACCACCATCGCGCGTCCGCTCAGCAGTTCCTGCGCACCGGCATGGATGTGGAACGAGTAGGTCACGCTGCTGCCGCCGTCCATCAGTTGTTCGGCGTCGATCTGCAGGTCATCCGCATAGTCGCTGAGGCATTCCACATTCGACTGCACATCGCGCACGTTGACGAGGAACCCGGCGCGCGGGCGTTTTCCCTTCAGGCTGGTGAGTCCGCCATGGATCGCCATCGCCTGTGCGGCGAATTCGATGCCGGTCAGCGCGTAGACCTTGCCGTCGCGCGCCAGCGGGTTGCGCGGGTTGCGGTGGCTGCTTGCGGTGCAACTGATATGCGTCGCGTCCCACTGTGTCACGCCGGACAGCAGGCACATGTCGCCCGAGTGGGGGATCAGTTTCCGGATTTCAGTAGCGCCGATCAGCATGGCTGGACGGCAACATCGATCCGGTTGCCCGCGACGTAATCGAAGCAGATATTGCCCGCAGTCCGTCCGGCCAGCGCGGCCAGCAGCGGCAGACTGCGCGCGGCGGGGGAACTCATGCGCAGCGCTTCCAGCCGGCTGTCGGTCATCGGCGAGCAGGGTTTGTGCTGGCGGCTGATGCCGAGATCCAGCATCGCCAAGCTGTTGCCGGTCTGGTCGGGAGTCAGCACAAGCGCGACACCGAAAGCGGCGCTGATCGGGCGTCTCTCGTGCAACGGTGCGGGGTAGGGGGTGTCGTAGGCGATCAGCACCACGGCATTTCCGCCGGACGCGACTTGCGTGGCTGCTTCCACCAGTCCGGCGACGAAGCTCTCGTCGTAGCATGCCAGGCTGGTGGACGGCGCCATGGATTTGGTCGCGATCGACCAGTAGCCGGATGGCGCGTTGTGCACGGAGTTGTGGAAGCGCGTCGGCGATACCTCGCGCCCGTTGTTGGCCAGCATCTCGAAGATCGCATGCATGTTCTCGCCGTCGCCTGCGGAAGAAGCGAATACCGCAGGCAATTCGGCGGCGTTGCGCTGCGCGTTGGCGATCGCCTCGCAGCCGACCGCGAGCGCGATCTTGACCGGCAGCCCGGTGCGCCGTCTTTCGGCTGACGGCAGCAGTTCGCCGGGCGGAATGACAACGGCTGCATCGATATAGGGCGCGGTTCCCGCCAATACCGGCAGGCTGGCCTGCCAGCCATTCAGCCCCGGTCCGACCAGGCCCGCGCCCTCGACAAAGACCTTCATCGTCCGGCTCCCTTGGTCGTCCTGCCCAATATCAGGCTACAGTTGCTGCCGCCGAAGCCCAGCGAATTCGACAGCACGCGATTCACCGGTTGTTGACGGTTCTGCAACAGGTATCGCACCTTCAAGGCCGGGTCGATGTGTTCGGTGTTCAGGCCGCCGGGCATCAGCCCGTGCTTGATGCACAGCGCCGAAATGACCGCTTCGCTGACGCCCGCCGCGCCCAGCAAATGGCCGGTCGCGCCTTTGGTGGAACTGCATGGCGTGTCGCCGCCGAAGGTGTTGAACACGGCCTGGTCTTCTGCGGCATCGTTGGCCCTGGTGCCGGTGCCGTGCAGATTGACATAGTCGATATCGGCCGGTGTCAGGCCCGCGTCGTTCAGCGCGGCCTGTATCGCGAGCCGTGCTCCGGCCCCTTCGGGGTGCGGGCTGGACATGTGGTAAGCATCGCTGCTTTCGCCGACACCGAGCAGCAGGATGGCGTCCGGGTCGGATGGCACGCGGGCCTTTTCCAGCAGCACAAAACCGGCAGCTTCGCCGATCGAGATGCCGTCGCGTCCGGCGTCGTAGGGGCGGCAGGGACGGGTGGAGACCAGCCCCAGAGAATTGAAACCGTACAGCGTGGTCAGGCACAGCGAATCGACGCCGCCGACGACAGCGGCATCGCACATGCCCGCCCGGATCATCCGGGCCGCGTTGCCGAATACCTTGGCCGACGAGGAGCAGGCGGTCGATATCACCATCGCCGGACCGGTGAGATCGAGTGCATGCTGGACGAAATCGGCCACCGAATAACAGCTGTGCGAGCCGGCGTAATTGAAGCTGGCGGGCAGCGCGCCGGTTTTCGGGTCGCGTTGCCGGTAGGCCAGTTCGGTATCCAGTATGCCGGAGGTGCTGGTGCCCAGAAACACGCCGATGCGCTCGCGCCCGTAGCGTTGCCGCGCCGCGTCGACCGCGTCGGCAAAGCCGTCCTGTTCCAGACCGAGCTGGGCGAGACGATTGTTGCGGCAGTCGTAAGTTGCCAGGTCGGCGCGTACCGGATGGTCTTCGAGCCCGGCTACCCGTCCCACACAGGTATCCAGATCGACGTCGAGAAAGTCGCACTTGGTCAGGCCGGAACGGCCGGCGCGCAACGCTTCCAGCGTGGCGGGGAGACCGGCTCCCAGCGGGGAGACCAGGGTGTAAGCGCTGAGTTGGAGAGGCTGCAAAAGATTTTTCCCGATGGCTGTATACCCGATGGCTGAAATATCCGGCGGCCTGCTGTGCCGGGTATATTGCAAAGAATTTTAACAGAAACCGGTCGGGGCTAAGCGCCGGATATTTGGCAGCGAATCGAATCGTGGCCGGATGTTATAGGTAAGCGGATAAAACGGAAACGGCGGAACAAAAAAGCCATGGTTATGTGGTTGGTGCTAACATGGGCAACCTGATTGATTCCAGAGATTTGCGGATGAAAACCACGCACTCCCCCGATTTTTCACCTGTTCACGTCCCGCATGGACCGTTGACCGAGTACTACCAGACTGAACAGGATCGTCAGGCTTTCCTGAAAAAGATATTCGACGACACCGCCCCGGATTACGACCGCATCGAGCGGATGATGGCGCTGAATACCGGCCCATGGTACCGGCGCGGCGCACTGGCGCGCGCGGGCCTGAAGCACGGCATGAAGGTGCTCGATGTCGGCGTGGGCACCGGGCTGGTGGCGGCGCAGGCCTGTATCCTGACCGGCGACCCCGCCTTGGTGACCGGTGTGGACCCCAGCAGTGGCATGATGGCGGCCAGCAAATTGCCGGAGGGCATGACGCTGGTGGAAGGGCGCGCCGAATCGCTGCCTTTTCCCGACAATCATTTCGATTTCCTGAGCATGGGGTATGCGTTGCGCCATATCGGCGACCTGAGCAAGGCGTTCGCGGAATTCGAGCGCGTGCTGAAACCCGGCGGGCGTTTATGCGTGCTGGAAATCACCCAGGCGGAAAGCGCGCCGGGCCGGTGGTTGCTCAAGACCTATATGCGCGGCGTGATCCCGTTGCTGACCCGGTTCATCTCCAGGCAGAAGATGTCCGAGACCATCTGGCGCTATTACTGGGACAGCATCGAAGCCTGCGTGCCACCGGAGCAGGTGATGGCGACGATGCGTGCGGCAGGTCTGAAGCAGGTCGAGAGGCAGGCGTCACTGGGCGTGTGCTCGGAATATCACGCGGTCAAAGCCGAAAAATAAAACACCGGTTCATCCGTTTCTGCATAAGACAGGGCGGTCGTCCCGGCAGTGTTGAGTTTATAGAGGTGTCCTTAAACAACGGCGGGGAGAATGATGAATATTCGTACGGTGGCAACCACTCCATTCAACGACCAGAAGCCCGGCACCTCCGGGCTGCGCAAGCGAGTCCCGGCTTTTCAGCAGCCGCACTATCTGGAGAATTTCGTGCAGTCCATCTTCGACACGATCACCGTTCCGCCGAACGCGACACTGGTGCTGGGCGGAGACGGGCGCTACTACAACCGCGAAGCGACCCAGGTCATCTTGAAAATGGCTGCGGCCAACGGCTTCAGGCGCGTGCTGGTCGGCGCGGGCGGCATCCTTTCGACGCCCGCCGCATCCTGCATCATTCGCAAATATAAAACCCACGGCGGCATCATCCTGTCCGCCAGCCACAACCCCGGCGGGCCGGACGGCGATTTCGGCATCAAATACAACGGCACGAACGGCGGTCCCGCCACCGAGACCGTCACCGAGGCGATCTACACAGCGAGCAAAAAGATTACCCAATACCGCATCGCGGATGCGGCAGATGTTGCGCTGGACAGGACGGGTGACCATAAGATGGGCGATATGACGGTGTCGGTGATCGACCCGGTTGAAGCCTATGCCGAGCTGATGGAATCGCTGTTCGACTTTGATGCGATTCGCGCATTATTGAAGGGCGGCTTCCGTATCAAATTCGATGCGATGCACGCGGTGACCGGCCCGTATGCGCGCGAGATACTGGTGAACCGTCTCGGCGCACCGGCGGACAGCGTGATGAATGCGGTGCCGCTGCCGGATTTCGGCGGAGGCCATCCCGATCCCAACCTGACCTATGCGCACGAGCTGGTCGAAATCGTTTACGGCAAGCATGCGCCGGACTTCGGCGCGGCCTCAGACGGCGACGGCGACCGCAATATGATCCTCGGCAAAGGTTTCTTCGTCACGCCTTCCGACAGCCTGGCGATCATCGCCGCGAACGCGCAATGCGCGCCCGGCTACAAGCAAGGTTTGGCAGGCATTGCGCGCTCGATGCCGACCAGCGAAGCGGCGGATCGCGTTGCCAAGGCGCTGGGCATCCCCTGTTATGAAACGCCGACCGGCTGGAAATTCTTCGGCAACCTGATGGACGCGGGCAAGGTCACGCTGTGCGGCGAGGAGAGCTTCGGCACCGGCTCCGACCATGTGCGCGAAAAGGACGGCCTGTGGGCGGTGCTGTTCTGGCTGAACATCCTCGCTGCGCGCAAACAATCCGTAGAAACCATAGTGCGCGAACACTGGACGAAATACGGGCGCAACGTCTACTCGCGCCACGACTACGAAGGCATTCCGGTCGATGCAGCCAACGGCGTGATGAAACTGTTGAAGGATAGCTTTGCCTCGCTGAAAGGCGCGCAGTTCGGCCATCTGCAAGTGAAGCTGTGCGACGACTTCAGCTACACCGACCCGGTGGATGGCAGCGTCAGCACCGGCCAGGGCGTGCGCATCCTGTTCGTCGACGGTTCGCGCATCGTGTTCCGGCTGTCCGGTACCGGCACCGAGGGCGCGACACTGCGCATCTACCTGGAAAGTTTCGAGCCGGATGTCAGCAGGCACCATCTCGACGCGCAGGAAGCGCTCGCGACACTGATCGGCATCACGTTGCAGATTTCAGAGCTGCGCAAGCGCACCGGACGGGACAAACCGACGGTCATCACCTGAACGGCTATAATCGGCCTTGTACGGATATTCCACCCGCGCCGTCCAGGCGCGGATTCATTTGAAGGAGCGCAACATGAACAACAAGCAAATCATCCAGACCCCCGATGCGCCATTGGCAATAGGCACTTATTCCCAGGCGGTGCGCGTCGGAGACACGGTATACCTGTCCGGCCAGATCGGCCTTGATCCTTCCACGATGCAGATGGTGGAAGGTATCGAGGCGCAGATACACCGCGTGTTCCAGAATCTGCGGGCGGTGGCGAGCGCTGCCGACAGCAGTTTCGACGAACTGGTCAAGCTGAATGTGTATCTCACCGACCTCGCGCACTTCGCCAAGGTGAACGAGATCATGGCCAGCTACTTTCGCCAGCCCTATCCGGCGCGCGCAGCGGTAGGCGTGGCCTCACTGCCGCGAGGCGCACTGGTGGAGATGGATGGGGTGCTGGTGGTTCAATATTAATTTCAGTTAATCAGAAGCAAGGCTATCCGCAGATTACGCAGATTTCACCGATTGAGTACCGAAAATAAAATCTGTGTGAATCTGCGTAATCTGCGGATACGCGGGCTTTGCCAAGAATGACAGATCCCGCAAAAATATCCCCGGTTACCCTGGCCAAACTCGCCAAGCTCGGCATCCACCATCGCGCTGACCTGCTGCTGCATCTTCCGTTGCGCTACGAGGACGAGACGCATCTCGCGCCGATCGCCACCGTGCAGGCGGGCGAGACGGTGCAGGTGCAGGGCGTCATCGCACACAGCGAAGTGGCTTTCCGACCGCGCCGCACTTTGGTGTGCCGGATGGAAGACAGCGGCGGAGAATTGTATCTGCGCTTCCTGAATTTCTATCCCAGCCAGCAGAAACAGCTCGCGGTCGGCAGGCGGATACGCGCGGTCGGCGAGGTGCGCATGGGGTATTACGGGCCGGAGATGGTGCACCCGAAATGCCGCGCGGTGGACGACGACACGCCGCTGCAACAGAGTCTCACGCCGGTTTACCCGACCACGTCAGGATTGGCGCAACCCCTGTTGCGCAAGCTGATAGTCAATGCGCTGGAGACGTTGCCGCTGACAGACACCCTGCCCGGGGCGCTGCTGAAAAAATTAAGGCTGGCCGACTTCGCCGACAGCCTCAGACTGCTGCACAACCCCGCACCGGATATTTCGGCGAGCACGCTGGAAGACCGCAGCCACGCGGCCTGGCGGCGCATCAAGTTCGACGAGCTGCTGGCGCAGCAACTGTCGATGCGTGTGCATCACCGCGAGCGCGGCAAGCGCATCGCCCCGGCGCTGGCGGCGCACGGCAAGCTCACTGCACGACTGATAAAGAACTTGCCGTTCGCGCTGACCAGCGCGCAGCAACGCACTTTTGCCGAGATCAGCCGCGACCTCGCGCAGCCGCATCCGATGCAACGCCTGCTGCTGGGCGATGTCGGCAGCGGCAAGACCATCGTCGCGGCGCTGGCGGCGTTGCAGGCGATAGAGAACGGCTACCAGGTCGCGCTGATGGCGCCCACCGAGATACTTGCCGAGCAGCATTACCTCAAGTTGAGCGACTGGCTGGAGCCGCTGGGCATCGCGCCTGTCTGGTTATCCGGCAGCCTGAAGAAAAAGGACAAACAGCTCGCCGCCGAAAAGATCGCCAGCGGCGAGACGCTGCTCGCGATCGGTACGCACGCGCTGTTCCAGAGTTCGGTCGAGTTCCACAAGCTGGGCCTTGCGATCGTCGACGAGCAGCACAAGTTTGGCGTGCAGCAGCGGTTGGAGTTGCGCAACAAGGGAACGGAGCCGCACCAATTGATGATGAGTGCGACGCCAATCCCAAGGACTCTGGCGATGAGCTATTACGCCGACCTCGATGTGTCGGTGATCGACGAGCTGCCGCCGGGGCGCACGCCGGTGGTCACCAAGCTGGTCAGCGACGCCCGTCGCGACGAGGTGTTCGAGCGGGTGCGGGCCTCATGCATGGCCGGGCAACAGGCATACTGGGTGTGCCCGCTGATAGCCGAATCGGAGGCGCAGTTGCGACACGTTACTGGCGAAGCCAGCCGCTCGCGGGAGCAACTGCTTGGCCCCTCCTCCCGCACCCATCGGCTCCGCCGCACCGTGTCGGAGGGGCTGCAACTGCAGACCGCGCTGGAAACTTATCAGCTGCTCACCGAAACCTTCCCCGAACTGCGCGTCGGGCTGGCGCACGGAAAATTGTCTTCCGCAGAAAAGGCGCAGGTGATGGCCGCGTTTAAGGCGGGCGAGTTGCAGCTGCTGGTCGCCACCACGGTCATCGAAGTCGGCGTGGATGTGCCCAATGCCAGCCTGATGGTGATAGACCACGCCGAGCGCATGGGGCTGGCGCAACTGCACCAGCTGCGCGGCAGGGTGGGGCGCGGCGCGGCGGAGAGCATGTGCGTGCTGCTCTACCAGCAGCCGCTCTCGGAACTTGCGCGTGCGCGGCTGAAGATCATCTATGAGAACACCGACGGATTCGTTATCGCGCAGCAGGACCTGCACCTGCGCGGCCCCGGTGAATTATTGGGCGCGCGGCAGAGCGGCGTGGCGATGCTGCGTTTCGCCGACATCAGCGCGGATGAAGATTTGCTGGAGCAGGCGCGGCAGGCCGCCGACGAGTTGCTGCGCGATTTTCCCGATGCGGCACGGGCGCATTTGCAGCGCTGGATGGCCAGCAAACATGACTATCTGCATGTCTGAAGATTAAACTATGGACACACTTTCCCTGCTGCGCACCGGCAAGCTGGCGGGCAGCAAGCGGCTGGATCTGTCGTGCGGGTTGCAGCAATTTCCCGCCGAAATCTACGATCTCGCGGACTCGCTGGAGATACTCAATCTCTCCGGCAATGCATTGTCGTCGTTGCCCCATGATCTGGCACGCCTGCACAAGTTGCGGATCATTTTTTGTTCCGACAACCAGTTCACCGAGGTGCCCGAGGTATTGGGGGAATGTCCCCGTCTCGACATGGTTGGATTTAAAGCCAATCGGATTCGCCACCTGCCTGCTGCGTCGCTGCCGGAAAAACTGCGCTGGCTGATACTCACCGATAATCAATTGGGCGAAATACCCGCGGAACTCGGGCAGTGCGCCCGCCTGCAAAAGCTCATGCTGGCAGGCAACCGGTTGCGGCGCTTGCCGGATGAAATGGCCGCTTGCCGGCAGCTGGAATTGCTGCGCATTTCCGCCAATCACTTCACCGTGTTGCCTGACTGGCTGTTTGAATTGCCGAAGCTGGCGTGGCTGGCGATCGCGGGCAATCCGTTCTCGGACGCGGCAGAGCAGGCGGCGATGGCAGGGCAGACGATACGCCACATCGATTGGAACGACCTGGAGTTGCAGCACAAACTGGGCGAAGGTGCATCGGGCATCATCCATCAGGCAGCGTGGCGTCAGGCTCCCGACAGCACTCGACCGGTCGCGGTCAAATTGTTCAAGGGTGCGGTCACCAGCGACGGTTTGCCGCGCAGCGAAAAAGCGGCGTGTATCGCCGCCGGCGCGCATCCCAATCTGATCCCGGTGGCAGGCAGGATTACCGGCCACCCGCAGGGCGTGTCGGGGCTGGTGCTGTCGCTGATAGACCCGCATTTCAAGAATCTGGCCGGCCCGCCCAGCCTGGATTCGTGCACACGCGATATTTATCCCGTGGATACGCGCTTTTCATTGGGCGCGGCGCTGTCCATCGCGCAAGGCATCGCATCCGCCGCCGCACATTTGCATGAACGGGGCATCATGCATGGCGATCTGTATGCGCATAACATGCTGTGGGGCCGCCAGGGCGATTGCCTGCTCGGGGATTTTGGCGCGGCTTCCTTTATCCCGCGCGAAGATGAGCGGCGGGCACAGTTGCTGCAGCGTATTGAGGTGCGCGCCTTTGCCTGCCTGCTGGAGGAGTTGCTGGAGCATTGCACCGCAACATCGGGATCGCCAGATGCCGATATCCTAGAGAAGCTGCGGGACCTGCAGCATCGTTGCGGGCAGGCCGGAATTGAAGCTCGGCCATTGTTTGCTGAAATCGGGCGGATTCTGGCGAAATTGAAAGCAGATGAAATTGCCAACAAACATCACTCACGGTATGCCTGACCGGCGTCAATTCTTGCGCGCCGCGCGAAATTCTACCTGCCTATGCGCCGGCAACCGTTACCGGCAATTTTGCGACAGCCCGATCTTGCCTGAAACCAGCAGCAAGTTTTTTAGGCCGCAATAGCCAATTCAAATTACAATTGGAAAAATTCGCCAGACAGGAGCACATTTTCATGATCGCACCCATCCCATTACGTGATATTCCTCAAGCCAGCATTTTTCGCAAAGGCGATGTCTTTGTGCTGTTCGGCGAGCTGTTTGGCCGCGGATACGCCAATGGCCTGATCAACGAGGCGCGCAAGGCGGGCATGACAATCATCGGCATCACCGTTGGCCGTCGCGACGAAAACAACGCCCTGCGCCCGCTGACCGCCGAGGAACTGTCGCTGGCCGAGTCCAATCTGGGCGGGCGCATCATCAATGTGCCGCTGATGGCCGGATTCGATCTGGATGCGCCCGATGGAGAGCCGACACCGACCGACATGCTGGCCGACATGACACTGAAGAGCTGGCAGGACGACAAGCTGGACTGGAAGCATATCGAGAAATGCCGTGAAGTCGGCGTCAAACGCTTCAAGGATTCCGTCGCCCGTGTGATGGCCGAGATCGACGGCATGATTCCCGATGGTCGCAATGTGTTCTTCGCCCATACGATGGCGGGCGGCATACCCAAGGTGAAAGTGTTCTTGGCGATCGCGAACCGTATCTACAAGGGGCGCGGCGAGCGCTTTCTGTCCTCGCGCGCGCTGTTCGACAGCGACCTGGGCAAGCTGATCCTGATGAATTTCGATGAGGTTACCGCGAATACGTTCCAGTACCTGATCGACGGCAGCGCGGCGATACGCGCGCGTATCGAGAAGACCGGCGGCCAGGTGCGTTACACGGCATACGGTTACCACGGCACCGAGATACTGATCGATGGCCATTACGAATGGCAGACCTACACCAACTACTCGCAAGGCCCGGCCAAGATGCGTCTGGAGCGCGTTGCCGAAGCCGCCTGGGCGAAGGGCATCAAGGCCACGGTGTACAACTGCCCGGAGATCCGCACCAACTCTTCCGACATCTTCGTCGGCGTCGAGCTCTCGCTGTTCCCGCTGCTCAAGGCGTTGAAGAAGGAAAACGGCGGCGCATGGGCGGAAGCCCAGTGGCAAGCCTGCCGCGAATTATTCCAGGAAGGACATTCGCTGGAAGACCTGCTGAAAAAGATAACCGACTACAACGGCAGCGACGTGATGAAGAAATTCCGCAATTTCGCAGCCTGGCCGATGGACAACTCGGCGGAACTGGCAGACTTGATGATAGGCACGTCGGAAGAGATCACCCAGATGCACAGGGACCGCAAAGCGCTGGTGACCGACATCCTCAGCGCGCTGGTGCTGGAAGGCACCGGGCCGCTGATGTTCCATGAAACCTCCAAACCCTCGGGTCCGGTACTCTGGCTGAACCACGACATCATCGCCAAACAGCTCAACCTGATGCACGGTTAGGCAAGCGCCATAGCCTACCCCTGCCGGGGCTACCCGCTCAATCCGGTTTGTTTTTCAGCAGCGCTTGCAGGTCGGCGAAAGGATGGTGCGTTGCCGCTGCCTGATTCACCGCCCCCCTGTCGCGCACCGATTCATCCAGAACCCGCGCATGCTCATTGTCGTGGCAATACAGGCAGAGTAACTCCCAGTTGCTGCCATCCGGGGGATTGTTGTCGTGGTTGTGGTCCCTGTGATGCACCGTCAGCTCGCGCAGGCGAACCCCGGAAAATTCGCGCCCGCAGCGTCCGCATATCCACGGAAACAGCTTCAGTGCCTGTTCGCGATAACCCGCCTCGCGCAGTTCGCGCAGCTTGCGAGCTTCGGCGACCACGCGGTCCAGGCGCGCGTGATCGGGGTTGGTCTGTTTGGTCATGGTTCAGCCGGTCCGTACGCCCGGATAAGCGGTTTGTTGAAGGTTCACAGTGAGCTGCCTTTTTCAAAGTGTTCCAGATACAACGCTTCCACCCTGGCTCGCGCCCACGGTGTTTTGCGCAAGAACTTCAAGCTCGATTTGATACCGGGCTCGTGCGTAAAGCAGCGTATCGGCACAACGGCGCCCATCGCCTCCCAGCCGATGCGCCCGGCAAGTCGCGTGACCACCATTTCCAGTGTGATGCCCTCCAGGGCGGGCCGGTTTTCCTGTTTCCTGTTTGTATCCATGTTTTCATTTTACAGATGATCGCCGCGCCCGAGCGATTACAATGGCGCTTCCTGTTTACACATACACCCGGCATGACCACACCTGTACGCCTCGCAAAACGCCTCGCCGAAATACTCCCATGCTCGCGCCGCGAGGCCGAGCTTTATATCGCGGGCGGCTGGGTGAGGGTGGACGGGCTGGTGGTGGAAGAGCCGCAGTTCATGGTGACGGAACAAAAGATCGAGCTCCATCCCGACGCCAATCTCACCGCAGCGGAGCCCGTGACCATCCTGCTGCACCAGCCGGCGGATATCGGCGCGAATCCCAGCGCCGCGCTGCAACTGATCCGTCCCGAGACGCGTGTGGCGCACGATCCATCCGGCATCCGCATGCTCAAGCAACACCTGCTTCGCCTCACCCAGCACATCCCCCTGGAAAGCGGCGCAAGCGGCATGGCGATATTCACCCAGGACTGGCGCGCGGCGCGCAAACTCAGCGACGATGCCGCCACGCTCGAACAGGAATACATTGTCGAAGTCGCGGGTAATCTGCCTCCCGAAAAACTCAAGCTGCTCAATCACGGACTGACATACAACGGCCGCGCCCTGCCGCCGGGCAAGGTCAGCTGGCAAAACGAAACCCGGCTGCGCTTCGCCCTCAAAGGTGTGCAGCCCGGCCAGATCGCGCACATGTGTCAAAGCGTCGGACTGCAAGTGCTGGCGATGAAGCGCATCCGCATCGGGAAGGTGTCGATGGGTAAATTGCCATCGGGACAATGGAGCTACCTGATGCTGCAGGAACGGTTTTAGGCGGTACAGGTAGCGGCGGGGTGCCGCATCACGGCGCCATGGCGAGGTGTCAGGAACACGGATATTTTTATCACGAATGCCGGGTTACACAGGTGGCGAGCCATTGCGACTCGTGCCATCGGGAAGCTCCAGCACCACCCGGAATGCATCCATGCCCCGGTTGAAGAACGAGTAGGACGAACCCCACAGATACAGACGAAATATCCGGTAAACTTTTTCGCCCCAGCGTTTTACGATTTCCTCGCGTTCCGCATCCAGATTTTTTGCCCACTCCCGGCAAGTCAGGTAATAACTGTGGCGGTCGTTATAGATGTTTCTGACCTCCAGTTTTGTTTTTGCGACTTGCGTCAGAAAATCATGCAGGCAAAAGTAGCGGTGGTTTCCGGGATACACGTAGCGCGAAATGAAAGTGGGCTTGGAATATTTTTCGCGGAATGAACTGGCGTCCAGATATATTTTTCCGCCTGGTTTCAACAAACGCTGTAATTGCCTGACGACAGCGGAATAATCGGGAAGATGCTCCATGACGCCGAGTATGACGACCGCATCATAGGGTTCCGGCGATGCGTACTCATAAAAGTCGCCGTATATGACTTTGCAGGGCAGTTGCTGGCACTGGATCAATCCATTGATGAACTCTTCCGACTTGCGTGTCAGCGTGAGAGCTGTCACTTGTATCCCCTGTTTTCCGGCATGCTCGACGAAAGTTCCCCAGCCGCCGCCAACGTCCAGCACCCGGTCGCCCGGTTTTAACCCGCAGCTTTCCACCACAAAATCCAGTTTGCGCCGCTGCGCCGTTTCCAGCGGCTCATCATCACGCTCAAACACCGCTTGCGAGTAACACCGGCTTGGGTCCATGAATTTGAGATAAAACTCGCTTTCATGATCGTAATGGTCGGCGATCGCAAACCTGTTGGTGCGCACCTGCCCGGTGAACAATGGCGATATCCGCCGCCAGATCGAATGGAGCGGATGCATATCGCTCAAAATCTCGCGGCAGCTGATCACGGCCCAGATATCCCCCTCTATATCCAGGCTGCCATTGATATACGCCTCGGTAAAACTCAGCTCGTCAAACTGCTTGATCGCCAGCAACGCATTCCGGTCATTCAGGGAAATGGTAAATGCCGGATCGCCGTCACCGAACCTGTAAATGCTTTTGTCCGGCAACCGGACGCTGAAAGGCGCGACGACCTTATCGGCGAGGTGATTTTGAATCCGTTGTACCAACCAGGGTTCGACTATATTTGCTGACTTCATGCGAAGCTCCAAAAATATAACCGTTGAGGCAGACGGGTGCGGCGGTATGATAAGGAATGACGGATATGGACGCAACGGGTGCCTGGGACACGAGATAACCTGCCTCCGCCCAACATGCCAGCGTGCAAACCGAACCCGTCTCCTCAATGGCGTGCATGCCGGGGCCGGTTTACACGGGTGCAGGGGCGGAAAATGCGGACGCTGCGTTGTTGAATGGCGTGGAACCATCGCTCAGCGGTGGTAGTGACAGCCTGCTTATTTCCTCAAGCGGATTCGGGCGCCTATCCCGCCAGAAAAAACGGGGGCAATAGCCCCCGTTGCGGATCGATTCTGAATTAAACGGCCTAGCCCCTTCTGCGCAGTTCCATAAAACACAGCAGGCCAGACCCGGCCAGCAGCCACTGATAGTTGGCAACAGCCTGTTCAAGCTGATCCAGGGCGATGGCTGACAGGCTTGTGGAGAACGCGAATGCGGAAATCACAGCGATAACTGCGAACATGAGAAACTTTTTCATATACCCCCCAGCCGATAGATTTGTCGGGAAGCATGTTCCTCTTTTTCCGCATTCAAATCGATTGTACCTTGGTACAACTACCATAATATTGAACGGGAAAATACCCTGCCATTCACCCAGGGCAGTCAACCCTGCCGCACTTTGGTGCAGATCCCGTCGGGATATAACAGCACCCGGTTATTCAGATGGATGCCGGTCCGGCTGAATTTCCTAAACCCGACAATAGCGGGCGTCCAGTATCATTCGGTTACCGATCGGATTTGAGCATGGCGAACGGGATCAATTAATTCATTTTTATCAAGGCAATGATTCTCTCAGAACGACTCTCGCTGTACATGCAGCTCACCCGGTTGAACCGTCCCATCGGCATCCTGCTGCTGCTGTGGCCGACGCTGTGGGGTGTGTGGATCGCCGGTTCCGGGCATCCGGCCTGGCATATCGTGCTGATCTTTGTGCTGGGCACGGTGCTGATGCGCTCGGCGGGATGTGCGGTCAATGATTATGCGGATCGTGATTTTGACAGGCATGTGCGGCGCACCCGCGAACGTCCGGTCACCAGCGGGCGCGTCTCGCCACGCGAGGCGCTGTGGGTGGCGGCGAGTCTGGCGTTGGCGGCCTTCGTGCTGATCCTGCCGCTTAACAGGCTGACGTTGCTGCTGTCGATCCCGGCGGTGTTCCTTGCCGCGAGCTATCCGTACACCAAGCGCTTCCTCGCGATACCGCAGGCCTATCTGGGCATTGCGTTCGGCTTCGGCATCCCGATGGCGTTCGCCGCTCAACTCGGCGAGGTGCCGCCGGTGGCCTGGCTGTTGCTTGTTGCCAACGTGTTCTGGGCAATCGCCTACGACACGGAGTACGCGATGGTGGATCGGGATGACGACATCCATCTCGGCATCCATTCCTCCGCGCTGTTCTTCGGCAGATACGATGTGGTTGCGGTAATGATCTGCTACACCCTCACCTTGATGTTGCTGGCGCTGTGCGGCCTGATGTCGGGACTGGGGCCGGTGTACTTCGTCGGCCTGCTGATCGCCGAGGGTGTTGCGCTGTATCACTACCGGCTGATCAAGGACAGGCAGCGCGAGCAATGTTTCAAGGCATTCCTGCACAACAACTGGTTCGGCGCGGCGGTGTTTGCCGGGATCGCGGGGGATTATCTGGTGCGCACCTGACTTCTTCAGTCGAGCAGGTCGCGCAGCAGCGAGGCGCGTATCTGCGCCGGAACCGGGGACAGCGTGGCCTGATAGGCGCGGTGATCGACACCCATGCTCAATGCAGCACCCTGTTTTAAAGCGCGCGACATTTCAGTCGTCAGCTCGAAGCGCAGGAAATGAACTGCCGAGGTCTTTTGCCCGGTGGTGCGTTCCAGGTCTTCGTCGGCGATGGCGTGGGCGCGCTCGCAACCGGCAACCTGCACCCACACGCGATCTTCGATGCCGAGCAGTTGCGCAAGCATGCGGCGGCGTTCCCCGACATCCTCGTATTCGATCATCATCGTCGCCTTCCAGTTGCTGCCGTCCGGTATCAGCGGATTGTATGCGTCGAGTTCGTCCTGTATGCCCGCTTCCTCGAATATCTTTTCCGCGCGCAGCATTTCCTGCACCTGGTAGCGTATCGTCTGTTCGTCTTCGAAGATCAGCGTGACGTGATTGCCCAGCGCGACGTTGCGGCTCTTTTTGTGCGCCATCACGTCGGCGCGTATTGCGTTGCGCGCCTTGGCGTAGGCTTCCAGCGTCATCAGCTTGTCACGGGTTAATTTTGCCATTTCAATTTCCCTTTTTGTTTACAGGCCGTAAGCGATGCGTATCAGCGTCAGCGGGTGTTGCTTCTGCGCCGACGTATCGCCCATGCCCTGCATGATGTGGCGTCCGGCGATCGCGCAATCGGAGCTGACATAGTCCGGCTGCGGCGCGGCCATCTGCTTGAACACCGGTTTGCCGATCTTCATCGAGTCGGCGAAGAACTCGCTCTTTACGCCCCAGGTGCCGTCGTGGCCGGAGCAGCGCTCCACGGTGGTGATCTCGGTATCCGGCACCAGTTGCAGCGTCTCGCGGGTCTTCAGGCCGAGGTTCTGCACGCGCAAATGGCAGGGCACATGGTAGGAAACCTTGCCGAGTTTTTGTTTGAAATCGGTCTTCAGCAGTCCGTCCTTGTGGCGCAGCATCAGGTATTCGAACGGGTCGTACATCGCATCGGCCACCGCTTTCACATCGGCGTCGTCGGGGAACATCAGTGGCAATTCCTGCTTGTACATCAGCGTGCAGGAGGGGATCGCCGTGAGGATCGCATAACCCTCGCGCGCCAGCCTGGCGAGCTGCGGAATGTTGGTTTCCTTGAGGCGCGCGACGGCTTCCAGATCGCCCAGCTCCAGCTTGGGCATGCCGCAGCAGGTTTCCTTCTCCACCAGTCTCGCGGGTATCTCGTTGTGCGCGAGGATGGCGAGCAGGTCGTGGCCGATGCCCGGCTCGTTGTAATTGATATAGCAGGTGGCGTAGACCGCCACCTTGCCGGGCGTGCGTTCGCCGTTTTTCACCGCGAAACTTTCGTTTGCTTCGGCATGCTTGCGGAAAGTGCTGCTGGAATATTCGGGCAGCTTGCGCTCTTGGTGTATGCCCAGTACGCTGTCCATGATCTTGCGTGTGGCGGGAGTTTTATTTACCGCATTCACCGTCTGGGTGATCACGGGAATGGAGGCCAGCTTTCCCATCGCATCGGTGCTGGACAGCAGCTTGTCGCGGAAGCTGGTCTCGCCCTTTTTGAATTTCACCGCCTTGGCGCGCAGCATCAGGTGCGGGAAATCCACATTGAACTGGTGTGGCGGCACATACGGACATTTGGTCATGAAGCACATGTCGCACAGATAGCACTGATCGACCACTTTCCAGTAGACCTTTTTTTCGACGGTATCGAGTTCGTTCGAGGGGCTCTCGTCGATTGCGTCGAAAAGCGTGGGGAATGCGTTGCACAGGTTGAAGCAGCGGCGGCAACCGTGACAGATGTCATAAACGCGGTGCAATTCATTCATCAGCGCGGGTTCGTTGTAGAACTCCGGATTCTGCCAGTCCAGCGGGTGGCGTTGCGGTGCTTCCAGACTGCCTTCGCGTGTGCTCATTTTTGTTTCTCCTGCAATAATCCCTGAGAATTCATTGTTTCCGTCATTCCCGCTTGCGCGGGAATGACGCGGGTTTGTGCATCAATCCACCAGCGCATCCAGCGCCTTCTGGAATCGGTTGGCGTGCGAGCGCTCTGCTTTGGCCAGCGTCTCAAACCAGTCGGCGATCTCGTCGAAACCCTCGGCGCGTGCAGTTTTGCTCATGCCGGGGTACATGTCGGTGTACTCGTGGGTCTCGCCCGCGATCGCGGATTTCAGGTTGGCGCGGGTGCCGCCGATCGGCAGATCGGTTGCGGGGTCGCCGCAGGCCTCCATGTATTCCAGGTGGCCGTGCGCGTGTCCGGTTTCGCCTTCCGCCGTGGAACGGAACACCGCGGCCACATCGTTCTGGCCTTCCACGTCCGCTTTGGCTGCGAAATACAGGTAGCGGCGATTGGCCTGCGATTCGCCGGCAAACGCATCCTTGAGATGCTGGTGGGTCTTGGATCCTTTGAGTTGCATGGTCGTTCTCCTTGAAAAAGTGAAATACGGGCAATTCTCCGCGTGGTTGCGCGGGTGTATATGTATCCCTGCGCAATCCCACGGGCGCAATATAGTCCCGCCGGATCAATAAACCCAATTGAATTATTTGAATGAGTTGATTTATTATGCAAATCGCCATCAACCGGCAGGACAGACCGAGGAAATGCCATGACCCTGAATGAATTGCGCTACATCGTCGCGGTGGCGCAGGAGCGCAACTTCCGCCGCGCCGCCGAGAAATCCTTCATCAGCCAGCCCGCGCTGTCGCTGGCGATACAGAAGCTGGAAGAGGAGCTGGGTATCAAGATTTTCGAGCGCGGCAAGAACGAGGTCTCCGTTACGCCGGTCGGCGGCGAGATCGTCGAACAGGCTCACCGCGCGCTGGAAGAGATAGGACACATTCGCGAGATCGCGAGGCAGGGCAAAGACCAGTTGGCCAGCACCCTGCGCCTCGGCATCATCTACAGCGTCGGCCCCTATCTATTGCCCGATCTTGTGCCCGCACTGAAGAAGCTTGCGCCCGATATGACGCTGGAGATCGAGGAGAACATCACCGCGAATCTCGACACGCTGCTGCGCAACGGCAAGCTGGATGTCATTATCATCGCGCTGCCGTTCGGCGATAGCGGAATTTTCACCCGGCCGCTGTACGACGAGCCGTTCGAGGTGGTGGTCGGCAACGGGCATCATTGGGCCAACCGGCGCAGCATCAAGGCGCAGGAGCTGTCCTCCGAGAAAGTGCTGCTGCTCGATTCCGGACACTGTTTCAGCAATCAGGTTGCCGAAGCCTGCCCCGAACTGGGGCGCAAGGGCGCGGACATTCAGCAGGGCACCTCGCTGGAAACGATACGCAACATGGCAGCCTCCGGCCTGGGCATCACCGTGCTGCCCGCCTCGGCGAACAGCGCGCGCTACCGCAGTCCGCTGCTGAAAATTATTCCTTTCACCAAGCCGGCGCCATCGCGGCGCATCGCACTGGCCTGGCGCAAGAGCTTTGCTCGTACCCAGGTGATTGAGGCGCTGGCCAAGGCCATCGACAAAACTGCAATCACCGGGGTCAGGCATCTGCCATGAAAACACATCGCCACCCCCACCGCACAAACCCGTTGCTCAGGCTGAGTTACAGCCTGCTCGCCCCGGTTTATGATCTGGCGATATCGCTTCCAATGCGGGCGGCGCGCACGCGTTCGCTGCGATCACTGCCGGACGACCATGCGGGTGCAGTCCTGTTGAGCGGTGTCGGCACCGGTCTCGATCTGCCCCTGCTGCCAAAACTGCACCGCTATATCGCGCTCGACTTTAACAATGCGATGCTGTCGCGCGCGAAACCGCGAGGTATCAAATTGCGCAATGAAGGCTTGCGGGTGGGGTGGGTGCTGGGCGACAGCATGGCCTTGCCGTTCGCCGATGCCTCATTCGATCACGTGGTGCTGCACCTGATCGTCGCCGTCGTGCCGCAGCCCGAGCTATGCCTGAGCGAGGCCGCGCGCGTGCTCAAGCCGGGTGGAACGGTCATCCTGATGGATAAATTCCTGCCGCCGAACAGGCATGCGCCTTTTCGCCGAGCGTTGAGCCTGTTGTCCAGCCGCATCGTCACGCGCACGGATGTGGTGTTCGAGGAAGTGTTAAGTGCGGCGCCGCAACTGGAGGTGGTCAGCGATGTGCCGCTGCTCGCCGGAGGATGGTTTCGCGGGATCGTGTTGCGCAAGCTATTGTAGGTATGGACTCAACCCAGCCTGCAAGATGCGGAGGTTTTGTCCTCCATTATGGAAAACTCGATAATCACGCGGAGACGCGGAGCTCGCGGGGAAAATATGACGAACATCAAATTGACAAAGTATTTTTTCACGCCAGGTTTCAGTTCAACTCCGCGCTCTCCGCGCCCCCGCGTGAGGCTGCATTTTTCGGTGTGGCCGCCCAGATAATTTTTACCGGTATCGAAAGGCAAAAATGAACGACTCCCCTGATTCCATAACGCGCGGTTCCACAACCCGCCCCGAACAGAACTGGCATAGCTTGCCGGCGCAGGAGGTGTTGCACACACTAGCTGCGGAGCCTGCCGGACTGAATATGGACGAGGCGGCGCGCCGTCTGGCGCAATACGGCCCCAACCGTTTGCCGGCCGCGCCCAGGAACGGCCTGCTGCTGCGCTTCGCGCGCCAGTTCCACAATGTGCTGATCTATGTATTGCTGGGCTCCGCATTCATTACCGCGCTGCTGGGCCACTGGGTGGATTGCAGCGTGATCGCCGGCGTGGTGCTGATCAACGCCATCGTCGGCGTGATCCAGGAGGGCAAGGCCGAACGCGCGCTGGATGCGATACGCAACATGCTCTCGCTCAACGCGACGGTATTGCGCGGCGGTCAGCGCCGCGAGATTCCGGCGGAACAGTTGGTGGTCGGCGATATCGTGCTGCTGTCTTCCGGCGACAAGGTTCCTGCCGACCTGCGCCTGATCGAAGTGCGCCAGCTGCGCATCGAGGAAGCCGCGCTGACCGGCGAATCCGAGCCCGTGGAAAAAAACATCGCGGCGGTGAACGCGCAGGCGGTAATCGGCGATCGTATCTGCATGGCCTACTCCGGCACGCTGGCGGTGTACGGGCAGGCGCGCGGCGTGGTCACCGCCACCGGTGCGGCGACCGAGATCGGTCGTATCAGCAGCATGATCGCTTCCGTGGACACGCTGGAAACGCCGCTGCTGCGGCAGATGGCCGGGTTCGGCAAGCAGCTGACCGTCATCATCCTGTTGTTGTCCGCGATCACTTTTGTCTTCGGCGTATGGGTGCGCGGTTACGATTGGTCGGAGATGTTCCTCGCCGCCGTGGGTATCGCGGTGGCCGCGATACCCGAAGGGCTGCCCGCGATCATGACCATCATCCTGGCCATCGGCGTGCAGCGCATGGCGCGGCGCAACGCGATCATCCGCCGCCTGCCCGCAGTCGAGACGCTGGGCTCGGTGACGGTGATCTGCTCGGACAAGACCGGCACGCTCACCCGCAACGAGATGACGGTGCAGCGCATCCTCACCGCCGAAAAGGTGTTCGAGGTCAGCGGCACTGGCTACTCACCGCACGGCGGGTTTGCCATCGCCGGGCGCGAGGTGTTCGTCGAAGACTTCCCCGAGCTGGTCGAGCTGGGCCGCGCTGCGCTGTTGTGCAACGATGCCGAGCTGCACCCGCATCCTTCACGGGGCGCAGAATGGCATATCGAAGGCGACCCGACCGAGGGCGCGCTGCTCACGCTGGCCGCCAAGACCGGGCTGGACATCGCCTTCGAGCGCGAGGCGTTGCGCCGCACCGACCTGATCCCGTTCGAGTCGCAGCACCGCTTCATGGCAACCTTGCACCACGACATCGAAGGACACGGCTTCATTTTTATCAAGGGCGCGCCGGAAAGCGTGCTGGAGATGTGCCAGTCCGAACGTGCGAACGGCGATGACAGGCCATTGCGTCCTGCGCACTGGCAGCAGGCCATGCAGGACGCGGCACAGCAGGGATTGCGCCTGCTTGCCGTGGCGATGCGAGCTACTGACCGCGAACAACGCGGACTGGAATTGACCGACGTGCAAAGCGGATTTTCGCTGCTTTGCGTGTTCGGCATCGGCGACCCGCCGCGCGACGAAGCCTTGCTCGCCGTCGCGCGTTGCCGCAGCGCCGGCATCGCCGTGAAGATGATCACCGGCGACCATCTGGAAACGGCATGCGCCATCGGCGCGCGTTTCGGCCTGAGTCCGGATAACGCGCTGACCGGAGCCGAGATCGAGGGCATGGACATGACCGCTCTGCGCGCCGCTGTAAAAAATGCCGATATCTTCGCGCGCGCCAGCCCCGAACATAAGCTCGCGCTGGTAGAGGCGTTGCAGGCCAACGGCGCAGTGGTGGCGATGACCGGCGACGGCGTGAACGATGCGCCCGCACTGAAGCGCGCCGATGTCGGCGTTGCGATGGGCAGGAAAGGCACCGAGGCGGCGCGCGAAGCCGCCGGGATGGTGCTGGCCGACGACAACTTCGCCTCGATCGATGCGGCGGTGGAAGAAGGGCGCACCGTCTATGACAACCTGAAGAAATCCATCCTGTTCGTGCTGCCCACCAACGGTGGCGAAGCGATGGTCATCGTCGCGGCGATTCTGCTCGGCCTGACGTTGCCGATTACGCCGGTGCAGATACTGTGGGTAAACATGGTCACGGCGATCACCCTGTCACTGTCGCTGGCGTTCGAAGCGGCAGAATCCGGTGTCATGCAGCGCCCGCCGCGCGCTGCCAACGAACCGCTGCTCAGCCGCTTTCTGCTGTGGCGTGTCCTGCTGGTGTCCTGCCTGATGGTGGTCGGCGGGCTGGGATTCTTTCTATGGGAACAGGCGCGCGGCGCAAGCATCGAGGAAGCGCGCACCGTGGCGGTGAATGCGATCGTGATGGGCGAAATCTTCTATCTGTTCAACTGCCGTTTCCTGCTTGCGTCGTCCTGCACCCCGCGCGGCTTCACCGAATCGCGTCCGGTGCTG
The DNA here is from genome assembly GCA_016218415.1 of Nitrosomonadales bacterium. Classification (GTDB taxonomy): domain Bacteria; phylum Pseudomonadota; class Gammaproteobacteria; order Burkholderiales; family Gallionellaceae; genus Gallionella. The sequence continues at coordinate 31,446 of JACRED010000013.1, forward strand.
ATCTCGATAGCCGCCGTGGTCGCGCTGCAGGCGCTGTTCACCTATGTCCCGCAATTCCAGAAGCTGTTCGGCACCGCCGCGATTGATGCCGCGTCGTGGTGGCGCATCCTGCTGTTTGGCGTAGCGCTGTTTGTTGCGGTGGAAGTTGAAAAAGCGGCCCTGCGTCGCTGGGGCGGAAAATGACAGGGATTCGGTATCGGCTGCCGAAATCACCAGAACTCGCAGGGCGCAATAACCAGCTGGCATTGCACCGGATGTTTGCACGACCAATGGCGCAAAGCGCTGCGCTTATTGCTCCCTGCGCGCTCTGATTCGGGAGCCAGGCGAATCCCCGGCAGCCGGGCCGGGCATGCAATGTATAATCTTGCTACTACCCCTTTGAATTTTGCATATGCGGCTTCGGCGCTTTACCCATCGACTGATTGCAGTACTGGCAGTCTCTGTTGTGTTGTGTGCCCCGGCCCGCGCTGTGGAAACACTGCGCGTGCTGGCATGGCCGGGCTACGCGGACAGTGATCTGGTCCAGGCTTTCGAAAAGCGTCATGGTGTGCATGTGGAAGTCAGCTTCGTCGGCTCCGACGATGTGCTCCGGGAAAAGGTCAGAGCCAATCAGGGCGGGGATTTCGATGTCTTTGCAGCCAACACTGCGGAGATGCAGTACTACATCGAGGAGCGCTTGGTCGCGCCGCTGCAACTTGACCGCATCCCCAATACCGCCAATCAGCTGCCGCGCTTTCGCAATCTGCAGGCCATCCACGGCATCACCCGCCAGGGCGAGGTTTTCGCCATCCCTTATACCTATTCGGAAATGGGCCTGATCTATGATCGCAAGCAGTTCCGGGAGGCGCCGACTTCGATGGCCGCGTTGTGGGATCCCCGCTACAAAGGCCGGGTCCTCGCATTCGATGCCAGCAGCCACAATTTCTCGGTCGCAGCCATGCTGCTTGGCGGTTCGCCATTCCAGATCAAGGACAGGGAATTCGACAAGGTCGCCGAGCGCCTGGTCGCGTTGCGGCGCAATGTGCTGACTTTCTACACGCTGCCGGAAGAGTCGGTGGAGCTGTTCCGTGAGCATTCTGTCGCTTTGCTGTTTGCCAATTACGGGAGACAGCAATTCAAACAGCTGCGCGATGCGGGGGCCGATGTCGGCTATGTCATTCCCCGCGAAGGCGCGCTGGCCTGGCTGGATTGCTGGGCAGTCACGCGCGGGGCGGGGAACAAGCCGCTCGCGGAAAGCTGGATCAATTACATGCTGGAATCCGGCGTGAGCGGCGAGCTGACCAAACGCCAGGGATTGTCCAACACCATAGCGGCCGACCCGCTGGCGAACGAAACCGACAAGCTCATCTGGCTCGAACCGGTTGAGGATGCCAAACGCAGAGCAGCGCTCTGGAGCCACATCATCTCCGGCGACCTGCCGGGAAAGCTGCGAACCCGATGAGATACGGTATCGGATTCAAGCTCGGCGTGCTGTTTGCCGCGTTCGGCATTCTGGCGTCGGGCCTGACAGGCTATTACTCCTACTCGTCCAGCCGTGCAATGCTGCTGGCCGCCTCGGAGCGCGACCTGCTGACGGCCACGCAGGTGTTGGGCCGGAACATGCTGGTCAGCCTCGGAGCGATCGGCAAGGATGCCAGATTGCTGGCTGCTTTGCCGCGAGCGGCCAAGATTTCCCAATTTTCGAAAAGCGCGAGCATAGAAGAAGACACCAAAGTATTGGCCACCATTTTCAATGCGATGCTGGAGACGCATCCGGAATATTTCCAGATCAGGCTGATCAGCGCCGACATGAACGGGCTGGAGCTGGTTCGCGTCGATCGCGACGGAAAGTCTCTGACGCGAGTAATGGCTGGAGACCTTCAGGAAAAAGGGCACCACCCCTACGTTTTTGAAACCCTGCGCCTGAAGCACGGAGACATCCGCCTGTCGAAGATCGAGATCAACCATGAAGAGGGCGCCCATTCCGGCCTGAACAAACCGACCCTGAGGGTTGCCACCCCGGTGATCGCAGACAATGGCAGGGTGCTTGGGCTGATCGTGATCAACGTCGACCTGAACGGACTTTTCGGCCTGCTGAAAGCCGATCTGCCGAGCGCCTACAATCTGTATCTCAGCAACGAAGCGGGCGATTTTCTGATCCATCCAGATGCCACCCGGACTTTCGGCTTCGAGCAGGGGCGGCGCATTCTTGTTCAGGATGATTTCGAGCCGGTCGCGGAAGTGGTGCAGGGCAAACGCGAGAGCATCGTGATGAACATCGAGGCCGCGCGCATGCAGCAGGATCGCCTGGTTGCGGCTTTTGTCCGGCTGCCTCTGGGCGATACTGCCGAGAAGCGCGCCGTGATCATCGGACTGTCGCAACCCCTGGAGCATGTGGTGCGCGAAGCCACCCGGCTGGGCTGGTATACGATCCAGATTGTTCTGGTATTCAGCGGGCTTGCGCTGATACTCGCCGCGCTGGTCTCCCGCGTGGTCACGCGCCCCATGAACGCGATGGTGCAAGCCATCAGGAGTTTCTCGAAAGAGCGGGTCATCAGTCCGATGCCAACCGGGCGTAAAGATGAGATCGGCGTGCTTGCGCGCAGCTTCCACGATATGCAGAAGGAGATGGTCGAGTATCTGACCGAGCTGAAAGACAGCAGGAACATACTCGAGCATATCGCCCGCCATGATCCGCTGACCGGCTTGCCCAACCGGACTTTGTTCTATGACCGCATGCAACAGGCGATCATCCAGGCCAGGCGCGACAAGACGCGCCTCGCGCTGATGTTCATCGATCTGGACCAGTTCAAGCAGATCAACGATACCCTGGGGCACCATACAGGCGATCTGTTGCTGAAGGCCGTGGCGGATCGCATGCAGCAATGTGTGCGCGAATCCGATACGGTGGGGCGACTGGGCGGCGATGAATTCGTCGTGCTGCTGCATTTCATCGAGGGGCAGCAGGATGCGCTGCTGGTCGCCGAAAAGATCCGGCAAGCCGTCAATCAGCCATTTGACCTCGACGGCCACGCGCTGGTCGCTTCAGTCAGCATAGGTGTCGCCATTTATCCCGAACATGGCCGTGACGAAATGCAACTCTCGGTGAACGCGGACAGGGCCATGTACCTCGCCAAGGGGAACGGGCGCAACAGGGTGCATCCGTACCAGAATTAAGCGTCATGCCCGGTGTGGCAGGCGAAAAGCCGCGTTCTCGAACGCGCCTTATTCCACCAGCAAGCCCAGCTTCTTCGCCAGCCACTTGGTGGTGGTGGCCTGGATCAGTATCGTCATCAGGATCGCGATGAAGGTTACCGAGGCAATGATCTGCGCGCCGGGGGCTTTCATGCCGACCAGCATGCCGGCCAGCGCGCCGGGGATCACGCCGGTCTCGCGCGTCCAGCACATGAACAGCAGCTCCCTGAAGCTCCACTTGGCGCGGCGGTCGGGCAGCGCGCACAGGAACACGGTGACCGGGCGGGCCACCAGCATGAACACCACAACCACCGCGACGCCGCCGAGCAGGTACTGGTTCATCAGGGCGAAATCCACCTGGGTGCCGAGCAGGATGAAGATGAACATGCGCATGATGAAGGCGGTGGTCATCACATAGTCTTCCAGTTCGCCGCCTTCCTTTTCGGTGAGTTTGAAGCCCAGCGATTCCTGGTTGCCTATCATGATGCCGAACACGAATACCGCCATGAAGCCGCTGGCGTGCATGCCGTCCGCGCCCATGTAGGCGGCGATCACCGCCATCAGCGTGACCACCGGCGCGAACTCGGCGAGGAAGTTAAACTTCTCGTGCGAGATAAAAAATGCGGCCAGATAACCGAGCACCCCGCCGATGACGATGCCGAGCAGCGATTGCTTGAGCAGGTCGATGAGCGCATCGCCGGCCGAGAATTCGCCCGCGCCCATTGCGACGCCCAGCACGGTGAAGGTGAGAATGGCGCCCATCGCGTCGTTAAATGCCGATTCGCTCATCACGGTCTGCGCCACACGCTCCTTGATGTGCACCTGTTTGAACACGGGTACCAGCGTGGCCGGATCGGTGGAGGCCAATGTTGCGCCGAGCAGCAGCGCGACGATGGGCGCAAGCCCAAGAAAATACCAGGCGGCCACGCCGGTGATCGCGGCGGTGATCAGCATGCCGATGGTGGCGATCGCCACGAGGGTGATCCACACTTCCTTGAGCACCTTGAGTTTGATCGATGCGCCGCCGTCGAACAGGATGTAGCTGGAACCGAAGATCATGATCAGCTGGTTGACCGTCGAATCGGCCTTGATGTCCACCATGCCAAGCATGCCGGGGCCGATCAGCATGCCGATCAGCAGGAACACCACCACATCGGGAACCCTTGCCAGTCGCGCGATCAAACCGGAGAAGGTTCCCACGGCGAGGATGATGCCGAACATCAGCAGCGCATGTTTGGCGAGTTCCAGCGAGGCGGAAGATTCCATGGTGTTCCTTGTTTATTGTGCGGTGTGTTCGAGCGGCGAACTTTACCAAAAATACCGGTTCGACGGGCAGCAAGTAAAACCCGACAGTATTCGGGCAAAGCTATCCTTGACGCGGTGGCTGGCACACCGCTAGAATCCCGACCATTCAATTAAGGTAATAACATCATGAACGCAGACATCCAGCAACGCATCCAGGAACAAGTCACCACGCATCCGGTGGTGTTGTACATGAAGGGCAATCCGCAGTTTCCGCAGTGCGGTTTTTCCGCCAACGCGGTGGGCATACTGAACGCGCTGGGGGTGAAGGAACTGTTCACCGTGGACGTGTTGCAGGACCCGGAAATCCGCCAGGGCATCAAGGATTACGCCAACTGGCCGACGGTCCCGCAGCTGTATATCAAAGGCGAATTCATCGGTGGCTCGGACATCATGACCGAGATGTACCAGAGCGGGGAGTTGAAGCAACTGCTGGCGGCCTGAGTAGCGTCAACACCGTATAACGAAAAAGCCGTTCGTGCCTACCGTGGCATGAACGGCTTTTTGTCGCGCATTGGGTTCGTAACCCAGCCTGTCGCTACACCCAATCCTTGGGCGCCAGGAACTTTTCATACAGTTCAGCTTCCGGCGTGCCTTTTTCGGGATGCCAGTTGTAGCGCCATTTCACCAGCGGCGGCATCGACAGCAGGATGGACTCGGTGCGACCGTTGGTTTGCAGGCCGAAGATCGTGCCTCGGTCTATCACCAGGTTGAATTCGACGTAGCGGCCGCGACGGTAGAGCTGGAAATCGCGTTCGCGTTCGCCCCAGGGCGTGTCCTTGCGCTTTTCCAGAATGGGCACGTAGGCCGACAGGAAGTGGTCGCCGACGCTTTGCTGGATCGCAAATGCGGTGTCGAAATCCGGTTCGCTCAGGTCGTCGAAAAAGATGCCGCCGACACCGCGCGGCTCGTTGCGGTGCGGCAGGAAGAAATACTCGTCGCACCATTTTTTGTATTTTGCATGCAGGTCATCGCCGAACGGAATGAGCGAATTTTTGCAGGTTTGGTGGAAGTGCACCGCGTCTTCCGTGAAGCCGTAATAGGGCGTCAGATCCATGCCGCCGCCGAACCAGAACACCGGCGCCGCGCCGTCTTTCGTCGCGACGAACATGCGCACATTGGCGTGGGTGGTGGGCGCATAGGGATTGCGCGGATGCAGCACCAGCGACACGCCCATCGCCTCCCAGCGGCGGCCCGCCAGCTCGGGGCGGTGCGCGGTGGCGGAAACCGGCATCTTGCCGCCCTTCACGTGCGAGAACGCCACGCCGCCGCGTTCCAGCACATTGCCTTCCTCGATGATGCAGCTCAGCCCGTCGCCATCTGGACGCTCCCATTTGTCGCGCAGGAATTTCTTGCCATCGACTTGTTCGAGGCGCGTGACGATCAGGTCTTGCAGCTCGACCAGGTACTCTCTTACGGCGGCGGAATTGAAGCTGTTCATATGGTCTCCAATGTATTCGTCACTCCCGCGAAAGCGGGAATCCAGCAAATCAAAGGTTCTGCGTAGCAGACAAAACCGCAGATGCGGCTCTGCGGGAATGATGGGTGGTGGATCATCTGCGCACGATTTTACCATCTGCCCACATGCGGATGGTCGAGGGCTTCTTGCGTTTGCCCACCCGTCCCGGCAACACCATAACCTTGCCGCCGAACAAGCGCAGGCACTCGGCATAGGTTTTTGCGGGGCGTAATCCGCTGCGGTTGGCGCTGGTCGAGACCAGCGCGCTGCCCGCACTGCGACACAGTTGGCTGGCAACAGGATGTGCGGTGAGGCGCACCGCCAGCGTGTCGTGCGTGCCGCGCAGCCAGCGCGGGCAGGAAGGCTGCACAGGCATCAGATAAGTGATCGCCTGCGCGCCGTCCGCTTTTAACTTCGCCTGTTCGGCAAGCGTGAGCGGCTTCAGATAATGCGACACCTGATGGTAATCCGACGCGATCAGGATCAGTCCCTTGCGCTGCGGACGCTGCTTCAGCTTGAGGATGCGCTGAACCGCTTTGCGATTGGCAGGATCGCAGCCCAGACCGTAGCAGGATTCGGTGGGGTAGGCGATCAGCCCACCGCGCCGGAGGTGCGCGGAGATACGCCGACCTGAGATATGCAATCTTGCTACCACACTTTACCCCGCCAACTCGTCCGCAATCATCTCAGCCTGCTTCAACACGGTTTCCGTCGCCAGCAATTGCATATCCGGCGGATAGCCATACTGGCGCAGCGTGCGCTTCACGATCACTTTCAGCTTGGCCTTCACGCTTTCCTTGATCGTCCAGTCGATGGAGGCATTCTCGCGCACGCGCTGCGTCAGCACCACGGCCAGCTCGCGCAGTTGGTCTTGCTGCATCAACTGTTTCGCGCTGTCGTTGTTCGCCACCGCCGTATAGAACGCATACTCGAAATCGCTCAAGCCCAAATGCGATGCTTCGGCATCGGAAGCAACAATCTCCTTGCTGATCTTGATCAGCTCTTCCATCACCTCAGCGGCGGTCAGCACCTTGTTATGGTATTTCTTGATCGCGTTTTCCAGCATCTCCATCAAGCTCTTGCTCTGTACCAGGTTCTTCTTGGCGCGCACTCTCAGCTCGTCGTTGAGCAGTTTCTTCAATACCTCCAGTGCCACATTCTTGTGCTGGTATCCCTTCAGCTCAGCCAAAAACTCTTCGGACAGCACCGAAATATCCGGCTTCTTGATGCCTGCCGCATCGAATACGTCGATCACCTTTTCCGACACCAGCGCCTGGTCGATCACCTGCCGGATGGTGGTTTCGATCTCCTCGTTGCTACGGCCTTCCCCCGTGCCATCGAACTTCGCCAGACGCGCCTTCACCGCCTGGAAGAAACCGACCTCGTCCTTGGCATCCATTGCCTGATCGTGCGGTATCGCGATGGCGAATGCCTGCGACAGCGCCGTCACCTCGTTGATGTAGCGCTTGCTCCCATCCTCAAGGCCGAGAATGTGTTCCTCTGCCGCCAAAATCAGCGACAGCTTCTGCGAGGTATCCGCCGCAAAATACTCCTCGTAGGCAAAGCCGCTATACATCGCCGAAACCACTTCCAGCTTTTCCAGCATCAGGCTCACCGCCTGCTCCTGAGCCAGCGTCGGGTCGCCCTTGCCGCCCGCATCGGAATAGAACGACAGTGCTTCTTTCAAATCGGCGGCAATGCCCAAGTAGTCCACCACCAATCCGCCGGGCTTGTCCTTGTACACCCGGTTCACCCGCGCAATCGCCTGCATCAGGTTGTGGCCCTTCATCGGCTTGTCGATGTAGAGCGTGTGCATGCTGGGTGCATCGAATCCGGTCAGCCACATATCGCGCACGATCACGAGTTTCAACGAATCGTCGTCGTTCTTCATGCGCTCGGCCAGCGTGCGGCGCTGCTCCTTGGTGGTGTGGTGCTTGGCCAGCATCGGGCCATCGCTGCTGGCCGCCGTCATCACCACCTTGATCGCACCCTTGTTCAAATCGTCGTCGTGCCATTCCGGCTTGAGCCGGACGATCTCGGCATACAGCTCGGCGGCGATACGCCGCGACATGCTCACCACCATGCCCTTGCCTGCAAAGACTTCTTGGCGTGCCTCGAAATGCGCCACGATGTCGCGAGCGATATTCTTGATGCGCTGCTCGCTGCCGATCAGCGCTTCCATCTTGGTCCACTTGGCCTTGGCTTTCTGCGTCTCAGTCAGTTCGTCCTGGTCCAGCTCTTCGTCCAACTCGGCAATCAGTTTCTTGCCTTCATCGGAGAGACCCACCTTCGCCAAACGGCTCTCATAGTAGATGCGCACCGTCGCACCATCTTCCACCGCCTGTGCGATGTCGTAGATGTCCACGTAATTGCCGAACACCGCCGGGGTGTTCACATCGGTCTTTTCAATCGGTGTGCCGGTAAAGCCCAGGTAGGTCGCATTCGGCAGCGCATCGCGCAGGTATTTGGCGAAGCCGTACACCACCTTCTTGCCGATCACCTCGCCACTGGCGTCTTTGTCGTCCACCGTCTTGGCGCTGAAGCCGTATTGCGTGCGGTGCGCCTCGTCGGCGATCACCACGATGTTTTTGCGGGCGGACAACTGTTCGTACACATTGCCCTCTTCCGGCTGGAATTTCTGGATGGTGGAAAAGATCACCCCGCCCGAACCCACCTTGAGCAAGTCCTTCAACTGCTCGCGACTCTCGGCCTGCACCGGCTCCTGCCGCAGCAACTGCTTGGAAGCGGCGAAGGTGTCGAACAACTGGTCGTCCAGATCGTTGCGATCGGTGATCACCAGTATCGTCGGGTTATTAAGCTGAAGCACGATCTTGCCGGTGTAGAACACCATAGACAGCGACTTGCCCGAGCCCTGGGTATGCCACACCACCCCGGCCTTCTTGTCGCCCTTGGGCTGTTGCGCCACACCGGGCAGGCCGTAGCTGGCCGGGGTTTGTTCCGCCTTCAGCTCGGCCCCGCTTGTTGTATCCACTTGGGCCGCGCGCAGCGTGGAAGCCACCGCCGCATTCACCGCGTAATACTGGTGATACGCCGCCAGCTTCTTCACCGTGCTGATCGTGATCACCCCGGTCTTGGGGTCTTCCTTTTTCGATTTCTCGAAGACGATGAAGTGGCGCAGCAGATCCAGCAGCGTCGCCTTGTTCAACATGCCGTTGATCAGCACCTCCAACTGACTCACCAGATGCGAAGCCTCCGCCTTGCCGTCCGCGCTCTTCCAGCTCATGAAGCGCGAATAGCCCGCCGAGAGCGAACCCGCCTTGGCTTCCAGCCCGTCGGAGATCACCGTGAACGCGTTGGAAGTGAACAGGCTGGGGATGGTCTGCTTGTAGGTTTCCAGTTGCTGATACGCCGCCTTGATGGTGGCGTTTTCATCGACGGCGTTCTTCAGCTCGATCACCACCAGCGGAATGCCGTTCACGAACAACACCAGATCGGGGCGCTTGTTCTGGTGATTTTCTATAACGGTGAACTGGTTGGCGACGACGAACTCGTTATTCTCCGGCTTGGTAAAGTCGATCAGCCACACCCGTTCGCCGCGCTCGTCGCCATCCTTGTGGGCGGACACCGGCACGCCCTCGGTCAGCAAACGGTGGAACGCCTCGTTGTTCGCCAGCAGCCCGGGCGAATGGATGCGCTGCACTTCTTTCAAGCCAGCTTGCAGCAGTGCGGGCGACAGCTTGGGATTGATACGCTTGAGTGCCGCTTCCAGCCGCCCCGTCAGCAACACCTCGTCATAACGGCGGCGCTCCGGGCTATCGCCATCCGGCGCGATGTCCGGCGCGTGGATGTAGTCGTAGCCCAAGCGCTCGAACAGCTTGATCGCGAAGTCTTCGATGGCGGATTCAGTGAGCCTGGTCATTCCCGTTGCCATGGTCCTGCGCCAGCATGGCACGGATACTCGCTTCGAGCGCGGGCAGGTTCTTGTCGATCACGGCTGCGACCGTCAGCGGATCGATGTCGCCCAGATAGTTATGCACGAGGATATTGCGAAAGCCGCTGATTTCCCGCCAGGGGATGTTGGGAAATGCCGCTTTCCTCTCGTCCGGCAACAACTGCGTGGCTTCGGAAAGCGTCTGCAAATTGCGCAGCGCGGCATCGTACAGCACCTCGTCATCGGCGAGGTCACCGCGCAACCGTATGCGTTGGATTTTTGCGATGGCGTCCAGGATATGCAGCGCGTAGGGCTGCCACGGCTTGCTCACAACTCCACCGCCTCGCCCGTCACCCGCTCGCGGATGTGGCGATTGAGTTCGTGCTCCGGCACCACCTCCACCTTCCGGTGCAACAGATTCTCCAGCCCCAGGGCAAGCGGCATGCGCTGGGTGAACAGATCGTAACCGCGCGGAAAATCCACCAGAAAATCCACGTCGCTATCGGGTCGCTCCTCGCGCCGGGCAACCGAACCAAACACCCGGACATGCCGCGCGCCATACTGCCGGGCCAGAGCCTCGATCCGGTTTTTATTCAGCCGCAATTCATCCAGCAACATGGGTGTCTCCTTTATTCCTCCGGCAACATCGCCGCGATTATACGTCCCGCCTTGCGTATCCTGCTACAGCGCCACTCACACCTCGCCGCTCGAACAGCTTGATGGCGAAATCTTCGATGGCGGATTCAGTGAGTTTAATCATCTAGCATCTACGTTAACAGCTTCTTCTACACTATCTTTCGCCACGCTTTCATAGTGAAAGTTCGTCAACTCTGAAGTCAGAAAATCGTCCATCAGCAGTTTGATAAATAAATCTTTGGAAACCTGAGTATCGAGCAAAATTTTGTCCCCAGCCTCGTTGAACCGTATTCTCCCGGCCAGCTTGGGAAATGTTCTACAAAACTGGATTATTGAAGCATTGGGAACGCGCGCGCCTAATACAGGAGACGACCTGGCAACTTTTGTAAATCTTCTTGCATATCTAACCTCATCAAGAAGCTCACGAAGCACATCTGGATTCTCAACAAGTGAAATCGATTCAATGGCTAAGATTCCCAAGGCCGCCTCCCTGACAATAGCCTCATGGAACCCAAAGCTTCGCTCGAGTGCATGTAGATCGATAACCAACAATTCACCATTCACTCTTATGAACTGAAACCCAGCGCTGACCCTGAGAAATTCATCATCGATTTGTTCCAGCCTATGCCTTGCTTTCTTCAAAAAGAAACTGCTCCGACCGAAGATATTCACCGGAGCCATCGTTTTGTACAACACTATCTGTCCGATGTTATTGCCTATCTCGATCATGAGTGCCTTGATGTCCGACAAGTCACATTGAGCCAAATCCAGAAGAGGGATGTTATCGGTCTCGCTTACGCTTTCCATTGCCGTCAGACCATCCGGCACATCAATGTCGTAAACATAGATCGCGTTAGCTCTTTCATCAGAAGTCGACAAATCAAGAACCGTGAGCTCGGCCCGTTCCATTATCTCCTCACGAATACTTTGCATAAAAAGAGCCTTGAGCCCCGGTAGCGCATTGCCTTCTATATCAAGTTTCCTCGGGGCCAAATCGCCTTGGCTTTTCAAAATCGCATAAACCGACACACCAATCTCATCGATCCCATCGAAAAAGGGCTGTAACGCTGCTCTTAGCTCTTCTGTATTCATGCCGAAACACCTTTAACGTAATAGATTCGATCATCCAACTTGATATATGAGACCTTTTGACCAGCCTGGATTCGCTCCCTACAGACCAGAATGATTCCGTTTCTTTCGCCGGTCTTGAAATCACCGTCTGCACGGTAGATGTGAAAACCAAGAAGAGCGAGCGATGGGTTTGCATAGAACAAGTCGGTCTTTATGTAAATCGCACCCATTACTACCAATAGCAGCCCAAGGACAATCATGTGCCGCCCACTTCCAAAATCAAAACTGATTAATGGCACAACATAGGTTGCCAGGAAGGTAAGGTGCTCATAATTGATACCTTCGCTTTTCTTGATCTCAAACGGTATGTCAGTCGTACCTCTCAGATCGAAATCAAACTTCTTGTACGCGTAGAAGCAATAGGCGAGCAAGAACAAAGAAATGATGGCAATCGGGTTCACTTCTGCCAACGCCAGCCAATACGCAATATCTCTCAGCGCAAACGGCTCTTTTGGCAACTCAGCAGTGAGAATGATGAAAAAAAGGAAGAGCAAAGCCAAGGACAGGACATACAAGTCAATCTTGCGGCGAATATCATTCATATTTCAATCCGCACTTCGCCGCTCATCAGCTTGGGCAGCAGGGTGTCGCGGAGTTTTTCGAGGGTGCGGATTTGAAGTTGATTGTCGCGTACCTTCTTAAACATTCCGCTCACCACATCATCAAAGCGCCTTATTGATTGCTCATCAGGGATTGTTATCTCCATATCCTTAATCATCGCCGAGTTGATGGCCGTTACAATCGACGATGTGCTGCCCAGCAATTCATATTGATAGCTTTTCAAGAACAGATAGAGATACTCGACAGTAAACGGCGTGCTTGGTCTGAACTTGAAATGCGCTATAGCCTCATTCGAGAGCATTGCCTCTGTGGTGATTGCCACACGCCCCACGGTCATCTTGAAGCTGAGCACAACGGTATTTTCCGGTATGACAGGAATATTGAATTGCTCAACCGCATCACGCGTTAGATATTCTGCCGTATTGAATATGTACGCCCCATCGTTCCCCAAGTCTTTTATTGAAATCCACTTCACATCGGTTTCATTTTCAGAAAACCACTGATGCTCTTGTCGAGGTGGCGTGCGACCAATGCCAATATCAACATATTGCTTTAACTTCCCAACCTCCCAATCCCCCTGTACCTCTTCCACGAACCACTGGCGGAACAGGGTCTCGGCCATGGCTTCGAGGGTTTTGTTCTGGCGGTGCAGCAAGTCGATCTTGTCGTCGAGGCTGCTGAGGACGGCGGCGATGGCTTTTTGCTCGTCCGTGTTTTCTACAATTTTGACAGCAATGGAATTCAGCAAAGTTTGCGTAACAAGTGGGTGACTTGAGCCTTCCGCATGCTGATTCAAATCCAAATGTTTCAAAAAGTAGAAAAGGTATTTTGCGTTGTTCCTGTCTTTTGGTTTTGCTGCGAGAGCATTATCAGACACCCAGATTGGCCGGTCTTCGTAGTATGTCGCACCGCAATACGCACCGACTCGCCCGATTACAATTGTTTCGCCAACGTAGTTGGCATCAGCGCTGTAACCAAGAATCCCATTGCCACCGTAGATTGGAGTCCCCCCCTCGCTAGAAGGTCTTGCTTTGCCGTTTCCAAACTTGATTACATCACCAAGCTTGCAATCAAGCATGCCGCTCATGCCTTCACTCTCGCCAGATTCTCGGCAATGGCCCTGTTCAGCTTCGCCTCTTCCAGCAACTGCGCCTCGAATTCCGCTTTCAGTGCGGCGAAGCGCTCGGCAAAATTGAAGTCATCCTCTTCATCCGGCAAGCCGACATAGCGGCCCGGCGTGAGCACGTAGTCCAGTTCTGCCACGCGCTCCAGCGGCACAGAAGCGCAGAAACCTTTTTCATCTGCATATTCGCCCTCTCCCGTGCGCCACGCATGGTAGGTGCCGGTGATCTTCTGGATGTCCTCGTGCGAGAGTTCTTTAGTGCGGCGGTTGATGAGGTGACCGAGGTTGCGCGCGTCGATAAAAAGGATTTCGCCCTTGCGCGGGTGGCCGTTGGCTCTGGCGCGGTTCATGAACCACAGCGCCGCCGGTATCTGAGTATTCAGGAACAGCTTGGCGGGCAGGTTGACGATGCAGTCGATGAGGTTGCCCTCCGCGATGAGCGCCTTGCGGATGTCGCCTTCGCCGCTGGTCTTGCTGGTGAGCGCGCCTTTGGCGAGCACCACGCCTGCACGGCCTGCGGGGGCGAGGTGGTAGACGAAGTGCTGCAGCCAGGCGAAGTTGGCGTTGCCCGCAGGCGGCGTGCCGTATTTCCAGCGGCCATCGTTGCGCAACAGTTCGCCGCTCCAGTCGCTGACGTTGAACGGCGGGTTGGCGATGATGTAATCGGCCTTGAGGTCTTTGTGCGCGTCGTTGAGGAAGGAGCCTTCGTTGTTCCACTTCACCTGCGAGGCGTCGATGCCGCGGATGGCGAGGTTCATCTTGGCCAGCCGCCAGGTGGTCTGGTTGCTTTCCTGCCCGTAGATGGAGATGTCGTTGACGCGGCCCTGATGTTCTTCGACGAATTTTTCCGATTGCACGAACATGCCGCCCGAGCCGCAGCAGGGGTCGAACACGCGGCCTTTGTAGGGCTCCAGCATGGCGACCAGCAATTCCACAATGCTGCGCGGCGTGTAGAACTGCCCGCCCTGTTTGCCTTCGGCCAGCGCGAATTCACCGAGGAAGTATTCGAACACATGGCCCAGCACATCGGCGCTGCGCGCGCGGGCCGAGCCCAGCGCGATGTTGCCCACCAGGTCGATCAGCCCGCCGAGGCTGGCGGGGTCGAGGTTTTGCCGCGCAAACACCTTGGGCAGCACGCCCTTGAGGACGGGGTTTTCCTTTTCGATGGCATCCATCGCCGCATCGACATGGCCGCCGATGTCGTGCTGCTTGGCTTTTGCTACTAAGTGCGACCAGCGCGCCTCGGGCGGCACGAAGAAGATGTTCTCGGCTTTGTATTCGTCCTTGTCTTCGGGATCGGCGCCGGCCATTTCGCCTTCGCCTTTTTGCAGCCTGGCGTACATCTCCTCGAACGAGTCGGAAATGTATTTCAGGAAAATGAGACCTAACACCACGTGCTTGTATTCTGCGGCGTCGATGTTCTTGCGGAGTTTGTCGGCAGCCTTCCAGAGCTGCTTTTCCAGCGGTTCGGTTTGGGTTTCTTTTGGTGCTTTTGCCATGGTTGTTTTCCAGCTACTGCGTTAATTGAACAACTTGAGGTAAGCCTCAAACGTATATATCTTGCCGCGCTTTGCGCCGGTGATTTCTTTCAATATGCCGAACCGCTCAAGGTCCGCGATCAGTTTGTAGGCGGAGGCGGGCGAAATTCCCGCCACTTCGCCGGCCATGGATGCGTCTATCATCGGGTGCTGGTACAGGTAGTACATCACCTTCTGCGCATTGGCTGTGCGGCTACCCAGCGTTTGCAACTGTGCCTCCACCTGTTTTTGCAACTTGAGAATGTTATCAAAGGTCGCGGTGCTGCTCTTTGCGGTTTCAATCACGCCGACCAGAAAGAACTTGAACCATTGCAGCAGGTCATTCTTTTCCCGCGTTCGCATCAGGTTGTCGTAATAGAGCTGGCGGTTGCGTTCGAAGAAGTCCGACAGATAAAGCACGGGCTGTTTCAATATCCCTCGGTTCACCAGATACAAGGTGATCAGCAAGCGCCCCACACGACCATTGCCGTCGAGAAAGGGGTGGATGGTTTCGAACTGATAATGCACCAGCGCAGCCTTCAATAATTCCGGGAAATAGTGCTGCTCGTTATGCACGAATTTCTCGATGTCGGCGATCAGCTCTCCCACCGTCTCATGCGATGGCGGTACGAATACGGCGTCGTTAATGCTCGCTCCGCCGATCCAGTTCTGGCTGTGTCGGAACTCGCCCGGTTGCTTGTGCTTGCCGCGCACACCTTGCATCAGGGTTTTGTGCGTTTCGCGAATCAGCCTCGCCGAGAAGGGTAGTGTCTGCAACCTTTCTACTGCCTGGTTCATCGCAGCCACATAATTTTGCACCTCTTCCCAGTCGTCTCGACGCTCCGGCGCTACGTCTTCCTTTTCCAGCAGAGCTTCTTCCATATTGGTCTGCGTGCCTTCGATCTTGCTGGACTGGGTTGCCTCTTTCAGCACGTGCATGCGGATAAACAGGTCGATGTTGGGGATGTACTCGGAATACATGTCCAGCCTGCCCAACTCGCGATCCGCTTGGCCGAGCAACTGGAGCAAAGCCATATCGTCCAGCACCCATGCACGGTTGATGGGGTTGGGCTGAAAGCTTTTGTAGTGCGCCTGCTGGACATAGCGCCCGGACTGGAAACTTTTCATCTGAGCGCCCCCCCCTGTAATTAAAATAACGCCGAACGCTGTTTTAGATTTTACGCAAAAACTAAAACAAGACAAGATGAAAATTTAGAAACCCGGAAAATCAGGGAAGGTTCGCGTTAGTTTTGAGGAATACTGCACTTGCCACACTCTGAAATACGGTTACGGTCAAGTATAAGTCAAGTTATGCGTCAAGTTGTCTATTGATCCGGCATGTATTGAACTTGAATGCCGTTCGTGCTGAGCCTGTCGAAGCACAAGAATCCATTCACATTTCGACAAGCTCAATGCGAACGGATTCTTGGATAAAGAGTGCCGGATCAATAGTCCAAAACAAAACGGGGAGCGTCGCCGCATCCCCGTTTTTCCTCACCCGCCTTCGGCACCCTCTCCCGCTTGCGGGAGAGGGTGGGGTAAGGTTGCTTTTACTTCCGCCCTATCGCCCGATAGCCGATATCCCTGCGCATCTGGCAGCCGTCGAAACGTATCGTGTCGGCGATTTCGTAGGCGCGTTTCTGTGCCATCTTGACCATGTCACCCAGCGCGACGACGCACAGCACGCGCCCGCCGTTGGTGACGACCTTGCCGTCCTGCATCGTGGTTCCGGCATGGAACACATGCGCGTCTTCCAGTTTCCCGTTTTTCTGTTGATGGGGCAGGCCGGTGATGGCATCGCCCTTGCGCGGTGTGTCAGGATAGTTAGCGGCAGCCATCACCACGCCGAGCGCGGTGCGTCGGTCCCACTCGGCTTCGATCTTGTCCAGCGTGCCGTTGACGGCGTGTTCGACGATGACGGAAAAGTCGCTCTTCAGGCGCATCATGATGGGCTGCGTCTCGGGGTCGCCCATGCGGCAGTTGAATTCCAGCACCTTGAGGCCGCCGTTCGGCGAGATCATCAGCCCCGCGTAGAGGAAACCGGTGTATACGATGCCTTCGCTTTCCATGCCGCGTACCACGGGCTGGATCACTTCGCGCAGCACGCGCGCGTGTATCTCGGGCGTGACCACCGGGGCGGGCGAATAGGCGCCCATGCCACCGGTGTTGGGACCCATGTCGCCGTCCAGCAAACGTTTATGGTCTTGGCTGGTTGCCATCGCCAGCACGTGCTTGCCGTCCACCATCACGATGAAGCTGGCTTCCTCGCCTTCGAGGAATTCTTCGATCACCACGCGCGCACCGGCATCGCCGAGCTTGTTGTCCGACAGCATCATGTCGATCGCGGCAAACGCTTCGTCCTTGCTCATCGCGACGACGACACCCTTGCCCGCAGCGAGCCCGTCGGCCTTGATAACGATGGGTGCGCCGTGCTTCTCGACATAGGCTTTCGCGGGAACGATTTCGCTGAAGGTCTCGAAGAACGCGGTGGGGATGTTGTGGCGTGTCATGAAGCGCTTGGCGAAGTCCTTGGAAGATTCCAGCTGCGCCGCCGCTTTGGTCGGGCCGAATATCTTCAGGCCAGCCGCGCGGAACGCATCGACTACACCCGCTGCCAGCGGCGCTTCCGGGCCGACCACGGTGAGCTCGATGTTTTCGCGTTTGACGAATTCGATCAGCTCGGGAATCGCGGTGATCGCGACATTCTCCATGCCGTCTTCCAGCGCGGTGCCCGCGTTGCCCGGCGCGACATACACCTTCTGCACCTTCACGCCCTGCGCCAAGCGCCATGCCAGCGCGTGTTCGCGACCGCCGGAACCGATGACCAATATTTTCATAACAACCTCATGTAGGGTGGGTTAGCGGTTTCTCGCGTAACCCACCGATGCATCTTTATTTGATGGCGGGTTACGGCCTTCGGCCTAACCCACCCTACATAATCAATGACGGAAATGGCGATAGCCGGTAAACACCATCGCCAGCCCGTGTTCGTCCGCGGCCGCAATCACTTCCTCATCGCGCATCGAACCGCCGGGCTGGATCACCGCTTTTGCACCAGCCTGCGCAAGCACGTCTATGCCGTCACGGAATGGGAAGAATGCGTCGGATGACACCACTGAATCTTTCAGGCTCAGACCGGCGTTCTGCGCCTTGATGCTGGCGATGCGGGTGCTGTCCACGCGGCTCATCTGCCCGGCGCCAACCCCCAAAGTTTGCCCGTTCTTGCAGAACACGATGGCGTTCGATTTCACATATTTCGCCACGCGCCAGGCGAACAGCAGGTCGGTCAATTGCGCCTGGGACGGCTGCACCTTGCTCACGATCTTGAGTTGCGACTGTTGCACGTTGAGCGCATCCGGCGTCTGTACCAGCAGGCCGCCGCTGACGCGTTTGAAGTCGAATTGGTTGTGCGCATTGGACAGCGGCACGGTGAGCACGCGCACGTTCTGTTTCGCGGCGGTCACCTTCAGTGCAGCCTCGCTTGCCGATGGCGCGATGATCAGCTCGACGAACTGGTTGGCGGTGATCTGCGTGGCGCTTTCGGCATCCAGTTCGCGGTTGAAGGCGATGATGCCGCCGAACGCGGAGGTGGTGTCGGTGGCGTAGGCCAGCTTGTAGGCGTTCAAAGGAGTGTCTGCAATCGCGACACCACACGGGTTGGCGTGCTTGACGATCACACAGGCGGGCTGGTCGAAAGTCTTGACCAGTTCCCAAGCCGCATCGGCGTCGCCGATGTTGTTGTAAGAGAGTTCCTTGCCCTGCAACTGGGTGTAGTCGGCGATGCCGCCTTTGACGGGATTCAGATCGCGATAGAACGCGGCGCTCTGGTGCGGGTTCTCGCCGTAGCGCATGTCCTGCACCTTGGCGAAGTTGAAGTTGATTTGCGCGGGGAACGCGCTTTTGGTGCCGTCGCTGTTGATCGCGGTGAGGTAGTTGCTGATCATGCTGTCGTAGGCGGCGGTGTGGGAAAAGGCTTTCTTGGCCAGATCGAAACGCGTCGCATCGGACACCGAGCACTTGTTGGTCTGCATTTCGGCCAGCACGTCGGCGTAGTCTGCCGGGTCGGTGACGATGGCGACATGCGCGTGGTTCTTGGCTGCGGAACGCACCATGGTCGGTCCGCCGATGTCGATGTTTTCGATCGCGTCTTCCAGCGTGCAGCCGGGCTTGGCGATGGTCGCCGCGAACGGGTACAGGTTCACCACCACCAAGTCTATGGTCGGGATGCCGTGTTTCTTCAATGTGGCGACATGCTCGGGCAGATCGCGCCGCGCCAAAATGCCGGCGTGAACTTTCGGTTGCAGCGTCTTCACGCGCCCGTCGAGCATCTCGGGGAAGCCGGTGTAATCGGCCACTTCGGTGCAGGGCACGCCGTTGTCGGCGAGCAGCTTGGCGGTACCGCCGGTGGACAGTATTTTCACGCCGAGCTGATTTAATCCCTGCGCGAATTCGAGAACGCCGGATTTATCCGATACGCTGATGAGTGCTTGTGTGATTGCGGCCATGTTGATTCCAGATAAAAATAAATCGTTGGCAGGGGCACGGCGTGCCGTGTCCCCGGAGGTGTGTCTACGCTATGCCGTGCTGTTGCATCTTCTTGCGCAGCGTATTGCGGTTGATGCCGAGCATTTCCGCCGCATGGGTCTGGTTGCCGCCGACATGTTCCAGCACCATTTCGATCAGCGGCTTCTCGACGCAATCCATCACCATGTCATACATGCCACAGCATGGGGGTTCGCCGTCCAGATCCCTGAAATACTCCTTGAGTGCTTTGCGCACATGGCGCGCCATGTCGTTTTCGTTGATCAAGCAATCGGTCATGCCGCCAGTTCCTCCAGATATTGTAGTTGTGTTCCGTGCTGCGACTGTTCCGCAAAAAATTCGTCCACCGCCGCCAATTGGCCGTCGGGGCTTTCCAGCTGGTTCATGTGATGGCGGAAATGCGCCGATCCGGCCAGTCCCTTGGTGTACCAGGAGATGTGTTTGCGCGCGACGCGCAGCCCGGTGTGCTCGCCGTAGAAATCGTACAGTTCATGAACATGGGCGGTCAGCACGCGGTGGATCTCGCCGACTTCGGGCGCGAGCAGGTGGGTGCCGGTGTTCAGGAAGTGTTCGATCTCGCGGAACAGCCACGGGCGGCCCTGTGCCGCACGGCCTATCATCACGGCGTCGGCACCGGTGTGTTCCAGCACGTATTTCGCTTTCTCCGGCGTGGTGATGTCGCCGTTGGCGATGATCGGAATTTTTACCTCGGCTTTTACCGCCGCGATAGTGTCGTATTCGGCATCGCCGGTGTAAGCGCAGGCGCGGGTGCGCCCGTGGATTGCCAGGGCCTGGATGCCGCTGTCCTCGGCGATGCGGGCGATACGGATCGCGTTGCGGTTGGCCTTGTCCCAGCCGGTGCGTATCTTGAGTGTGACCGGCACATCCACCGCGCCGACTACCGCTGCGAGCAGGGTCGCTACCAGCGGCTCATTCTGCAACAGCGCGGAGCCCGCCATCACGTTGCAGATCTTTTTTGCCGGGCAGCCCATGTTGATGTCGATGATCTGCGCGCCGTTATCCACGTTGTGCCGTGCGGCCTGGGCCAGCATCTTCGGGTCGGCGCCGACGATCTGCACCGAGATCGGGTCTACCTCGCCTTCGTGATTGGCGCGGCGTTTGGTCTTCTCGGAACCGTACAGCAGCGAATTGGACGCCACCATCTCGCTCACCGCCATGCCCGCACCCATGCGTTTGCACAGCATGCGGAAAGGGCGATCGGTCACTCCTGCCATGGGGGCGACGATGAGGTTGTTCTTCAGTTGGTAGGGGCCGATGCGCATTCTTGTTTTATCGGGGACAGTTTCCGCGAGGGGCGGTGATTATAAATTAATCAGCTTTACCGTGCTATGATTCCTGCTATGAATTTTGATGTCGTTATCATAGGCGGGGGATTGGTGGGTGCCAGCCTGGCAGCCGCGCTGAAACACAGCGGGCTGTCGCTTGCGCTGGTGGAAAGTCAGTCCTCGCTGATGCGGGGTGATGTATCTGCCAGCGTGGATAACCCGGTGAATGCGAACAATTGGGACAGCCGCATCTATGCGATCAGCCCGGGCAGCCGCAGTTTCCTCGAACAATCCGGCGCATGGTCTTTGCTGGATGACAGCCGCATCGCGCCGGTAGAAGAAATGCGCGTGTTCGGCGACACGGGTGCGGAGCTGGAATTCAGCGCTTACCAGATGGGTGTGCCGGAACTGGCCTGTATCCTGGAGAATCGCGCGCTGCAACAGGCCTTATGGCAAGTGGTGCGGGAACAGGAGAACCTGACCCTGCTGAACCCGGCGCGTTGCGTGTCCCTGAAGATCGGAGCAGATGCCGCCGAACTGACGCTGGAGGACGGTCGCGTGTTGAGCGCCGGGCTGATCGTCGGCGCAGACGGGCGCGATTCCTGGGTGCGCAACCAGGCGGGCATCAGCGCCGCGCCTGTGGATTACCAGCAGCACGGCGTGGTCGCCAACTTCAGCACCGGATTACCGCATCGCGGCATTGCGTATCAATGGTTCCAGCCGGACGGCATCCTTGCGCTGCTGCCGTTGCCGGGTAACCGTGTTTCGATGGTGTGGTCGGTAGAGGCACGGCGCGCCGTGCCCCTACTCGCGTTGTCACACGGGGAGCTTTGCGCGAAAGTGGCCGCTGCCGCACAGCACACGCTGGGCGAAATGCAGATCGTCACACCGCCTGCCGCCTTTCCGCTACGTTTGCTGGTGCTGCCGCAGATCAGTGCGCCGCGCGTGGCGCTGATCGGCGATGCCGCGCACAATATGCACCCGCTGGCCGGACAGGGAGTGAACACCGGCTTTCGCGATGCGCGCCAATTGGCGCAGGTACTTGTGGAGCGCGGCGCGCAAAACGACTGCGGCGACGCGCAACTGCTGCGGCGTTATGAACGAAAGCGCAAGGAAGACATCTACACGATGCAGGCCACTACTTACGGCCTGAAGCATCTGTTCAATAATGACGTTCCGTTGTTGCGCTCCTTGCGCAATGCGGGGCTGGATATCACCAATCGCATTTCCCCGCTCAAAAAGACGCTGATGCAACACGCCCTTAATTAACCGAGAAGATAGAGTACAAAAATGAAAAAACTGAGCGCCCTGTTCCTGTTCTTTGCAATGATGGTTTCGGCGCATGCCGGGGAAAAAGAAATCCGCCAGTCGTTGCAAAGCAACTTCCCCGGCCTGGGCAAGATTGAACATGTCATCAAAACGCCCTATTCCGGCCTGTACGAAATCGTCGTTGACGGCCAGCTTTTGTATGCCGACGAGAAAGGGCAGTATCTGTTCGAGGGCGATGTGATCGACACGAAGACCCGCCGCAACATGAGCGAGGAACGCCGCCGCGTCGTGTTCGCGATCGATTTCGACAAGCTGTCGCTCGAGCTGGCGGTGAAAAGGGTGAAGGGCAACGGCAAGCGCAAGATGGCTGTTTTTACCGACCCTCATTGCGGCTTCTGCAAGAAACTGGAAAAGGAATTGAGCCGTGTCACCGATGTCACGATCTACCGCTTCATGTACCCGATCTTTCCCGGCTCTGACGAGATCGTGCGCAATGTGCTGTGCTCGAAAGATCCGAACAAGGCATGGGAAGACTGGATGCTGAGCGAAATCAACCCTGCCCCGGCGACATGCGACACACAGACGGACAAAGTCAAGGCATTGGGCCAGAAGCTGCGCGTCACCGGCACGCCGAACCTGATTTTTGGAAACGGCATGCAGACCCCTGGCTATTTGCCTGCGGAAGAGTTGGAAAAGAGCCTGAATCAGGCCAGAAAATAGCCTGCTGAAAAGCGGGCTGGAGATTTAACCTGGTCGCCATTATTACCGGAGTGAAGATAGTCGCTTGCATCCCTGCTATGGGTTGAGAGCCGGTTCCGCCCCCTTGGGGAATAACACCCACATCTGCCCCTGCTGTTTCATGCGTCCGGCCTGAGCCCCGGCCTGATCCCCGAAACCCCAGAAGAAATCGCCGCGCACCGCGCCCTTGATCGCGCCGCCGGTGTCCTGCGCCAGCATCAGGCGGTTCAGCGATTCGCCGCTGCTCGGGTAGGTGGTGGAGAGGAATACCGGTGCGCCGAGCGGGATGGTGCGCGAGTCCACTGCCAGGCTGTATTCGTTGGTCAGCGGCACGCCCAGCGCGCCGACCGGGGCGGGGAGTGAGTCGGGCAATTCGCGGAAGAACACGTAGCTGGGGTTGTGTTCCAGCAGGTTGTCCAGCTTGTCGGGATTTTTCTGCGCCCACAGCTTGATATTCTGCATCGAGGCTTCCTCAAGTTTGAGCGCGCCCATGTCGACCAGCTTCTTCCCGATGGAGTTGTAAGGGTGGCCGTTCTGTTCGGCATAGCCGATCTTTACCAGGCTGCCGTCCGGCAGTTCGACGCGGCCCGAGCCCTGGACCTGCAGGAAGAACAGGTCAACCGCGTTGTCCACCCAGAGCAATTCGCGTCCTTGCAGCGGTGCTTTGCCGTTGTCGATTTCGCCGCGATTGAAATAAGGCACGACGCGGTTGCCTTGCACACGGCCGCGCAGGCGCAAGCCCTTGAGCTGCGGGTACAACTCGCTCAGATCTATGGTCAGCAGGTCATCGGGTACGCCGTACAGCGGATAGCGGAAGCGCGCAGTCTTGACGCGGCTGCCGTACAGCCTGGGTTCATAGTATCCCGTGATCAATCCCTGCGAAGAGCCATCCGGATTGAACACCTGATAGGGGGTGAAGCCTTCCTCGAAGAACGCGCGCAACGAAGCGTTGTCCGGCTGGGTCAGTTCATGCGCGCGCGCGCAGACGGGTTGCCAGCCCGGTTTGTTTTTGAGCGCGTTGCAGCTTTGCCAGAAGGCCGCCCAGGCCGGCTGCAAGTTGATCGTTTGCCAATCCGGCAACATCTCCCACTTGCTGACCGCGAATGGCGGGTAAGTCGCGGTGTCGGCGGGCGTCGCAATGATGACGGGAGGCTTGGAAGCGGTGCAGGCAGCGAGAAGAATCAGGATCAGGGGCGCGGCACGGCGTCCGCAGAAGCCTTCCGTTCGTGGTGAGCTTGTCGAACCATGAACGGAAGGCGGGCTGGAAACTTGCCCTTCGACAGACTCAGGGCGAACGGATTTACTTAAGATGCGGCTAATGCAGAACACGCGGCACACTCAGCACAAATTGCGGAATATCTACATCGAATTGCGCCCCGTCATCGGTCAGCATCTGGTAGCTGCCGCGCATCGTGCCGACCTGGGTGGTCAGTACCGTGCCGCTGGTATATTCGAAACTCTGGCTGGGTTTGAGCAACGGTTGCTCGCCCACCACGCCTTGCCCACGTACCTCTTGCACGTGGTGGTCGGCATCGGTGATGATCCAGTGGCGGCTGACGAGCTTGACCGGCTCATTGCCGAGATTGGTGATCGTGATGGTATACGAGAACACGAAACGGTTGCCTGTCTCATCGGACTGTTCCGGCAGGTAATTGACCTGTGTCTGAATATCGATGACATGCGGATTATTTTTTTCCATGCGCGGCATTTGAACCGATTTTCCCTTGTGTCGCAAGGGGTTCGCGGCACTTTTGTGCTAATCTGCGCGCGTATTTTTCAGCCGGACCGAATTCATGAATGGATATTTGAAACGCATCCTCAATGCGAAGGTATATGACGTTGCGATAGAAACGCCGCTGGAGCACGCACCCAACCTGTCGGCGCGCACAGGCAACACCATCCTGTTCAAGCGGGAAGACATGCAGCCGGTGTTCTCCTTCAAGCTGCGCGGCGCATACAACAAGATGGCGCAGCTGTCCCCCGGGCAACTCAAGCGCGGCGTGATCGCCGCCTCGGCGGGGAACCACGCGCAGGGCGTGGCGCTGTCGGCTCAGAAGCTGCGCTGCAAGGCAATCATCGTGATGCCGACCACCACGCCGCAGGTCAAGATCGACGCGGTCAGGCATTTCGGCCAGCGCGCGGTGGAGATCGTGCTGCACGGCGACAGCTACAGCGACGCCTGCAGCCATGCGTACGAACTCGAGAAAGAAAAGCAGCTTACTTTCGTGCATCCGTTCGACGATCCAGACGTGATCGCCGGGCAGGGCACGATCGGGATGGAGATATTGCGCCAGCATCAGGCGCCGATCCACGCGATCTTCTGCGCCATCGGCGGCGGCGGGCTGATCGCGGGCGTGGCCGCCTACGTCAAGCAGGTGCGGCCCGACATCAGGGTCATCGGCGTGCAGACCACCGACTCGGATGCGATGTACCGCTCGCTCAAGGCGAAGAAGCGCGTTACGCTCAACGATGTCGGCCTGTTTTCGGACGGCACGGCGGTCAAGCTCGCCGGAGAAGAGACTTTCCGCGTGTGCAAACAATATGTGGATGAAGTGGTGCTGGTGGATACCGATGCCGTGTGCGCCGCGATCAAGGACGTGTTCCAGGACACGCGTTCCATCCTCGAACCCGCAGGCGCGCTGGCGATTGCGGGCGCGAAGCTTTACGCGGAACGCGAACAGCTCAGGGGCGAGACGATGGTCACCGTATGCAGCGGCGCAAACATGAATTTCGACCGTCTGCGCTTCGTCGCCGAACGCGCCGAGATCGGCGAAAAGCGCGAAGCGATCCTCGCGGTCACGATCCCGGAGACGCCGGGCAGCTTCCGCAAGTTCTGCGCACTGCTCGGCAAGCGCAACATCACCGAATTCAACTACCGCTATGCCGACCCGAAAGCGGCCCAGGTGTTCGTCGGTATCCAGGTGCGCAACCAGTCGGAGACTGCCGAACTGGTGGGAAAATTGCAGCGCGGCAAGTTGCCGACACTGGACCTTTCGGACAACGAGATGGCCAAATTGCACCTGCGCCATCTGGTTGGCGGGCATGCGCCGGAAGTCAAAGACGAAATCCTGTTCCGTTTCGAATTTCCGGAACGCCCCGGCGCGCTGATGAATTTCCTCGACAGCATGAACCATAACTGGAACATCAGCCTGTTCCATTACCGCAACCACGGCGCCGACTATGGTCGCGTGCTGGTCGGCATGCAAGTCCCGCACCGCGATAAAAAGGCGCTCAAGACCTTCCTTGACACGCTGGGCTACCGCTATTGGGACGAAAGCGGAAATCCGGCATACCGGCTGTTTTTGGGGTAGGCGGAATCGACATAATTCGCCTTGCATGACGAGAATTGAGGAAAGATGTTGAAAATTGACGGCATCTTAACAAGAGGGCGTCGCAGTGGAAGATATCCAAGCTAGGAAGCAGGCGCTCAGGCAAAGTATAATCGCCGCCCGCGAAAAGTTGCCAGACACGGAGCGCTTGCGTCTAAGCCGCATGGTTATTGAAAGAACGCGTGCTTTGCCTGCCTACCATCAGGCGCGGACAGTGTTGGGATATCTGAATTTCGGGGCGGAATTTGCCGCGGAAGGCTGGGTGCGGCAGGCTTTGACCGATGGCAAGCAGGTGTTGCTGCCGCACGTGAATCGTGCCGGCAAACATCTGGATTTATATCGGGTGCGGGATCTGCGGCAGGATGTGGCGCCCGGTTCGTGGGGCATACGCGAGCCGATTGTGGAGCGCTGCGACAGGTTCGATGCGCTGGGTAAGCTGGATTTTGTATTGTTGCCCGGGGTGGCGTTCACCCGCGCGGGTGAGCGGCTGGGTTACGGCGGCGGCTATTACGACAAATTGCTGGCGCGTATGCCGCACCAGCCGGTTTTGGTCGCCGGGGCGTTTGCGATGCAAGTGGTGGCGGATATCCCCCAAGAGAGCACTGACCGCAAAGTGGAATGGTTGGTGACAGAAAATGAAACGATACGTTGTACATTAGGAAGAGAGTAAGAGATGGCGACACAGCAACCCGATTTTGATCCGCAGGAAACCCAGGAGTGGCTGGACGCGCTCGATTCAGTGCTGAAGCATGAAGGCGCCGCGCGCGCGCATTTCCTGATCAGCCAATTGATCGACCAGGCGCGCCTGGCCGGCGATGACATGCCGATCAGCGCCACCACGCCCTACCTCAACACGATCCCGCTGGAAAAGGAAGAGCGCTCCAGCGGCAACCATGAACTGGAGCACCGCATCCGCGCGCTGACGCGCTGGAACGCGATGGCGATCATCCTGAACGCCAACAAGGAATCCTCCGAGCTGGGCGGCCACATCGCCAGTTTCGCATCGGCGGCGACCCTGTATGACGTGGGTTTCAACCATTTCTTCCACGGCAAGACCGGCGATCACGGCGGCGACTTGGTGTACTTTCAGGGCCACTCGTCGCCCGGCATGTATGCGCGCGCCTTTCTCGAAGGCCGTTTGAGCGAAGAGCAGCTTTATAAATTCCGTCAGGAAGTGGACGGCGGCGGATTGTCGTCCTATCCCCATCCCTGGCTGATGCCGAATTTCTGGCAGTTCCCCACGGTGTCTATGGGCCTGGGCCCGCTGATGGCGATCTATCAGGCGCGCTTCATGCGCTATCTGCAGCACCGCAACCTGGCGCAGACCGAAGGCCGCAAGGTGTGGGCGTTTCTCGGTGACGGCGAAACCGACGAGCCCGAATCGCTGGGGGCGGTGTCGATGGCCGGGCGCGAGAAGCTCGACAATCTGATCTTCGTGATCAACTGCAACCTGCAGCGCCTCGACGGCCCGGTGCGCGGCAACGGCAAGATCATTCAGGAACTGGAAGGCGTGTTTCGCGGCGCAGGCTGGAATGTCATCAAGGTGATCTGGGGCGGGAACTGGGATCGCCTGCTGGCCAAGGACAAGAGCGGCCTGCTGCTGAAACGCATGGAAGAAGTGGTGGACGGCGAATACCAGACCTATAAATCCAGAGACGGGGCTTTTGTCCGCCAGCATTTCTTCGGCAAGTACCCGGAATTGCTGGAGCTGGTCGCCGACATGTCGGACGACGAGATCTGGCGCCTGAACCGCGGCGGCCACGATCCACACAAGGTGTTCGCGGCCTATGCGGCAGCCAACAGGCATAAGGGGCAGCCGACCGTGATCCTCGCCAAGACGGTGAAGGGGTACGGGATGGGCGAGGCTGGCGAAGGTCAGAACATCACCCACCAGCAAAAGAAGGTCGGCGAAGATGCGCTGCGCAAATTCCGCGACCGCTTCAATATTCCAGTCACCGACGAGCAACTTGGCAAGCTGCCCTTCGTGCGTCCTGCCGAAGACAGTCTGGAGATGAAATATCTCCGCGAACGGGGCAGCGCGATGGGCGCGATCCCGGCGCGCAAACCAGTCGCCGATGCGTTGCAGATCCCGGGGCTGGATGCTTTTGATGCCCTGCTGAAATCCAGCGAAGACCGCGAGTTTTCGACGACGATGGCATTCGTGCGTATGCTCGGCGTGCTGGTGAAGGATAAGAATATCGGCAAACAGATCGTGCCTATCGTGCCCGACGAATCGCGCACCTTCGGCATGGAAGGCATGTTCCGCCAGCTCGGCATCTTCTCTCAGGTCGGCCAGCTCTACACGCCGCAGGATGCCGACCAGCTGATGTTCTACAAAGAATCTTCGAGCGGGCAGATATTGCAGGAAGGCATCAACGAAGCGGGCGGCATGGCCGACTGGATCGCCGCCGCAACGGCTTACGCCAACCACGGCGTGGCGATGATCCCGTTCTACATCTACTACTCGATGTTCGGCTTCCAGCGCATCGGCGACATGGCCTGGGCGGCGGGCGACCTGCGCGCGCGCGGCTTCCTCGTGGGCGGCACGGCGGGGCGCACCACGCTGAACGGCGAAGGCCTGCAGCATCAGGACGGGCATAGCCATCTGATGGCTGCGACCATTCCGAACTGCGTGTCCTACGACCCGACCTTTGCCTACGAGCTGGCGGTGATCGTGCAGGACGGTATGCGCCGCATGTACCAGAACCAGGAAGACGTGTTCTATTATCTCACCGTGATGAACGAGAACTATACCCATCCTGCGATGCCGAAGGGCGCCGAGGAAGGCATCATCAAGGGGATGTACAAGTTCAGGACTCAGGACTCAGGACCCAGGACCCAGAAAAAGCCGGCGGTGCAGTTGCTGGGCAGCGGTACGATATTGCGCGAAGTGATCGCCGCTGCGGAAATGCTGGAGAAGGATTTCGGCGTCGCCGCCGACGTGTGGAGCGTGACCAGCTTTAACGAGCTGCGCCGCGAGGGCATCGATTGCGAACGCTGGAACATGCTGCATCCCGAAGCCAAGCCGCGCATCAGTTATGTGGAGCAGTGTCTGGATGCCAAGACCCCGGTGATCTCGGCCACCGATTACATCCGTTCCTATTCGGACCAGATACGCCCATTCGTCAAAGCGCATTACAAGACACTGGGCACAGACGGTTTCGGCCGCTCGGATACGCGCAAGAAATTGCGCGGCTTCTTCGAGGTGGATCGCCACTATGTCGCGATCGCCGCATTGAAGGCGCTGGCGGACGAGGGCACGATAGCAGCCAGCGTAGTCAGCAAGGCGATCAAACAGTACAAGATCAACCCCGACAAACCGAATCCCGTAACGGTTTAAGCGCGAGGAGAACAGCGTGGCAGATGTGAAAAAAGTATTGGTGCCGGACATCGGCGATTACAAGGATGTTGAGGTCATCGAGGTCGCCGTCAAGGCGGGCGACAGCGTGAAGGCCGATCAGACGCTCATTACACTGGAGACCGACAAGGCGACCATGGACGTGCCCGCGCCGTTCGACGGCGTGGTGAAAGAGGTCAAGGTCAAGGCGGGCGACAAGGTGTCCGAAGGTATGCTGATCGTCACGATGGCCGGTGGCGGCGCGGCAGCTGCCCAGGTTGCGCCTGCACCCGCAACTTCCGCCGCCGCTCCCGCACCAGCTGCATCCGCGCCCGCAGCCAAACCTGTCCCGGCGGCAGCGCCCGTTGCGAGCGCTCCTGCTGCGGCCTCTTCCGCGAGCAGCACTCACGCCAGTCCGTCCATCCGGCGTTTTGCGCGCGAACTGGGCGTGAATCTGGCTCAGGTCAAAGGCAGCGGTGAAAAAGGCCGGGTTACCAGGGACGATGTGCAGAACTATGTCAAGCAGTCGCTGGCGCAACCGCGCGGTGCTGCAGGTGGCAACGGACTGCAAGTGCTGGCAGCGCCGGTGGTGGATTTTGCCAAATTTGGCACCATCGAGACCAAACCGTTGTCGCGCATCAAGAAGATCTCCGGCGCGAATCTGCACCGCAACTGGGTGACCATCCCGCACGTGACGCAATTCGACGAGGCAGACATCACCGAGATGGAGGCGTTCCGCAAGGAACTCAACACCGAATACGCCAAGCAGAACATCAAGATCACGCCGCTGGCTTTCATGCTCAAGGCGGTCGTGGTCGCATTGCAGCAGTTCCCGGAATTCAACGCCTCGCTGGACGCCAGCGGCGAGAACCTGGTGCTGAAAAAATATTTCCATATCGGCGTGGCGGTGGATACGCCGAACGGACTGATGGTGCCGGTGCTGCGCGACGTGGACAAGAAAGGCATCGTGCAACTCGCGAAAGAGCTGGGCGAGATCAGCGCCAAGGCGCGCGATCTGAAGATCACCGCCGCCGACATGCAGGGCGGCTGCTTCTCGATTTCCAGTCTGGGCGGCATCGGTGGAACGGCATTCACGCCCATCATCAACGCGCCGGAAGTGGCGATACTCGGCGTATCCAAGGCCAGCATCAAGCCCATGCATCAGGACGATACCTTCGTCGCCAAACTGATGTTGCCGCTGTCGTTGTCCTATGACCATCGCGTGATCGACGGCGCGGCGGCGGCACGCTTTATCGTGTTCCTCTCGCAAACGCTGTCGGATGTCCGCCGGCTGGCCTTGTAATCAGTGAGCGATAAAGTTACCGGGATTCCTGTCGGAATATTGGGCGGGACATTCGACCCTATCCATTACGGCCATCTGCGCCTTGCCGAGGAAATGCTCGAGCTGGCCAATCTGAAGCAGATACGTTTCATCCCCACCGGCACGCCGCCGCATCGCGATGCGCCGCAGGTATCCGCGCGGCACCGCAGCGCGATGGTGAAGCTGGCTATCGCCGGCCAATCCGCGTTCATGCTGGACGAACGGGAAGTGCATCGCGCTGCGCCCTGCTATAGCGTGGATACCCTGAGCGAATTGCGCGCCGAGCTGGGCGCTGTGCAACCGCTATGCCTGCTGATGGGCGGGGATGCGTTCCTGCAATTGCACACCTGGCACGAGTGGGGGCGATTGTTCGAGCTGGCGCACATCGTGGTGGGATATCGGCCCGGCTTCACACTGGAGGAGCGCATACACACCGCCACGACGGAATTGCGCCGGCAATATCAAAAACGGCGCTGCAATGTCGCTGCCTTGTCGCAACAACCTTGCGGCGGTATCGTCGAACTGGCGATACCCAAACTGGAAATCTCCGCGACGCTGATCCGTGCCCGCGTGGCGGAAAATCGCAGCATACGTTATCTGCTACCCGACGCGGTGGCCGGTTATATTCATCAACATCACCTGTACACACCATGCTAACTACCGAAGAAAAAACCCAGGCCGTCGTTGCCGCGCTGGAAGATGTCAAAGCCGCCAACATCACCGTGATCGACACCGCCAAACTCAGCACGATGTTCGAGCGCATGGTCATCGCCAGCGCCCAATCCACCCGCCAGACCAAGGCGCTGGCCGACAATGTCGTGGCCAAGCTCAAGGAACGCGGCGAGCAGATATACGGCCGCGAGGGCGAGGACAGCGGAGAATGGATACTGGTGGATCTGGGCGAGGTGCTGGTGC
Source organism: Nitrosomonadales bacterium (assembly GCA_016218415.1). Lineage (GTDB taxonomy): Bacteria > Pseudomonadota > Gammaproteobacteria > Burkholderiales > Gallionellaceae > Gallionella. Next base: position 62,978 of record JACRED010000013.1, read on the forward strand.
ATATCATGCAACCCGCCGTCCGCGATTACTACAACCTCGAAGAGCTGTGGAGCAGGGCGCAGGCGGCACGGCCCAAGCTGGCGCCGAATCCGTAGGGGCACGGTGCGCCGTGCCCCTACCGCGGATATCATGAAACTCATGATCGTATCGGTCGGCCACAAAATGCCGGACTGGATCACGGCGGGTTTCAACGAATACGCCAAGCGCATGCCGCGCGAGGCGCAGATCGTGCTGATGGAGATCAAGCCGGAGCCGCGCACCACCGGCAAGACCACCGCGCAGATCATGGAAGCCGAGGCGCAGCGCATATTTTCCGCGCTGCCGCAAAACTGTCTGCGCATCGCGCTGGACGAGCGCGGCGCGCAGCCGACCACGAAGCAGCTTTCCGCACAGTTGGAGGACTGGATGCAGGGTGGGCGCGATGTCGCGTTCATTGTCGGCGGAGCGGACGGTTTGCACGACACGGTGAAACAGGCCGCGCAGCAACTGCTGGCCCTGTCCACGCTCACTTTGCCGCACGCTTTTGTGCGGGTGCTGCTCGCCGAACAGTTGTATCGTGCGCACAGCTTGATGCACAATCATCCTTATCACAGGGAATAGGACATGTGGAGTGGTAAGTGGATCGGCGCATTGCACCTCAGTGGCAAGTGGGGAAACCCACTCCCCGCTTGCCACTTTCCACTTCCGGAATATTAGTTATGCGAATTATCCAGCCGCGCATTTATCTTGCCTCGCAGAGCCCGCGCCGTCGCGAACTGCTGAAACAGATCGGGGTCAATTTCGAGATGTTGCTGATGCGTTCCGATCCGCGCCGCAACATCGATGTGGATGAAACGCCGGTTGCCGACGAGCAGCCGGACAGCTATGTGCGGCGCGTTTGCCAGGCAAAGGCGGAGGCGGGGTACGCCGTACTCAAGCTACGCAACCTGCCGCCCTTCCCCGTGCTGGCCGCCGACACCACCGTCACGATGGACGGGAAAATTTTCGGCAAACCGGACAATACCGAACAGGCAGCGGCGATGCTGCGCCAGCTTTCCGGGCGCGAGCATCAGGTACTCAGCGCGGTCGCCATCGCAATGGACGAGCATGTCGAAGTCGCGCTGTCCGTTTCCACGGTGCGCTTTGCCGCGCTCGGCGAGGAGCGTATCCGCCGTTACCTGCTGACCAATGAGCATGCCGACAAGGCCGGGGGCTACGCGATACAGGGGCATGCCGCCGCATTCGTGGAGCATCTTTCCGGCAGTTATTCCGGCGTGATGGGACTGCCGCTGTTCGAAACCGTGCAATTGCTGCAACGCTTCGCCTATCCAATATCATGACGGGGCGTCCATGAGCGAAGATATCCTGATCAATGTCACCCCGCAGGAAACACGCGTTGCGGTGATGCAGTCGGGCACGGTTCAGGAATTGCATATCGAGCGCGGCAGCAATCGCGGCATCATCAGCAATGTCTATCTCGGCAAGGTTAAGCGCGTGTTGCCGGGCATGCAATCGGCTTTCATCGACATCGGGCTGGAGCGTTCGGCGTTCCTGCATGTCGCCGACATCTGGGAAAACAGCCATAACGGCGATGTCGCAAAACCGATCGAAAAAGTACTGTTTGAAGGCCAGACCCTGCTGGTGCAGGTCATCAAGGAGCCGCTGGGCAGCAAGGGGGCGCGACTCTCGACCCAGCTGAGTATCGCGGGGCGCCTGCTGGTGTACCTGCCGCAGGAGACGCATATCGGCGTATCGCAGCGCATCGAGAGCGAAGAGCAGCGCGATGCGCTGCGCGCCAGGCTGCAAGCGGTGTTGCCGCCCGCGCATGGCGGCGGATACATCATCCGTACCGTTGCAGAAGCCTCGGCCGAGCTGGATTTCGTTGCCGACATCGCCTATCTGGACAAGCTCTGGAGCAATCTGCAGGCCGCCGCGAAAACGGCAAGCGCCCCGCAATTGTTGTATCAGGAGCTCGATATCAGCCTGCGGGTGCTGCGCGACTTCGTGAACCAGACCACCACCCGCATCCTGGTCGATTCGCGCACCACCTACCAGAGAATGCTGGAATTCGCGCAAGCCTACAATTCCGCCGCGACCGGGCTGCTCGAGCACTATCCCGGCGAGAGGCCGCTGTTTGACTTGCACGCGGTGGAAGAAGAGATCGAGCGCGCCCTGTCCAAGCGCGTCGACCTGAAGTCGGGCGGTTATCTGATCATCGACCAGACCGAGGCGATGACCACCGTGGACGTGAACACCGGCGGCTTTGTCGGGCTGCGCAATTTCGATGACACCATCTTCAAAACCAACCTGGAAGCCACGCAAGTCATTGCGCGCCAACTGCGTCTGCGCAATCTGGGCGGCATCATCATCTGCGACTTCATCGATATGGACAGCCAGGAGCATCGCGATGCGGTGCTGGAAGAATTCAGGAAGGCCCTGGCGCGTGATCATACGCGCATCAGCATCAGCGGGTTTTCCGCGCTGGGACTGGTGGAGATGACGCGCAAGCGCACCCGCGAAAGCCTGGCGCACGTGCTGTGTGAGCCTTGCCCGACCTGCCAGGGGCGCGGCGAGGTGAAAACCGCGCAGACCGTATGCTACGAAATCCTGCGCGAGATCGTCCGCGAAGCGCGCCAGTTCAATGCGCGTGAGTACCGCATCCTCGGCTCGCAACAGGTGATAGACCTGTTCCTTGACGAGGAATCCCAGGCTCTGGCGATGCTTTCCGATTTCATCGCCAAACCCATCTCGCTGCAAGTTGAAACGATGTACAGTCAGGAGCAATACGACGTCATTCTGATGTGATATGCCATTCCGGAAGAGGAGAGCTTTATGCAGGAAAATCAGGAACAGGCCACGGCCGGCGCCAGCCGGGAACTGCTGACCTTCACGCTGGGCCGGGAAGAATACGGCATCGACATCCTCAAGGTGCAGGAGATCCGGGGGTATGAAGCCGTCACCACGATCGCCAACGCGCCCGAATTCATCAAGGGCGTGATCAACCTGCGCGGCATCATCGTGCCTATCGTGGACATGCGCATCAAATTCCGGCTGGGAAGCGTCGGCTACGACGATACCACCGTGGTC
>JACRED010000012.1 GCA_016218415.1 Nitrosomonadales bacterium
TAATTAGCGCTTGACGTTACAAGTTCAACTGGGGTAAAAAGCGCTCGGGTGTTTGAATCAAAGTATCTGCAGTGCTGGTTTTGCCATGTGCGGTCCCATTTGCGATCTTGGAATTCAAACAATTTGACGGCATTTCCACCCGTCGTTTTTTGTAAGGAAGCAAAGCATGGCAAACGGTACTGTTAAGTGGTTCAACGACGCAAAGGGTTTCGGTTTCATTACTCCCGATGATGGCAGCGAAGACTTGTTCGCGCATTTCTCCGCGATCAACATGAGCGGATTCAAGTCCCTCAAAGAAGGCCAAAAGGTCTCCTTCGAAGTGGTACAAGGCCCCAAGGGTAAGCAAGCCTCCAACATCCAAGCCGCCTAATTAGCGGTTTTTTTGTTGCCGTAAAAAAGCCCGACGTGAAAACGTCGGGCTTTTTGTTTGTACCCGAGTCCCGCTCCAAAAAGATATAGACCATTATCTATATATTTCGGTCTATATAAAAAAGCCCGGTGCTTTCACACCGGGCTTTCGTATTTGCAGGGATGCGCCCGGATCAAATGGCGCTCAGTGCAGCATTGAACGTGGCACTTGGCCGCATCGCTTTGGAGGTCTTGTCGAAGTCGGGGTGGTAGTAACCGCCCATATCGACCGGCTTGCCCTGCGCGGCGATCAATTCTGCGTCGATCTTCGCCTCGTTGTTCGTCAGGGTTTTGGCCAACGGTGCAAAGCGTGTCTGGATCTCTGTGTCCTTGCTCTGTGCCGCGAGTGCCTGTGCCCAGTACAACGCGAGGTAGAAATGGCTGCCGCGGTTGTCGATCTCGCCCACTTTGCGGGCAGGGGATTTGTCGTTGTCGAGTATCCTGCCGTTGGCCTGATCCAGTGCGTCTGCCAGCACTTGCGCCTTTTCGTTCTTGAATGTCTGCGCCAGATGTTCCAGCGATACACCCAGTGCGAGGAACTCGCCCAGCGAATCCCAGCGCAGGTAACCCTCCTCCTGGAATTGCTGCACATGCTTCGGTGCCGAACCGCCGGCGCCGGTCTCGAACAGGCCGCCGCCATTCATCAGCGGAACGATGGAGAGCATCTTGGCGCTGGTGTTGAGCTCCAGGATGGGGAACAGGTCGGTGAGGTAGTCGCGCAGCACGTTGCCCGTGACGGAGATGGTGTCTTTGCCCTGGCGCGCGCGCGCTAGCGTGGCGCGGCAGGCGTCTGACGGCTCCATGATCTTGATGTCCAGGCCGCTGGTGTCGTGATCCTTGAGGTACTTCTCGACCTTGGCGATGATTTGCGCATCATGCGCGCGGTTCTTGTCCAGCCAGAAGATGGCGGGTGTGTTGGACAGGCGGGCGCGCGTGACGGCGAGCTTCACCCAGTCCTGGATGGGCTCATCCTTGGTCTGGCAGGCGCGGAAGATATCGCCCTGTTCGACGTTCTGCTCCAGCAGGGTCTTTCCGTTCGCATCGACGATGCGCACCACGCCGTCGCCGGACATCTCGAAGGTCTTGTCGTGCGAGCCGTACTCTTCTGCCTTCTGCGCCATCAGGCCGACGTTGGGCACCGAGCCCATGGTGGCGGGATCGAGCGCGCCGTTCTTCCTGCAGTCTTCGACCGTGGCGACATAGATGCCCGCGTAGCAGCGGTCGGGGATCATCGCCAGCGTGTCGTAGGCTTTGCCGTCGGCACCCCACATCTTGCCGCCGTCGCGGATCATGGGCGGCATGGAGGCATCGACGATGACGTCGGAGGGCACATGCAGGTTGGTGATGCCCTTGTCGGAATTCACCATCGCCAGGGCGGGGCCGTTGCGGAAGCAATCGGCGATGTCGGCCACCAGCGCGGCGCGCTTGGCTTCCGGCAGTGCGAACACCTTGGCTTCCATGTCGCCGAAACCGTTGTTGACGTTGACGCCCATCTCCTTGAGCTGCGCGCCGTGCTTGTCGAACACGTTCTGGAAGAACACCGACACGGCATGACCGAACATGATGGGGTCGGACACCTTCATCATGGTGGCCTTGAGGTGCAGCGACAGCAGTACGTCTTCCTTCTTCGCTGCGGCGATCTGCTCGGCGTAGAAGCGGCGCAATGCACGGCGGCTCATCACCGCGGCGTCGATCACTTCGCCAGCCTTGAGATTCAGTTTGTCCTTGAGCACGGTGACTTTGCCGTCCTTGCCGGCGAACTCGATGCGGGTGCTCACGGCTTCCGGCACGGTCACGGACTTCTCGCTGCCGTAGAAATCGCCGCTGCTCATGTGTGCCACACGGGTCTTCGAATCGGCAGTCCACTTGCCCATGCGATGCGGATGCTTGCGCGCGTACTGTTTGACCGAGAGCGCGGCGCGGCGGTCGGAATTGCCTTCGCGCAGCACCGGGTTCACTGCGCTGCCGAGCACTTTGCCGTAGCGGGTCTTGATCTCTTTCTCGGCATCGCTCTTCGGATCTTCCGGATAGTCGGGGATCTTGTAACCCTGCGACTGCAGTTCCCTGATCGCCGCCTTCAATTGCGGGATCGATGCGCTAATATTCGGCAGCTTGATGATGTTCGCTTCCGGCTTCAGCGTCAGCTCCCCCAGTTCGGTCAAGCCGTCGCCGACTTTCTGTGCGGCGGTCAGATGCTCGGGGAAGTTCGCGAGGATGCGTCCGGCGAGCGAGATGTCGCGCGTCTCGACGGTGACCCCGGCCGCCTTGGTGAAGGCCTGTATGATGGGAAGCAGCGAGTAGGTCGCCAGTCGCGGGGCTTCATCGGTCAGGGTGTAGATGATCTTTGGGGTTGTCATTTTGGTTTCCGGGAAATTCGAAAAAGTAAGATGAGTCGCATCCTGTTGTTCAACAAACCCTATGGCGTGATCTGCCAGTTCAGCCGTGACGGGATGCACCCGACGCTGGCGGATTATATCGCCGTTCCCGATGTTTATCCCGCAGGAAGGCTGGATACCGACAGCGAAGGCCTGTTGCTGCTCACCGACGACGGCAAGCTGCAGCACCGCATCACCGATCCCAAACACAAGTTGCCCAAGACCTACTGGGTGCAGGTGGAAGGCCTGCCGGACGAAGCGGCGCTGGACAAGTTGCGCCGCGGCGTGCCACTCAAGGATGGCATGACCCTGCCTGCCGAGGCGCGCCTGATGGATGAACCTGCCGGATTGTGGCAACGCGATCCGCCAGTGCGCTTTCGTCAGAACATCCCCACCGGCTGGATATCGCTCAGCATCCGCGAAGGTCGCAACCGGCAGGTGCGGCGCATGACTGCAGCAATCGGATTCCCCACCTTGCGCCTGATCCGCTACTCGATCGGTGATTGGACGCTGGACGGGATCGCCTCCGGCGAGTGGGTCCGCAAAACCGCATAAGCCCTTCCTTCAACAAGGTCGAATGGATGTCTGACTGTCGTCAGGCGCTGTCCGCTCATCGCCGCCCCTCGGCTGCGCAATATAAAAAAACCTTTCCAATCAACAGTGGTGGTGCGATGTGATCATGGCATGGTTGTTGCGAACTTGGTTCGATGAATCCCGAAGATACGGGGGCAGGTAACTATTCTGGAGAGCGCATGAAACCGGTTTGGCTGTGGTTGGTTTTTATAATTTTGTACGGGGTGTTTTCCATCAGAACGCATGCAGTCGAGCTGTCTGCGGCCACACATGCCGGAAATTCCGCGAGTGGATACCACTCCAGTTCTTGCTGTCGGTTCGGCTGATGCACAGTAAGTCGTCAGTGAGCGGCAGCCGCTCCGCAGCGCCTCATTGATTCGCTTCTGTCACAGGGAGGGGGCAGGGTATAATGCGCGCCTTTCAAATGTCAGGAGCAATCCATGCCTATCTACGAATATCGTTGCAGCAGTTGCGGCGCGCAGAAGGATGTCATGCAGAAGCTCAGCGATGCGCCGCTGACCACTTGCCCGGAATGCGGCAAGGAGACCTTTGCCAAACAACTCAGTGCGGCCGGTTTCCAGCTCAAGGGTAACGGCTACTACGCGACCGACTTCAAGAACCCGCCGAGCCAGTGCGAGCCGTCCACCTGCGCGTCCTGCCCCGCGGCTGGTACCCATTGATGAAGAAATACCTGCTGACCGGCCTGCTGGTGCTGGTTCCCCTGGGTATCACCCTGTGGGTGCTGAACCTCATTATCGGCATGCTGGACATGACGCTGAGCCTGTTGCCTTCCCACTGGCACCCGGATGAACTGCTCGGCGTGCATATCCCCGGTCTGGGAGTCATCCTGACGGTGGTGGTGGTGCTGACCACCGGCCTGCTGGTGCGCAACGTGTTCGGCCAGCGTCTGCTCGCCTACTGGGACGGCCTGCTGCGCCGCATCCCCTTCGTCAATGCCATCTACAACAGCGTCAAGCAAGTCAGCGATACCCTGCTGTCGGACAGTGGCCATGCCTTTCGCAAGGTGTTGCTGGTGCGATATCCCCATCCCGATGCATGGTCGCTGGCATTCCTGACCAGTGTGCCGGCTGAGGTCACGCGCAAAATGGATGGAGAGTATGTAGGCGTGTTCATCCCGACCACCCCCAGCCCGGTGAACGGCTTCTATTTCTATGTGAAAAAATCCGACACCATCGAACTGGACATCAGCGTCGATGCGGCCTTCAAGGCTGTCATCTCCATGGGCGTGGTGACCACGCCGGAGAACGCTGCGCAGCTTGCCGGAGCCAACAAGTAAATCCCTTTGTAATTTCCCGATCGACCTGAACTGAAACACTTATGCGTACACATTATTGCGGGCAACTCAACGTTACCAACCTCGGCCAGACCGTCACTCTGTGCGGCTGGGCGCATCGCCGCCGCGACCACGGCGGGGTGATCTTCATCGACCTGCGCGACCGCGAAGGCCTGGCGCAGATCGTGTGCGATCCGGACCGCGCCGAGATGTTCAAGATCGCCGAATCGGTGCGCAACGAATTCGTGCTGCGCATCACCGGCAAGGTGCGCCACCGTCCGGCGGGCACCACCAATCCCAACATCACCAGCGGTGAGATCGAGATCCTGTGCCACGAGATCGAGGTGCTGAATGCCGCGGTGACGCCGCCGTTCCAGCTCGACGACGAGAACCTGTCCGAGAACGTGCGCCTGACCCATCGCGTGATCGACCTGCGCCGTCCGCAGATGCAGAAGAACATGATGCTGCGCTACAAGGTCGCGATGGCGTTCCGCCGCTTCCTCGACAGCCGCGGCTTCATCGACATCGAGACGCCGATGCTGACCAAGTCCACGCCGGAAGGCGCACGCGACTACCTGGTGCCGTCGCGCGTGCATCCCGGCGAGTTCTTTGCGCTGCCGCAGTCGCCGCAGCTGTTCAAGCAACTGCTGATGGTGGCGGGTTTCGACCGCTACTACCAGATCACCAAGTGCTTCCGCGATGAAGACCTGCGCGCCGACCGCCAGCCTGAATTCACCCAGGTCGATATCGAGACCTCGTTCCTGAATGAGACGCAGATCACCGCGCTGATGGAAGAGATGATCCGCACCATCTTCAGGGAAACGATGAATGTCGAATTGCCCAACCCGTTCCCGCGCATGACCTATGCCGAGGCGATGCGGCGTTACGGTTCGGACAAGCCGGACCTGCGCGTGACGCTGGAGCTGACCGAAGTCACCGATGCGGTGAGGGATGTCGCGTTCAAGGTGTTCGCCGGTGTGGCGAATTCGGAGGGCGGACGCGTGGCCGCATTGCGCGTGCCGAATGGTGGCGCGTTCACGCGCGGCGAGATCGACGAGTACACCAAATTCGTCGGTATCTACGGCGCCAAGGGCCTGGCCTACATCAAGGTTAACGACGTCACGCAACTGAACGAGACTGGCCTGCAGTCGCCCATCGTGAAGAACCTGCACGAGGCGGCGCTGAGGACCATCATGCAGCGCACCGGTGCTGCGAACGGCGACATCATCTTCTTCGGCGCGGACAAGGAAAAAATCGTCAACGACGCGCTGGGTGCGTTGCGCAGCAGGATCGGCCACGAGAAGGGCTACACCAACGGCAAGGCCTGGGAGCCGCTGTGGGTGGTGGATTTCCCGATGTTCGAATACGACGATGAAGCCAAGCGCTGGGTTGCCTGCCACCACCCGTTCACCTCGCCGAAGGACGAGCACATCCAGTATCTCGAAAGCGATCCGGGGCGCTGCCTGGCCAAGGCATACGACCTGGCATTGAACGGCTGGGAGCTGGGTGGCGGTTCGGTGCGTATCCACAAGGAAGAGGTGCAGAGCCTGGTGTTCCGTGCGCTCAACATCGGCGCGGAAGAAGCGCAGCTCAAGTTCGGCTTTCTGCTCGACGCGCTGCAATACGGCGCGCCGCCGCATGGCGGGCTGGCGTTCGGTCTGGATCGCATCGTCACGATGATGACTGGCGCCGAATCGATACGCGATGTGATCGCCTTCCCCAAGACCCAGCGCGCGCAATGCCTGTTGACTCATGCGCCGAGCCCGGTGGACGAAAGGCAGCTGCGCGACCTGCATATCCGTTTGCGCCAGCAGGCGCAGGCCACGGTGGAAGTCGTCAAGGAATAAACGATAGATGTCGCGTTATTTGCGTCTCTGGTTGCTGGCGATGCTGCTGTGTGTGCCGCAGGCATATGCGGCTGCACCGCCCAGGCATGGACTGCCAACCATTGAATTCGCCGAACTGCCCGTCGAAGCGCGCCACACCCTGAGCGTGATCAGGAAGGGCGGACCGTATCCCTACGCGCGCGATGGCGTCGTGTTCGCGAACCGCGAGCGTGTGTTGCCGAAGCGCCCCCGGGGCTACTACCGGGAGTACACGGTCACCACGCCCGGCGCGCTTGATCGCGGGACGCGGCGCATCGTGTGCGGAAAACCGGTGGAGTGCTATTACTCCGCAGACCATTATCGAACTTTCAAACGTATCCGGGAGCAGCCATGAATTCGCTGGCACAACAACTGAAGGACTCTGCCGCGGCAGGCAGCTACTCGCTGTCATGCGGTGTGGACGAGCTGCGCGCAGCGGCCAATGAAGCCAATTTCGCCGTATTCGACACCGAACTCAAGGGCGTCAAGGGCAAGCAGAACCTGCTCGGCGCGCTGGCGAGTGCCGCCAAATTTCCGCCCGAGTTCGGGATGAACTGGGATGCGCTGGCCGACGACCTGTGCGACCTGTCGTGGCACGGCGGAGTAACGGGTTATGTGCTGCTGCTGCGCAACGCCAGCGACACGCTGGGCCTGTCGGCCAACGATCGCGAGATCGCGCAGGACATCCTCGCCGACACGGTGGTGTATTGGCGGCAGCGCAAGAAACCGTTCTGGATATTTTTCGTCTAGGGCATGACCCGCTACAAGCAGCCGGTTTCGGTGCTGGTGGTGATCTACACTGCTGGACTGGAGGTGCTGTTGCTGGAGCGTGCCGACCACCCCGGCTACTGGCAGTCGGTCACCGGCAGTTGCGAGCCGGGCGAGGCGTTGCGCGACACGGCGCTGCGCGAGGTGCGCGAGGAAACCGGGCTGGATGCCAGCCGATATGCGCTGACCGACTGGCACACGCAAAACGACTATGAAATCTACCCGCACTGGCGCCACCGCTATCCGCCTGGCGTCACGCGCAACACTGAGCATGTGTTCGGTTTGCAACTACCATGTCCTGTTGATGTCCAACTCGCTCCGCGCGAGCACTTGAATTTTCAGTGGCTGGCGTGGCAGGATGCGGCGGAGCAGGTTTTTTCACCGAGTAATCGCGCCGCGATTTTGCGCTTGGCCGGGTCCGGCCATGAACATCCTGGAGCATTGAAATGAGCAATAAAAAAATATATTCAAGAACCAAGCTTGGCGACAGCGTGCTGGAGGATCCGCAGGGGATCATCTCGGGCGACGAGTTGCTGCTGATGGCGCTGATCGACGGGCGCACCAGCGTGGAAGGGATAGCCAGCAAAGTTCCGCCCAGCGTCCGCGCCCATCTGGACGGGATATTCGCGCGCCTGCTGTCCGCGCAGATCATTGAAGTAACGGGCGACGCCGGATTCGGCAGTGCTTCGGAAAATTCAGATCTGGTTGCGGCCTTCGAAACTTCGCTATCCATGCCGGCCAGGCAGCCTGCTGGCGGAGATGCGGAAGCAAGCAGGCGCTGCACCGAGCTTGAACTGGAGTTGGCCGGTGTGCGCGGCAAACTGGATGCGGCAAAGGCGCGCCAGAAGGAAGTCGAGGCGGGATTCCACAAGCTGAAATTGCGGGTCTCCGCTTACACGGAAGTCAGGTACGCAAGACTGAGCAAGTTGCTGCGCGAGCTTGCCTCATACCCGGAGCATGAGTTGCGCGCCATTCTTGAAAGCGAACTGAACGATGCGCTCGAAAATCTGCAACCGCTGAACCAGGCGATGGCCGAGCAACAACAGGTACTGGACAAGACGCTCAGCATGCAGTCATTCCAGGGGCAGATACACGCCAAGCAGTTGCAAAGTGAACGCGCGGCCGATGAGGCCAGGATGGCGCAGGCCCACCCGCATTACAAGAAGCTGCGCGGGCTGGAATTTTTCAAGGGATTCGCCAATGCGGAGTTGCTCCAGTTCCTGGAGATCGCCAAGTGGCAGGAAGCGAAAGCCGGGGATACCGTGCTGAACGAAGGTGATGTCGGCATGCCTTTCTTCATCATCGTGTCGGGCGCGGTGACGGTGTTCAAGGGAGAGAACAGGCTGGCCACGCTGGACAGGGGTGATTTCTTCGGAGAATTCGCCTATCTGTCGGGCGAGGAACCCTATCGCTCCGCCCGCGTGGTGGCGGAAACCGCGTGCGAGCTGCTGATGGTCGATCCGCTGGATATCGAGTTTTCTGCGGTGCAGTTGCGCCTGCATGTGGTCGAGGCGTTGTTGCGCGGGCAGGTCAGAAGAACGCTGATCTCATCCAAACCGATGGACAGTTTGCCCGGAGACGACTTGCCCAACGCGCCGGATGCCGCGTCGCCATGACCGGCTCCGGCACCATACAACTTGTTTACGAGCACCCCGGTTGCGCCACATCGTCCGCGTGGGCAAAAGTGCCGCGCGAACCGGACGCGGCGGACAAACCCGAACTGATCGCGCGCATTAAACGCATGCTGAAAGAACAGGATGCGGTGCTGGTCTCGCATTACTACGTGCATCCCGACTTGCAGGATCTCGCCGAAGCGACCGGCGGCATCGTGTCCGATTCGCTGGACATGGCCAATTTCGGCCACAAGCATCCGGCCAAAACCATTGTCGTCGCCGGCGTGCGCTTCATGGGCGAGACCGCGAAGATACTGAATCCCGAAAAACGCGTATTGATGCCCGATCTGGAAGCGGAATGTTCGCTCGACCTTGGCTGCCCGGCGGACGAATTCGCGGCGTTCTGCGACGCGCATCCCGACCGCACCGTGGTGGTGTACGCCAACACCAGCGCGGCGGTAAAGGCCAGAGCCGACTGGATGGTGACCAGCTCGATCGCGCTGCCGGTGGTTAAACACCTCATGGAGCAGGGCAGGAAAATTCTGTGGGCGCCGGACCGCCACCTCGGCGGTTACGTGCAGGAACAGAGCGGCGCCGACATGCTGCTGTGGCAGGGCTCGTGCATCGTCCACGACGAATACAAGGCGAAAGAACTCATCGAATTGAAAGCAAAGCACCCGCGCGCGAAAGTGCTGGTGCATCCGGAATCGCCGCGCGCTGTGGTCCGGCTGGCCGACGTGGTCGGCTCCACGACGCAACTCATCAAGGCCGCGCAGCAACTCGATGCGAAGGAATTCATCGTCGCCACCGACAACGGCATCCTGCACAAGATGCGCGCGCTGTGCCCGGATAAACTCTTCCTCGAAGCGCCCACCGCCGGAGTCGGCGCGACCTGCACCAGTTGCAGTCACTGCCCGTGGATGGCGATGAACGGCCTGATCAACCTGGCCGAAGTGCTGCAAACCGGCAGGAACGAGATACATGTCGATCCGGCCATCATCCCGCGCGCGGTGCAGCCTATCCGGCGCATGCTGGATTTCGCGAAGCAGATCAATTTGCCGACGCGGGGAATCGGCAACGCTTAGCGGGCGATGCCCGCTTTAGTACGGGTGAATTTTCCGGATCAGTCGCCTTCGAATCTTGCGGGGTAAACCAGCCCGCGCGACCGGTATTGCGCACGCAAATGCCGTTCGCGCGCTTCGCCGGCCCGGCGGAGTTTGCGCAGCTCGGCAACGCTGGCCTCGTTGGAAGCGAGTCTGGTGGGATGCGCCGTGATGACTGGGGAGTTGTGGATGTCCGCGATGTCTTCAAGAGGCTGAAACCTGGCTGCGGTGGTGCGCGCCTTTTTGTCTTCTGCGGTTTTGATGACTTCTGCAAATGAATTCATGGAAAACACCGCTCCGGCGAATATCGTGGCGAGGGCGAAGTGTGTATTCATTGATTACTCCCGTGTTGTTGATGATGTGCGGCAGTTTAGGAGGGAAATCTTAAGCATTCCTTAAGGCGCACCGATTCAGCCTGCCGATTGGGTAGAATGCTCTCCATGACTACCCTGAAAATCGCCACCTACAACATCCACAAGGGTTTTTCCCATTTCAACCGCCGCGTGGTGCTGCACGAGTTGCGCGACCGGCTGCGCGAGCTGGATGCCGACATCGTGTTCCTGCAGGAAGTGCAGGGCGAGCATACGCGGCATGGCGAGCGTTTCCACAACTATCCCGGGGTCGCGCAGCATGAGTTCATCGCCGGGGATATCTGGCCGCATCACGCCTACGGCAAGAACGCGGTATATGAGGCCGGGCATCATGGCAACGCGATACTCAGCCGTTTCCCCATCCTGTGTTCGGTGAACAACGATATTTCCGCGCATCGCTTCGAGAGCCGCGGATTGCTGCATTGCGAGGTGGAAGCGGGCGGGCAGTCCGTGCATTGCCTGTGCGTGCACTTCGGTCTGTTCGCCAAAGGCAAGCGGGAGCAGACGCGCATGCTGATTCAGTATGTCCATGAGAATATTCCTCCCGATGCGCCGCTGATCATCGCCGGCGATTTCAACGACTGGCGCAACCACATGAGCCATGCTTTTGCCGGCGAACTGAATGTTCATGATGTATTTCATCTGCACAAGGGCAGCCTTGCGCGCAGCTATCCGGCCAGGTTGCCGCTGTTCCGTCTGGACCGGATTTACGTGCGCGGTTTCAGCGTGATCCACAGCGATGTGCATGTCGGCGGGAACTGGAAGCGCCTGTCCGACCATGCCGCGCTTTCCGCGCGGCTGAAGCGGCTATGAGCAGCGCCCATCGGGTCGGCGGAAACGAGCTCACGCTGTTGCGGAACGGCGCCGAATATTTTCCGCAGCTGTGTGCCGCGATCGATGCGGCGCAACATTCCATCCATCTGGAAACCTACATATTTTCCACCGACGAGGTCGGGCGCGATGTCGCCGCCGCGCTGCGCCGCGCCGCCGGGCGCGGGGTGGCGGTATGCCTGTTGCTGGACGGTTACGGGTCGGCGGAGTTGCCCGAGAGCTGGGTGGACGATCTGCGCGAGTCCGGAGTGGAGGTGCACTGGTTCCGGCGCGAGGTTTCCCCCTTTACGCTACGCCGCGACCGGATGCGCCGCCTGCGCCGGCTGCATCGCAAGCTGGTGGCGGTGGACGGCGAGATCGCCTTTGTCGGCGGCATCAATATCGTCAATGACATTCCGAGGGAGTTTGATTTTGCCGCGCCGCGCCTGGATTATGCGGTGCGGGTGCAGGGCGAGCTGGCGGGCGAGGTGCAGGCGGCGATGCAGCACCTGTGGGAAATGGTCTCCTGGGCGGCGTTCCGCAAACGCGTCAAGTCCGGGGGCTGGCGCCTTCGCCGCAGCAGCCCGAACCTGAATCCGGATTTGCAACTCGTGCTGCGCGACAACGTGCGCCATCGGCGCGACATCGAACGCGCTTACGTCAGGGCCATCGCGGGAGCGCAACGCGAGATCATCATCGCCAGCGCCTATTTCCTGCCTGGCCGGTCGTTCCTGCGCGCCCTGATGCAGGCCGTTCGGCGCGGCGTGCGCGTGTTGCTGCTGTTGCAAGGCAGGGCGGAGTATCGTTTGCAGCATTACGCCACGCTGGCGTTGTACGATCGCCTGACAGGCGCCGGCGTGGAGATCTACGAGTACCAGCCCAGTCATCTGCATGCCAAGGTCGCGGTGATCGACGGCGAGTGGGCGACCGTGGGCTCTTTCAACATCGACCCGTTCAGCCTGCTGCTGGCGCGCGAGGCCAATCTGGTGGTGCGCGATGCGGGTTTCGCCGCCGGGCTGCGCGCCAGCCTGATGCAGGCCATCGAGCAGGACGGGCGGCGCGCCGAATCCGCGGGGACCGGGAACGTGATGCGCTTCCTGGCGTGGATCAGCTACGGACTGATCCGCTTTGCCATCGGCGTATCGGGCATATCCCGGAAGCATTAGCGGCATTGCCTGTCATGTCATTGACACTGCCTGGCACCGCACGGAGAATGCGGAGCAGGTTTCACCTGCACGCTGGCGAATGTTCATAACGACATAGGGGAGCTGAAGATGGGGAGTAGCAAAACGACACTGCAGCATCGTAGCGCGGGCATGAGCAAAGAGGCGATCCAGGCCTCGCTTTCCGATCATCTGGTCTATTCCAACAGCAAGTATCCCATCAACTCCACCACGCGGGACTGGTTCCAGACCACGGCCTATGCGGTGCGCGACCGTCTGGTCGAGCGCTGGATGGAGACCATGCAGCGCTATTATGAGCATGACGCCAAGCGCATCTACTACCTGTCGCTGGAGTTCCTGATGGGGCGCACCCTGAGCAACGCCATGCTCAATCTGGAGATGAACGAACAATGCAAGACCGCGCTCTACGAGCTGGGGCAGGAGTTCGAGGCGATCGCCGAGATCGAGGCCGATGCCGCGCTGGGCAACGGCGGGCTGGGGCGTCTGGCGGCCTGCTTCCTCGATTCGATGGCGACGCTGGACCTGCCCTGTTACGGTTACGGCATCCGCTACGAATACGGCATGTTCCGCCAGAGCATCGAGCACGGCGCGCAGGTGGAGCACCCGGACAACTGGTTGCGCTACGGCAATCCCTGGGAGTTCCCGCGTCCGGAGCTGCTGTACCCGGTGAAATTTCACGGCCGCGTGGTGGAATACAAGCACGAAAACGGATTGCTGCGCCACCACTGGGTGGACACCGACGATGTGATGGCGATGGCCTATGACACGCCGGTGCCCGGTTACGGCGGCAAGACGGTCAACAACATGCGGTTGTGGGCGGCGAAATCCTCGCGCGATTTCGAGCTGCGTTATTTCAACCAGGGCAACTACATCCAGGCCGTCGCCGACAAGAACGAATCGGAGAACCTCTCCAAGGTGCTGTACCCGGACGATTCGACCGAGATGGGCCGCGAGCTGCGTTTGAAGCAGCAGTATTTTTTCGTCAGCGCTTCGCTGCAGGATATGCTTTTCCGCTACAAGAAAACCCATGCGGACTGGACGCAGCTGCCGGACAAGATCGCGGTGCAACTCAACGATACCCACCCGTCCATCGCGGTCGCCGAGATGATGCGTTTGCTGGTGGATATCCATCACCATAGCTGGGACGAGGCGTGGGCGCTGACCACGCGCATCTTTTCCTACACCAACCACACGCTGATGCCGGAGGCGCTGGAAACCTGGCCGGTGGCGATGCTGGAGAGCCTGCTGCCGCGTCACTTGCAGATTATCTACGAGATCAATCATCGGTTTTTGCAGCAGGTGATGCACCAGTTTCCGGGCGACGGCGAACTGCTGCGGCGTTTGTCCATCATCGACGAGAACGGCGGCCGCCGCGTGCGCATGTCGCATCTGGCCATCGTCGGCAGCCACACGGTGAACGGCGTGGCCGCGCTGCATACCGAGTTGATGAAGCGCACCATATTTGCCGACTTCGAGCGCATTTCGCCGGGCAAGATCATCAATATGACCAACGGTGTCACGCCGCGCCGCTGGTTGAACCAGTCCAATCCCGGGCTGGCCGCATTGATTACCGAGAATATCGGCAAGGGCTGGCTGACCGATCTCGACCAGTTGCAGAAGCTGCGCGACTATGCGGGCGATGCCGGATTCCAGAAAAAATTCCGCGCCGTCAAACAGGCGAACAAGGAGCGCCTCGCCGGCATGATACGCAAGCAGCTTGGCATCGCGGTCGATCCCGATTCGCTGTTCGACATCCAGATCAAGCGCATCCACGAATACAAGCGGCAGTTGCTCAACGTGCTGCATGTCATCACGCTCTACAACCGCATCCGTTCCGGCGCATATCCCGATGTCGTGCCGCGCACCGTCATCATTGCGGGCAAGGCGGCGCCGGGTTACGCGATGGCCAAGCGCATCATCCGCCTGATCAACGACATCGCCGACATCATCAACAACGACCAGCAGGTCGGCGGAAAACTGAAGCTGGTGTTCATCCCCAACTACGATGTTTCCAACGCCGAGCGCATCGTGCCCGCTGCGGATCTTTCCGAGCAGATTTCGACCGCGGGCACCGAGGCTTCCGGCACCGGCAACATGAAACTGGCGCTGAACGGCGCGCTCACGATAGGCACGCTGGACGGCGCGAACATCGAGATACGCGAGGAGGTCGGCGCGGAGAACTTCTTCCTGTTCGGCATGACCACGGAGGAGGTCGACACCCTGCGCCGCCACGGCTACGATCCGCTGCGCCACTACCACGGCAACGCCGAGTTGAAGCAGGCGCTGGACATGATCGCGTCCGGATATTTCTGTCCGGACGAGCCTGCGCGTTACCGGGAGATCATCGACGTGCTGCTCCAGTACGGCGATCATTACCTGCTGCTGGCCGACTACGCCTCCTATGTCGCCTGTCAGGACAAGGTCGGAGAACTGTACCGCGACCAGAAGGAATGGACGAAGCGCGCCATCCTTAACGTCGCCGGGATGGGCAAGTTCTCAAGCGACCGCACCATCCGCGAATATGCCAAACGCATCTGGCATGTCGCACCGATAGTCCCGCAGTCCACACCCGACAAAAGAACGGACCGAACATGAAGACCCTGGAACCTTGCACCCTGATCATCTTTGGCGCAGCCGGCAACCTGAGCCGGATCAAGCTGATCCCGTCGCTGTTCCGTCTGGAGCTGGCGAAGCGATTGCCCGAGCAGGTGACCATACTCGGTTGCAGCATCGAGGTGCTGCAGCGCGAGGAGTGGATAGCGGAAATCGCTAAGATGCTGGAGCCGCTCTACCCGCAGGGCCTGGACAAAGCGGCACTGGAGCGTTTCTGCACGCGCATGCACTACCACGCGATCCCGCCCGGCGACGATGCGGCTTACCTGCGGCTGAAACAGATGGTGGAAGGCAGCGCGATCTTCCACCCCAACATGGTGTTCTACATGTCGGTCAGCCCGGCGGCGTTCCCGGATATCGTGGACAAGCTGGGCAACGCGGGCTTGCTGAAGCAGACCAATGGCTGGCGCCGCGTGGTGATCGAAAAACCGTTCGGCTACGACCTGCTGAGCGCGCAGACCCTGCAAAGCAGCCTGTACAAGCACCTCAACGAGCCGCAGATCTACCGCATCGACCATTACCTCGGCAAGGGCACGGTGCAGAACGTGATGGTATTCCGCTTCGCCAACCTGCTGCTGGAGCCGCTGTGGAACCACCATTACATCGACCATGTGCAGATCACCCAGTCCGAGACACTGGGGGTAGGCGGACGGGCCGGCTACTACGAGGGCGCCGGCGCGCTGCGCGACATGATACAGAGCCATTTGCTGCAACTGCTCGCGCTGGTGGCGATGGAGCCGCCGCTGACGATAGCCGCCGAGCATCTGCGCGACGAGAAAGTGAAAGTGCTCAAGGCGATCCGCCCGATCACGCAAAACTCGGTGCATGCCCATGCGTTCCGCGGGCAATATTCCAGCGGCACGATAGACGGGAAATCGGTGCCCGGTTACCTTGAGGAGCCGGGCGTCGCCGCAGACAGCACCACCGAGACTTATGCGGCATTGAAATTGTTCATCGACAACTGGCGCTGGGCGGGCGTGCCGTTCTACCTGCGCACCGGCAAGCGCATGGCCGAGGGCAGCTCGGCGATCTGCATCCGCTTCAAGAACCCGCCGCAGGATCTGCTGCGCAAGACCCGCAACGGGCCGCCGCAGCCCAACTGGATCATGCTGGGCATCCAGCCCGACGACTGCATGAAGATGGAGATGCAGGTGAAGGTCCCCGGACTGGATCTGCATACCCGCTCCATCAGCCTGGATGCCACCTATCGCAAGCATACCGACGAGGACTTCGATGCCTACGCGGGCCTGCTGCTGGACGTGATGCAGGGCGACCCTTCGCTGTTCCTGCGCATCGACGAAGTCGAGGCCGCATGGCGCGTGGTCGATCCCATCATCAAGGTCTGGGCGATGGAGCGCGACTTCATCAACACCTATCCGGCGGGCAGCTGGGGGCCGCGCGGCACCTATCGCCTGTTCGACCGCGACGACCAGTTCTGGCGGAACTCGCTGAGTCTGGACGGTGCCGATCTGCAGGCGTATTGAGATGTGCTTCTGATGAGCAGAGTCATTGCGGGCGACATCGGCGGAACCAAGACGCGGCTGGCGATCGTCGAGGTTAGCGGCACGCGCGTGCGCATCGAACACGAAATCGAATATCGGAGCGGCGATTTCGTTGCTTTCGAGGCCTTGCTGGCCGATTTCCTGAAAGATTCACCTGCTCCCGACTGTGCCGCTTTCGGCATCGCCGGGCCGGTGCGGGGCAGGGCGGTGCGCGCCACCAACCTGCCCTGGCTCATCGAGGCCGATGCCTTGCAGCAGCGTTTCGGCTTCAGGGTCTGCACCCTGCTCAACGATCTGGAGGCGACCGCGTGCGGTCTTCCGGCGTTGGGCGCCGACGAGCTGCTGACCTTGCAGCCGGGCGCAGACGATGCGCTTGGCAACGGCGCCATCATTGCCGCCGGGACCGGGCTGGGCGAGGCCGGTTTATATTGGGACGGGCAACGACATCATCCCTATGCCACCGAAGGCGGGCACGCCAGTTTCAGCCCGCAGGACGAACTGGAGTTCGCGCTGCTGCGCCATCTGCAAGCGCGCTACGGCCATGTCAGCTGGGAACGCGTCGTCTCCGGCATGGGGCTGGCAGACCTGCACGATTTTCTGCGCGTCTATCGCAAAGCCCCGCTGCCGCAACGGTTGGCGGAAGAGATGAAGACAGGCGATGCGGGTGCGGCGATCTCGCGCGCCGCGTTGGCGGGCAGCGACGACATCTGCGTCGAGACGCTGGATCGCTTCGTGCGCCTGTACGGCGCGGAGGCGGGCAATCTGGCGCTGAAGACGATGAGCAGCGGCGGGCTGTATGTGGGCGGCGGTATCGCGCCCAAGATATTGCCGTTGATGCAAAGCGGCTCATTCGTTGAGGCATTTCTGGGCAAGGGCAGGATGCGCCCGCTGCTGGAAGCGATGCCGGTGCGGGTGATCCTGGATGACCATGTCGCATTGTACGGCCCGGCGCTGTGCGCGGCGCGAACGGCATGAAGCTCCCGAATGCACAGCGCGTGATCGTTCACGACAATCTGGATGGGTTGAGTGCGGCGGTGGCGCAGCGCATCGCGGTTGCCGCGCAGGTGGCCATCGCCGCGCGCGGGGTGTTCCGCATCGCCCTCGCCGGTGGCGAGACGCCGCGCCGCTGCTATGAACATCTGCGCGAGCTGCCGGTCGAGTGGAGCAAGGTGCAGGTCTATTTCGGCGACGAGCGCTGCCTGCCGCGCGGCGATGCGCAGCGAAACGACAGCATGGCGCACGATGCGCTGCTGAAGCACATCGCGATCCCGCCGGGCAACGTGCATGCGATACTCGCCGAACATGGCGCGCGGACTGCCGCGCAGGAATACGCGGCGATACTGGCGCAGCCGCTCGACCTGGTGCTGCTGGGCATGGGCGAGGACGGCCACACCGCCAGCCTGTTTCCCGGCAATCCGGCGACGGAGTGCGCGGCGGCAGTGGTGGCGGTGTTCGACGCGCCCAAGCCGCCGGCGGAGCGCGTGTCGCTGGGAATGAGTGCGCTGAACGCGGCGCGGGAGAAAATATTTCTGGTTGCGGGAGCCGGCAAGCGCGAGGTATTGCGGCGTATCGCACGGGGAGAGGCGCTGCCCGCTGCGCGTATCACTGGGGCGGAGTGGCACATCGATACAGCCGCTAGTCCGGATTAAGTAAACTTAAAGAGGAGAACGAAATGCAGATCGGAATGATAGGGCTGGGACGTATGGGCGCGAACATGGTGCGGCGCTTGCAGCGCGCCGGACACCAGTGCGTGGTGTTCGACCGCAGCAGCGACGCGGTGCAGGCGCTGGCCAAGGAAGGCGCGACACCGTCAGCCAGCATCCCGGATTTTCTGGATAAATTGAGCGCGCCGCGCGCGGTGTGGCTGATGCTGCCCGCCGGGGTGGTGGATGCCAGCATCGCCGAACTGGCGCCGTTGCTCGGCAAGGACGACATCCTGATCGACGGCGGCAACTCCTATTACAAGGACGACATCGCCCGCGCCAGACAACTGGCGCCCAAGTCCGTGCATTACGTCGATGTCGGCGTGAGCGGCGGCGTGTGGGGGCTGGAGCGCGGCTACTGCCTGATGATAGGCGGCCATCTGCAGGCTGTTGCGCGGCTGCAACCTATCTTCGCCTCGCTCGCGCCGGGTGTTGGCGATGCGCCGCGCACCGAAGGCCGCGACGGCACGCCGAGCACCGCCGAGCAGGGCTATCTGCATTGCGGCCCGGCGGGCGCGGGGCACTTCGTCAAGATGGTGCACAACGGCATCGAATACGGGCTGATGGCGGCCTATGCCGAGGGCTTCAACCTGTTGCGCCACGCCAACGTCGGCGGCGTCAAGCAAAGCGCCGATGCCGAGACCACGCCGCTGCGAGAACCGGAGACGCTGAGCTATGACATCGACGTGTCCGAGGTGGCGGAGCTGTGGCGGCGCGGCAGCGTGGTGGGATCATGGTTGCTAGACCTGACCGCGCATGCGCTGCAGGCCGACCCGCACCTCGACAACTTCAGCGGCAAGGTATCGGATTCCGGCGAAGGACGCTGGACCAGCATCGCCGCGATCGAATCCGGCACCCCCGCGCCGGTGTTGACCGCCGCGCTGTTCAACCGCTTCTCCTCGCGCGGCGAGGCGGACTACGGCGACAAACTGCTGTCCGCGTTGCGCTTCGAGTTCGGCGGGCACCACGAGAAGCGCTGAGGGTTGGGAACTTTAATTGGGCTGTCCCCATGTAATCCGGGAGATGCGGAGTGAACTGTGCTCAATAGTCAAATCGAGCGCCATGAAAAGATTCGTGGTACATCCCCAATTTATGCAGGAGGGTGTCCCGAATTTTGTGTAAACGGGATTTCTTTACTGCTGCGGCATCCGGTCTTCAAACTGGATAGTAAACCGGTTTAGTGCAGCCTTCCAATCTCGGATCGGCATCGTCCATTTCTTGCTGATGTTGTTCAGCGCCAAGTGAAACAATTTCAGCAACGACTCATCGGTTGGGAACGAACCCCGGTTCTTGGTGATCTTGCGCAGGCTCATGTTCACCGACTCAATCGCATTGGTGGTGTAGATCACCTTCCTGATTTCCGGCGGATAATCGAAAAACGGGATGAGGCGCGGCCAGTTGTTACGCCAGGATTTGACGATGGGCGCGTATGCCGCTCCCCATTGCTGCTCGAACTCAGACAGTCGTTGTTCTGCCTCTTCAACGGTGGCAGCAGCGTAGATGGTGCGCAGGTCGGTAGCAATCTCCTTGCGCAGCTTCCAGCTCACGTAGTTCAGGCTGTAACGCACCATATGCACGATGCACAGCTGCACAGCAGTCTTGGGGTGGATGGTCTCGATGGCTTCGGGGAATCCCTTCAACCCATCCACGCAGGCGATGAAGATGTCCTGCACGCCACGGTTCTTGAGTTCGGTCACCACCTGTAGCCAGAACTTGGCCCCTTCCGTCTGGGCAATCCAGATGCCCAGCAATTCCTTCTCGCCCGCCATGTTGATACCCAATGCCAGATAGACCGCCTTGGCGCGCACCGTACCGGCATCGCGCACCTTCACATGAATGCAGTCCAGATAGACGATGGGATACAGCGCATCCAGCGGGCGTGATTGCCATGCCTTGACCTCTTCGATGACGGCATCCGTTACCGAAGAGATGAGCGTGGGCGACACTTCGGTGCCGTACATCTCTTCCAGGTGGCCTTGTATCTCACGCACGGTCATGCCACGTGCGTAGAGCGACAGGATCTTGTCGTCGAATCCAGTCCAGCGGGTCTGGTGCTTGGCGATGAGCTGCGGCTCGAAGCTGCCATGCCGGTCGCGGGGTATCTCGATGGGTAGTTCGCCAAACTCGCCCTTGAGCTTCTTGCTGCTCTTGCCGTTGCGGGTGTTGCCTGCAGGGTTGGTGACGGTGTCATGCTTGGCATGACCGAGATGGGCTGCCATCTCGGCGTCCAGTGCTCGTTCAACGAGTGCCTTGGTGAGTTGCTTGAGCAGGCCGTTCTCGCCTATCAGGTCTTCGGGCTTCTTATAACCAGACAGCAGGCTGTCGATCAAATCTGCGGGTAGTGCTTTTACTGCGGTCATTGCTACTCCTTTCAAAGTGGCGGCAGTTTCCTGCCAAATGACCGTTTACACAAAAATTTTTACACCTTCGGGCGTGTAGCCGACTTGGGCGGCTCACGGTTTTATCGGCCCCTTTGAGGGGCTCACCCAATAAGCCCCCGGCTTTGCCGGGGGTCATTTAACTGAACATCGGTAAGGGCGCGATTTATCGCGCCCTTTCTCTGTGCATGAATAGATCAGGGCGCGATGAATCGCGCCCCTACAATGCCGCACGCGGTTATTCGTAACCCAGCGAGCGCAACACGCGTTCGTCATCCGCCCAGCCGCTGCGGACCTTGATGAACACTTCCAGGAACACCTTGCCGTCGAACAGCTTCTCCATGTCGAGGCGCGCCTGGGTGGCGATCTCTTTCAGCTTCTCGCCTTTCTTGCCGATCAGCATCGCCTTGTGTGCCTCCTTGTCCACCAGGATCGCGGCGCTGATGCGGCGCAGCTTGCCTTCCATCTTGAACTGCTCGATCACGACGCTGACCGAATAAGGCAGCTCCTCGCCGGTGAAGCGGAACACCTTTTCGCGCAGCATTTCCGCCGCCAGAAAACGTTCGCTGCGGTCGGTGATGTCGTCCTCGCCGTAGATATGTTCGCCGGGCGGCAGATGGCGTCGTAGCGCCTCGCGCAGTTCGTCCAGCTTGGTGCCCTGCTTGGCGCTGACCGGCACGATGTCGGCGAATTTGAAATCCTTGGCGACGCGCTCGGCGAACGAGAACAGTTGTCCCTTGTCCTCCACCTCGTCGATCTTGTTGATGACCAGCACGACAGGGCGGTTGTCCGGCAGCAACTTGAGCACTTCCTGGTCGCGTTCGTCGTAGCGCAATGCTTCCAGCACGTACATCACCACCTGCACATCGCGCAGGCTGCTGGTCACGACGCGGTTCATGCCGCGGTTCAATGCGTTGAGGTGTTTGGTCTGGAAGCCGGGCGTGTCCACAAACACGAATTGCGCGTGCTCGTCGGTAAAGATGCCGTGGATGCGGTGGCGCGTGGTCTGCGCCTTGCGCGAGGTGATGCTGACCTTCTGCCCGATCAGGTGGTTGAGCAGCGTGGACTTGCCCACGTTGGGGCGCCCGACGATGGCGATGTAACCGCAGCGGAATGGTTCTTGTTGTTCGGTCATGATGTCGTGCCCAGTTGTTGGTAGGCGGCCAGTGCGGCCTGTTGTTCGGCGTTGCGGCGGCTGCTGCCGGTGCCGCGCGTGGATATCCTGAGCGACGGAATGGCGCATTCCACCTCGAAGGATTGCTCGTGCGCTTCGCCTTTCGTGGCGACGATGCTGTAGGTCGGCAGGGCGAGCCTTCTGGCTTGCAGATGTTCCTGCAGCAGGGTCTTGGCATCCTTGCCCAGCGTCTGCACATCGACTTTTTCCAGGTAGGGCACAAACAGTCCCAGCACGGCCTTTTCTGCTTCGGCAAAACCGCCATCCAGCATCACCGCGCCTATCAATGCTTCCATCGCATCGGCCAGTGTGGAGGGACGGCGAAAGCCGCCGCCCTTGAGCTCGCCTTCGCCCAGCTTCAAATGGCTGCCCAGATCGAGTTGCTGCGCGAGTGTCGCGAGGGTTTCTTCCCTGACCAGATTGGAGCGCAATCGCGACAATTCGCCCTCGCTCAACTGCGGATAGGCCGTGTAAAGATATCTGGCGATGACGCAACCCAGTATGCTGTCGCCCAGAAATTCCAGCCGTTCGTAGTGTTCCGGCGCGTAACTGCGATGGGTCAGCGCCTGCTGCAACAGTTTCGGCTGCGTAAATGCATACCCCAACTTCTGGCACAGGATGCCGTTGCCCGGTGCTGACTGCTCTCTGCGGGAGTTGTTATTTTGCACTGCTCGGATTGAATTCAAGATAGAAGCTGATATTGGCGACCACCGGGACTTTGACCGCATAGCTGGCGCTCAGATAGGGTACGCCATCCTCGGTGCTGATCTCGATGTCGGATGCACTGATCGCGGTGATATCTTCTACCGAGGAGTGTTTTTCAAACGACTCCTTGATCTGGTAGGGCGAGGCTTTTTGCATATCGGGGTCGCGCGCGATTGAGGTGAAAACATTTTTGATTTTCGCATCCTGTATGTACGCGGGAATCAGTTTGATCCCGGTGATGCTCAACAGCACGAACAGAAAAGCGGCAAAGATGAATCCCCCAAAGCTCATGCCACGCTGATGCGACAACATTGATACGGCCATGTTATTTCCTCCCGGTTTAGTTGATCGACAGACCCACACGCTTCAAATCAGAAAAGTTCATCCAGATGAAAAATGCCTTGCCGACGATCTGGTTGTCCGGCACAAATCCCCAATAGCGGCTGTCGCGGCTGTTGTCGCGGTTGTCGCCCATCATGAAGTAATGCCCGTCGGGGACCTTGCAGCGCACCATCTCGTTGTCATAGCTGCAATTCTCGCGCCCGCTGAATTCGGCCACCGCGCTCAGATGCAGCGTCGGCATCTCGGGGTTGACCAGCAGCGCATGCTTGCGGTCACCCAGCGTCTCGATACGTTTCTCGGTATGCACGAAGTTCAGATTGGCTTCGACATAATTGTAATCGCCATCCGCTGCCTGCGCCTGCTCGACGCCGTTGATCAGCAGCCGCTTGTTGCGGTATTCGACCGTGTCACCGGGGAGCCCGACGATGCGCTTGATATAATCCAGCGAGGGGTTCTCCGGATAACGAAACACCATCACGTCGCCGCGCTGCGGCTCGTTCAGCGGAATGATCTTTTTGTTGATGATGGGCAGCCGGACGCCATAGGTGAATTTGTTGACCAGGATGAAATCGCCCACCTGCAATGTCGGGATCATCGAACCGGAAGGTATCTTGAACGGCTCGACCAGAAAAGAGCGGATGAAGAACACCACCAGTATCACCGGGAAAAAGCTCTTGGCGTATTCCACCCACCAGGGTTCGGCGGCATCGCCGGCGCGTTTGGCCGCCAGCACGAAACGATCCAGCAGCCAGATGCCGCCGGTGACCAGCAGCAGCACAAACATGATCAATGCAAAATTCATCTTTATTCCTAATCCTCAACCCGTAATATCGCCAGAAAGGCTTCCTGCGGAATCTCCACACTGCCCACCTGTTTCATGCGCTTCTTGCCGGCCTTCTGTTTCTCCAGCAGTTTCTTCTTGCGCGAGATGTCGCCGCCGTAACACTTGGCCAGCACGTTCTTGCGCATCGCCTTGACGTTCTCGCGCGCGATGATGTTCGAGCCTATGGTCGCCTGGATCGCCACGTCGTACATCTGGCGCGGGATCAGCTCGCGCATCTTGGCGGCGACCTCGCGCCCGCGATGCTGGCTGTTGGCGCGGTGCACGATCACCGCGAGCGCATCGACCTTCTCGCCGTTGATCAGCATATCCACCTTGACCACGTCCGCCGCGCGATATTCCTTGAACTCGTAGTCCATCGAGGCGTAGCCGCGCGACACCGATTTCAGCTTGTCGAAGAAATCCAGCACGATCTCCGCCATCGGCATTTCGTAGACCAGCAATACCTGTTTGCCATGATAGCTCATGTTGATCTGCGAGCCGCGCTTCTGGGTGCACAGCGTGATGATGGCGCCGACATACTCGTTCGGCATGTACAGGTTCACCGTGACGATAGGCTCGCGGATCTCCTCGATCTTGGAGGGATCGGGCATCTTGGACGGATTGTCCACGATCAGTATCGTGCCGTCGCGCTGCACCACCTGGTAGATCACCGTCGGCGCGGTGGTGATCAGGTCCATGTCGAACTCGCGCTCCAGCCGCTCCTGCACGATCTCCATATGCAGCAGGCCGAGGAAACCGCAGCGGAAGCCGAAGCCCAACGCCTGTGACACTTCAGGCTCATACATCAGCGCGGCGTCGTTCAGCTTGAGTTTTTCCAGCGAGTCGCGCAGCGCCTCGTACTGGTTAGACTCGACCGGGAACAGCCCTGCGAACACCTGCGGCTGCACCTCCTTGAAGCCGGGCAGGGCCTGCGGCGCCGGTTTCGCCAGATGGGTGATGGTGTCGCCCACCTTGGCCGCCTTCAGTTCCTTGACCCCGGCGATGACGAAGCCGACCTGGCCTGCGCTCAAACTTTCTCTATCCTGCGCCTTGGGTGTGAACACGCCGATATGCTCGGTCAGGTGCTGGGCGCCGGTCGCCATGAACAGGATCTTTTCCTTGGGCTTGAGCGTGCCGTTCTTCACGCGCACCAGCATCACCACGCCGACATAGTTGTCGAACCAGGAGTCGATGATCAGCGCCTGCAACGGCGCGTCGGGATCGCCTTGTGGTGCGGGCACCTTGGCGATCAGCGATTCCAGCACGTCCTGCACGCCCAGGCCGGTCTTGGCGGAGCAGTGCACCGCATCGTGCGCATCTATGCCGATCACGTCCTCGATTTCCTCGATCGCATTTTCCGGATTCGCCGAGGGCAGGTCGATCTTGTTCAGCACCGGCACCACTTCCACGCCAAGGTCCAGCGCGGTGTAGCAGTTCGCCACGGTCTGCGCCTCCACGCCCTGCGAGGCATCCACCACCAGCAGCGCGCCCTCGCAGGCGGACAGCGAGCGCGACACCTCGTAGGAGAAGTCCACGTGCCCCGGCGTGTCGATCAGGTTGAGGTTGTATATCTGCCCGTCGCGCGCCTTGTAGTTCAGCGCGGCGGTCTGCGCCTTGATGGTGATGCCGCGCTCGCGCTCCAAGTCCATCGAGTCGAGCACCTGCGCTTCCATCTCGCGGTCGGACAATCCGCCGCACAACTGGATGATGCGGTCTGCGAGCGTGGACTTGCCGTGGTCGATGTGGGCGATGATGGAGAAATTGCGGATGCGTTGCATGGTGTTCAAAGTCTATCCTGCCAAAAGTCTATGCTGCCGGAAACGGCATTTTTGCAAAGCGCGGATTCTAGCCGATTTGGGCCGGGAACGCTGGACTGTGATGACTTTCCTGCCGGTATCGTGGTTCGTGGACGGGTTATTGGCGCTTTGCGTCTTTGGGCAGCTCGACCCGCTTGACCATGCCGCCTTCCGACAGCAACACGTGGTCTCGTTGCACTTCCGTGACCGTGACGCCGGGCACGACTTCACGGTGGGTTCTGACCGCCTGTGCGGGCTTGCCGTTGGCCGACAGGATCGCGACGCTTTCCGCCGGATCGCTGGCGACGACCACGCCCTTCAACTGGAAATTGCTGGCGACCGCAAAAGACGTACGCCCGCCCAGCAAGCCCGCCGCCGCATCCAGTCTGGGCGCGGGCTGGCTGGCTTGCGGCGGGGCCGCGATGGCGCGCACCGGCGGCTTGAACAGCTGCATCGTCCAGTATGCGGCCGATATGCACAGGGCGATGAACAGCGCAAAAGTTGTAATCAGGGGCAGGCGTTTCATGAATTGATTTCTATATTGTGTTTCATATGCAAATGATACATGTGCTGTGCTTACACACCTTCCTCCTCTCAGGGGGAAGGCTGGGATGGGGGTGAACACTTTAAAAATAGCTGCTCCCCGTTTCTACCCCCACCCCAACCCTCCCCCTGCATGGGGGAGGGAAGCGAGCATAATCAGCGTACCAGCTGGTTGATCTCGATAATCGGCATCAGCACCGCCAGCACGATCAACAGCACCACCACGCCCATCGCCAGGATCAGCGCGGGTTCGAGCAATCCGGCCATGGTCATTGCGCGGCGTTCCAGGTCCTGTTCCTGCGCGTTGGCGGCGCGTTCCAGCATCGCGGGCAATTCGCCGGTGGTTTCGCCGGAACGGATCATGTGGATCAGCATCGCGGGGAAATGTTTGTGCGCCGACAGCGCGCGCGCCAGGCTGACGCCCTCGCGCACGCTGGCGGTGGCTTCCTCGACCTGGGCGCGCATCGCGACGTTGGTCAGCGTGTCGCGGCTGGTTTGCAGCGCGCGCAAAATCGGCACGCCGGAGCCGGTGGTGATCGCCAGTGTGCTGGCGAAGCGCGCGGTGTTCAGGCTGCGCTCGAATTTTCCGTACATCGGCGCGGTCAGCAGCCAGGTGTGCCAGCGCAGCTTGATCGCGGCGTTTTGCAGCGCGCGATGCCAGGCGTAACCGGCGGCGACGACCAGCAGGAAAACATATATCCCGTAGTTGCGCACGAAGTCCGACACGCCCAGCATCAGCACGGTCAGCAGCGGCAGCTTCTGCTTGGTGTTGGCGAACACCGAGACGATCTGCGGCACCACATAGGTCAGCAAAAAAATCACGATCAGGAACGCGACGACCGTGACGATGGCCGGATAGGTGAACGCGAGCTTGACCTTCTGCACCAGCGCGTTGCGCCGCTCGATGTAGTCGGCCAGCCGCGACAGCACCCGAGCCAACTGGCCGGTCTGCTCGCCGGACGCGACCAGCGCGCGATAGATGTCGGCGAAGTCGCGCGGATGTTTCGCCAGCGCATCCGACAGCGAAGCGCCTCCCATCACCTCCGAGCGTATCGACGCGACCAGGTCGCGCACATAAGTGCGCTCGGCCTGTTCCAGCAACGCGGAAAACGCCTGCTCCAGCGGCAGGCTGGCCTCCAGCAGGCTCGCCAGTTGGCGCGTGAACAGCGCCAGCTCCACCGTGGAGAGCCGGTTGCCGAAGGCGCTGCTTTGGGTAGTGCCCGCCGCGTCGATCTGGTTCGCGATAGTATCGACGCTGATCGGCGTCAGCCCCTGCCCACGCAAATCCGAGCGCGCGGCGCGCGCGCTGTCCGCGTTGACCACCCCTTTGCGGGTGGCTCCGGTTGTATCGACGGCTTCGTAGCTGAAGGCGGGCATGGTGGTTATTTAGTGAGAGTAACGGTGGAAAACAATTCGAGTCTGAAAATCATCTAGCCGACCCTTTTAGTTCTTTTAGTTTCTGTCTCTGAGGTCTTCCTAAATCTTATTAAGTAACGTCCTCAATTCGGCACAAGCCTGAATGCACTCAGGCTCTTCACTGTTAATGATGTGCTCCCACAGAAGTATCGTTTTATTTCCAAATAACCAGCCTTGAAGCTCTCTAAGCATCCTTTTTCCAATGAAGTATTGTCGAGCATCACTAGACCATCCATTTTGAATAGAGTTTTCGAGAAGTGTTTTCCATTTATTCAAGCGAGCTTCGATTTCAGATTCACTGAAATTTTGGTTATAGGTTGCAAGAAGTTTATTCTTCTTGTCATACATCGCGGCGGCTAATGCAGCAGAAGTTGTAGACTGGTCAATGCTTATGCTCGGCGATACGTCGAAATTACCTGCCTGAAAATATATCTCGTTCTTAACGTAAAGTGAAATGGTGTGATTTAACTGCTGTCTTGCATACTCAATCATTTTTGCTTCGATTTGATCAGCAGTCGGCGCGCCAGAAATTAATATTTTCTTTGCTACAACTGCAATCGCCTTGGGTAATAGAAAGGCATTTTCAATATGATAAAAAGGAAGGAAAATTAAACGCCCTTTTGATTTGGCTCCAAAAGTTGCTATCTGGTCTGGAGCCAAGCTATCCCTATCCCTTACCATAAAAAGTTCTACACCGAACAACCCCTTTTCAAGAGTTTCACACATCAAGGCCATATTGTTTATGTTAGTACAGCTATCAGAAGGGATGATTGCCACGTCAATTTTTGCATCTTTGGCGATTGTAGCGAACACATTTCTATCTATGCTTGTATTATTTCCTTCTACAAATAGGAGCTTCTTTCCCACAGAAACCATACCGATAGTTTCCCGAATATTTGGGATGCTTTGGAACGCGTCAATGTTGTTTTCATCTATTCGAACAACTTGGTTTCCTGTCGGGACTCTCACCTTTGGCCTGACAAAGTGAACCCCTGTATCTAAAGAGTTGCCAATGATGTCTGGTGAGTGGGTAAATAGAAAATACTGATTGTTTTCACCAATTGCTTTTAATGCTTTAATTAACCGAAAGGTTAGCTCTGGATGCAGGTGAACCTCGGGTTCATCAATAAGTATCAAGCAGTGAGAGGGGTTTTGAGTAATGATGTCAAACGTAAGAATTACAACCTCTCGTTCTCCAGAAGAAAGCTCAGAAAATTGCCTTTTGTTTCCATCTTCATCTTTATATTGAATGGTTGTGCTGTTGATATCGATTGGCAGCATTTTCTTTGGATAAAGCAGTTTTCCAAAGATGTCTATGTACTTTTCGGTCGGGTCCTTCAGTTTAGTTAAAGTAACATCTGCTGAATTCGAGTTATCGATCTTCTTTTTTTCATATTCGTTATATACAGAAGTTACTTCCTTACTTTTTAAACGGTGGAGTGTGCTGCAAATATCTTTAAAGCGATCCCTGACATTGTTATAGCCATAGTTGTAACTTACATCCTCTTGCTCAGGATCGCCAATTGCCTGGAACGTTAATTGTTGGAAATTTACAGTCTCGACCACACGATTCGAGTCGATTTGTATGAGTCGTGATTTCGTTTTCAGCCGTTTATTATTTTTTGCAAAGAAGCTCCAAAAAGCTGGTTGAGGAAGTGTCACTTCATTACTCCCCCACGCTGTACGCTCATCATCATTCGTGGCTTCCAGAATAACTTTTGATCCTGGAGGAGGGTTGCCACTGTTTGAAAATATGTGGACGATGGCTTCTTTTATTTTTGTTTTTCCAACACCATTGGGGCCCGCGACCACGACAAAATCACTTAGATTTTGAAAATCGGCTTGCCTAATTACCATCCAATTATTTAGGTTGAGTTCTTTGATTCTCATTTGCGGTGAGCTTTCTAACGAGTTAAACGGGTCAGCATTGAGTTACTTCTTCTCCCATGGCGCAAAACCGATAGGGCGTTTCTTCTTCGTTTCGGTCGGGGCCATGAGTTGGCGGATGGCGTCAAAAACTGCCCTGAACTGGGTGTCGTATTTCTTTTCCAGTGCGGACAGTTTGCGGGAAAGCTCGGTGTTTGAGGCCAACATTTGCCGCAGCCGCACGAAGGCGCGCATGATTTCGATGTTGACGTGAATTGCACGGTCGCTACGCAGGACGCTGGAGAGCATGGATACGCCCTGCTCGGTGAACGCATAAGGAGAATACTTCCGGTGTTGTCCGCGCCCGCTCTTTAAGGTCACAGTTTGTGACCTTAAAGACAAGGCTTCATCCGCAGTGAGCTGGAACATGAAGTCATCTGGAAAGCGATCAAGGTTGCGTTTGACCGCCTGGTTCAACACCTTGATTTCCACCTCATAGAGCGCGGCCAAATCCTCGTCCAGCATGACTTTTTGCCCGCGAACAAGAAATATCTTCGATTCGATATGCTCTACAGCCAAAGGCGCTTGAGTCAGTTTCTTTTCTTCGCCCATTACCGTTCCCCTTGTAAACTTAAAGCCATCTGCCCTTCGACTAGCTCAGGGCGAACGGATTTTATTCTTTCGTTACCCGCAACAACTCCGCCTGCGTCGTCGTGCCATCCGCCAGCCAGCGTTCGCCGTCTTCGCGCATCGTGCGCATCCCGTCGTGCTGCGCAGTGGCGCGGATGTCGGCTTCCGAGGCGCGGTTGTGGATCTGCGCGCGTATCTGGTCGGTGGTCAGCAGCAATTCGTATACGCCGACGCGACCCTGATAGCCGGTGTGGCCGCATTTTTCGCAGCCGGTCTCGACCCAGTATTGGCCATGCTTGTCTTCTCCTTCTTGGCGTTTGCAGTGCGGGCACAGTTTGCGCACCAGCCGTTGCGCGACGACGCCGAGCAGCGACGAGGACAGCAGGAAGGGTTCGATGCCCATGTCGAGCAGGCGCGTGACCGCCGCCGCCGAGTCGTTGGTGTGCAGCGTCGCCAGCACCAGGTGGCCGGTGAGCGAGGCCTGCACGGCGATCTGTGCGGTTTCCAGATCACGTATCTCGCCTATCATGATGATGTCCGGGTCTTGCCGGAGGATCGCGCGCAGCGCCTTGGCGAAGGTCATGTCGATGCGCGGGTTGACCTGGGTCTGGCCGACGCCGTTCAGCTCGTATTCGACCGGGTCTTCGACGGTGAGGATGTTGGTGCGGCTATTGTTCAGCCGCGACAGCGCGGCGTACAGCGTGGTGGTCTTGCCCGAGCCGGTCGGCCCGGTCACCAGCACGATGCCGTGCGGCTGCGCGATCAGCTTGTCGAACTGTGCCTGTACCTCGGCGCTCATGCCCAGGCTTTGTAGATCGAGCTTGCCGGATTCCTTGTCGAGCAGGCGCAACACCGCGCGTTCGCCGTGTCCGGTGGGCAGCGTGGAGACGCGCACATCGACCGCCTTGCCGCCGACGCGCAAGGTGATGCGGCCGTCCTGCGGCAGGCGCTTCTCGGCGATGTCGAGCTGCGCCATGATCTTGATGCGCGAGATCAGCGAGGCGTGGATCGCCTTCTTCGGCTTCACCACGTCGCGCAGACTGCCGTCGATGCGGAAGCGCACCACCGACTGCTGCTCGAACGGCTCGATGTGGATGTCGGACGCGCCTTCGCGCAGGGCCTGGGTCAGCAGCGCGTTGATCATGCGGATGACGGGCGCGTCGTCTGCGGACTCCAGCAGGTCTTCGACCGCCGGCATGTCCTGCATCAGCTTGTTCAGGTCGAGATCGGATTCGTATTCGTCGATGACCTGTGCCGCATCGCCACCCGCACCGGCATAGGCCTTGGCGATCTCGGCTTCGAGTTCGGCGCGCGGCAGGGATTTGAGTTTGATCGCCCCGAAATGGCGGCTGACTTCGTTGATCGCGCTCGGCGTGGTCGCGTCCGATACCCAGACTTCGATAGCGTTGTCATTGCGCTGTGCAAGCAGCACGAAGTCACGGGCGAAGGCGTAGGGGAGCAGTCTGGTGTCCATCTGTAGGCTTAAAACGGTATGTCGCCGGCGGAGCGCCAGGCCGCGTAGATCGCGCCGCCCGCGATGGCGAAGGTCGGCAATGAAAGCAGCAGGCCTTGCATGCGGATCGATTGCCTGGGTAGCGGCATCAGGCGGGCTACTACTGGAATAGTCGCCAGTATGGGCAAGGCATACCACGGGAGTTGCGCGCTCAGCACGGCGATGCAGCCGGTCAGCCCAGCAATCACGGAGAGCGGCAGCGTGAACGCGCGCCCGGCGGGGAGCGGCTTATTGCTGATCATCTGGATCAGCAGGTGTGCGGCAGCCGCCGAACCGAGCGCCAGACCGAACTGGCCGAGCAGCGCGGATGCGCCGACCAGCGCCGCGCCTCCGGTGCCTATGCCCAATGCGGTAGCGGCGTTGGCGGCGCGTAGCGGATCGCTTTCAATCGAGTCCAAGCTCCAGACCAGGATCGCGACATAAGCCGCACAACCCGCGCCCCATAGCAGCAGTGTCTGGGGCGGTTGCTGCTGGAGTATGCGCAGCGCCACCCAGACGGCGGCTGCACCACCCAGGATAGGCAGCAGGGCGCTGAACAGCGACAATCGCACCACGCTGAGCAGCAGACCGAGCGCGGCGCTGATCAATCCCAATAGGACAATCTTGCGCGAGGCGGTGAGCGGCTCGATGGCGAAGTCGCTGGCGAGATAAACGGTGACGGCGAACCCGGCGATGACCGCCAGGCCGCTCAACCTGACGCGCTGGAACAATTCGGCGGCGACCAGAGCGGCCAGAAAAGGCGCCAGACCGGCCTGTACGGCGGGATGATTGAGGAGTTCCTGCAACTTTTGCTCCGCTGGGTTATCGAACTGCGGCGAGTTTACCACTGCCCGGACGTTACTTGGGGGCACTGCATGTGCGGCTCTTGAAATTCGGTTCTGCGTGCCCCATGTACCGAAACGCGGCGGCAGGGGTGGTAGACTGCGCGGCGCATTTTGACATTGGAGGCAACAAGATTATGAAGCGGATTTTCCTGTTTATTTTGACCAACCTGGCGGTGGTGTTCGTGATCAACATCACGCTGCGTCTGCTCGGTGTGGATCGCTGGCTGACGGCGACCGGCGGCATCAATTTCACCGCGCTGCTGGTGATGTCCGCCGTGATCGGTTTTGCCGGCTCGCTGGTTTCGCTGGCGATGTCCAAGTGGTCGGCCAAGCGCATGGTCGGCGCGCAGGTCATCGAAAATCCCCAGGATCCGACCGAGCGCTGGCTGGTGGATACCGTGCGCAAGCAGGCGGACGCGGCGGGTATCGGCATGCCGGAGGTGGCGATCTATGACGCGCCCGACGTGAACGCGTTCGCCACCGGATGGAACCGCAACGCCGCGCTGGTGGCGGTCAGCACCGGCCTGCTGCACAGCATGAGCCGCGATGAAGCCGAAGCGGTGCTGGCGCACGAAGTCAGCCACGTCGCGAACGGCGACATGGTGACGCTGGCGCTGATACAGGGCGTGGTGAACACCTTTGTGATCTTCTTCGCCAAGCTGTTCGGTTACTTTGTGGATCGCGTGCTGCTCAAGAACGACGGACGCAGCGGCCCCGGCATAGGCGCATTCGTCGCCGAGATCGTCGCGCAACTGGTGCTCGGCGTGCTGGCCAGCACCATTGTGATGTGGTTCTCGCGCCAGCGCGAATTCCGCGCCGATGCGGGCGGCGCCAGTCTGGCGGGGCGCAACAAGATGATCGCCGCGCTGGAACGCCTGAAAATGAACCACGAGCAGACTGTCCTGCCGGAAAAGATGGCCGCCTTCGGCATCTCCGGCGGCAAAGGCTTCGCGAAGATGTTCATGACCCACCCGCCGCTGGATGAGCGCATCGCGGCGCTGCGCAGCGGGAGTTAACGTCAGACTCAAGCGGTAAGCAGTAAAAACAAAAGGCCTGCGATCGCAGGCCTTTTGTTTTTTGGGAAAGTGCAACGAGGAAGGTTGCAGGCAGCCCCTTTAATCCCCAAACGGTAAACCATGCCGAAGCAGGTTTTACCGTGGCGGGCTATTTATCTCAACCGTGCCGACGCCGACTAAATCCGAGTCCCGCGAGTCCGAGTCCCAGTAGAGCCAGTGTGGCCGGCTCGGGAACGGGATTTCCCGGCCCGCCGGTGCCCCCCGACCCAATATCGACGCCTTGGTCAAAGCCTCCGCTCGCTTCGAAATTGGTAGTCGCGTCGTTATCCATGCAACCGATGGAGATGGTGTCCTGAATCAACGTCACTTGTGTTGTGGCCGACAGGAGTCTGCCGCAACCAAGAGTCAGATTGCCGTCACTGCTGATGAGGTCGTGTGCGAGGACGTTTCCTGCGAACGTGGCGCCGTTGAGGGTCGCGGCGCTGCCGACACTCCAATACAACCCTACACCCGAACCGTCACCTACATTTGTCACGGTAACGTTCGATGTGGTCGAGGTGATGAGCGTGCTTGCCATCTGAAAAACCCACACTGCGTTGGAGTTGCCCCCACCGTCGAGAATGAGGTTTCCCGACAAATTGGTGGGTCCGGCGAGAACCGAATAGATGCCCGGGAAGATTATGCCTGTAAGATCCGGACCCAGTGTGGAACTGGGCACCATAAGATTAAGGGCAGTGATTGCAGCGTCGAGATCAAGCTGAGCCTGCTGCGCAATTGCGGTATTTGCCTGTAACGATCCGGATGTGAAAACGTACCCCCCGCCGACCGAGGCATTGGGGGCGGAACCCAGATTTCCGCTTATGGTACTCGTGGGGACATTGGTCACCCCCGCAGCGCCCAGAACCGCAAAGCTGGCCAAATCCGGGGCCAGTATTGGCGCCGCCCATGCCGGGGAGGAGCCATAAAGCGCTCCGATCACTGCCAAAGACAGTGTTGACAAGTATTTTGGTGTTTTCATGACATATCCTCCTAGATTGCTATTTGTAATGCATCTTTTCGGGTTTCGCCCGGCTGGCGAAAAAACTTTACTTAAAGTGCTGACACGACAAGTGAGAACCGTAGAAGCAAGAATCGTACTGTATATACAGTATTATTGATTACATGATGAATTTATAATTTCTGCGGGCAGTAAAAACTTCAAGTGTAAAATTTTTCGACGAAATGGCCGGATTGGCCGTCATTCGCAGGGTAGCGTTACTGCACGAATACTTGTCACTCTGACAGTCATCTCACGGAGGCTCTGTGCGCTGCCGCACGTTACGTGGAATCAACCGATGGGTTAAATGGGCTAGGCTCGAATCAGTTTGATCTGCTCGGCTTCGGTCAAGACAACAGCCGCGTCACGTTCAGCGACATCCTTGTCACCCGCCGTCAGCCCCAACTCCACCCTGGGGGACGATGCGCCGGTTGCGGGCGATGTTGCGCTGACCACTGATGAAGACTCGGCAACATCGGGCATTAGCCTGGCATCATGCGAGAAACGAAAAGGCCTGCGATCGCAGGCCTTTGTTTTGAATAGATGTCTTTTGCTTTCGCGGGGGAGGGCGCGTCGTGTCCCTACTCGTCGTAATAGCGTTCGCGCGGCGGGTTGCCGTCGTACACCAGATTCTTGCGGCGCATCAGATAGGCGTCGCGCATCATGTCGTAGCGGTCTATCGCCGCTTCATCCAGCACTTTCTCCGAATCCAGCAGGGCCGCGCGGCGGTGGACGAATTCCCCCAGATAATACTGGTTGCGGGCCGGGATGTTCTCGATATGGCCGGGCGCGCCGGTCACGGTATCCACGTAGAGTCCGGGCGCATCGCGCATCGAGCTTGGGCCGAGGAAAGGCAGCACCAGATAGGGGCCGTCACCGACTCCCCAGTAACCCAGGGTCTGGCCGAAATCCTCGTGGTGTTTTTCCAGCCTGGATGCGACATTCAGCAGGCCGCCCAGGCCGAAGGTGCTGTTGATCAGGAAGCGTGAACCGTCGGATGCGGCCTGGGCGAACTTGAGTTGCAGCAGATCGTTGGCGGTGACCAGGATGTCGTCCAGATTGGAGATGAAATTGCTCACCAGCATCCTGCCCGGTTCCGGGATCACGGCCTTGTAAGCCTGCGCGACCGGTTTGATCGCCGCCTTGTCCACGGTATCGTTGAAGCGGTACACGCCGCGGTTGAACGGTTCGAGGGGGTCGGCGGGGTTGTTCGCGCCGGCGCAGCCCGTCAGCAGCGGGGCTGCAATCAGCAGGGCGGCAAGCGGTAACAGGCGGCGTAGGCTATCCATTGTTTTTGTCGGGGACGGATCGATGGCGCGGATTATAGGTTGAACCGGGGCGGGCACAAAGCGGCGTCTAGGCATGCTGTCCGGATGCCGCGAGGTCGCCGGTGCGGAACCGGAATTCGCCGAGCTTGCGGTCGGCGAAGTAATGTTGCAGCGTGAAGCGCACCGGGCGGAACGCCAGCGTGTCCCACGGGATTTCATCCTCGGCAAACAGCCGCACTTCCAGGCTTTCCGCGCCTGGCGAGAAATCGAGGTCCAGCAATTCGGCGCGAAACAGCAGGTGTACCTGGTTGATATGGGGCAGGTTGTACAGCGTGTACAACTCGCCGACAGCGACCCGCGCATTGGCCTCTTCCAGCGTTTCGCGCGCGGCGGCCTCGGCGGTGGTTTCGCCGTTTTCCATGAAGCCGGCGGGCAGCGTCCACAGGCCGTGGCGAGGTTCGATCGCGCGGCGGCACAGCAGAATCTTGTCCTGCCAGACCGGGACGGCGCCGACGATCAGCTTGGGATTCTCGTAATGTATCTCGCCGCATGCGGTGCACACGTGGCGGTGGCGGTTGTCGTCCGGCGGCAGGCGCAACTCGACCGGGGAGCCGCAGTGGCTGCAATATTTCATTGCGGAGCGGCGGCGCGCTGCGCGAAATTCATGTCGAGCACGCGCCGGGCGTCGTCGCGTAGCGTCGGCATGCCCAGCGCATCGTAACCCTGCACCAGGATCAGCAGCGCATCCCGCGTTGCGGTCGAGCTCGGGAACTGTGTCAGCACATCCCTGGCGCGGTTCACCGCCGCCACGTGCGCGCCCCGGCGCAGATAATAGCCGGCGACATGGATGTCGTATTGCGCCAGCGCGTTGATCAGATATTGCATGCGCATCCTGGAATCCGGCGCATATTTGCTGTCGGGGAAATGCGTGACCAGATTCTTGAAGGCGTCGAACGAATCCTGTGCCGCCTTGGGGTCGCGCTCGGTGGGATCCTGCCCGAACGCCAGGCCGAACAGGCCTATGTCCGCGTTGAAGTTGGCCAGCCCTTTCAGGTAGTAGGCGTAGTCCACGTGCGGGTTGTTCGGATACTGCTTGATGAAACGGTCGGCGGCCGCGATCGCCGAATCGGGCTCGTTCTGCTTGTAATAGGCGTAGGCGATCTCGATCTGGGCCTGCTGCGCGTACCGCCCGTAGGGAAAGCGCGATTGCAGCGACTCGAATTCCTTGATGGCTGTCTCGTAGCTTGCGTCGTTCAGCGCGGACTTGGCCTCGTTGTACATTTCCTCGGCGGACTTCTTGGCCGTATCGTCGACTTCGGGCACCGAGCTGCAGGCGGTTAACGTGATCAGCAGGAATACGGCTAAACTATGACGCATGACGAATCCAGAAAATAATTTGCGCGATTATAGCGTAAACACCCATCCCGACGACGCGCTGCAGATGGAGGTTCCGCACGACTGCGCGGGGCTGCGTCTCGACCAGGCGCTCGCGAAACTGTTGCCGGAGTATTCGCGCAGCCGTTTGCAGGAGTGGATCACCAGCCGGCAGGTCAGGGTGGACGGCGCATTTGCCACGACCAAGCAGAAAGTCTGGGGCGGCGAAAGGCTCGAGGTGCTGCCGCAGTCCATCCCTTCGGAGCAGCCCTATCTGGCCGAGGACATCGCGCTCGACATCGTCTATGAAGACGACACCCTGCTGGTGCTCAACAAACCGGCCGGACT
This sequence comes from Nitrosomonadales bacterium, assembly GCA_016218415.1. Classification (GTDB taxonomy): domain Bacteria; phylum Pseudomonadota; class Gammaproteobacteria; order Burkholderiales; family Gallionellaceae; genus Gallionella. The sequence continues at coordinate 37,235 of JACRED010000012.1, forward strand.
GGTGGTGCATCCCGGCAGCGGCAACTGGGAAGGCACGCTGCTCAACGCGCTGCTGCATCACGCGCCGCAACTGGCCGAAGTGCCGCGCGCCGGCATCGTGCACCGCCTCGACAAGGACACCAGCGGCCTACTGGTGGTGGCCAAGACGCTCACCGCGCAAACCAATCTGGTGCGCCAGTTGCAGGCGCGCAGCGTGAAGCGCGAATATCTCGCGCTGGTCTATGGCGAACTGCGCCACGGCGGCACGGTGGACCAGCCTATCGGTCGCCATCCGGCCAACCGCGTCAAAATGGCCGTGACGGAAAGCGGCAAACCCGCCACCACCCATTACCAGGTTGAGATGCAGTTCCCGAGTTGCACGCTGCTGCGCTGCCGACTGGAAACCGGCCGCACCCACCAGATCCGCGTGCATCTCGCGCACCTCAAACACCCGCTGGTCGGCGACAGCGTCTACCTTAAAGGCCCGCAGAAATGCGTGCCGGAACTGCGCGAACTGTTGAACGGTTTCCCGCGCCAGGCCCTGCACGCGACACGGCTGGCGCTGGTGCATCCGGTCAGCGGCGAGACGATGGAATGGCATGCTCCGCTGCCGCAGGATATGCAGCAGTTGCTGCAGAAAATCCGGAAACTCATAACTCCTCGCCCGCAGGCGGGAGAGGGGTCGGGGTGAGGGTCGTGAACATCCTCGATCACTGCCTGATACCAGGCTGGCCTGCTCCCGCCAACGTCAAAGCCTTGCAGACCACCCGCCACGGCGGCGTCAGCAGCCCGCCCTACGACAGCCTCAATCTCGGCAGCCATGTTGGCGATGCGCCGCTGGCCGTGGCGCGCAACCGTATGCTGCTGAATACCGTGCTGCCCAGCGAACCGGTGTGGCTGGAGCAGGTGCACGGCACCATCGTAGCGAATGCAGACTTTGCGGGTTGCAGCGTGCAAGCTGATGCCTGCATCGCGCGGCAACGCGGTTCGGTGTGCGTGGTGATGACCGCAGATTGCCTGCCGGTGTTGCTGTGCGATGCACAGGGCAGCGTGGTCGGCGCGGCGCACGCCGGCTGGAAAGGTCTGGCGGCAGGCGTGATCGAGGCCACCGTGCAGGCGATGGAGGTCGTGCCGCAGAACCTGATGGCATGGCTGGGTCCCGCGATCAGCCAGCAGGCCTTCGAAGTCGGCGACGAGGTGCGCGCCGCTTTTGTCGCCGCGCATCCGCAGGCCGCATCCGCTTTTGCAGCCGGGCAATCCGGGAAGTGGATGGCCGACATCTACGCACTGGCGCGGATACGCCTCGACGCGCTGGGCATCACGCAGATTTATGGCGGCGGCGACCGCGACACGTTACTGCGTAGCAGCCGATTGCGGGAGCAGTCGCCAGCCGCCCCTCCCGCGCCAGACGGTTCCACCGCACCGTGTCAGGGCGGCTATTGCACCTACCGTGAGCGCGACAGGTTCTTCTCCTACCGGCGCGACGGCGCGACCGGGCGCATGGGGACTTTCATCTGGCTGCAATAGCCGGAATGGATCGCCCGCCTTTGGTATAATCCGCGCCCCTGAATTTCTGAATATTCCCCATGACCGTTCTACTGTGGATCGTCGCGGCCAGCTTTGTCGGCGGCGTACTGAGCGTATTGTGCGCCGCGCTGTTCGCGCTGAACGCGCGCGCGCACTGGGTGAATGCGCTGGTCAGCTATGCGATCGGCGCGTTGCTGGGCGCGGTGTTCCTCGATATCCTGCCCGAGGCGATGGAGTTGAGCAGCAGCGCGGCGGCGGTGAGCGGCACGGTGCTGGTAGGCATACTGCTGTTCTTCACGCTGGAGAAGTTGCTGCTGTGGCGGCATTGCCACCACGACCATTGCGAGGTGCATGAGCCGCACGAGCATGATGTGAGCCGCCGCAGCGGGACGATGATCATGGTGGGCGACACCTTCCACAATTTCGTCGACGGCATCATCATCGCCGCCGCGTTCCTGACCGATGTGAATCTCGGCATCGTCACCGCGCTGGCGATCATCGCCCACGAGATCCCGCAGGAGGTCGGCGATTTCATGATCCTGCTGCATTCCGGCTACAGCAAGGCGCAGGCGTTGCTGCTCAATCTGGTGTCCAGCCTGGCCACGCTGGTCGGCGGTGTGCTGGCCTATTATGCTTTGCAGTCGATGCAGAGCTATGTCCCGACCCTGCTGGCGCTGGCTGCGGCGAGCATGATCTATGTGGCGGTGGCCGACCTGATCCCCGGCCTGCACAAACGCACCCGGTTGAACGACACCATCCAGCAGGTGCTGCTGATCGTGGCGGGTGTGGGGTCGATATTTCTGGTCAACCTTGTGGTTGGCGTATAAGCAATGAAAGTCTGTGATGAGTAAAACCAAATCCCCGCCCAAAGTCGGCTTCGTCTCGCTGGGCTGCCCGAAAGCGACCGTTGATTCCGAGCACATCCTGACGCGTTTGCGCGCCGAGGGCTACCTGATCTCGGGCAGTTATCAGGATGCCGATCTGGTGGTGGTGAATACCTGCGGCTTCATCGACAGCGCGGTGGCCGAGTCGCTGGACGCGATCGGCGAAGCGCTGGCGGAAAATGGCAAGGTGATCGTCACCGGATGTCTGGGCGCGAAGGGCGATGTGGTGAAGCAGGCGCATCCCAGCGTACTTGCGGTCACCGGGCCGCATGCCACCGACGAGGTGATGGAAGCGGTGCATCAGCATCTGCCTCAGCTGCATGATCCGTACATGGATCTGGTGCCCGCACAGGGCATACGCCTGACACCGAAACATTTCGCCTACGTAAAGATCTCCGAGGGTTGCAACCATCGTTGCACCTTCTGCATCATCCCCAGCCTGCGCGGCGATCTGGTCAGTCGGCCGGTCGGCGACGTGATGCAGGAAGCGCAAAGTCTGGTCAACGCTGGCGTGAAAGAATTGCTGGTGATCTCGCAGGACACCTCTGCTTATGGTGTGGACGTGAAATACCGCACCGGCTTCTGGGGCGGCAAGCCGCTGAAGACGCGTATGACCGAGCTGTCGGCGGCGCTGGGCGAGCTGGGCGTGTGGGTGCGCCTGCATTACGTCTACCCCTATCCGCACGTGGACGAAGTGATCCCGCTGATGGCGCAGGGCAAGATATTGCCGTATCTGGACATCCCGTTCCAGCACGCCAACCAGCGCATCCTCAAGCTGATGAAGCGCCCGGCCAGCAGCGAGAACGTGCTGGCGCGCATCAGGCAATGGCGCGAGATATGTCCTGACCTGACTCTGCGCAGCACCTTCATCGTCGGCTTCCCCGGCGAGACCGAGGAAGAATTCGAAGAGCTGCTGGATTTTCTGGAAGAGGCGCAGCTCGACCGCGTCGGCGCGTTCGCCTACTCGCCGGTGGAGGGTGCTGTCGCCAATGAATTGCCCGACCACATTCCGCCCGAAGTGCAACAGGAACGGCTCGCGCGCCTGATGCTGCTGCAGGAAGAGATCAGCGAAGAACGTCTCAAGCGCAAGATCGGCAAGACCATCACCGTGCTGGTGGACGAGGTGGACGAAGACGGCGCGATCGCGCGCAGCTCGGCGGACGCGCCGGAGATCGACGGGGTGGTGTATATCGAAGACGGGCAGCGGTTAAGCGTGGGCGATTTTGTCGAGGTGAAGATCACCGATTCGGACGAGCATGATCTGTGGGCGAGGATAGAAAAATAGTTGCTTGCATGGTCGTTTAAACCCCGATATTCTGACCGAGTTCCAACCCGCATAGTGGAGGTTGCATCATGGCCAATAAATCTGATTCATCTGAAGTTGAAAAAGTGTCCTGCGCGATCTGCCGCAAAGAGGTTCCGCTATCCGAAGCGGTGATTCCCGAGGCGGCTGACTATGTGGCGCATTTTTGCGGTCTTGAGTGTTATGCGAAATGGAAGCGTCAGAGTGAACGCCCGGGGCAGCAGAGCGGTGATACCAAAAAGCAGGTGTAGCGTGCGCTGTGCGCACGATCTTCAGGTTTAATCGTGCGCACAGCGCACGCTACGCAGGCTGCTCTGATGCCCGATGTGCAAGGGTATCTTTCAGTCTGCGGGTTTGGCGTCGGGTCTGTTTTCCCTGCGTTCCTTGATCTTTTTGCGCATCGCTTTACGCTCTTCCGGTGACATTTCCTTGACATGCTCGCGCATCTCCTTGCGGCGTTCCGCGCGTTGTTCGGGAGTCATGCTGTCACGATCTTTTTCCATCTTCTCGCGAAGTCTGGCGCGCTCCTCAGGGGACATATTCTCCATGTGCTTGCGCATCTCTTTGCGCATCGCTTCGCGCTCTTCCGGTGATTTCTTCTTGAACTCCTCGCGCCTCTCCTTGCGTTTCTCGGCGCGCTGCTCCGGCGTCAGGTTTTGCATCTCCTCGTGCAGGGCTTCGCGATCTTTGGTTTCGGTATCGTCGGCCATCGCATTCAAGCTGAACGATGCAACGATAGTGGCGGCGATGAAGGATTTCATAAGGGCATTCATGAATTTCTCCTGTAAGTGTTAGCGACCGTTGTCAGGCGCGGAGAGGATTGTACTCTTTGAAAAAAGCCCGGTCATTCGACCTGATTGCTGGAGTCTGGTCCGGCTGTCGCAGCCGGGTTCTGACCAAAAAATAATTTTCTGTTCTAAATAAACCCCTCCCAACCTCCCCTTGTCAGGGGAGGAGCTTAGCCTGCTGACGGTAATTCACCTCCCCTCCCCTGATAAGGGGAGGCCGGGAGGGGTTAAGCAGACTTGAAAAACGCCGCCGCTTCCGCTTCCACTCTTGTTCGCTTCATCGGCGGCAGGCTTTGCCAGATGCGCTTGCCGTAATGTTTGGTGATGATGCGCGGGTCGCAGATCATCAGCACGCCCCGGTCGGTCTCGTCGCGGATCAGCCTGCCCGCGCCTTGCTTGAGCGTGATGATGGCGCGCGGCAACTGGTATTCCATGAACGCGTTGTGTCCCTGCCTGTTGAGCTGTTCGATGCGCGCCGCGAGCACCGGGTCGTCGGGCGGGGCGAATGGCAGTTTGTCGATGATGACCAGTGACAACGCCTCGCCGCGCACATCCACGCCTTCCCAGAACGACTGGCTGCCCAGCAGCACCGCGTTGCCGTGGTCGCGGAAGCGCGACAGCAGTTCGCTGCGCGAACCCTCTCCTTGCAGCATCAGCGGGTAGGTGAGTCCCTTGCGGTCGAATTCCGCGACCAGAATGTCGTAGGCGCGCTGCATCGCGCGCAGGCTGGTGAACAGCAGAAAGGCGCGCCCCTTGCTGGCTTCGATCAACGGCAGCGCTGCCTGGACCACCGCCTCGGTGTAGCCCTCGCTGTTCGGCTCCGGCAGCCCGGTCGGCACATACAGCAGCGCCTGCTCGGCGTAGTTGAACGGGCTGTCCCAGCAGGCGGTCTTTGCATCGAGCAGGCCCATCTCGTGCTGGTAGAGCGAGAAATTCTGCTTCACCGCCAGCGTCGCCGAGGTGAATATCCACGCGCGTGCATGGCCGCCGATCTGTTTGGCGAAGATCTCCGCGATCGACAGCGGCGTGGTGTTGAGCTGCAGCGAGTGGTGAAACACCTCCAGCCAGCGGACAACATCATCTCCCTCCCCATTTGAGGGGGAGGGTTGGGGTGGGGGTGGAGCCTTAGCCCATTTAGCTAATTGTTGAGACAATCCCTGCGCCCGCTGCCAGCAGTTCTCCAGCCCCTCGCTGCGCTCCGCCTGCTTCTCCAGCAGGCCGCTCAGTTGCGTCAGCTTCTCGCCTAATGTCTTCAGCGCGGGTGCGAACTCCTTGAAGCCCTCCGTCGCAATCGCGGGCATCCGCCCTTCCTTCTTGAACACCAGCCGCAGGTCGCGCGCGGCCTTGTCCAGCTCGTCGCAGGCCTTGGGCAGCGGCGCGAAATCTTTCGCCGATGCTGCCGCCTCGATGCGCGTATCCGTGGCGAGTTCGAGCAACAACGTGGTGGACAGGCTCTCGCCGAAAAACAAACTGGCGGTCTCCGGCAACTGGTGCGCCTCGTCGAAGATCACCGTGTTGCAGGCGGGCAGCAGCTCCGCCACGCCCTCGTCGCGCAACATCACGTCGGCGAAGAACAAATGATGGTTCACCACCACGATGTCCGCCTTCATCGCCTCGGTGCGCGCCTTGAGCACGAAGCATTCCTTGTGGTTGGGGCATTCCTGGCCGAGACAATTGTCACGCGTCGAAGTCACCTGCATCCAGATCGGCGCGTTCTCCGGCACATCGGCCAGCCCGCCCTTGTCGCCCGAGTCGCTGACCTTGGCGTAGCTCTTGATCTTGCCGAGATGCTTGATGTCCTCGCGCGTCTTGAACATGCCGTCCGATTCGGTGCGCGCCAGATGGTAGTGGCACACGTAGTTCGAGCGCCCCTTGAGCAATGCCACCGATACCGGCGCCTTCAGCGCATCGCGCACCATGGGCAGGTCTTTCTGGAACAGCTGGTCCTGCAAATTCTTCGTGCCGGTCGAGATGATCACCTTGCCGCCCGCGAGCAGCGCAGGCACCAGATAGGCGAAAGTCTTGCCGGTGCCCGTGCCCGCCTCGACCACCAGGATTGCGTTGTCGCGTATCGCCTCGGCCACCGCCAGCGCCATCTCGCGCTGCTGCGCGCGCGGACGGAACGACGCCACCTCGGTGGCGAGCGGGCTTTGTTCGGAGAAAAAACGTTCGACTTCGAGGGACACGATGGGAGATATGGTTATTTGCTGGGGGCAGGGTTATAGTGCGGTGGCAATTTTACGCGATGGTGGAACCAAAGGTTTGGATATCTAAATTTACTGATTGCTGAGCATCTATCGCACATTATCTAATTTATAACGCAAACATGATTAAGACAAAAACTGTATTTGTTCTGGGTGCAGGAGCCAGCATGCCTTATGGATTTCCATCGGGTGCTGAGTTGCGAGAATTTTTATGTGCTCCTATAACTGGTCTTCGTTCCAATAGAACAGTTGATTGGATAGGTCCCGTTACCAGACTGGGAGTAAGTGAAGAAACATCACTTCATTTTGCGGATGCGTTCCTTAAATCTGGGGTGGCATCTATAGATTCATTCTTATCCAGACGTTCAGGTGAATTCGGGGAAATCGGTAAATTTGCCATTGCCGCTATCCTATGTGCGCGTGAAGAATCGTCCACTTTGCATAGAACTGATAACAACGATGACTGGTATGGATATCTCTGGAATGCTTTGGTGGCAGGGATACATAAGCCTGATGATTTGGCCAGCAATCAAATTAGGTTTGTTACTTTCAATTACGACCGTTCACTAGAATATTTTTTACAGCAATCGTGCAAAGAAACTTTTGGGTTGAATGATGAAGGGGCTAAGAAAGCTTTGGAACCTCTCAAGATAATTCATGTTTATGGACTGCTAGGGGAGTTAGAACAAGTTAGATCTTCGAAAGCAAGGCCGTATGTAACTAGAATGAGTGCCAGTGAACTGTCAATTGCAGCACAAGGAATTAAAATTATCCCAGAATCTAGAGATGATGCACCTGAGTTTGATGAATCGAAAGGGATGTTTGAGTGGGCTGAAAAGATATGTTTTCTAGGATTTGGGTTCGATCCCTTAAACGTATCTCGATTAAATTTGGAGTCTGTTTTTGCCCCCCAGCGAATTAGTGGACGTTTTACTCCAATTGTTGCATCGACATATGGCAAAACAACGGCTGAAATTGCTGCTATCGAGAGAGCAATACCCTCATCGAGCGGTTGGTGGAATAGATTTGACCAAAAGAATATTATGACCATAAGGGAAAGTGGCGTGTTGCTTTAAATCGAATCCAAAGGCGAATCCCAAATACCGGAGTCGAATTGTTTTTGCAGGAGTAAGCGACGCACATGAAAATCGAAATCTGGTCTGACGTGATCTGTCCGTGGTGCTACATCGGCAAGCGGCGCTTTGAAATGGCGCTCACCGATTTTGCGGGACGGGATGGCGTGGAAATAATCTGGCGCAGCTTCGAGCTGGGTGCCAAAGCGCCGCGCCAGCATCCGGGCACGCTGAATGAGTTGCTGGCGCGCAAATACGGCGTCAGCCCGCAGGAGGCGGCGGCGATGAATGCGCGCGTGAGCGGCATCGCCAAAGAGATCGGGCTGGAATACCATCTGAAAAATGCGCGTCCCGGCAACACCTTCGATGCGCATCGCCTGCTGCATTTCGCCGCTTCACAGCAATTGGGCGATCGTGCTACCGAGCGCATCATGCATGCGTATTTTTGCGAAGGGCTGCCGGTGGGAGATCGTGCGGCGCTGACCCGACTTGCGCCGGAGTTCGGTATCGCCGAGAGTGATGCGCTGGCGATGCTGGAGAGCGATGCCTATGCCGATGCGGTGCGCGCGGACGAGGCGCGTGCGGCGGCATTCGGCATCAGCGGCGTGCCGTTCTTTGTGTTCGACGAGAAATCCGGCATCTCGGGCGCGCAGCCGGTTGAGGTGTTTGCCGAGGCGTTGCAACAGGCTGGCGCGACGGCTTAGGGGGAACGCCGAATAAGTCTGTTCGTGGTGAGCCTGTCGAACCATGAACGGCTTATAGCAAGGCCGTTCACCCTTCGACAAGCTCAGGGCGAACGGTCATTTGTGTCGCCATGTTTGCTCCATGTGCTCCAGTGAAAGGAGAGCTGCCATGACGATGAAATCATTCCCGTTGTCCAAAGTGTACCGCCTGCTGGAGCCGGGGCCGGTAACGCTGGTGACCACCGCGCACAAGGGCAAGGCGAACATCATGACCCAGTCGTGGCACACGATGATGGAGTTCGTGCCGCCGCTGGTGGGCTGCGTGATCAGCGGGCGGAACCACAGTTTCGATGCGCTGGTCGCTACGAAGGAATGCGTGATCGCCATCCCGACGGTGGAGCTGGCTAAGCAGGTGGTGGGCATAGGTAACTGCTCGGGTAAGAAAGTGGACAAGTTCAAGAAATTCAAGCTGACGCCGCTGCCCGCGTCTGAGGTGGCGCCGCCGCTGATCGCCGAGTGTTGCGCCAATCTCGAATGCAGGGTGGCCGATAGCCGGATGGTGAACAAGTACAACTTCTTCGTGCTGGAGGTGGTCAAGGCGTGGATCGATACCGAGATGAAAAATCCGCGCACCTTGCATCATCAGGGCAAGGGCGTGTTCATGGTGGCGGGCGAAACGATCAGGCTGCCTTCCAGGATGGCGTGAGTGATGGTGCGCTATCTCTATGTCTGGTTCGTGCTGCTGGTGGTCGCCGTGATCAACGGTGCGTTGCGCGACTTCACCTATGGCAAGCATGTTCCCGAGCTGCTCGCGCACCAGATTTCCTGTGTGAGCGGCATCGTCCTGTTTGGCTTGGTGTTCTATCGGTATGTGCGCCGCTGGCCGCCTGCTTCGGCGCGGCAGGCGCTGAATATCGGCGGGTTCTGGATGGCGCTGACGGTTGCGTTCGAATTCCTGTTCTTCCATTACGCCGCCGGACATCCGTGGACTGAGCTATGGGCCAACTACGACATCGCAAGCGGCCGTTTGTGGCCGCTGATTGTGTTATGGGTGGCGTTCGGGCCTTATGTGTTCTATCGGCTTTCAACAAGCGCACGCGGTGCGGCAGGTGGCGAATGATGCAGATTTGGGTGGATGCCGACGCGTGTCCCAAGGTGATCAAGGAAATCCTGTTCCGTGCGGCGGAGCGGCGGCAGATACAGCTGACGCTGGTGGCGAACAAACTGTTGTATTGTCCGCCCTCGAAAGTCATACGCGCGATGCAGGTGCCGGCGGGTTTCGACGTGGCCGACAACAGGATCGCCGAACTGGTCGCGCCGGGCGATCTGGTGGTCACCGCCGATATTCCGCTGGCCGCACAGGTGATCGCGCGCGGCAGCCATGCGTTGAATCCGCGCGGCGAGTTTTATACCAAAGACACCATTCAGGAACGGCTGACGATGCGCAATTTCATGGATAGCCTGCGCGGCAGCGGCGTGGATACCGGCGGACCGCCGGCGTTCAGCCAGGGCGACCGGCAGGCGTTCGCGAATCAGCTGGACAGGTTTCTGGTCAGGCAATCAACAGGCGCGGCTCGGGATAGCCATCAGCGTTAAGATGCTGGAAGGAGGTGAGCGGCTATGGGGATGTTCGGGAATTTATTCGGTCATGAGGACAAGCGGGGGGCACCCGAACTGCTACCCGCGATCGAGCGCGCCGTGGCTGCCGTAGAACCGATGCTCAGGCAGGCGAGCGGCTATCCGGACAATTACCGCAAGCCTGTCTTCGCCGCGCTGGAGTATGCGCATCACCTTGCGGGCAGCGTGCCCGGCCCGGTCGCGGTGGACCGCGAGTCTTATGCGAAGGATGCCTTTGTACACGCGCTGTTCCCGGATGCCGATTTTGTCACGGAGGCGATCTGTTCCAGCCTGGCCTTGCAGGACTACCTGCGCGACTTCCCCGGTAGCGACGAGGTGTATGCCTTGATGGGGATGCGGCGCTTTGAAAAGTCCGTGGTGGGGATGGAGTTGTCCGGTGAGGTCGTGCAACACGATGTGGCGCAAAAGGCGGTCTTTTTCACCAGCCATACGATAGACAACCCCGCGCCCAGCGAACAGCGCGCCAGGGAATTGGTCGCGATGAGTTTTTTCGACAGCCTGGTGGGCAAGGTGAAACAGCGGGTGGATCAGCGCAAGCAGGGCAAGCAGTCGCAGCTGCTCGAAAAAGATATGCTGATGGCGCGGTTACGCACCGCGAATGCGCTGGAAAGGCCCGCGCTGGAAGCCGAGCTGGCCGGGATGATGGAGCGCTTGCAGGCTGCCGTCGGCTCGCTGGACTTGCGCAATTACGCTGCGGATTTCGAGGCTGTGCTGCTGCATCCGGAAGAGTATCTGCGTCTCGATCAGACGCCGATCATGATGGACAGCATGGGCATCCGGCGCGCGGAAGACGCTGCGGGGAGCGGCAAGGCGATCATGTTCAACGACCTGATCGGATACGACAGGCGCGACTGGACAGTAACCATGGTGCGTTGCAGCCACTTGCAAAATGAATCTTTTGCGGAAAAACTGGACAAGGCCTATCGCAGGCTGGCGATCTGATACGCATGATGGAGGAAATATTTCTTTTCAGTGGCACAACACTCTTTTCGGTGAGAGAATAATCCGGCGTCAATGCTGAAAAATATATCAGGACTGGTTGGCTCGTTGCCGGTTTTCTGCAATCTGTGTGGCGTTTATGCGGCAAGGGGAGGATGCAATTGCGTTTGGAACTTTACCCTCAACCTGAAATTCATTTCAGCGCGCGCAATACCAGCTATCGCGGGGCTCTCCCCCCGGCATTATTCCTGCTGTGCATTTTCCTGTTGCTATCCGGTCCCGTCAGCGCTGCACAAGGCTGGCAGGATGAGGTGCTGTATTTCGTGCTGATCGACCGGTTTGCCGACGGTGACAGCACGAATAATCGCAAGGTGCAGCGCAGCAATCCCGGTGGTTATCACGGCGGCGACTTGAAGGGCCTGACGCAACAGCTCGACGAGCTTGCCGACCTGGGTGTCACGGCGCTGTGGATCAACCCAGTACAGAAGCAAATCACACTAAGCCCTTATGCCAACGCTCCGGCAAAAATGGGCATTCCGGAATTCAGGCACTCGGGTTTCCACGGTTACTGGATCGACGATTTCACCGCGATGGAACCCCAGTTCGGCAGTGCCGATGACCTGAAACATCTCGTTGACGAAGCGCACAAGCGCAATATCAAAGTGTTGCTCGATGTGGTCTACAACCATGCCGGTTACGGCTCCGGCTACGAAGCGCGCAGGACATCGGACGGGCAGGGCTGGTTGCGCATCGGCGAGGGAAATTGCGAAGTCGATCCGGTCAAATGTGCGGTAGGCGGCCTGCCGGACTTCAAAACCGAATTGCCCGAGGTCAGGGACTACCTGCTGAATGCCAACATAGCACTGGCCAAGCAGGCCGGCGTCGATGGCTTCCGCCTCGATACCTTCAAGCATCTCGATACCGATTTCTGGCTGGAGCACCGCCGCCGCACGCGTGCCGAGATCGGCAAGGATTTTTTCCTGCTGGCGGAATACTGGGGCGGAACCGCGAGTTCGCTCGACCCGTTCTTTGCGCAGGACGAGATCGATGCCGGATTCGATTTCAGCTTCAAGGGCAGCTGCGAAGCTTTTGTGAACGGCCGCGGTCGCGCGGTCGCTTACGGCAGTTATCTGGGTTCCAGACACAAGGTGCGCAACGGCTATCTGCTGGCGCATTACCTTTCCAGCCATGACGAGACGATGGCGCTGTACAACCTGGGCGGCGACAAGGACAAGTTCCGCATTTGCGCGGCGATCCAGATGACCTCGATCGGGTTGCCGGTGATCTATTACGGCGAGGAAGTGGCGCGCACCGGCAGCGAATGGCCGTTAAACCGCACCGATATGCCGTGGGGAGACCGCGATATCAAACCGGGTAAGGGTGCAGCGCGCGATGAAGCCATGCGCGAATATTACAAGGCGCTGCTGCATATCCGGCACCATCATCCGGCGTTGAGCCGGGGCGATTACACGCTGCTGTCCGGGCCCCAGGAACCTGTGCTTGCATACCTCAGGCATGATGCGGCGAGCGGCGATAGCGTGATGGTTCTGGTCAACCGGGAAGACAGGGAATTGACGGCGGATTTCGCGTTGCCGGGCGCATGGAACGGCAGGCCGGTCGCGGATGAATTGAATGGAATGCCCGTAGCGGTCGCTGCGGAACGCATGGAGTTGATCATGGCGCCCAGGTCGGTGCGCATTTTAAGTTCGGGTTCGGGAAAGGTTGAGCACTGATGGCCTCAATTAAGTTCGACAACATCGGGAAAAGTTACGGCGAAACCGAGATCATCAAGAACCTCAATTTCGGCGTGAATGACGGCGAGTTTATGGTGTTTGTCGGCCCATCCGGATGCGGCAAGTCCACGGTGTTGCGCATGATCGCCGGACTGGAAACCATTACATCCGGCGAAATCCGGATCGGCGATCGCGTGGTGAACAACGTCCACCCCAAGGACAGGGACATCGCGATGGTGTTCCAGAGTTACGCGCTCTATCCGCACATGAACGTGTACGACAACATCGCATTCGGCCTGAAGATACGCAAGATGCCCGATGCCGAGATCCGCAAGCGGGTCAAGGATGCCGCAGATTTACTCGGGCTAGACAAGTTACTCGACCGCAAACCCAAAGCCCTGTCCGGCGGCCAGCGCCAGCGCGTCGCGCTGGGGCGCGCGATCGTGCGGAATCCGTCGGTGTTTTTGTTCGATGAGCCCCTGTCCAATCTGGACGCCGAACTGCGCGTGCAGATGCGCGCCGAGATCAGCAAGCTGCAACACCGCCTCAATACCACTACGGTCTATGTGACGCATGACCAGGTCGAGGCCATGACCATGGGGCAGCGCATCGCCGTGCTGCGTCCCTGCACCGACAATCCTCTCGATACCAACCTGATGCAATGCGGATCGCCGATGGATCTGTATGACCGACCAGACAACATTTTCGTGGCGCGTTTTATAGGCACGCCGCGGATGAATGTCCTGCCGGCACGGTTGAGCGATGACGGTACTGAAGTGGAATTGTTCGGCGGACGGATGCCGGTCAGCGACCAGTTCAGGGAGGCAGCCCTGCGGATGCGCGGCCGGGAGGTGATGCTGGGCATACGGCCGGAACATATCGGCGCGGCCCATGAGGTGGACTGGAGGCTGACACAGCCGCTGCAGGGACAGGTGGAAATGGTCGAGCTGCTGGGCCACGAAGCCATCCTGCATTTCAAGGTGGGTGACCACGTTCTGACCGGCAGACTGGCAAGCCACGGACGTCTGCCAACGCCGGGCGATACGATCACCATGCAATTGAAATGCGAGGCCATCCATTTGTTTGACCCGGTAACAGAACTGCGCTTGCGTTGAATTAACTTCAGGAGGAAAACATGAAACGATTATTGCAGATCCTTTTCACTGTTGGCTCGTTGTTCATTGCCGGTATTTTCACAGTAGCACAGGCGGCCGAGTTGATCGTCTGGCACGCCTATCGCGGCGCAGAGAAGACCGCCATCGAAAAGCTCGCCAAGCTTTATGAAACAAAGAAGGGCGTCACGGTGACCACACTGGCCATTCCTTACGATGCTTACGCGGACAAGATCAGCGCCTCAGTGCCGAGAGGGAAGGGGCCGGATGTGTTCATCTATGCGCAGGACAGGCTCGGCGGCTGGATAGAGTCGGGCAAGACCGTGGAGCCTATCGACTTCTTCATGGATGACGCGACCCGCGCGCAGTTTCTGCCCGGCATGCTGGACGCGATGACCTACAAGGGCACGGTCTACGGATTGCCGCTGAATTACAAGAGCATCACGCTGATCTACAACAAGGCGCTGGTGAAAACCCCTCCCAAGACATCCGCGGAACTGGTCAAGCTGGCCAGGTCGCTGACCAATGCAGACTCGGGTCGCTACGGCCTGGCCTACTGGTACACCAACTTTTATTTCCACGCCGCGCTGATGAATGCGTTCGGCGGCAAGGTGTTCGACAAGGACGGCAAGCTGGTGCTGAATTCGAAGGAGACGGTCGCTTCCATCAAGCAGATGATGAAGTGGTACAAGCAGGACGGCATCATGCCGACGGAGCCGTCCGAGACACTGGTGTCTTCGATGTTCAACGAGGGCAAAGTCGCCATGGTGTTCAACGGCCCGTGGTTCATCGGCGAGATTTCTCCTTCGATTGATTTTGGTCTGGCGGTGCTGCCTGTCATCGATGAAGCGGGCAAGAAGCCGATGCGCCCCTGGCTGACGATAGAGGGTGCCTATGTGTCAGCCAGTTCAAAGCAGAAGGATATGGCCTACGATTTTGCGAAATTTTTGGCGTCGGAAGAGGCCGGTCTGGTGCTGGCGCTGGAAGGACGGCAATTGCACACCAATGCAGCGATTTACAAGGACAAGCGCGTTTCGGATGATGTCGTGCTCAAGGCTTTCCACGACCAGTTGAGCAGCGCCGAGCCTATGCCAAATCGTGCGGAGATGACCATGATGTGGTCGCCGGCGACCACTGCGATGAACAAGGTCGTCAAGGGCAACGCCACCCCGGAAGCCGCGCTCAAGGAGGCGGCGGGTGCCATACAGGATGGCATCAACGCGTTGCACAAGGGACGCTGATTTTTCACTGGAATGAGACTGGGCCATTAACCGACCATGAACGTTGCCGAACACCTGAAGCGATCCGCCGTGCTGGGTTTGGGCGTGAGCATACTGCTCACGCTCGTGCTCAGCACCTGGATGTTCCGGGCAGAGGAGGGCGAACTTCGGTTGCAGCAGCGACAACGCCTGGCAGTTATGCATGCCAATGCGTTGGCGCTGTCTGTCGCGGATACCGATGTGGGAGAAACGGGCAGGCGGGTCAGTGACATCCAGAAACTCAACCCACAGATCGAGTCTGTAATTATCGTCGGCGGGATGCAGCTGGTGGCATCGACCCGCGCGGAAGATGCGGCGCCCCGTCGGCTGGAGCGCGAAGAGAAAGCGCTATTCGATCTGAGCAACCAGATTCGTTCCGCCCGCGAGACGAATCAGGGCGAAGAAGTCGTACGCAAGAAGATTATTCAGGTTGATGAAAAGGTGGCGGGCCATGTCGTGGTCACCGTCCCCTATATCGCGCATGGCGAGTTTGCCGGCATATTGCAGATGAAATTCAATACGACCGGGGAGGATGTTTTCGGTCTGACGCCGGACTCATACACATTGCCGTTGTTGCTGCTGGTGGCCGCGTTGATCGCGGGTACTTTGCTGCGCATGAGCGCCGACAAAAGAATCGATCTGGTGAAACTGTTTGTGATCGGGATTTTTCTGGCGATTGCGATGCTCTACCAGAACCAGCGGATGGAGCGCTATGAGCAAATGGTGGTGCAAGCCAACCAGGCGGTAGCGGAAAAATATCTTGCCACGGCGGAGCAGTATGATCGCTTGGGATATCTGGCTCTGGCGATCGATAACTCATCAGCCAATCTCTGGGATACCGATCACTACCAGCGGCCCCTCGGCCTGATCGCCGCTGACGGCAGCATTCCGGCAGAGACGCAGGCCGCCCATTTCGAAAAGCGCACCCGGTTCTTCAACCGGATACTCTGGGCGATCAATTTGCTGGGCGTGGCCGTGCTGCTGATGTTCATCTACGGGTTTGCGGCACGCACATACGCGGCGCTCAAGGAACATGCCTATGCCTACGCCTATGTGACGCCCGCGATGATAGGCATGCTGGTGCTGGTGTTCTTCCCGTTCATTTACGGCATTACCCTCGCGTTCACCGACACCACGCTGTTCAACGAGTTTTTGCCGTTTCAGGATCGCTGGATAGGCTGGGATAATTTCAAGGCCATACTGGGCGATTTCAATCTGTACCAGAACACCCCCGACGGGATCATCTGGAACTACCAGAATTTCTACTGGACGCTGCTGGTCACCGTGGTCTGGACGATCACCAATGTCACGATAGGCGTGACGGTGGGTTTCCTGCTGGCGATGGCGCTGAATACCGAGGGGTTGAGGGGCAAGGCCATCTACCGCGTGATCCTCATCCTGCCCTGGGCGATACCCAATTACATCACCGCGCTGGTCTGGCGCGGCATGTTCCATCCGCAATTCGGCGTCATCAACCAGATGTTGCAAATGTTCGGCATGGAACCCGTCGCCTGGTTCGACGGTGTCGCCAGTTCCTTCCTGACCGGGCTGGCGACCAACGGCTGGCTGAGTTTTCCGTTCATGATGGTGGTGATACTGGGGGCGCTGCAATCCATACCCAGGGACATGTACGAGGCGGCCGAGGTCGAGGGTGCGAACCCTTGGCAACGCCTGCGCTACATCACGCTGCCCCTGCTGAAGCCGACCTTGATCCCGGCCATCGTGCTGTCGGTGGTCTGGACCTTCAATATGTTCAATATCATTTTTCTGGTCTCGGGCGGCCAGCCGGCGGGCGCCAACGAGATACTGATCACCAAGGCCTACAAGATCGCCTTCGAGAATTATCAGTATGCTTACGCGGCGGCCTATTCGACAGTAATTTTCATCATCCTGCTGGTGTATGGATTCTTCCAGACGCGGATAACCAAGGCGACGGAGTCGTACTGATATGGCCGACATAAAAACCAAAAATCATCTGCTGCTGCACGTCGTGCTGATCAGCTTCACCGTGCTGGCGACCTATCCGGTGCTGTGGGTGCTGGCGCTGGCGTTTTCCGGACAGCAAAGCGTGGGCCTGATCGACCTGCCGAAAGATCCCGGCTTCATCGAACGATTCAGGAGCATATTGCCGATGCCCGCGCACCTGTCGGTCAGTAACTTCACCGAGGTCTGGACCGACCAGGATTTCGGCCGCTGGATGTGGAACAGCGCGGTGGTCTCGCTGATGACGACCATGCTGGGGGTATTCCTCGCCTGTACTGCCGCCTATGCTTTTTCCCGTTTTCGTTTTCCTGGCCGTAACACCGGCATGCTGATGTTCCTGGTGTCGCAGATGTTTCCGGGCACGCTGATGCTGATCCCGCTGTTCATCATCATCGTCAAATGGCTGGAGCTGGGCAACACCTACGTGGGGCTGGTCATCGTGTACGCGACCACCGCGATCCCGTTCTGCGTGTGGATGCTCAAGGGATATTTCGACACCATCCCTTACGACATCGAGGAGTCCGCGCTGATTGACGGCGCATCCAGGCTGACCATCTTCTGGCGCATCATCCTGCCGCTGGCCAAGCCCGCGATTGCGATCACCGCGCTATTTTCGTTCATGACCGCGTGGAACGAATTCATCCTTGCTTCCATTTTTATGGAGTCGGAATTGAATTACACTGCCCCGGTAGGGCTGCGCTTTTTTGTTGGCGGATTTTCATCGCAATGGGGATACTTCGCCGCCGGATCGGTGATCGTCTCGTTGCCGGTTGTGGGGTTGTTCCTGCACCTGCAAAAATATCTGATTTCGGGGTTGACCGCGGGCAGTGTTAAATAAATCTAAACAAATATTATTTTTCGGGGTAAACTGAATCCAGCATCCGTGTAGCCGGATCATCACCGTAAAGGCGTGTTGTTCTGCCGGTTCGATGTTCCGAAAGCGGTGTTTTGCATCTGTTGTATTTGTATCAGTATCTGTATCTCGGTCGCAGGAAGTGTCAACTAACTGTAATTCAATTGGGAGAGGAGAAGCATATGAAGAATAACAAGACTGCACTTGCCTTTAGTTTGGCATCCTTGCTGGTGCTGGGTACCGCCGCCGCGCAGGCCGTCACGTTCGACGACCCCAAAGGGGACGACAAAGGCCCCGGCAATTATGTCTATCCCACCGACGGCGTCTACAAGCCCGGCTCATTCGATATCACCAAAGTTTCGATCAACAAAAAAGGCGACCAGGCCGAATTCTCCGTCGACGTGAACAGCTCGCTGGAAGATCCGTGGGGCATGGGCGTAGGCTTTTCGGTACAGATGGTGTTCATCTTCATCAAGAACGGCAGCGGCGGACATGCAGACAGCCTGCCCGGACTCAACGTCAAATTTGCACCGGATAGCGAGTGGAACAAGGTGGTGATCCTGTCGCCGCAGAAGAAGGCCAGAGTCGTCGGCGAGGCGCAGACCAAGGCGGCCGGCGTGGTCGCAGACATCGTCGTGCCCAATACGACCCGTGGCAACAATCGCACCCTCAAGGGTTCGGTGCCGCTGAGCGAGCTGGGCGGCGACGGCAACGTCGATGCATGGTCTTATCAGGTGGTGATGCAGTCCAACGAAGGTTTCCCGGCTGCAACCGACCTGTTGACACGCAAGGTCAACGAGTATGAAGGCCAGCACCGTTTTGGCGGCGGCAACGATGGCGATTGCGATCCGCATACATCGGATGTGCTGGAGTCGGCGGGCGCCAAACAGGCAGACATGCTGGCTTATACCTGCGGTCCCAACGGCGAGTCGGTCAAGCCGGCCACGCTGAAGATGATCAAGAAGTAATTTTTAACGTAACTAAAAAAGGGGGAGTGAAATGAGCAAACATACAATCAAGCCATTATGCGTTGCCATCGGTTTGGCCCTGGCAGGTTCCGCCTCTGCGCTGACGATGGATTTCAGCGGAACGAATTTTTACATGAAGTTCCTGGACGGCACCCAGCAAGGCGCGCCAACTGGGAGCATAGATACTGCTACCGGCGGCGATCAGGGGCAGTTCACTGAAATGAATCTGATATTCAAGGCGACAGTCTCGCCTCAGGTCGAAGCGGGCGGTCGTATCCAGAGCCGCAGCAGCGCCGCCTACTGGACCGAGTTCGGCGGTTTCGGCCAGGAGAATGCCGGCGGTGGCTACACGGCCGACCAGATCAATCATCAGAAGTTCATGAAGTTGCGCGGCGCCTATGTCGAACTGTCACCGGGATACAGCTGGTTGAGCCAGGTCCGTGTGGGTACCAGCGACTGGGGAATGTTCGACCCGTTCACCGTCGGCAAGATACGCTACATCGACCGTGACAATTACAACGGGTTGTATTTCAAGGGGCCTATCGCGGCGGGCAGCACATGGGAGCTGGCACGCGTTTCCCTGCCCAGTTATTTGCAGTTTAACTGGGGGCAAGGGCCGGTATGTTGCAGCACCGATAGCACGCAATACAACGAGGCGGTCTATATCGCGCAATTCAAGGTGCCGGTGGCCGGATGGAAATTTGCGGTAAGCCACCAGACTTTCAACGACCATATGCTAGGCGCGGCAAACTCCTTCACTGGAGCGCAAAAAAATGTCATCTATCAAAACAACGTTTCAGCGCTGAAGGCCGAAGGCAGCCCGCTGGATGGGCTGGATTTGCGCGGTGCATTCTACTTGTCGAAATCCAATACCGGCGCGGGTACATTCGGCGAAACCTGGGGGAATGCACCCCGTTCGAGTATTACTGCCAGAGCCTACAAGCTTGACGTGGACTGGGCGACGCCGGTGGATGGCTTGAGCTTTGCCTTCCAGCGCTTTGATATCGGGGCGGGCTATTACAGTGCGACAGCAGCACGCCGCGAATCCGATGTGCTGCTGACCGAGGGTACCGAGTCCGCCTGGTACAACTGGGGTGCTCCGATCTGGGCGGGCGGCGCGACCGCCGACTATACCCAGTCCGCTTCGAACGGCATGATCACCGACAACGCCTACATGGACTTTAATGAATCGCCTGCACAGTCGTCCGTCGGCTGGAAGGGAGGCACCGTGGTGGGCAAGCTGGATGTGGCCAGCACCCCGATGTCTCTGGAAGTGACCCGTGTCGGCTATAACAACAACTGGCAGAACTACTCCGCCACCGGGCCATTGTCCAATATGTATGCCTTGAATCAGGATCGCACGACCGACATTGCAGCCTTCAAAATCAATCACATCTTTGAAGTGCTGGGCGGTCTGGATGTCAACGGCAAGTACAAGAAAGTGACCGATACCGACAAGGTAGCTGCTGGTGCTGCGGATGACATGGAAACGAAGGATAGCGGCATCACCCTCAGCGTGGGCAATCAGTTGGTCAGCCAGTTGTATGGCACACTGTCTTACGGCCAATATAACCGTGACGTCAGCGTCGGTACGACCAGCGGCAAAAACGACAAGAGTATCATCGGCGCACGTTTTGCCTACAACTTGTCCGGTTTTGAAGTGGGTGTTCTGTCCCAGTGGATCAAGGGCAAGGAAGACATTAACAGGGATGGCGTGCAGTCGAAGTTCTACCAATATCGGATGAAGGCTTTCGCTCAGGTCAATTTCTAAGCCTGGATGCGTTTCCGAGGTACTCAACCCTCCCCGAACGGGGAGGGTTTTTTATGTGGGGCGGATTCATGTAGTAGTGTGCCGCGATGAAAATGCAAAGAATCACATTGAGATTTATATTAGTGGCCGCATTGATGTTGCCTGTGCTGTCCGTATGGGCGGAGCAGCAGCCTGTTGCCAGCATCAGCGATGCTTCCGGAGACGATCACGGCAGCGGAGCGCTGGTTTACCCGCAGCGGGCCGATTTCGAAGGCGGCGATCTTGACCTGCTTCTGATGCAGGCCAGCCGCGATGCCGAGGGCTACTGGTTCGAGGCGAAGTTCAGGAATGCGATCCGCGATCCCGCAGCAGCTCCTGCTGTGTCGGGTGAGTCGTTGACCGATTTTGCCCGCAAGGGGTTTTACCAGTTCAATATCGACCTCTACATCGATATGGATCACCTTCAAGGCTCGGGCAATACCTTTACATTGCCCGGGCGGAAGATTGGTATCGATCCGGCTTATGCGTGGGAAAGAGCCGTGATCCTGACGCCGCGGCCCGAGTTGATGCGGCAGCAGTTGCTGGATGCGTTGTCGGAGCAGTTTCCGGGGCGGACAAATGCGGATACCGAGGCTCGTGTAGACCGGGCCATATTTTTTCCGACGCGGATTCGGGTCCGCGGCAAGTCGATTTCCTTTTTCGTTCCCGCCGGTTTTTTTCCTGAAGGTGACGCGCGCGACTGGGCTGTCACGGCCTTTGTTACCGGGGCAATCACCACTATCCCTGCTGATATTTCGCTCTTGCCGACGACGAGGAAGCCGCTCGACCGGATTCAGCTGGGTGTCATGCAGCCGGCATCCGGTCATCCCAGGGATACATTCGGCTACAGACCGGGTGAGGCTATGCCGGGTCCGGTGGTGGACGTGCTGGGCGCAACGTCCGCGCAGCAGAGGCGGATGCTTGCTGCCAATAACGCTGTTGCGGGTGTCTACCGGGAGCAACATGCGGCCAATGAAAGCACCCGGCGCGGCGCGGCGGGTGATGCGCAGATCACCGAACAAAAAGCCCCGGTTATGACGACTCCGGTAATGACGATCGGGAATTTGTTACAGCTCGAAGTTGCCGGTGTCCAGCCCGGAGAGGCTGGGCCGGTGGAATCGATCCCTGTTGAGGTCCAGTCTATCGTCAAACGGCTGCGGGCCTTGCAGCAGTTGTACGATCAAAAGCTCATCGACGAAAGCGAATACAAAGAGCAAAAGCAGCGCATCCTGAAGGAGCTGTAAGCCGACACCAGGGGTGTGGCCGCGTCATTGTTCTTAGCTGCTTGCAGTGAGCAGCGTGACGATTGCTTCATGCTTGTTCTTGGTGGCCAGCGTCAGCGGCGTTGTGCCATCCTGATATTCGACGCTGCGATACGCCCCCTTGATCAGCAGCAGTTTGACTATTTCGGCATGGCCGCTGGCGGCGGCCTTGTGCAGCGGGGTCCAGCCGTCGTTGCTGGGGAGATTGACATCGGCGCCCCCGGCGATCAGTTGTCCGGCAGCCAGCAGGTGGCCGCGGGTGGCGGCCTGTAGCAGCGGGGTCCAGCCATGGTTGCTGCGCGCATCCACAGCGGCTTTTTTCTCGATGAGCAATTTGACGACGTTGCTGTAGCCGTTGTACGCGGCCCAGTGCAGCGGCCCATAACCCTGCTTGTCCTTGGAATGGACACTGGCGCCGCTGCGGATCAGCAACAGGGCGATCTCTTCCTTGCCGTTGAAGCTGGACATCATCAGCGGCGTCCAGCCGCGCTCATCGCGGGCATCGACATTCACGCCGCTGTCAACGAATAACGATACGACTTTTTCGTCACCCTTTTCTACTGACTGGAGGAAACCCTGCGGGGAGAACTTATAGCCCTCCTGCTCGACGGACGCTTTTTTGGATTCCTCTACCTGATCCCAGGGCGTGTTCGCTGCACCGCGTTTCTTTTTCCCGTCGCGGATGCTGGCATGCGCGTTGCTCAGCGCGAAAATCTCGGAGGCAACATTGGGCGGGAATCCCTGCCGGGTGCCGCCGCGGTTGTCTATCATCAGTTCCGTGAAGTAATCGTCGATTTCCCTGGAGTCCCACAGTTCGACGATTTTGTTCATGATGCGCGGGAACTTTTCCTCCATGTTCAGCGGGTAGCATTCCTCGTAGCCGTCCAGCAGGAACAATAATTTTTCGTTCATGGTGAGTAGAACCCCCTTTATCCCAGCAACTGCTTCACATGTTCGCGTTCGTCCAGCAATTCCTGGTGGCTTTCCTTCATGTGTTTGCGCCCCAGTTCGCTGATGGCCAGTCCCTGCACGATGGTGTAATGGCCGTGCTTGCAGGTGACCGGGAAGCCGTAGATCACGCCTTCGGGGATGCCGTAACTGCCGTCCGAGGGCACGCTCATCGTCACCCAGTCGTTGTGGTGCGAGCTGAGCATCCAGTCGTGGATGTGCGAAACGGCGGCATTCGCGGCACTTGCCGCACTCGATAGCCCGCGCGCTTCGATGACCGCCGCGCCGCGCTTTTGCACGGTCGGGATGAATTCGCTTTCCACCCAGTCTTCCCAGCCGTTCTGGCGCAGCACGTCGATCACCCTGCGGCCGCGGATTTCGGCGTGGTCCAGGTCGGGATACTGGGTGCCGGAGTGGTTGCCCCAGATAATCATCTTCTGGATGTCGCGTATCGGCTGGAACAGCTTGAGCGCGACCTGCGCGATCGCGCGGTTGTGGTCCAGGCGCATCATCGCGGTGAAATTGCGCGGATCGAGGTCGGGGGCGTTCTTCATCGCGATCAGCGCGTTGGTGTTGGCGGGATTGCCCACCACCAGCACCTTGACGTGGCGCGCGGCATGCTCGTTGAGCAGCCTGCCCTGCGCCGAGAAGATCGCGCCGTTGGCCTCGATCAGGTCCTTGCGTTCCATGCCCTTGCCGCGCGGACGCGCGCCGATCAGCATCGCGACTTCGGTGTCCCTGAACGCGACCTTGGGGTCGTCGGTGATGATGACCTGCTGCAACAGCGGAAAGGCGCAGTCCTCCAGTTCCATCGCCACGCCGCGCAACATCTGCTGCGCCTGCGGCAAGTCCAGCAATTGCAGGATGACGGGCTGCTCGCGTCCCAGCATGTCGCCGTTGGCGATGCGGAACAGCGTGGCGTAGCCGATCTGCCCTGCGGCGCCGGTGATGGTGATGCGAACGGGTGCTTTCATTGCAGACTCCTGTGGGCGGGTTTCGAATTATCCGGGGGCATCCGTATGATAATCACATTGGCAGTTTTTTGTTGGGTAAAGTGGTGTACGATTATGCCCATCCGTTTTTGTCATGGCAGAGATCTGGTAATGCATAAGAAACGCCCCAAACACCTCGCCCTGCATCTCATCAAATTGCCGCTTCCCGGTATCGTATCCATACTCCACCGCATCAGCGGCCTGATGCTGTTTTGTGCGCTGCCGTTGCTGTTGCTGGCGCTGCAATACAGCCTGCGCTCCATCGAGACTTATACACGGCTGATTGAAATCCTGGGCCATCCGTTTGTCAAGATCATGTCGCTCGGATTGCTGTGGGCATTCCTGCACCATTTCTGCGCCGGACTGCGTTATCTGGCGGTCGATCTGCATTGGGTGAGCGATCTCGCGCAGGTGCGCAGCAGCAGCCGGGCGGTGATGATTATAAGCCTGGCGTTGACCGTATTTGCCGGAGCGCAGCTGTGGTGAACCGCGTTGTCGTCGGGGCGCACTACGGGCTGCGCGATTGGCTGATCCAGCGCATCACCGCCGGGATGATGGCGGTGTACTGCGTGGCATTGGCCGGCTATCTGCTGGCGCAGCCGTATGTGGATTACGATGTCTGGACGGCGCTGTATTCCAGCCAATGGATGCGGACTTTTACCCTGCTGTTCCTGTTGAGCCTGTTCTATCACGCGTGGATAGGCATACGCGATATCGTGATGGATTACGTCAAGCCGGCCGGTGTGCGGCTGGTTATCCATGTGCTGGTGATACTGGCTTTGTTGCTTTATGTGATCTGGTCGGTACAGATACTCTGGGGAATGTAATGGCGGTCGCGAAACGTACTTTCGATGTGGTGGTGGTGGGCGCGGGCGGTTCCGGGATGCGCGCGGCGTTGCAGCTGGCCCAGGCCGGGCTGAAAGTGGCGGTGCTGTCCAAGGTGTTTCCGACCCGTTCGCATACCGTCGCGGCGCAGGGCGGTATCGCCGCCTCGCTGGGCAACATCAAGGAGGACAACTGGCACTGGCATATGTACGACACGGTGAAAGGTTCGGATTATCTGGGCGACCAGGATGCGATCGAGTTCATGTGCCGTGCTGCGCCGGAAGTGGTGTACGAGCTGGAACATTTCGGCATGCCATTCGACCGCACCGACAGCGGAAAAATTTACCAGCGTCCGTTCGGCGGGCATATGCAGGATTACGGCAAGACCCCGGTGGATCGCGCTTGCGCGGCTGCCGACCGCACCGGGCATGCGCTGCTGCATACGCTGTACCAGCAGAACGTGAAAGCCAACACCAATTTTTTCATCGAATGGATGGCGCTGGATCTGATCCGCGACGGGGACGGCGATGTGCTCGGCGTGACCGCGATGGAGATCGAAACCGGCGAGGTGATGATCTTTCAGGCGCGCGCCACGCTGTTCGCCACCGGCGGTGCTGGACGCATCTTCCAGTCCAGCACCAACGCCTATATCAATACCGGCGACGGGCTGGGCATGGCGGCGCGTGCCGGGATTCCGCTGGAGGACATGGAGTTCTTCCAGTTCCATCCGACCGGCGTATACGGCGCGGGCGTGCTGATCACCGAAGGTGTGCGCGGCGAGGGCGGTTATCTGGTCAACAGGCATGGCGAGCGCTTCATGCCCAAATATGCGCCGAATGCCAAGGACCTGGCCAGCCGCGACGTGGTCGCGCGCGCGATGACGATAGAGATCAACGAGGGGCGCGGCTGTGGGCCGCGCGGCGATCATGTGATGCTCAAGCTGGATCATCTTGGCGATGACGTGATCCGTTCACGCCTGCCCGGCATACGCGAGATCGCGTTGAAATTCGCGCATGTCGATCCGGCCAAAGCGGCTATCCCGGTGGTGCCCACCGCGCATTACATGATGGGCGGCATCCCGACCAATTTTCACGGGCAGGTCGTGGCGCCGTACAAGACCGGCCCGGACGAGGTGGTGCACGGCTTGTATGCGGTGGGCGAGTGCGCATGCGTGTCGGTGCACGGCGCGAACCGCCTGGGTTGCAACTCATTGCTCGATCTTATCGTGTTCGGACGCGAAGCCGGACGGCAGATCATCGAGGACCTGAAAAACGACCCGCATCCAAAACCGCTGCCCGAGGATGCCGCAGCGCGTCCGCTGGAGCGCCTTGTGCGTCTGGAAAACCAGAAGAACGGCGAGCGCGTTTCCGAAGTCGGCGACGCGATGCGCAGGACCATGCAGAAACATTGCGGCGTGTTCCGTTTTCCCGGCTTGCTGGCCGAGGGCGTGGAGCAGATCAAGCAGGTCGCCGAGCGCGTGGCGCACACCGGGATTCATGACAAGAGCCGCGTGTTCAACACCGCGCGCATCGAGGCGCTGGAGCTGGATAATCTGATCGAGGTGGCGCAGGCGACCATGATCGCCGCGACAGCGCGCCAGGAAAGCCGCGGCGCGCATGCGCGAGAGGATTTTCCGCAGCGGGACGACGTGAACTGGCTCAAGCACAGCCTGTATTTCCGCGAAGGACGACGGCTGGATTACAAGCCGGTGCGGCTGAAACCGCTCAGCGTGGATTCGTTCCCGCTGAAAGCCCGCGTATATTAGAAAGGTCGAGCAGATGAAATTCCGTATCTACCGCTACAACCCGGATGCCGACAGTGAGCCGTACATGAAGGACTACGATCTGGATATCGAGGCGGGCAATATGATGCTGCTCGATGCGCTGCTGCTGATCAAGGAGCAGGACGACAGCCTGTCATTGCGCAAGTCCTGCCGCGAGGGGGTGTGCGGTTCGGACGCGATGAACATCAACGGGCGCAACGGTCTGGCCTGCATCACGCCGCTGTCGTCGCTGAAGGAGCCGGTGGAGTTGCGACCGCTGCCGGGGTTGCCGGTGATCCGCGACCTGATCGTGGACATGACGCAATTTTTCAAGCAATACCATTCGGTCAAACCCTATCTGATCAACAACGATCCGCCACCGGAGCGCGAACGTCTGCAGTCGCCGGACGACCGCGAGGAACTCAACGGCCTCTACGAGTGCATCCTTTGCGCCTGCTGCTCGACCTCCTGCCCGTCGTTCTGGTGGA